>NZ_JBVIEE010000058.1:0-1017 GCF_055572015.1 Streptomyces sp. NPDC030840 | reverse complement strand
ACTCCCGGAATCGAGGTCAGGACCGCGGAAAGAGGGTGAGCCTCCAGCAGCTGTCCGATCTGCGCTTCCAGGGCTCGTCGCTGTTCGTGGACGGCCGCGAGCGAACGGGCCAGGGAGGGGATCACGACGTCGAGGGTGCCGGTGCCGGGAACGACGACGGTCTGCTCGTCGAGCGCGTCGAACACCTCGTCGATCAGCCGCTGGGCCATGCGCGGAGCCTTGGGCCGGATCACCTCAACCAGCTTGCGGCGACCGGCCTTTCGCAGGGCGGCCGGGGAGCCGTAGCGTTCCAGCAGCCAGGTCACCGCGAGGTGGTCCAGACGTGGGCCGAGGACGCGTTCCAGGCTGGGGTGGAACTGGGTGAGCAGGCCGCGTATCCGGTTGGAGGTGCGGGTGGCCTCGGCGGCGAGGTCCTGGTCGAAGCCGACCAGCACGGTCAGCTCGGCGGTGATCTCGTCGGTCAGTTCCAGCGAGCGCAGGGTGTGCGGCATCGTCCGTGCGGCGTCCGCGATGACCGCGGCGTCCTTCGCGTCGGTCTTCGCCTCACCCGGGTAGAGGTCGGCGATCCGCCGCATGGACAGACCGGGCAGGTAGGCGACCTTGCAGCCGGCGTCCCGGGCGACGGTCAGGGGCAGGGCTCCGATGGAGGCGGGCTGGTCCACGATCACCAGCACGGTGCCGAACTTCGCGGCCAGCTTGTCGAAGACGGCCCGCAGCTTGGGCTCGCTGTTGGGCAGTTGCTTGTCGAAGACCTTCTTGCCGGCCGGGGTCAGCCCGTGCCCGTGGTGGGCGCTCTTGCCGACGTCGAGGCCGAGGAAGACGCCTACGTCGTCGATGTCGTTCAACCCATCCTCCCGAACGGATCTCGTGCGGTGCTGGCCAGGGCGTTGGCGTCGTGTGCGCGCATCCACGTTATGCAGACCTGCCGCCCGCAAGCGGCCGGGCTTTGCGCCAGGCCAGGCGGTAGTCGGGCCTCTCATCAGCGTCTCCAACGGCGCCTCCCGGGCCCGGTGACAC
>NZ_JBVIEE010000057.1:0-1127 GCF_055572015.1 Streptomyces sp. NPDC030840 | reverse complement strand
AGAGGTCGTTTTCACCTAAGTTGCCCGTTTATCGGATGAATCCGCAGGTGGTGGATGACGGTACAGGCGGGGGCGTAGAGGCCGTCGATGCCGGCGAGTCGTGGGATGTTGCGGATGGGACGGAAAGGGGCGCGATCCTGTCTCATCCCAGGATGCCGGTCTTCGGGGGTGTGTGCTTCGCCCGCCGTTTCTGTGCGACTGGGCGCACTCGGTTCGCGGCGGTACGCCGGAAGCATGTCGAAGCGACGCCCATATCCGAGTGATCTGTCCGATGCCCGCTGGGAGTTGATCGAACCGGTCCTGGCGGCCTGGCGTTTCGAGCGCCGCGGCCGGGCCCTGGACTTCGGCCGGCCGCCCGAGCACGACCTGCGCGACATCATGGACGCGATCTTGTACGTGGACCGCACCGGGGTTCAGTGGCGCTACCTCCCGCATGACTTCCCGCACTGGAACACGGTCTACGGCTACTTCGCCAGGTGGCAGCAAGAAGGCGTGTTCGCCCAGCTCAACGGCCTGCTCAGGCAACTCTTACGAGAGAAGGAAGGAAGGGAGGCTGAACCGTCGGCCTGCGTGATCGACGCGCAGAGCGTGAAAACCTCCACCAGCGTGCTCGCCTCCGGCCAGGGCATCGACGCCGGGAAGAAGATCGTCGGACGGAAGCGGAGCATCGTCACCGACACGGTCGGCCTTCTCCTCGCCGTGCTGGTCACCGCGGCGAGCGTGCAGGACTCCATCGCCGGCACCCAGCTCCTGGACCAGGTCGCCGCCGAACATCCCGGCATCCGCAAGGTGTGGGTCGATGGCGGATACCGCCAGCACCTCGTCGAGCACGCAGCCGCCCTCGGCATCGACATGGAAATCACTCAACGCAAGCCAGGCACCAGGGGCTTTACCCCGGTCCCGAAACGGTGGGTGGTCGAGCGGACCTACGGCTGGCTGATGCTCCACCGTCGGCTGGCCCGCGACTACGAGACCTTGCCCGTCCGCTCCGAAGCCATGATCCACATCGCCATGACCGACCTCATGGCCCGCCGCCTTACTGGCGAGAACACCATCTCCTGGCGCGACCCGACACCGCAGACCAAACACCAGATTCCGGGATGAAACATCGGGAGAAAACGACCTCT
>NZ_JBVIEE010000056.1:0-1309 GCF_055572015.1 Streptomyces sp. NPDC030840 | reverse complement strand
GGCGGATTCCAGGGGTCGTTGCAACACGTGGTTGGTTGATCAGGCCGCGAGCAGTTTATGCAGGCGCTCGGCTGGGGTTTCCCAGTCGAGTGTTTTGCGTGGGCGGCTGTTGAGTTCGGCGGCGACGGCGGCCAGCTGCTCGGGCTCGTGGACGGACAGGTCGGTGCCCTTGGGGAAGTACTGCCGCAGCAGGCCGTTGGTGTTCTCGTTCGATCCGCGCTGCCAGGGACTGGCCGGGTCGCAGAAGTAGACCGGGACGTCGGTGGCGACGGTGAACGCGTGATGGGCGGCCATCTCCGAGCCCTGGTCCCAGGTCAGCGACTTGACCAGGTGCCGTGGCAGCGTCTGGACGGTGGTCTGCAGGGCCGTGCTGACTTCTTCGGCGCCGCGGCCGCCCGGCAGGTGGACAAGCATCACGTAGCGGGTGGCCCGTTCGACCAGGGTGCCGATGGCGGAGGCACCGTCCTTGCCGATGATCAGGTCGCCTTCCCAGTGGCCGGGAACGGCCCGGTCGGCAGCCTCTGCGGGCCGGTGGCTGATCATGACCATGGGATGGGAGAAACGCGGCTGCCGGGCGGCGGCCTGGCGGTGCGGCCTGCGCCGGGCCCGTCCCGTGCGCAGTGCCCGGGCCAGCTCGCGCCGGAGTTCCCCGCGGCCCTGGACGTAGAGGGCCTGATAGATCGTCTCGTGAACCACGTGCATCTCCGGCCGGTCGGGGAACCGTCTGCGAAGAGCGTGACAGATCTGCTCAGGGCTCCACCGCATGGCCAGGTGAGCCTGGATGAAGTCCCGCAGCTCGAGGTTCTGGCCGATCTTGCCGGGCTTGGGCCGGGGCCGGCGGGCATCGGCCCGGCGCTGGGCAGCGTGCGGGCGGTAGGCCCATCGGGTGCGCCCGCCGCGCAGGGGTGTGCCGTTGCGGCGTATCTCGCGGCTGATCGTGGACGGGCTGCGGTCCAGCTCGGCGGCGATCGTGCGGACGGACGCCTTCTCCCGCAGCCGGTCGGCGATGTGGATGCGCTCGTCTTCCCGCAGGTACCTCGTCGGCGAAGGCTCGGGCTCCTGCTCAGTCAGAGCAGGAGCCCGCCGCCGCTTCGGGTCGGTCCGGCCGTTTCGCCATTCGCGGCCGGTCCGCTCATGAACACCGACACGTCGGCTTGCCTCTCGGTTACTCAGCCCCATCTGCACGAGCCGGAAGTATTCCTCCCGCTCAGCTCGGAGCTTCACAGGCCCCTGAGCCTTGCGAACCTTGCGGATCTCGAAGTCCATCGCACCCCTAACTGGGGTGTTGCGAGGACCACTAGAACCGAAG
>NZ_JBVIEE010000055.1:0-1375 GCF_055572015.1 Streptomyces sp. NPDC030840 | reverse complement strand
AGTCCTTGATCTCGCAGATCGCCGCGCCGGAGGTGACGGAGTTGCCGACCTCCGCCGCGAGCCCCTTGATGGTGCCGGCCTTGTGGGCGTTGAGGGGCTGTTCCATCTTCATGGCCTCCAGGACGACGACCAGGTCGCCTTCCTTGACCTCCTGCCCCTCCTCCACGGCGATCTTGACGATGGTGCCCTGCATGGGCGAGGCGAGGGTGTCACCGGAGGCGGCCGGGCCGGACTTCTTCGCGGCGCGGCGCTTGGGCTTGGCGCCGGCGGCGAGGCCGGTGCGGGCCAGGGACATGCCGAGCGAGGCCGGCAGGGAGACCTCCAGGCGCTTGCCGCCCACCTCGACCACGACCGTCTCCCGGCCCGCCTCGTCCTCGGCCTCGACGGCTTCGGCGGGGGCGGTGAAGGGGGCGATCTCGTTGACGAACTCGGTCTCGATCCAGCGGGTGTGGACCGTGAACGGGTCGGTGGAGCCGGTCAGTTCCGGCGCGAACGCCGGGTCGGTGACGACGGCCTGGTGGAACGGGATGGCCGTGGCCATGCCCTCGACGGTGAACTCGTTCAGCGCACGGGCGGCCCGCTGGAGGGCCTGCTGCCGGGTGGCGCCGGTGACGATCAGCTTGGCGAGCAGGGAGTCCCAGGCCGGGCCGATGACGCTGCCGGACTCCACACCCGCGTCCAGCCGCACACCGGGGCCCGACGGCGGCGCGAACGTCGTCACCGTGCCGGGGGCCGGGAGGAAGTTGCGGCCGGGGTCCTCGCCGTTGATGCGGAACTCGAAGGAATGACCGCGCATCGGCGGGTCGTCGTAGCCGAGTTCCTCGCCGTCGGCGATGCGGAACATCTCGCGGACGAGGTCGATGCCGGTGACCTCCTCGGTGACCGGGTGCTCGACCTGCAGCCGGGTGTTGACCTCCAGGAAGGAGATCGTGCCGTCCTGGCCGACGAGGAACTCGCAGGTGCCCGCGCCGACGTAGCCGGCTTCCTTCAGGATGGCCTTCGAGGCGCGGTACAGCTCGGCGTTCTGCTCCTCGGAGAGGAAGGGCGCCGGGGCCTCCTCGACCAGCTTCTGGTGGCGGCGCTGCAGGGAGCAGTCACGGGTGGAGACGACGACCACGTTCCCGTGCTGGTCGGCCAGGCACTGGGTCTCCACGTGACGCGGACGGTCCAGGTAGCGCTCCACGAAGCACTCACCGCGGCCGAAGGCGGCCACGGCCTCGCGGACGGCGGAGTCGTACAGCTCGGGGACCTCTTCGAGGGTGCGGGCGACCTTCAGGCCGCGGCCGCCGCCGCCGAAGGCGGCCTTGATCGCGATCGGCAGACCGTGCTGCTCGGCGAACGCCACGACCTCCTCCGCCCCGGAGACCGGATCGGG
>NZ_JBVIEE010000054.1:0-1379 GCF_055572015.1 Streptomyces sp. NPDC030840 | reverse complement strand
GGGACTGTAAATCGTTCGGTGTAACTCCCGATCATGGAAGATGCATCGATGACCAGTGAGAACGTGTCCGAGTCCGAGGCTGCCGGGCCCACGAAGGCTGTGTCGGCGAAGGCCGTGGATGACCAGTTGATCGACGAGCTGGTGGGCCGGGCCCAGGCCGAGGGCCTGCAGCTGACCGGTGAGGGCGGATTGCTCCAGCAGCTGACCAAGCGGCTGCTGGAGTCCGCCCTGGAGGGCGAGATCACCGACCACCTTGGCTATGACAAGCACGATCCGGCGGGCAAGGACGGTGGCAACTCCCGCAACGGCAAACGCTCCAAGACCGTGCTGACCGACGTGGGACCGGTGGAGATAGCTGTGCCCCGGGACCGGGACGGCTCCTTCGAGCCGAAGATCGTCAAGAAGCGGCAGAAGCGCCTGACCGGCGTCGACGAGATGGTCATCTCGCTGGCCGCGAAGGGCCTGACCACCGGTGAGGTCCAGGCCCATCTCGCGGAGGTCTATGGGGCCGAGGTCTCCCGGCAGACCATCTCCACCATCACCGACAAGGTCCTGGACGGCATGGCCGAGTGGCAGAACCGGCCTCTTGACGTCGTTTACCCAGTAGTCTTCATCGACGCCATCCACGTGAAGATCCGCGACGGTGCTGTCGCCAACCGACCGATCTACGTGGCCTTGGCCGTCACCACCGAGGGTCGGCGGGAGATTCTCGGGCTCTGGGCCGGCGACGGCGGCGAGGGAGCCAAGCACTGGCTGCACATCCTCACCGAGATCAAGAATCGCGGCGTCAATGACGTGCTGATGCTGGTCTGCGACGGGCTCAAGGGCCTGCCCGAGGCGGTGGAGACGGTCTGGCCGAGGACGATCGTGCAGACCTGCGTGGTGCACCTGCTGCGGAACTCTTTCCGGTATGCCGCCCGCCAGGACTGGGACAAGATGGCCAAGGTTCTCAAGCCCGTCTACACCGCCCCGACCGAGGAGGCCGCCCTGGAGCGGTTCGCCGAGTTCGTCGACGCCTGGGGCAGGAAGTATCCGGCGATCGTCAAACTGTGGGAGAACGCCTGGGACGAGTTCACCCCATTCCTGCGATTCGACGCCGAGATCCGCCGCATCGTCTGCACCACCAACGCGATCGAGTCGGTCAACGCGCGGATCCGGCGAGCGGTCAAATCCCGCGGACACTTCCCAAACGAGCAGGCCGCGTTGAAGTGCGTCTACATGGCCATCATGTCGCTCGACCCCACCGGCAAGGGCCAGGCCCGCTGGACCATGCGCTGGAAGACCGCGCTGAACGCCTTCGATATCACCTTCGACGGCCGGCTCTCAGCGGCCCGCCAATAACCCAACCACCCTGGTTACACCGTTCGTTTGACAGACCC
>NZ_JBVIEE010000053.1:0-1408 GCF_055572015.1 Streptomyces sp. NPDC030840 | reverse complement strand
CGGGGTTGTGGGATCTCTCTTCTGTTGTCTGCCGGCAACAGGACGAGTCAGAAACCGTTGATGTAGGCGAAGGACATGCGAAAGGTCCGGCGTAGAGGGTAAGACCCCCGTAGTCGAAACGTCAGCGGCTCGTTTGAGAGACACCCAAGTAGCACGGGGCCCGAGAAATCCCGTGTGAATCTGGCGGGACCACCCGCTAAGCCTAAATATTCCCTGGTGACCGATAGCGGATAGTACCGTGAGGGAATGGTGAAAAGTACCCCGGGAGGGGAGTGAAATAGTACCTGAAACCGTGTGCCTACAAGCCGTGGGAGCGTCGCGTTGAGTGCTTGCACTCAACGTCGTGACTGCGTGCCTTTTGAAGAATGAGCCTGCGAGTTTGCGGTGTGTTGCGAGGTTAACCCGTGTGGGGAAGCCGTAGCGAAAGCGAGTCCGAACAGGGCGTTTCAGTAGCATGCTCAAGACCCGAAGCGGAGTGATCTAGCCATGGGCAGGCTGAAGCGCGGGTAAGACCGTGTGGAGGGCCGAACCCACCAGGGTTGAAAACCTGGGGGATGACCTGTGGTTAGGGGTGAAAGGCCAATCAAACTCCGTGATAGCTGGTTCTCCCCGAAATGCATTTAGGTGCAGCGTCGTGTGTTTCTTGCCGGAGGTAGAGCACTGGATAGGCGATGGGCCCTACCGGGTTACTGACCTTAGCCAAACTCCGAATGCCGGTAAGTGAGAGCGCGGCAGTGAGACTGTGGGGGATAAGCTCCATGGTCGAGAGGGAAACAGCCCAGAGCATCGACTAAGGCCCCTAAGCGTACGCTAAGTGGGAAAGGATGTGGAGTCGCAGAGACAACCAGGAGGTTGGCTTAGAAGCAGCCACCCTTGAAAGAGTGCGTAATAGCTCACTGGTCAAGTGATTCCGCGCCGACAATGTAGCGGGGCTCAAGCGTACCGCCGAAGTCGTGTCATTGCAGTACATACTCCTAACGGAGACTGTGATGGGTAGGGGAGCGTCGTGTGCCGGGTGAAGCAGCCGTGTAAGCGAGTTGTGGACGGTTCACGAGTGAGAATGCAGGCATGAGTAGCGATTCACACGTGGGAAACGTGTGCGCCGATTGACTAAGGGTTCCTGGGTCAAGCTGATCTGCCCAGGGTAAGTCGGGACCTAAGGCGAGGCCGACAGGCGTAGTCGATGGATAACCGGTTGATATTCCGGTACCCGCTGTGAAGCGTCAAACATCGAGCATCGTGATGCTAAGGCCGTGAAGCCGTCCCGGAGCCTTCGGGCAAAGGGAAGTGGTGGAGCCGCCGAACCAAGCGGTTAGTAGGTGAGTGATGGGGTGACGCAGGAAGGTAGTCCATCCCGGGCGGTGGTTGTCCCGGGGTAAGGGTGTAGGACGTCAGGTAGGTAAATCCG
>NZ_JBVIEE010000052.1:0-1422 GCF_055572015.1 Streptomyces sp. NPDC030840 | reverse complement strand
CTAGTGTGCTGCGCCAGAAATCCTGAGGATTAGTTCTGCTCGGTTTGCTGGCCGGTGGTTCCGACCTTGGTGAGGTAGTCGGCGAGGGAGTTGAGGATCTCGTCGGCTGTCTTGGTCCAGGTGAAGGGCCGCGGGTTCTCGTTCCAGGTGTCGATCCACGCGGTGATGTCGTCCTCCAGGGCCTTCACGGAGGTATGGACACCGCGGCGGATGAGTTTGTCGGTCAGCAGGCCGAACCACCGTTCCACCTGGTTCATCCAGGAGGAGCCGGTGGGGGTGAAATGGACGTGGAAGCGGGGGTGCTTGCTGAGCCATGTCCTGATCTCGGCGGTGTTGTGGGTGGCGTAGTTGTCGCAGACGAGGTGGACGTCGAGCCCGGCGGGCACCGCCTTGTCGATCCGGATCAGGAACTTTTTGAACTCGATCGCCCGGTGGCGGCGGTGCAGTGCCGATATGACGGTGCCGTCGACGATGTTGAAGGCGGCGAACAGGCTGGTGATGCCGTGCCGGAGGTAGTCGTGGGTGCGCCGTTCGGGCATGCCCGGCATCATCGGCAGCACTGGCTGGGACCTGTCCAGCGCCTGGATCTGGGACTTCTCGTCCACGCAGAGCACGACCGCTTTCTCGGGCGGGTGGTGGTACAGGCCGACGACGTCGACGACCTTGGCGACGAACTGCGGATCGGTGGACAGTTTGAAGGAGTCCTGCAGGTGGGGCTTGAGGTCGAACCGCTTCCAGATTCGCCCGATCGTCGACTTCGACAGGCCGGTGCGCTGAGCCATCGAGGCCCGTGACCAGTGCGTGTCCTGACCCGGGACCGACTCCAGGGTGGCCACGACGACCTCCTCGACCTGGTCGAGGAGGATCGAAGGCGGCCGGCCCGAGCGCGGCTCGTCCTGCAGACCATCGAGACGTTTTGCGATGAACCGGGCCCGCCAGCGGTCCACGGTCGACCTGTCGATACCGAGGTCGGCCGCGGCCTGCTGGTTCGTCCCGCCCTCCGCGCAGCGCAGCACGATCTTGGCTCGCAGCGCGAGGAACTGGGCGGTCTTCGCCTGCCGCGCCCACTGCTGCAGCTGCCGGCGCTCAGCGTCGTCGAGGATCAGGTCGGCCTTCGGCCGACCGATCCAGCCGGCGTCCTCAAGCCCGGCCATCCGTTCCGCGGCGAATGCCCGACGCCACTTGCCTACCGTCTTGGCCTGGACACCGACGATCCGTGCGACACCCGCGTTTGACATGCCGTCAGCACACGCCAGGATGATGCGGGCCTTCTCGGCCGAGCGCCGGTGCGGCATTTCCGTCCGGCGCACCAACTCGGCGCGCTCGGCCTCGGACAACGTGATCGCCACAGCAGAAGGCCCGGGATGCGACATGACAACAGGGTAGTAACTAATCCTCAGGATTTCTGGCGCAGCACACTAG
>NZ_JBVIEE010000051.1:0-1460 GCF_055572015.1 Streptomyces sp. NPDC030840 | reverse complement strand
TGATGCTCCTATTGCCTGTCAAGCGGCATGGAGCCAGTCGCGGTAGGCGTGGGTGAGTGCGTCGTCGCGGCGGATTCCTCGTTCGAGGGTGGAGATCACGGCCGGCCAGACGCCGAAGCGGTCTGCGACGGCGGTGAGGGTGATGTTCTTGGACTGCCGCAGGGGCCGCAGATCGGCGATGCCGGGAACGGCCACCGTGGTCGTCAGGCAGCGGAACATCTCCCGGGCGATGGCCCGTTTCAGGAGTCGGATGATCTCCTTCTTCGTCCGCCCGGCCGCGGTCTGCCGCGTCACGTAGTCGCGGGTGCGGGGGTCGCTGGACATGCGGACCAGGGCGATGCGGTAGAGGGCGGCGTTGGCGGCCCGGTCGCCGCCGCGTGAGAGGCGGTGGCGGTTGGTCCGGCCGCTGGAGGCGGGGACCGGGGCGGCGCCGCAGAGGGCGGCGAAGGAGGCTTCGGTCCGCATGCGTTCGAGGTTGCCTCCTGCGGTGACCAGCAGCTGGGCCGCGGTATCCGGGCCTACTCCGTAAGCGGCCCGCAGGCCGGGGTTGTGTGCGCTGACGTCGGCGTCCAGGGCCTTGGTGAGTGCCGTGTGCTCGGCGGTCAGCTCCTTCACGCGCCGGGCCAGGCTCTTGAGAGCGGTCAGGACCGCGGTGTGGACCGGATCGCCGCTGGGGCGCAGTCGGGCGAGGGCATCGGTGCGGGCGGTGCCCTTGAGAGGGCCGTACTTGGCGCGGATCGCCTCGGGTGAGCCGATGAGGATGTGGCCGATCTGGTTCAGGGCCGCGGTGCGGGCCTTGACGGCGGAGCGGGCGGCGTTGTGCAGGGCGCGTATGCCGGTGACGCTGTCGTCCTTGGGGGCGCTGGATGCGCGTCCGGACAGGGCGGCACGGGCG
This sequence comes from Streptomyces sp. NPDC030840, assembly GCF_055572015.1. Taxonomy (NCBI): domain Bacteria; kingdom Bacillati; phylum Actinomycetota; class Actinomycetes; order Kitasatosporales; family Streptomycetaceae; genus Streptomyces; species Streptomyces sp. NPDC030840. The sequence goes on along the minus strand of NZ_JBVIEE010000051.1, from coordinate 565 downwards.
GCGGCGTAGGCGTCGATGGGGTCGGACTTGCCGATGCGGCGGCGTTCGGCCCGGTCGGGCCGGTTGACCTCCACGACGTGAAGGCCCGCCGAGCGGGCGGCGCGGGTGAAGCCGGCCCCGTAGGAGGAGGTGCCTTCCACACCGATCGCGACCACGTGTCCGTGGGCGCCCAGGAAGGCCAGGGCAGCGGCGTACCCGGCGGCCGTGGTGGTGAACTCGGCGTCCGCGAGGTGCCCTCCGTTGTCGCTGATGACCGCGACGTGAAGCGTGTCGGCGTGGGAGTCGACACCCCCGACCACATCCGCCCTGACCGTGTCCGCTGCGACCGCTGCTGTCATTCTGGAGATGCCTTCCTAGCCGGAGGTGAGGCGCCGGCCGGGTGGCGCAGACAGGACATTGAAGGGGCTTCTGACCAAGCTCCTATCAGGTCATGTTCCGCCCGGCCGGAGCCATGAGAACAAGCCCCGGCGGCCGGGCAGAACATCTGGAAGACAGCCCAGCAGGACGTCAGTCAGTGGCAGAGCCACGACCACCAGAACCTGCCTAGCAATATCAATGTCAGTGG
>NZ_JBVIEE010000050.1:0-1495 GCF_055572015.1 Streptomyces sp. NPDC030840 | reverse complement strand
GGGGGGGTGCCTCTATGTCTTTCGTCAAGCGAGGCGTGGAGTTCTGGGTTCGTAGAAGGTGCCGTCGCGGAGCATCGCGAACAGCACGTTGATCCGTTGTCGGGCCAGGCGGAGGAGGGCTTGGGTGTGGGTCTTTCCTCTGGCCCGGCATTTGTCGTAGTAGGTGCGGGAGGCGGGATCGTGGAGGGCGGCGAACGCGGACAGGAACATCGCGCGTTTGAGCTGCCGGTTGCCGCCTCTGGGCGCGTGTTCGCCGTGGATCGAGGTTCCAGACGACCTGGTTGTCGGGGCGAGGCCGGCGTAGGAGGCGAGGTGGGCGGCGGTGGGGAAGCTGGTGCCGTCGCCGACGGTGACCAGCAAGGTGGCGGCGGTCCTGACCGCGACTCCCGGAATCGAGGTCAGGACCGCGGAAAGAGGGTGAGCCTCCAGCAGCTGTCCGATCTGCGCTTCCAGGGCTCGTCGCTGTTCGTGGACGGCAGCGAGCGAGCGGGCCAGGGACGGGATCACGACGTCGAGGGTGCCGGTGCCCGGGACCACCACGGTCTGCTCGTCGAGCGCATCGAAGACCTCGTCGATCAGCCGGGCAGCCATGCGCGGAGCCTTGGGCCGGATCACCTCAACGAGCCTGCGGCGACCGGCCTTTCTCAAGCTGGCCGGGGATCCGTAGCGTTCCAGCAGCCAGGTCACGGCGGGGTGGTCCAGGCGTGGGCCCAGGACGCGCTCCAGACTGGGGTGGAACTGGGTGAGCAGGCCGCGTATCCGGTTCGAGGTGCGGGTCGCCTCGGCCGCGAGGTCCTGGTCGAAGCCCACCAGCACGGTCAGCTCGGCGGTGATCTCGTCGGTCAGCTGAAGCGAGCGCAGGGTGTGCGGCATGGTCCGCGCGGCGTCCGCGATCACCGCGGCGTCTTTCGCGTCGGTCTTCGCCTCGCCGGGGTAGAGGTCGGCGATTCGCCGCATGGACAGGCCGGGCAGGTAGGCGACCTTGCAGCCGGCGTCCCGGGCGACGGTCAGGGGTAGGGCTCCGACGGAGGCGGGCTGGTCCACGATGACCAGCACGGTGCCGAACTTCGCGGCCAGCTTGTCGAAGACGGCCCGCAGCTTCGGCTCGCTGTTGGGCAGCTGCTTGTCGAAGACTTTCTTCCCTGCCGGGGTGAGGCCGTGCCCGTGATGGGCGCTCTTGCCGACGTCCAGGCCGAGGAAGACGCCCACGTCGTCGATGTCGTCCAACCCATCCTCCCGAGCGGGGTTCATGCGGTGCTGGCCAAGGCGTTGGCGTCGTATGCGCGCATCCACGTTATGCAGACCTGCCGCCCGTGTGCGGCCGGGCATTGCGCTCGGCCGGGCGGTAGTCGGACCTCTCATCAGCGTCTCCAACGGCGCCTCTCGGGCCCGGTGGCACCACCCCCCAGGTCATCGGTTCGACAGGGGGGACCAGCCATGCCGGGCCCGGAGGCCAGCGGTCCTCTTGCAGGACCGCGGAAAACATAACGGGGGG
>NZ_JBVIEE010000049.1:0-1703 GCF_055572015.1 Streptomyces sp. NPDC030840 | reverse complement strand
GTTCGGCGGTGTCCTACTCTCCCACAGGGTCCCCCCTGCAGTACCATCGGCGCTGTAAGGCTTAGCTTCCGGGTTCGGAATGTAACCGGGCGTTTCCCTCACGCTATGACCACCGAAACACTATGAAACTGTCAACCGGAGCCGCAGCAACGGCTACGACGGTTGTTCGTGGTTTCAGAACCAACACAGTGGACGCGAGCCTCTATGGACAAGCCCTCGGCCTATTAGTACCAGTCACCTCCACCCGTTACCGGGCTTCCAGACCTGGCCTATCAACCCAGTCGTCTACTGGGAGCCTTACCCTCTCTAGGAGGTGGGAGTCCTCATCTCGAAGCAGGCTTCCCGCTTAGATGCTTTCAGCGGTTATCCCTCCCGAACGTAGCCAACCAGCCATGCCCTTGGCAGAACAACTGGCACACCAGAGGTTCGTCCGTCCCGGTCCTCTCGTACTAGGGACAGCCCTTCTCAAGACTCCTACGCGCACAGCGGATAGGGACCGAACTGTCTCACGACGTTCTAAACCCAGCTCGCGTACCGCTTTAATGGGCGAACAGCCCAACCCTTGGGACCGACTCCAGCCCCAGGATGCGACGAGCCGACATCGAGGTGCCAAACCATCCCGTCGATATGGACTCTTGGGGAAGATCAGCCTGTTATCCCCGGGGTACCTTTTATCCGTTGAGCGACGGCGCTTCCACAAGCCACCGCCGGATCACTAGTCCCGACTTTCGTCCCTGCTCGACCCGTCGGTCTCACAGTCAAGCTCCCTTGTGCACTTACACTCAACACCTGATTGCCAACCAGGCTGAGGGAACCTTTGGGCGCCTCCGTTACCCTTTAGGAGGCAACCGCCCCAGTTAAACTACCCATCAGACACTGTCCCTGATCCGGATCACGGACCCAGGTTAGACATCCAGCACGACCAGACTGGTATTTCAACGACGACTCCCCCTGAACTGGCGTCCAGAGTTCAAAGTCTCCCAGCTATCCTACACAAGCCGAACCGAACACCAATATCAAACTGTAGTAAAGGTCCCGGGGTCTTTCCGTCCTGCTGCGCGAAACGAGCATCTTTACTCGTAGTGCAATTTCACCGGGCCTATGGTTGAGACAGTCGAGAAGTCGTTACGCCATTCGTGCAGGTCGGAACTTACCCGACAAGGAATTTCGCTACCTTAGGATGGTTATAGTTACCACCGCCGTTTACTGGCGCTTAAGTTCTCAGCTTCGCCATGACGAATCATGACTAACCGGTCCCCTTAACGTTCCAGCACCGGGCAGGCGTCAGTCCGTATACATCGCCTTACGGCTTCGCACGGACCTGTGTTTTTAGTAAACAGTCGCTTCTCGCTGGTCTCTGCGGCCACCCCCAGCTCACCCAGCAAGTGGGATCACCGGAAATGGCCCCCCTTCTCCCGAAGTTACGGGGGCATTTTGCCGAGTTCCTTAACCATAGTTCACCCGAACGCCTCGGTATTCTCTACCAGACCACCTGAGTCGGTTTAGGGTACGGGCCGCCATGAAACTCGCTAGAGGCTTTTCTCGACAGCATAGGATCATCCACTTCACCACAATCGGCTCGGCATCAGGTCTCAGACTATTGCCAGGCGGATTTACCTACCTGACGTCCTACACCCTTACCCCGGGACAACCACCGCCCGGGATGGACTACCTTCCTGCGTCACCCCATCACTCACCTACTA
>NZ_JBVIEE010000048.1:0-1873 GCF_055572015.1 Streptomyces sp. NPDC030840 | reverse complement strand
ATGCCGTCGATGAGGGAGTGGCGGCAGCCGTACTTGTTGTCGAACTTCGACTTCGTCACCGCGTCGTTGACGTTGATCGCCGGGAACAGCAGCACGCCGTCGCGCTGCATCTCGTACAGACGGTGCACGCCCGTCGTGGTCTCCTCCGTCACCCCGCGGATCTCCGAGGCCATCGCGGACCAGTCGAGTGCGCTGTGCTCCAGCAGGGCCCGGACGACAGCCAGTTCCTCGTTCGAGGCCTCGGGCAGCGCGCCGGTCTTCCGGTGTTCGACGCCCAGATGGATCAGGAGGGTGGCGTCCCCGCCGTCGTCCAGGATCATGTTCGGGCCGGTGTGGCCGGGCCAGGTCAGCGCCTGCTCCGTGCACCACCAGTACTCCTGCAGCGTCTCGCCCTTCCAGGCGAAGACCGGGATCCCGGCGGCGGCGATGGCGGCGGCCGCGTGGTCCTGGGTGGAGAAGATGTTGCAGGACGCCCAGCGCACCTCGGCGCCGAGCGCGACCAGGGTCTCGATGAGGACGGCGGTCTGCACGGTCATGTGCAGCGATCCGGTGATGCGCGCGCCGGCGAGCGGCTGCGCCTCGGCGTACTCCTCGCGGATCGCCATCAGGCCCGGCATCTCGTGCTCGGCGAGGGTGATCTCCTTGCGGCCGAGCTCGGCCAGGGAGAGGTCGGCCACCTTGTATTCCATGTCTGTACTCCGCGATCGGGGTGGGTTCGAATGCTTGCTACCGGCTGACGCCCAGGTTCCGGTGGATCTCCAGGGTCGCCGTGGACTTGTTGAGGGTGATGTAGTGCAGCCCCGGGGCGCCTTCGGACAGCAGGCGCTCCGCCATGGCCGTGGCGTACTCGACGCCGATGCGGTGGCCGTCGGCCGGGCTGTCCTGGGCGGCCTCCAGCCGGTCGGCGAGCGCGGCGGGGAAGCGGGCGTCGCTCAGTTCGGCGAACCGGGCGATCTGGCGGAAGTCGGTGGCCGGCATGATCTCCGGGATGACCGGAGTCGTGCAGCCGGCGGCCTCCAGCCGGTCGCGCAGCCGCAGGTAGTCCTCCACGTGGAAGAACATCTGCGTGATCGCGTAGTCGGCGCCCGCCCGGCACTTGGCGGTGAAGTGACGGATGTCGTCGGTCCAGTTCGCCGACCGGGGGTGACGTTCGGGGAAGGCCGCCACCCCCACCGTGAAGTCGCCGAGGCCGCGGATCAGGGAGACCAGCTCATGGGCGTAGGACAGGCCCTGGGGGTGGGGCGTCCACACCCCCTTGGGGTCGCCCGGCGGGTCCCCGCGCAGCGCGAGGACGTCGCGGATGCCCGCGTCGGCCAACTGGCCGATGATGTGGCGGAGTTCGGCCACCGAGTGCCCGACGGCCGTGAGGTGCGCGACCGGACGGAGCGTGGTCTCGGCGGCGATCCGCTGGGTGACCTCCACGGTGCGCTCCCGGGAGGAGCCGCCGGCCCCGTAGGTCACGGAGACGAAGGACGGGGCGAGCGGTTCGATGCGGCGGATGGCGTTCCACAGCGTCTGCGCGCCCTTGGCGCCCTTCGGCGGAAAGAACTCGAAGGAGAAGCTTCTGTGCCCGCGTGCCAGCAGTTCGCGCACGCCGGGTGTCGTGGGAGCGGTCGGACGGGGGCGGGAGGTCTCGACGACCGGGGCAGCGGGCACGGATCGGTCCTTCTCAGCGGGCGTTGAAGTACGTGGCTTCGGGGTGGTGGATCACGATCGCGTCGGTGGACTGCTCGGGGTGGAGCTGGAACTCCTCCGACAGGTGGACGCCGATCCGCTCCGGCTCCAGCAGCTCGGCGATCTTGGCGCGGTCCTCCAGGTTCGGGCAGGCGCCGTAACCGAGCGAGAACCGGGCGCCGCGGTACTTCAGCTCGAA
>NZ_JBVIEE010000047.1:0-3622 GCF_055572015.1 Streptomyces sp. NPDC030840 | reverse complement strand
GTGATGTCGAACTCCTTCGCGGACCAGACCCTGGCCCAGATCGAGCTGTTCACCAAGCAGTCCGAGTACCCGACCGGCGTGTACACGCTGCCCAAGCACCTCGACGAGAAGGTCGCCCGCCTCCACCTCGACGCACTCGGCGTGAAACTCACGACGCTGCGCCCGGAGCAGGCCGCGTACATCGGGGTCGAGGTCGAGGGCCCGTACAAGCCCGACCACTACCGCTACTGACCGGACGAGTTCGGCCAACGCGTCGCCGCTGCTGGTGAGCGTGTCCGTGCACTGACACGCTCACCGAGAGCAGCAGGTCCAAGGCAGGCCCCCGCACCCCCGTGCCGGGGGCCCGCCCCTTCACCGGGCCGGCGCCGCCAGGACGCCCGGACCAGCAGCCCGTCAAGCTCCAGGACCCCCATGCCCCGCGGCCGCTATTCGATCCACGATCCGCACGACCACTCCCTCCTCGCGGAAGAACACTTCCAATGCGCGCCCGGCCCCTCCGGCTGGCGTTATGTCTCCCAAGTCACCACCCCGTCCGGCGACCACGCCGGCTCCGTCGACCTCACCCTCGACGAACTCGGCCGCCCTCTCCGCCTCGAACTCCACGCCGCGAGCTGGCAGGTCCGCGGCGCCGCACTCGAAGGCGTCACCTGGGTCCGCACCGACCCCACCGGCGCCCATGCCACCGAAGGCAATGTCCGCGCCCACGCCTTCACCGGCACATCCCCCGCGTTCCTCGTCGCCACCACTCGTCTCCTGCGCCTCACCCCCTCCGCGTCCGCGACCCGCGTACGCCTCGTAGCCTTCACGGACCCGGTCCTCGCCCCGCGCACCGTCGACCAGTCCTGGGCCTTGATCGCAAGAGAAGCACACGCCACTGACAACGACCCCCTGACCGTGGACGAATACCAGGTCACAGCCCTGGACACCGGGGAACGGCACACCGTCCACATCGCCGGCGACGTGGTCCTGGCAGCACCCGGCATCGAGTTGGAGCACCTCGAATCACCGCCGTCGGTGTTCAGCTGACGCGGGAGGGCGCACTCAGTCCGGCTCCGGGCCGCCGCACCTCACGCGGGCGGCGCGAACCCGGTGGCCGGACGGTCGGACTGCCCGCTCGCGGCGTCCTGGGACGGCGACGGCTGAGCGGGCTGTGCCGGTGACGGCGGCACCGCGTCCGGGAGCGCGGTCGGGGGCCCGCCTGCGAACGGGTGAGCCGGCGGTTGCCCGGCCGGTTGGGACACCGCCGGTCCCTGCCCGTGCGGGGCACCGCCCGGCCCGCCCCACGCGGGCACTCCGGCAGGCGGCCCCGGCACGGGGCCGTAGGGGCCCATGCCGACAGGTGCGCCGCCCCCGAACGCCCGCTGGGCCTCCCGCACCTGCCGTTCCTGCACCACGGCCGCGAGATAGGCGGCCGCGGGAACACCCGGCGGCGCCGGAGACCCCGTAACGGCAACGAGATCGGAGGCGAGCCGTTCCGCCATCGCCTGCCCGACCTGGGGATCAAGCTGCCGCATCCGCGTCAGGTACTGGCGAACGGCCAGCCACAACCCGTCCGGAACCGCGGAGAGATCAAGCTCGGAGAACCGCCCCGCCAGCCAGTGCGGCGGTGGAGGCATGAACGACGCCCGCCCGGCCGGCACCCTCTCCCGTACGACCAGCGTTCCCGCGAACACGTCACCGAGCCGTCGCCCGCGCGCCGACACCAGCGACGCGATGCACGCGACAACCCCCAGCGTCATCAGAATCTCGACCACACCGACCGCCCCACGCACCAACGCGTGCCGGAACCGGATCGGCCCACCGTCGTCCCGCACCACCCGCAGCCCGCACGCCAGCTTCCCCAGAGAACGCCCATGGCTGAGGGTCTCCACGGCGATCGGCCCGCCCACCAGCACCAGCAGGAAAGCCGCGATCGATATCGCCGTCTGCGCCGCCTCGTCCAGACTCGCGGTCGAAACGACCAGCGCCATGGTCACGGCGAAGTAGCCGACGAAGGCGACGATCAGGTCGAGCAACACGGCCAGCGCCCGGCTCGGCAGCTTCGCGGGGCGCAGCTCCAGCGCCACCGCCTCGCCCGTCACTAGCTCACTCATGCGCCCATTCCTCCCCTGACCTGCCCCGAGAACCGCCAGTCTGCCAAGCTGAGGGCACATCGCGCCGCAGTACGACAAGCCGACACGCAGTACGACAGGACGAGGAGCAGTAAATCGGATGGACCTCGACGTCTTCGTGTCCGCCCACCGCGCCGAGTGGGACCGCCTCGACGCACTGCTCCGCAACCAGCGACGCCTCAGCGGAACCGAGGTCGACGAACTCGTCTCCCTCTACCAGCGCACCGCCACCCACCTCTCGGTGATCCAGTCCAGCGCCCCGGAGCCCCAGCTCACCGGGCGTCTCAGCCAGCTCGTGGCACGCGCGCGCAGTGCGGTGACAGGCACCCGGCGCGCATCCTGGCGGGATGTGACCCGCTTCCTGGCCCGCGGGTTCCCCGCGGCGGTCTACCGCTCCCGCCACTGGTGGGTGCCCACGGCGCTCCTCTCCACCGTCGTAGCGGCCCTCCTGGGGTGGTGGATCGGAACACACCCTGAGGTCCAGTCCTCGATCGCTGCCCCGGACCAACTGCGTGAGCTCACCCGTCCCGGAGGCGAGTACGAGACGTACTACTCCAGCCATCCCGCCACGTCCTTCGCGGCCCAGGTGTGGACGAACAACGCCCAGGCGGCAGCCATGTGCCTCGTCCTGGGCATCTTCCTCGGCCTGCCGGTGCTCTGGATCCTCTTCCTGAACATGCTCAACCTGGGCGTCGGCATAGGCCTGATGTCGTCAGCCGGCCGTCTCGACGTCTTCCTCGGCCTCATCCTCCCGCACGGCCTGCTGGAGCTGACCGCCGTCTTCGTGGCCGCCGGCACGGGCCTGCGTCTCGGCTGGACCCTCATCGACCCGGGCCCCCGGACCCGCCGCGCAGCGCTGGCCGAGGAGGGCCGCGCAGCCCTGGGCATGGCGATAGGCCTGGCTCTCGTCCTTTTCGTGTCCGGCGCCATCGAAGGCTTCGTCACCCCTTCCGGCCTCCCCACCTGGGCCCGCATCGGCATCGGGATCGCCGCGGAACTGGCCTTCCTCGCCTACGTCTACGTCCTGGGCGGCCGCGCGGCCAGGGCCGGAGACACGGGTGACCTCGCCGAACCCGAGCGGAGCGCCGCGGTCCCTACGGCCGCCTGAAGAGCCGATGTGCACGCAACCCCGGCGAGCTGTTAACCTCGACATCGCTCCGCAAGAGCCGTTGACACGGACCTCGCGGGGAGGTAGATTCGAACAGTTGCCTAGAGGGGAAGCCTCCCCGGCGGCAACAGTGAGTGTCTGTCTGCTTCTCGAAACGTCGACACATCGACTTCGACGAAGCCCCTCCCGATGATTCAGAAATGGATGCCGGTCAGTCCGGCCCAAAGCTTCTGATAAAGTCGGAACCGCCGGAAAGGGAAGCGCGAAAGCGCATGATCTGGAAAGCGCCGAGGAAATCAGATCGGAAAAAGATCTGATAGAGTCGGAAACACCGAAGGGAAGCGCCCGGAGGAAAGCCGCGAGAGAGTCTCTCGGGTGAGTACGAAGGAAGCGTCCGTTCCTT
>NZ_JBVIEE010000046.1:0-4516 GCF_055572015.1 Streptomyces sp. NPDC030840 | reverse complement strand
GCCGGCATCGACGGCCTCTACGCCCCCGCCTGTACCGTCATCCACCACCTGCGGATTCATCCGATAAACGGGCAACTTAGGTGAAAACGACCTCTAAGAGATTGTCTCACGTGGTGCGAGCTCGTTGCGGCATGATGTCGGGCTGTGGGTGTTGATCTGTCGCGCCGGCTGGTGCCGGATGGGTTGTGGGAGCTGACTGCTCCGTTGTTGCCGGGGTTCAAGTCCCGTCCGCAGGGCGGGGGTACAGCCCCGGTGGACTCACGGCCTGGACGAAAGTGAGGGTGTGGCGGAGGTTGCACCAGGCGGTGCTGGATGAACTCGGCGCGAGAGGCGAGATCGACTGGACTGCGGCGATCGTGGACGCGAAAAAGGGGGCTCGCTGACCGGGCCGAACCCGGTCGATCGCGGCAAGAAGGGCAGCAAGGCGTACCACTCCGCCGCTCACCTGGCCTGGCTGCGGGAACGCGGCATCGTCCCGCGTGTCGCCAGGCCCGGCATCGAGTCCGGTGAACGCCTCGGCCGCCACCGCTGGAAGATCGAGCGGTCGATCGCCTGGCTCTTCGGCTATCGCCGCCTCACCGCCCGATACGAACGAAAAGGAGAACACTTCCTCGCCTTCCTCAGCCTCGCAGCCGCCCTGACTTGCTACAAGAAACTCGAGAAACTCACCACGTGAGACATTCTCTAAACTGAAGAAGTATCTTCTTGCTGTCAAATGGGGAATGCGGTCGCAGTTTGTATGCGCCGCGAGCCGCATGAAGCCGCATGCCGCCGCTTGTCCCGCCGGCGAGACAAGCGGCGGCACGTATCCGTGTCACCAGTTGGGTCAACGCTGGACTTGACTTCGACACTGCTGCATAGCATAGCGCCAATGCGCATCAATGATGCTGGTACATCCTGGACCCGGCTCTGCATTGATCGATGAGGGGTGCAAGTGTGGTGGATTTCAGTCTTTTCTGCTTTGCCAATGACAGTGGATGCGCGTGGATGCGCCGAGGGGGATCGGTACCGACTACTGATCGATGGCGCTCGTTTCTCGGACGAGCATGGATTCCATTCCATATGGACACCGGAACGCCATTTTCATAATTTCGGAGGAACTTACCCGAATCCGTCGGTAACCAGTGCAGCGATTGCCTCGATCACTAGTCGCGTTAAAATTCGGGCAGGCAGCGTTGCAGCACCCCTGCATCACCCATTGCGGATAGCCGAGGAATGGTCGGTAGTCGACAATATATCACATGGTCGCGTCGGCGTGTCCTTTGCCTCCGGATGGCACGCTACCGACTTTGCGCTAACCCTTCAGCCTACGCGGACTGCCGCACTGAGATGTTCGAGAGGGTCGAGCAAGTACGGGCGCTATGGCGCGGAGAGGCTATCGATGTTCCTGACGGGATGGGAAACCCTGCGAAGGTGCGGTCATTTCCTCCCCCGGCGCAGGCCGAGTTGCCTGTTTGGATCACTAGCGTTGGCGACGTCGAGACTTTCCGAAGCGAGAAGATCTTCGAGTACCGTAAGGCCGCGTCTGAGGCGAGCCAGGATGGATGGTCGGACCACGTCGTGGTCGTGGTGCACACCTTCCTGGGTGAGGACAATGAGACCGTCCGTGAGCTTGTCAGGCCAGCACTGTCGGCCTACATACGCAGCTCTCTCTGTCTCATAACCCGGGAGGTGCCGGGGAGGGTGAGAGCGGCCCCGACAACGCCGGGACGGACCAGTACTGCCAGATGGTGTGGGTCCGGCAAGCGTGACGGAGAGGAGCACGAGAGGAACCAGTGGTTACGTCTCTTAAGGACTCACCGGCTCAAATCTGGTGGATACGGGCCGGGTGCGGCGCATCCCCGGACCGGGCGACCGGATGGGGAACTCCTGGGCGTTCATATGGATGTGCGTCGGAAGGCCACGGTGAAGAGCTGCGGGGTAGCCGTGGCGATGCCGCAGGGACAGAGCTCGGCTCCTACTTCATCGAACGAGTCGCAGTGAACACGGGAACCGTCCCGGTCCTGCCCCGTTTCCGGGCTGCCAGCCCGGACGGCGGGCTGGGTCCACTCGGCAGTTCTGCACTTATGCTGGGGATGGTTTATTGCTCGAGAAGGCGCACTGTGTCTTTGCCAGACTCAAGTGGAACCAGCTGAGCGTCCGCAGGTTCTTTGGGCACCATGATCTGGCCTACATAGACTGATTCTATGCCACATGTTCAATTGTTCTCAATAATTACTATGTGGTGCATCAGCGGAATTGTCCACTGAACAGATCCGTCGCGACGAAATTGGGACCGGTGGTATTTATGCTTACTGAAAACGCAATCGAGGCCTTCTCTTCTCGACCGGTGAGGCAGGGACCTCTAATGCAAGGGCAGGAATATTACTGGTTCTTCAGTCATGCAGCTCCTCAGTATGGCGGCATCATCACGACAACCACCTGGTCCCTCCCCAGTGGGGCCACCGTTTCAGTGATCGGAGAAATACTCGACGAGTTGGTACGTCGACACGAAGTGCTACGAAGTACATTTCCCATCTGTGACAATGGCCACCCTGTCCAGCGAATTCATGAGCCTTATCACGTGCAGATTCATCTTGGGGCCGAAGGCGAGGACGCCCAGTGCCTGGCTACACACCTGATGAGTCTATCGATGGACGTCTCTGTCGACTGGCCGGTCAGGGTGGGACTCATAATGAAGGAAAATGAGCCGCATGAACTCGTCCTGGTTGCAAACCACATTGCGATTGACGGGCACACGATCATGCTCCTGCAGCGGGAGTACGAAACTCTGGCAGGTAGGGGAAACTCCCCAGTGCCATTGGGTACGCCTACACAACCTCTTGAGCGCGCCCGCGCGGAGCGGATCAGCAAGCGAACTGACCAGTACTTCCGCGATTTCTTTGACCGAATGCCCAGCAGGATGTTCCATACATATCACCCAGGGGCGCGAAACGGCGGTTCTGGTTTCGATGCCGCAACTCTTTGCATGCCTGGAATTTCCCATTCTGCGGAGCGCATTGCAAAAAGGCATCACGTTACACCTTCGACGGTTTTCGCAACTGCCTACACTATCGTTGTTTCCGCGCTCTCGGGGCAGCGAAGTTGCGCATTCGATTCCGCCTCGATCAACAGGCATGAAGAGGCCACACAGAACGTCGTGGGCTGCCTCTTCCAGCCCGCACTCTCATTTGTGGACGTCCATCCCAGGGCCACTCTCAAGGCGACCCTTCGAGAGGTGTTTCGAGCGACACTTTTGGGTCTCCGGCACGGACAGTATTCCTACTGGCGGATGCGCGAGCTTATGTCCCGTGCATCCAGTACTCGCGGCATAAATCTCCGTTTGTCTGTGCACTATAATTACTTGCCAGTCGATAAGACTCCCAAGCAGGCAATCGCCAGCCGGCCGGAAATATTGCCCTGGCGGTCGTATCCGCTGGAATGGGAGCGGAACGTGGATTGGGAAGACTATGATACCGACCTATATTTCAGGGTTGGAGGGGTCGGTAGTAAACTGGACGCCTTGTTCCTGTTGGCTCACGAGTCGGTGCTCAACCCGTCTCAATTGGAGAATTCCCTAAGGGCTATCGCCGGTATTATAGCGGAGTGGGCTGATCGTGTAGAACTTGAGGATCAGACCATCTCCGACATAGTCGAGCAATTCAATGTTCCAGTCATCAACCCAGGCGCTGACTGGGTTTATGTAGACCATAGCTGGATAAATACCTCTGAGCTGACTGATATCCTAATGGAGTTGCCAGGAGTCGAGTTTGTCGAGGTGCAGGTGACAGCGCCCGGTGTATGTGGCGTGGAAGAGATTGACCACGATGTAGTTGGCAAGTTGATTGCCCGTGTTGTGTCGCAACAGCGTGACGTTACCCCGGGCAGACTGCGGCAGCACGTGCTGGCTGCGCTGCCGGATAATCCAGCAATTATCACGCCTCATTGGTTCGCTGTGTTCGATGAGCAGCCCTCTGCGAGCGAGGGGTTGATGAATTGGGGCCGAGTCCGGCTGGAAGGCACCGGTGTCGCCCCCGATCTTGAGGTGTCGACCAGCAGTACAGAGCAGGTGCTCTGCGCGGTCTTCGCTCATTACCACGGATTTCCAGTCGGTAGCCTCGCCGACTCATACGTGCTCGCTGGTGGTGATCCGAGCTTGACACCAGCGCTGGTTCGCCACCTCGCTGACAAGGGGTTTCCTGGATTGCTTCCCGATGACCTTCTCAGCCCACGGCCGTTGAGGGCCATCGCGAAAATAATGGGTGGATTCAGTAACCGTATCCCAACCGAACACGACTTGTGAGTTTTCGCTGGTCAGGCATGGTCTCAGGAGCCATCCGATTTCCGAACGTAATCGTTTCATTCTGGCTGATGGTGCATTACTGACCTTCAAAGCATGATGTCGGCAGGGGCTGACGGTCCTTGATCCCTGCGGTATGCCAACTGCATGAGGTATGCGCAAGGGGGCGGGCTGACCGGCGAGCGACGGGCCTTTCGCGAGAGGCTGAGGATGGAGGCGGCTGAGCGGTTCGCCCTG
>NZ_JBVIEE010000045.1:0-10313 GCF_055572015.1 Streptomyces sp. NPDC030840 | reverse complement strand
CAGGGCGAACCGCTCAGCCGCCTCCATCCTCAGCCTCTCGCGAAAGGCCCGTCGCTCGCCGGTCAGCCCGCCCCCTTGCGCATACCTCATGCAGTCGGCATACCGCAGGGATCAAGGACCGTCAGCCCCTGCCGACATCATGCTTTGAAGGTCAGTAACAACGGCTAACACAATGAGCCGAGTTGTCGGTGGGTGATGAGGCAGCAGGCGAGTTTGAGGAACGCTTCGTGGATGTCGGCTCGCCGTTCCCATCGGATGCGCAGACGTCGGAAGCCGTGCAGCCACGCAAAACTTCGCTCGACCACCCAGCGGTAGGTGCCCAGTCCGGTGCCGTGCAGGGTGCCGCGGCGGGCGATCGCGGGCACGATGCCGCGGGCGCGGACCTGGTCGCGGTACATGTCGTGGTCGTAGCCGCGGTCAGCAAACAGCGAGTCCGGCTTGCGGCGGGGCCGTCCGACCCGGCCGCGGACCGGCGGGATCGCGTCGAGCAAGGGCAGGAGTTGGGTGACGTCGTTGCGGTTGCCGCCGGTCAGCAGGACCGCGAGCGGGGTGCCGTGCCCGTCGGTGATCAGGTGGTGTTTCGAGCCGGCCCGGCCTCGGTCGACCGGCGAGGGGCCCGTGTGGATCCCCCTTTTAGCGCTCTGACGTGGGAGGAGTCGACCACGCAGCGGGACCAGTCCAGCCGGGACGCCGCGTTCAGCTCGGCCAGCAGGACCTCGTGCAGCCGCTGCCACACGCCGGCCTCGTTCCAGTCCCGCAGACGGCGCCAGCACGTCATGCCCGAGCCGAAGCCGAGGTCCTGCGGCAGGTACTCCCACTGGATCCCGGTGTGCAGCACGTACAAGATCCCGCACAGCACGTCCCTGTCCGGCAACGGCTTGCGGCCTGGATACCGGAACCTGCGCTCACGCTGCGGCAGCAGCGGCTCCAGGTGATCCCACAGCTCATCCGACACGATCCACGGTGACGTCCCCACAACGGACCGAACGTTCAACTACCGCCCCGGACACGGCAACCAGGAGCAATCCACCTCATTGTGTTAGCCGCTGTTACTAGGGTATAAGCGGCAACTCGGCTAGATCAAACGCCCTCTCAGGTCCGTCTCGCCGCGTACGCCGAATTCCTCCAGCTCGGTGAAGGCGTCCAGCAGCGGGGTCACTTCGCCCTGGATGATGCGGGAGGTCATGAACATTTCATTGGTCCACCCGCGCTGGTACGCATACTCGTCGTCGACGTTGCCGAGGAACAGCGCGCGCAGGGCGGGCAATTGCTCACGCTTCGACACCAGGAGCGCGATCACCTCCTCCGAACCGTCGTCGGGATCCCCCCAGCAACCCACGATCAGGGCACGTACCCGGGCGGCGGGGACGGTGGCGAGGAACCGGGTGAAGACCACCTCCCAGTTGTCTCCGTAGTAGGGGTGCATCACACTGATCCTCACAGGCCACCTACTCGGGTGCCGGTAGCTCGGCGGCGTCCCGCGGATCCGGTTCCGAGGCGGGGAAGTCGACAACCGGCAGGCCGTGGAATTCCTGCATTCGCGTCAACATGGCCATGCGCTCCACTCTTTCGATATGTGTCAACGGACGGTTCGGGCCTTGACCCCGAATCCTGGACGGGTTTTGCGGCTGGTGTCAGCGTAGTTGATGTTGTTCGGGACGCTGTTTCGTAGGCGATGGGACTGCGGTGTCCGAGGCTGGAGTGACGGCGTCGGGTGTTGTAGCGGTTGAGCCAGCGGAACGCGTCGAGGCGGGCCTCGCGTTCACTGGGCCAGGTCGTGCGGCCCGGGAGCGTCTCGCGTTTGAACGTCGCGTTGAAGGACTCGGCGAGTGCGTTGTCCGCGCTGGAGCCGACCGCGCTCATGGACTGGCGGACACCGGCTTGACGGCTGGCGTCGGCGAAGGCCCGGCTGGTGTACTGGGCCCCGTGGCCGGTGTGTATGGCCGCTCCGGCGAGACTGCCGCGGGTCTGTTCGGCGGCGGCCAGGGCGTTAGCGCCCGGGATCACTGTGAGGGTGTCGATGAGCTCGAAGAGCGCATCCGACGGTTCGCTGTAGGCGTGGCTATCGGCTCGGGACGCCATGGCCTGACCAGTCTCGGACCGGGCACGGGTGACCGCGCCGCCATCGAGGGTGAAGCTGAGCACATCCCGCACCAGGATTTGCGGGAGGCTCGATGAGTGAGCCAGCAGAGTTCCGTCCTCGTCGATCCGCCAGCCGCTGTACTCGGCATCGACCAAGAGGAACACCTGCGCGGTGGCCAGCCCTCTCCGGCTGATCTTCACCTCACTCATACCCACAACGGCTCTGATATCGCCAAGCTCCACGTCGCGAATCTGGTCGTCTTCCCACTCGCCGACAAGATCGGCTAGAACTCCGACCTGGCCCAACGTCAGGTCCTCACCCGGAGTACGTCCCGCCTTCAGCGGCTGGCCCACCATGCCCTGGAGGAACCGCACCAAAGCGTCCTTGGTCTCGAGGCTCGGAGCCTCCAGGACGAAGAGCGTTCCCTGAAGCGCATGCAAAGGCACCATGTGCGGCTTCGGCAGGCTCCAGCCCCTGAAGGCCTCGTAGACATCTGCGTCCGCACCCACAAGGGGCAGGGTGCGGTCGAGCGCCGGTACTCCGACTTCAAGGGCCCGCTGGCCGTTACCCCCCTGTTCGTGCAGAGCAACCGCCGCGCTGCCGCCCTGATCCAGGTCATCTGCCTGGCGCTGCATGGTCTTCTGCCTGATCGAGCGGCAGGTGCGGCGCGCGCTGGGTGGCGACGAGAAGATGGCGGGCCTGTATCCGGACGGCCGACGGGTGCGTCCGACCGGCCGCATGGTCTTCTACCACCTTGGGGAGCTGACAGTGCGAATCGGCAGTGCCACCCATCCACCCGTCGTGGCGATCACCCGCGGCGTCCAGTTGCATCTGCTGGACCTTCTTGGCGTCGACATCAGGCGAACCCGCTGGCCAGAGACCTGAAACAGTGACCCCTGCAGCGGTCGCCTGCCCTCGACGGGGCGTGGGCGTTGCTATGTCGTTTCGCCGGCGTCCGTGACCATGCGGACGAGGGTGTCGACGAGCTCGTCGGAGGTGGTGCGCAAGCTGTCTGTGCTGAGGTGGCCGGTGAGTTCCATGTCAGCGATGCCGTGGGCGCTGGCGAGCAGCAGGGCGCCGTAGTGCCGGGCGTTCCGCTCCCCGACGAGGTCGGTGACGATGATCAGGAACTCTTCCTGGAAGCGTCCGGCCGCGCGGATGCGGTCTGCGGCCGGGTCGCCCGCCGGTGCGCACAGCTGGCGTCGGACGCGATCGAGTCCTTCGCCAAGTTCCTCAGGACGGTGTCCGTGGCGCCTGAACAACATCTGGTACAGGTGAGGCTGGTCCCGGCCGACGCCGATGAGGACGCGGAGAGCGCCGCGCAGCTTGTCGGAGTCCGACAGGGCCGGATCGGTCCGCAGGGTGTGGACCTGGTCGGCGATCCGTTCCCAGCTCTCGGTCGCGAGGGCGGTCAGCAGGCTGTCCTTGCCCGTGAAGTGCCGGTACGGGGCTCCCCGTGTCACGCCTGCCCGCGCGCTCACCTCGCGCAGGGTGACGGCTTCGGGGCCGCCGAGGCCGAGGAGGTCGGCGGCCGCGTCGAGCAGAGCGCGGCGGGTGAGGGCGGCGGATTCCGCACGAGTGGCCATGACCTGCATCATACAGTTGACAGTGTCATCTGTGCTGGTAGCGTAACTAAGGTGACAACGTCATCTGAAACGCAGAGGCTGATCGTCGTGACCGGAGCCTCCACGGGCATGGGCGCGGCAGCCGCCCGCGAACTGGCTCGTCGGGGCTTCCACGTGCTGGCCGGCGTGCGACGCGACCGTGACGCCGACGCCATCCGATCCGCCGGCATCGAGCCCGTCATCCTCGACATCACCAAGTCCGAGCACGTGGAGGCACTCGCCGCGCGGGTCGCCGAAGACCCGCGCGCGCTGCACGCGCTCGTAAACAACGCCGGCGTCCAGGTGAACGCCCCGGTCGAAGTCCTGCCGATGGCGCAGTGGCGGCAGGCGTTCGAAGTCAACTTGTTCGGCCACATCGCCGTCATTCAGGCGCTCCTGCCCGCCCTGCTGCGCAGCAAGGGCCGCGTGATCAACATCAGCTCGGTCGGCGGCAAGTACGCCATGGCAACATACGGCGCTTACGCCGGCGCGAAGTTCGCCCTGGAGGCAGTAAGCGACTCACTCCGCCGGGAGGTCGCGCCGCTGGGCGTACAGGTGGTCGTGGTCGAGCCCGGCGGCGTCCGCACGGAGTTCGCCGCCCGCGGGATCGCAACAGCGAACCACCTGGCCGCCCAGATGACGCCGGAGCAGGACGAGCGCTACGGCAGCCTGGTCCAAGCGAATAACAAGTTGATGGCCTCGGGCACCGCGTCGGGCCTGACCGCTGACGCCGCCGCCCAGGTGATCGCGAAGGCCGTAACAACCCGCAGACCGCGCACCCGCTACACCGCTGGCCGGGATGCTGCCTTGATCATGAGCCTGGGCCGGTTCCTGTCCGACCGTACGCTCGACCGCGTCCTCGCCGCCAACCTGCGCCGCCACTACCCGAAGGGAGCCGTCGGCCGACGATAACCCCACGAACAGCTCCGTCCCCTGTGGTGCGGCCACCGGTGGGCTGGCGGTCAACGGATGAATTTCCCTCCGGCCCGGGGCGAGGGCTCTCCGGGCGTCGGCCTCACTGCACGAGCGTCGCCCCGCGGCCAGACCACGGGTCACGGCTTTCACCGCCAAGCACCCCTTGTGTCACCCCCAGCCGCCCGTACTTTGCTATATGCGACTGCCTGAAGACCAAGATCAATCTCATCGGGATTTCCTATGGCGTAGCTGGTGGTGTGCTTATTGATCTTGTTTGTGGCCTGCTGTTGTTCAGTTGTACTGGGTGGTAGTTCTGGTCAGTCAGTGAGGCTTACGCGGAACCGAGTGTCCGGGGCTGGGGGGTACGTGGGTTGAGCTGGTTGTCTGGTGTTGCTCAGTGTGCTGAGCGGGGTGGTGGTTTTTGCTCAGTGCGGTTGGCGCGTCTGTAGGTAGCGGTGCTGGTCGGCTGTGCGAGGGCTGGGGGGCGGTGTGGGGGTGGTTCAGCGGGTGGTGAGGCGTTGCCAGAGCAGGTCGTGGTCGGCGGGTGCGAGGCGGGTCAGGTGGAGGCGGCCGGCGAGGTCGTGGAGGAAGGCGGTCTGCTGGGTGCGTGTCAGGGGGCGCGGGGGGAGACGGTCGAGGGCGGTGGCGAGGGTGAGGGTTTCGGGGTAGGTGATCAGGTTCCGGCAGGTCAGGGTGGGGGAGGCCGGGCTGTGGGTGAGGTGGGGGTTGGCGGCGGTGAGCTGGGTGAGGCGTGTGCGCCAGCGCTGGTGCAGGTGTTGATGGTGGTCGTACCAGCGGGTGGTGATCGTGGTGGCCCAGCTCAGGTAGGCCGCGGTGGGCGGTTGGCGGGTGGGGTGGGCGTGGGTGAGTTCGGGCAGGGCACGGATGTCGAGGGGGGTGCGCTGTCGGGGGTCGCTGGAGGCTTGCTGGTGGCGGGCGCAGATCAGGGCCCGGGGCAGGTCGGGCGGCGGGTGGATCCACGCGGGGGCGGCGTGGTGGGGTGGGCGGCGGAGGGTGCAGGTGGTGCAGGCTGGCAGTGGCTGCACGGCGGGGGCGAGTGGCTGCCAGCGGGCGGTGGCGGTGGGGGTGGTGGCGATGGATGCGGGCGGGGGACGGCGGGTCAGCGCGCGGTCGAGGTGGGCGGGCGGGATGCGGGTGAAGGCGGCCAGACGGCGGGCGGCTTCGCAGCTGAGGTGGAGTTCGGTGGTGTGTGGGGCGGCGGGGGTGCAGGTGGCGTTGATGTGCAGGCCGTCGAGGAGGTGGGCGGGGGAGAGGCGGTAGGCGGCGGCGAGGCGGGTGAGGTAGGAGGCTGCGCTTTCGCGGGGCAGCGGCCGCACGTGTAGCGCGCCGGGCGGGCTGGGCCACATCGTGGCGGTTCGCACTGCGGGCGCGGGGCGGGCCTGGGTGGGGGTGGTCACCGGCCGGGGCGGGTGCGGCGGGCGGGGGTGCGGGGCCGGTAGTGCTCTTCGGCGAGGTGGTCCAGTGCGATGGTGTCCAGCAGCGTTCTGGTGATGCGCTCGGTGCCGTCAAGGATGGCTTCGATGGCGGCCTGGCGGATCAGGCGTGAGAGGCTGCCGATGCGTCCGGCGGTCCGTTCGTGCAGGTAAGGCGCGAGCCGGGGCAGGCTGCCGGTGCGGTGTGCGGTGAGGTCGAGGGCCGCTTCCAGGGCGGCGATCAGCTCGCGGAACGGCTCGCGGTGGCCGGTCCGGGCGGGCAGTGCGCCGCAGTCGATCAGCGAGGCGCGTCCGGCCAGCTGTGCGCCGCGCAGCCCAGTGAAAACGGCGCTGGCGGTGACGTCGATGCCCGCGTAGACGAAGGTGGCGGGCACCCGTTCGGTGAGGTCCTTGAGCCAGTCGGCGGCCTCCGCGCCGGAGGTGGTGCGGGGATTGAGCCGGTGGATCTCGTCGATCAGCACGAGCCTGACGCCGGCCGTGGTGTAGGTGTGGCAAACGGCGGTCGTGATGTGCGCGGTTGTCATGCGGCTGGCCACGGGGATGCCGAGGTAGCGGGCGAACTCGGCGGCCAGGGTCTTGGCGGTGGCGCCGGGCGGCACCAGCACGTAGGCGACGGGCACGCTGGTGTCGCCCGGGGAGGCGCGGCGGGTGTGGGCGAGGTGGCAGGTACGGCCGACCTGGAGCAGCGCGGTGGTCTTGCCGGTGGTGGCCGGACCGGTGACGATCAGCGACGGCCGTGCGGTGGCCTGCTGGTGGCGGCCCAGGATCATCAGGGTGCGGACCTGGCGGGCCAGGGATTCGATGGCCGGGGTGCGCACGGTGACGAACTGCGAGTGGTAGGCCAGGCGTTCCTCCAGCGTACGCGGTGCCTGGCCCGGCTGCGGAGGCGTCGGGGGCACGGCGTGGGCGAAGCGGGCGAAGGCGTCGAACGTCGTCACCGTGCCCGCGGTCGCCTCCCCGTCGTCCGCGGGCGAGGGGCGGGCAGGGGTCACCACAGTTCGGCCTCCTGGTCAGCGTCGTACAGCGCCAGCGCGCCACTCTGCGGCAGCGTGAGTGCGTCGGAGTCGTCGGCGCCGGTGCCGTCTCGGACCTCGGCGCGGGCCCGGGCTTGGAGTTCATCGAGGCTGTCTTCAGCCTCAGCCTCAGCCTCAGCCTCAGTCGTGGTCGCGGCGTGGGCCGTGTTGCGGTGCGGCGCTGCCCGGACGCCCGCCGCCTGGGGTGTTGTCGTTTCGGTGGGCGTGCCCGGAGTTGCGGCAGGCCGGGCCTGGCGCAGGATTTGGTCGGCTGTCTCGGCCAGGGCGGTTTCGTGTGCCTCGCGTTCGGTGCGCTTCTCGAGGGTGTTGCGGATGTGGCGCCAGGTGGTCTCGCTCATGGGTGCGTGGACGTGGTCGCGGTGGATCCACGGGATCTCGTGCAGGTGTCCGTCGGGCAGGCGGAGGTAGATCTGCCGCACGTCGTGCGGGTTGAGGTGGACCTCCCACTTGCCACCGGGCCCGGTGGGCGAGGGCCGTCCGCGGTGCTCGTTGAGCGCCGTGTGGTCGTAGGTTCGGTAGTTGATGCGGATGCCGCGGCCGGTGATCGGGTGGAAGCGCACCGGCAGCAGTTCGGTGTAGTCGGCTCCGGTCAGGGGCAGCGGCACGTAGCCGCTCGCACCCAGCAGCGCGGCCCACATCTTGCCCGGGGCCAGGGCCTTTTTGGGCAGGAGGGGGTGGCGCAGTCCGTCGTGGGGGCGGTGCTGCCAGCACGCGGTGATCCACTCGTCCAGCAATTCCTGCAACTGGGCCACGGTGAAGCGGGCTTCGCCCTGAACCGTCTCGCCGCGTTCGAGAACGTGGGAGCCGGTGTAGCCGGCGACGTGCTGCGCGAAAAGGGTGTTGAAGCTGCCGAAGGTCCGCTCCACGGCGCCCTTGGCGGTGGGGGAGCGGGGCGGGGCGGGCTGCACGCTCACCCCGAGGGTTTCGCAGGCGGCCAGGAACGCGGCGGAGAGGAAAACGCGCCCGCGGTCGATGACGATCGTTTCGGGCACCACCACCGGCCTTGCCGCGGCCTGCTCAAGGCGCGCGTCCAGGGCGAGGAGGCGGTCGTAGGGGACGGCGGCGTGGGCCAGACGCAGATGTTCGGGCCAGCCGGGCCGCACCGGGTGGGGGACGGCCATCTCCGCCAGCAGCAGGGCCGCGTCTACCGCCTGAGTGCTTTCCTCGCGCAGCACGGCCGCCACCACGGACTTCGTCGCCACGTCCAGAGCGATCGTGAGTTCTGGGCGTACCGGCTTTCCATCCTCGCCGATGGCCATGATGTCCAGCCGGGTGGTGTCGACCTGCACCAGCTCACCGGGCCGCAGTGCCACCGTCGGCGTGAAGGGACGCACCGGCACGGTGGTGGCGGTGCGGGCGGGGCGGCCCGGGTGCTCCAGCGGGTCGGCCAGGACCCGGACCAGCCGGTTGAACGTCGATGGCGCCGGCAGCGCCACTGCGCCCGGCCCGTGGGTGTCGGCCAGGATCTGCCCGGTCACCTCCCGCAGCCCCTTCAGGGTGCCTGTGGAGCGGCCGCGCTGGCGGCGCAGGGCTTCCAGGACCGCGGCCACCACCCGCTCATCCGCACGCCCGGTCGCGCTCGACGGCTTGCGCTGCCGGATCAGGCCCATGACGCCGCCCGTGTGGTAGCGGGCGCGCATGCGGCGCACGGTGGCCCGGCTGGCCCGCGGCCAGCCCAGCTGCGCGAGTTCGTCGGCCTTGGCCTGCTCCCGCTCGGCCATCGAGGTGCGCTGAGGGTCGTACTCGGGCCGGGGGACGCCGGTGCTGCCGGGCCCGTCGGGCAGCCCGGTCTCGATCTCGCGGATGTGCCGCTGCCAGGCCATCGCCCGTTCCCGCTCCCGTTCGGGCACCGCCTCCAAAAGGCCCCACGGCGCCGCGGCGGGAACGGGACAGTCCACCACCGCGAAGGTTCGGTCGGCGAACCGGAACGAGGACAAGACCGAGGCGGTCTGCCCGCGGGTGTCGACGAGGCGTACCGAGGCTCCGGCCACGGCGGCCACCTGCCAGGGTCGGCCTTCGAATGTCACATACGCCCCGAGTTTGACCTGCCGGCGCCGGGCGGCGGCCGCGGCGCGGACCGGGCGGCCGGGGGTGCTCACCACTGTCCGGCCTCCGCCTCGGCGTCATACACCTCGAACCCGCCCGGCTCCACAAACGTGCCGCGGGCGCCGCCGGTGTCGGGCACCGCGCCGCCACTGGTCCCGCCCCGGGCAGCCGCCTCCCGGGGCTGCGCCGCGGTGAGGGCGGGGCCGGTCCGGTTGCCGCCCGGCCGCGTACCGCAGTCGGCACCCACATCCGCACCCGCGCCGGTACCGGCGGCGCGGTGTGCGAGGACGGCGCCGGTGCGGCGCCGCAGCAGTTCGTCGAAGGGCCGCCAGGCATGCTCGCCCTGCGCCCACGGCACCGCGTGGAGCTGGCCGTCGGGCAGCCGGACGAAGACCTGCCGCGGGTCGTGGGGGTGATGGTGGACCTCGAACCGGTCCCCGCGGCCGCGGTGTTCGTCCAGGCACGCATCGTCGTAGCGGCGCCCGCCCAGCAGAATGCCGGATTCGGTCACCGCGCACCGGCGGGCCGGCAGCAGTTCGCCGTAAGTCTGCCCGGCCAGCGGCAGCGGCATCCTCCCGGCCGCGCCCAGCAGCACCTGCCACATCTCCTGCGGGGCGAGCCCCGCCCGGGGCAGCAGTGGATGCCGCAGCTGCTCCTGGGGGCGCTGGTGCCAGACGCCGGTGATCCATTCGTCAAGCAGGTCCTGCAGCTGCGGCATGCTCCAGTACGCCACGTCCGCCCGGTTCTTGCCCGCGGCGGCGGGCGGCCGGGCCGCCCGCCGCCGGCCGGGAGAACAGGCCGGCGAGCTCCTGAAGCGTGCGCAGCGCACCTCGGCGGGCGTCCGCCGTCCTCGGCGGGGCCGGCTCCAGGCTGATGCCGAGGCTTTCGCACACGGTCAGGTGCGCCGAGGTGACGCCGGCCGTTCTGTGGCCGAGGACGAGTGTCTCGGGCACGGCCGCCGGACGCGACGCGGTGGCCTTGATCCGATCGGGCAAGGACATCAGCCGCCGCACCGGCCCGCCCGCGTGGGCCTGCTCCAGCAGGGCGGGCCAGCCCGGGCGCAGCGGCTGGGGTACGGCCATCTCGGCCAGCAGCACCGACAGTTGGGCGGGCCCGTCCTGCTCCGGGTGCAGCACGGCGGCCGGCACGCAGCCGCTCGCCTCATCCAGCGCGGCCG
>NZ_JBVIEE010000044.1:0-16826 GCF_055572015.1 Streptomyces sp. NPDC030840 | reverse complement strand
CTGCCGCCCGCAAGCGGCCGGGCTTTGCGCCAGGCCAGGCGGTAGTCGGGCCTCTCATCAGCGTCTCCAACGGCGCCTCCCGGGCCCGGTGACACCACCCCCCAGGTCATCCGTTCGACAGGGGGGAACAGTCATGCCGGGCCCGGAGGCCAGCGGTCCTCTTGCAGGACCGCGGAAAACGTAACGGGGGACCCCATCAAGGACTTTCCGGCGCCTTGCGATGCACGGCACCAGACCACGCGACCTGATCGGACGCTCATAGTGAAAGGACCCCTTAGGAGATCAGGGCGGCGAGGGTGTCGTCCAGGTCGGTGGCCTTGGGCTGGTTGTGGGGGAGCTTGGCGAGGATCTTGGCCATGCCGCAGGTGTTGGTGAGGGCGGAGAAGACCAGGCCGCCGGCGACGCCCGCGGAGAGCCAGCGGGCCGTATTCCAGCGTTGTCCGGCGATCAGGCCGGTCAGGACGAGGGATCCGGCGGCGAGGCGGACTTGGCGGTCCATGGCCCAGGGGGTGCGGGTGCCGGCCGGGCGGTGGGTGTCGTGGCCGAGCTGGGTCCAGGCGGTGGTGCCGCCGGTGAGGGTGGCGGCGGTGATGCCGTGGTCGGCCAGGCGCCGGCAGGCTTGGGCGGAGCGGGCGCCGGAGGCGCACACGATGAGGAGGTCGCCGCGGTCTGCGGCGGTCTTCAGGGCGGGCAGGGCGGTATCGAGGTGGTCGAGGGGGATGTTGTGGGCGCCGGGCAGGTGGCCGGAGGCGTATTCGCCGGGGGTGCGCACGTCGATGACGGTCAGCTCGTGCAGGCGGGCGTTGGCCTGGTCGGCGGTGAGGGTGGTGGTGGGTGCCACGGGGATTTTCCTTTTCTTGGTTCGGGTTACCCCTTCGGTAAGATACCCAAGGGGGTATCTCGAAGGAGTGTGGGTTGTGGAACTGGCGATGGCGGCGGAGGAACTGAAGACGGTGGTCAACCGGCTGCGCCGGGCGCAGGGCCAGATCGCCGGTGTGATCAAGATGATCGAGGAGGGGCGGGACTGCGAGGACGTCGTCACCCAGCTCGCGGCGGCGTCCCGGGCTCTGGACAAGGCGGGTTTCGCGATCATCGCCACCGGTCTGCAGCACTGCCTGACCGATGCGGACATGGCCGCCTCCGGCGACCGGGAGCAGATGCGTACCCGGCTGGAGAAGCTGTTCCTGTCTCTGGCCTGAGCCGTGGTGCCGAGGCGCCGCTCATCCGTCTGAGTCCTCAGGTGAGGGCGTCGATGAGCATGAAGGCCGCCACAGCCAGCAGCACGACGGCGAAGGTGCGTTGCAGCAGGGTGCCGGTGACCTTGGCGGCCAGGCGTTTGCCGTCCCAGGCGCCCAGGATCGCCGCCCCGGTGAAGGGGCCGATGACCGCCCAGTTGACGCCGGCGGTGGTGGCGCCGCGGGTGGCCAGGGACGCCAGCGAGTTCGCCGAGATGACCAGCAGGCTGGTGCCTACGGCGGCCCGCATCTCGAACGCCAGCACGGTGACCAGGGCCGGGACGGCGAGGAAGCCTCCGCCGACCCCGAGCAGACCGGTCAGCGCGCCCAGCCCGGCGCCGGTCCCGGCGGCCCGGGCGGGCCGTGCCTCGCCGGCCGCCGGGCCGGTGGCAGTGCGGCTCGGGCGCAGCATCTCGACGGCGGCGAGTGCGGCGATGGCGGCGAATGCGGCGGTCAGTACCGGCTGGGGCAGGCGGGATGCCGCGGCTCCCGCTGCGGCCGCGGGCAGGAGCCCGGCCGCCGCGAACAGGGCGCCGGCTTTCCAGCGGACGTTGCCGGTGCGGGCGTGGGCGTACAGGGCGGTGAGCGAGGTGGCCGTGACGATGATCAGGCTGGCGGTGGTCGCGGCGGCCGGCGTGAAGCCGAGCAGGTAGATCAGCGCCGGGACGGCCAGGACACTGCCGCCCCCGCCGAGCGCGCCGAGCGCGAGTCCGACCACCGCCCCCGCGATCAGAGCCAGGATCAGAGCACTCACGCTATGACGCCGTTGCCGCCGCCCGGAGCGATGACCGGCAAGCCCGCACGCGCCCAGGCGGTCATGCCGCCGGTGACGTCTGTGGCCTGAACGCCGCGTCCGGTCAGCAGCCTGGCGGCCTGCTGGGAGCGGTGACCGGAGCGGCAGATCGTGACCACTGGCCTGCCCTGCGCGGCTGCCGGGAGCGACGCCCCTGCCGCCAGCCGGGAAAGAGGCAGGTGCAGTGCGTCGGGAGCGTGTCCTGCGTCCCACTCGGGTGTTTCGCGGACGTCCAGCAGGACGGCGGTGCCGTCGTTGATCCGCTGGTGGGCCTGCTGGGGGGTGAGGCGGCCGGGGCCGCGGCGAAGGATCGACAGCATCGTTTGATCACTTTCGTGAGAGGGGGCGAGGAAGGGTGTGTCAGTCGGTGCGGCCGGGCCCGGTGAGGGTCAGCCCCGCCTCGGTGGCGGCGTCGAAGCCGTCGTCGACAGCGACCACGTCGCGGCCCGCGGCATCCAGCAGAGAGGCGGCGATCGCCGCGCGCATCCCGCCGGCGCAGTGCACCCACACCGCCCCGTCCGGCACCTCGCCGATGCGGCCGTGCAGCTCGTGGATCGGGATGTGGACCGAGCCGTCGATGTAGCCGCCCGCACGCTCCGAGTCCCGGCGCACGTCCAGCACGACCACGTCGTCGCCGCGCTCACGGACATCGGCGAGGTCGGCGAAACGGGCGCGGGGGAAGGAGGCGAGCTGCTCCCCCTCGCGGATCCAGCCGGCCGGATCGCCGGTGACGGCGGCGGCCGGGCGGTCGATGCCCACCCGCGCCAGCTCCCTCTGCGCGTCGGCGATCTGCTCCGGGGTCTCGGCGAGCAGGGTGACGGGCTTGCCCCACGGGATCAGCCAGGCCAGGTAGGTGGCGAGCTTGCCCTCGCCCTCGAAGTTGAACGACCCGGCCACGTGCCCCTCGGCGAAGGCCACGCGGCTGCGCAGGTCCACCACCCACTCACCGGCGGCCAGCCGGGAGGCGATCTCCTCGGCGTCCGCACGCCTCGGCGGGGTGAGGTCGACCGGCGCGGGGCCCTCGGCATTGGCCGGGCCCATGTGCGCGTAGTAGGCGGGCACGTCGTCCAGCCCGGCGAGCATCCGGGCGACGAAGGTGTCCACGTCCAGGGTCAGCGCATCGTTGGTCTCGCGCTCCTTGCCGATCGTGGTCGCGTCCCCCTCGGCCTGCGAGGAGGAGCAGAAGCTTCCGAACCCGTGGGTGGGCAGCACCGGCACCTCGTCGTCCAGCTCGTCGGCCAGCCGGTGGGCGGAGGCGTGCTGAGCGCGGGCCAGCTGCTCGGTCAGCCGCGGCTCGACCAGATCGGGGCGGCCGACGGTGCCGATCAGCAGGGATCCACCGGTGAACACCGCCACACCCCGCCCGCCCTCGGAGAGGGCGTAGGAGGTGTGGTGCGGGGTGTGCCCGGGAGTAGCGATCGCGCGCAGCACCAGCCCCTCGTCCACCGTCACCGTGTCGCCGTCGGCGATCGGGGTGCGGGCGAACGACACACGCGCCCCGGCCGGCATCAGGTACTGCGCGCCGGTGACGCGGGCCAGCTCCAGACCGCCGGTGACGTAGTCGTTGTGCACATGGGTCTCGGCCACGAAAGCGATGCGCACCCCGCGGCGGGCCGCTGCGGCAATGACCTGGTCGATGTCCCGCGGCGGGTCTATGACCACCGCGGCACTGGGTCCACAGGCCAGGTAACTGCGGTTGCCCAGGCCCTCGAACTCCAGGGTGTCGACGAAGAACACGGCTCATGACTCCTCTCGGACGATGTACCCCGGGGGGTATATGACCCTCACCCTAACAGATATACCCAGGGGGGTATTTCAAAGGTGGGAAGCGCCCCACTCAAGGCTTCGCCCGACACCCCGCAGGTACCCCCTGGGGTATAGAGGAATCAGTCGTTCCGCACTGTTCGGGAGTGCCCGTGTCCTACGACCGCACCATCCGCCTCGGCACCGACTTCGACACCACCGTCGCCGCCGTACGCAAGGCCCTGGCCGATCAGGGCTTCGGCATCCTCACCGAAATCGAGGTCAAGGCCACCCTCAAGGCCAAGCTCGGTCACGACATGGAGGACTACCTCATCCCCGGCGCGTGCAACCCACCGCTCGCCCACCAGGCCCTGGACGCCGACCGCAGCATCGGCCTGCTCCTGCCCTGCAACGTCGTCGTCCGCCGCGACGGCGACACCACGCTTGTCCAAACCCTCGACCCGGGCACCATGGTCACCCTCACCGGCCTGCCGACGCTGGAACCAGTCGCCACCCATGCCACGGCCCGGCTGGACGCCGCGCTCGGGTCCCTCACCTGACCCACTCACGCCCGGCCGGCGACCCCAGCGGACTCAGCAGAAGAAGGACGAGCCCACGCCTCTCACAAACGGCGGCAGCCAGGTGGCCCGCCGCCAGATCAGCGACCGGGCAGAGCTGGCCGGCGCGTCCGTAGGGAGGGGCAAAGGGGTCCCTGCAGCTGGAGGGGCCCATGTCGAGCTGCCCAGTGCGAAGCTGTTCGACCTCTTCCTCCGACAGCCCCCGGCGATGACCTTCCAGGTCGTGCCGTGGGCGTAGTGGCGGTGGAAGGTCTTGACCGAGTGGTCGTCGACGATGTCGCTGACGCGGCCTTTGAAGGTGATGGCCTTCTCGACCTTGCTGGACTTGCGCAGGCGCCGGAGCCGGCCACGGCGATCCCGTACACCGCGGTCACCGCGGAGATCCCGACCGCCGAGCCGAACTGGGTGAACGTGTACAGCAGCCCGCCGGCCAGGCCCTGCTCCTCCTTGGCCACGCTGTCGGTCGCCGCGATGGTGAGCGGACCGTAGGCGAGGGCGAAGGCGATACCCGACAGGAGCAGGCCCGGGAACATCGCCGCGTAGGACCAGTCCATCCCCAGCGGCAGGAAGAGGGCATAGGCCACGATCGCCAGCAGGAAGCCGCCGAAGATCACCCGGCTGTTGCCGTAGCGGTTCACCAGTCGCGGGGTGAGGAGGGGCGCCAGCACGGCGTCGCAGCCCATGATGATCAGCGCGATCGCGGTCTGCAGGGAGGACCAGCCGCGCTGCTCCTGCAGGTAGAGCGTGATGATGAACTGGAAGCCGAAGAACGCGCCCAGGAAGAGCAGCGCGGACGGTTGGTCAGGGCGGACGAGACCACCAATCCGGAACTCTTCTGGGCCGCGCGCGGCCCAGACCCTGGCTTCTTCGGCGTGATCACCCGATTCCACCTCGCCCTGCGGCCCGGCTGGTCGGTTCCGCGCACCACTAGCAGAACTCGAAACGCCGTAGCGGGCGTTCGAAAAGCAGGGTCGCCCGCCGGTGGACGGCGACCTTGCTTCCGTTCAGAACGCGTACGGCCCGAAGCGTCCCCACACCACGACGGCCGCGAGCACACCCAGGACGACGTTCATGGCGATCTTGGACCCCGCCGATTCGCGCGCGTGGGCCACGATGGCACCGACCATGATCACGACGATGCCGACGGCCGCGACCGGGCTCAGTACCGGGGCGACTCCGACGAGCGGCGGAACGACCAGGCCGACGGCGCCGAGAACCTCGACCAGGCCGAGGAGCTTGATTCCCGGGGCGGGGAAGGAGTTGACCCATTCGCCCATGGGGGCGACGAGTTCCTCTTTCGGCTTGGCGATCTTCGGCAGGCCCGCGCTGAGGAAAACGGCGGCCAGCGCCGCCTGCAGGACCCAGAGCACAATGTTCATCAATTATCCGATCTGCGTTGAGGATGGAAAAAATCAGGCCGCGCCCCAGAGCCGGTCGAGGACCTGTGCCGGGTTGTCGGGGAGGTTGTCGCCTCGCCAGGCCACGTGCTGATCTGGCCGGAGAGCACTTCAGGGCCGTGGCCACGGTGGACTCCGCCCCGCGGATGAGAGTGGAGTCCACTCAGGCAGCGAAGACCACGGTGGGCGGGTCGGGTGGACTCCACTCCGGTGCGCCATACCCGGTGAGGGGGTGCAGGTCATCCGGCATCCGGTGCGCCTGGTGCGGTGCATCAGGCGCACCGGTGCGCCTGCCGACGATGCAGTGCACTCGGCGGTAGGGAGGCGGTGGTTGGTACGGGAGGCGTGATGGACTCGGTGTGGCGGTCGTCGTCGGCCTTACCCCGGAACGCCGTTGTTGACCTCGTGGCGGGCCGCGGGCGCCGCGCCCTTGTGTTGGCCGGCGGGTCTGGCAGTGCGCAGGCCGAAGGCGGAGACCGCTGCCCCCAGCAGCACCATGGCCACCGGGACGACGAGCGCGGTGCGGTAGGCGTCCAGCGCCGTGCCCGGTGAGCCGTCGGAGCCGGCCGCGGCGATCCCGTACACCGCGGTCACCGCGGAGATCCCGACCGCCGAGCCGAACTGGGTGAATGTGTACAGCAGCCCGCTGGCCAGGCCCTGCTCCTCCTTGGCCACGCTGTCGGTCGCCGCGATGGTGAGCGGACCGTAGGTGAGGGCGAAGGCGATACCCGACAGGAGCAGGCCCGGGAACATCGCCGCGTAGGACCAGTCCATCCCCAGCGGCAGGAAGAGGGCATAGGCCACGATCGCCAGCAGGAAGCCGGCGAAGATCACCCGGCTGTTGCCGTAGCGGTTCACCAGTCGCGGGGTGAGGAGGGGCGCCAGCACGGCGTCGCAGCCCATGATGATCAGCGCGATCGCGGTCTGCAGGGAGGACCAGCCGCGCTGCTCCTGCAGGTAGAGCGTGATGATGAACTGGAAGCCGAAGAACGCGCCCAGGAAGAGCAGCGCGGCGAGGTCGGCCCGCACCATCGTGGCCTTGCGGAAGATCCCCAGCCGGACGAGCGGCGCTGTGGCGCGTCGTTCGATCAGGATGAACGCCGCCACCAGCGCCAGCCCGGCGGCGAGCGCGCCGAGAGTCAGCCCGAGCCCTTCGCCGCCGTGCTCGAGCCGGACAATGCCGTAGGCCAGCAGCAGCATCGCGGCGGCGGCGCTGGCCGCACCCGGCAGGTCGTAGCCGTGCGGTGCGGGCTCGGGGCGGGCCTCAGCCGGCAGCAGCCGGATCGCTGCGAGCAGGATGGCGCCGGCCAGGAACGCCGGGGCGAAGAAGACCCAGCGCCAGCCGAGTTCGGTCAGCAGCCCGCCGATGACGAGGCCCAGTGAGAAGCCGCCGGCGCCGACACCGGCGAAGATGAGCAGGGCCTTGTCGCGCTGCGGCCCCTCCGGATACGAGGTCGTGATGATCGACATGGCGGCGGGGGTCATGAAGGCCGCCGCCACGCCGGTGACGAACCGGGCCATGACCAGCATCCAGCTGTCGGTCGCGAAGCCCCCCAGCATGGAGAAGACAAGGAAGACGCCCAGCCAGGTGAGGAACATCCGCCGCCTGCCCAGCAGATCGGCAGCCCGGCCGCCGAGCAGGGTGAAACCGGCGTAGCCGAGCACATAGCCACTCATGACCCACGCCGCGGTGCCGGTGGTCAGGCCGAGGTCGGCGCGGATGGTGGGGACGGCAATGGCCAGCATGGCGACATCGATGCCCTCGAGGAAGACCGTGCCGCACAGCACGAGCAGCAGGGCCCATGCTCGTCCGCTTGTGCGGGCCGCAGGGATGGTGGACACGGAGGTGCTCCTCACCTGGATGTGCGGGTGGGCACTTCGACGGGCGTGTTGCCGCCTGTTTTTCGCTGTCAGTGGGCGTGCCCGGCGATCGCCTGGAGGAAGGCCACGTTCTCCATGACGCGGTTGTCGGCCTCCAACTCGGACATCCCGAACCTGCGGTTGGCGGACAGCTTCACGATGGTGGTACTGCTGGCCGGATCGACGAAGACGTACTGGTTGTAGGCGCCGATCGCGGCGAAGTCGCCGCGGTCTCCCGCAGGACGCCACCACTGGTAGCCGTAGCCCAGGTCGACGGTCTGCGGGCCGACCCAGGGCCGGCCCGCCTCCAGATGCGGAGCCGCGACGGTCACGGAGTCGCGCACCCACTGCGCGGGGATGATCTGCTTGCCCTGCCAGAGCCCGCCGTTGCGGTAGAGCTCGCCGAGTCGGGCGAAATCCCGTGCGGTCATGTTCAGGCCAGCGAAGGCCGCCTCCGTGCCGGCGGAGTCCACGATCCAGTAGGCGGGGGATTCCATGCCGAGGGGCTCACACAGTTTTTCCTGCATGTACTCGCTGAGGGGACGGCCGGTCGCCCGGGTCACCAGTGCCCCCAGTGCCTGGGTGTCGCCGGAGCTGTAGCGGCAGACGGTGCCCGGCTCGCTCTGGCCGACCGCGGTGGCGACGAAGTCGTCGAACGTGCCGAGGCCGGCCAGGACGGCCACGAGCCGGGTGCTGTCGGACTCCGGGTCGCTGTAGCTCTCGTCCCACCGGGCGCCGGACGACATCTGCAGCACGTGCCGGATGGACACTCCCTCGTACGCCGAACCGGCCCGCACGGGCACGTAGTCGCTGATCGCGTCGTCGATGCTCGCTATGTGGCCTTCCTCGAGCGCGATGCCGACGAGCGCGGAGACGAAACTCTTGGCCACCGAAGCCGACAGCCACTGAACGCCGGGCCCGCCGGTCAGCAGGTAGCGCTCGTAACGCACGACGCCGTCGATCAGGACGAGCAGCGCCCCGGTGTCGGAGTCCTCCAGGAACTGCTCGGTCGACCGCGATTCGCCCTCGAACGAGTAGGTCGCCGGAAGCGTGATGGCGTCACCCTGCGGCCAGGCACTGGGCTTCGACGAGGGGGCCATCGCACAGGTCGGCAGCAGATCCTTGATGCGGGAGAAGTTCTCGTGCTGCGGGACACCGGTGAACAGTCCCAAATCAGCGATGTTCACGAACTTTTGATCAGTCATCGTCGTCCTTCAGGGGGTCTCGACCGATGCGGAGGCTTTGGGCTTCCGTGCGGGAGAAAGTAGCGGTACCACTCGGTTAGGGCAACCGGCTGGTACGCTCAGTGGACCAGGCATACGGAGTGAGGACGACAGCTGATGAGTTCCGAGCGCGTCGACGGGCGGACCCTCCGGTTTCAGCACCGGCGGCCGGAGCTGCTGGCTGCGGCGACCGAGTACGTCCTCGATCACGGCATCGCCGGCCTGTCGCTGCGTCCGGTGGCCCAGGCGCTGGGGGTGACCCATGCGACGCTGCTGCGCCACTTCTCGTCGAAGGACGAGCTGATCAAGTGCGTAGTGGAGAAGATCCGCACCGATCTCTTCGCTCAGGTGACCGCCGACAGGGAACTGAAGGAAGCCGGGTCGACGGCACAACTGCTGAGGATCACTTGGCGGCGGCTGTGCGAGCCGAAGGAGCAGCGGCAGTTCCTGCTCCTGTTCGAGATGGTCGCCGCCAAGGGCTGGCGGTCCGGCGACGGCGGGGAGCTGACGCGGTCGATGGAGGCCGAGTTCATCGTTTTCATCTCCGGGTGGCTCAGGCAGGACGGGTGGGCGCCCGAGGACGCGTCAGCCCTGGCCACCCTCCTCCTGGCTCAGATACGGGGGCTTCAGCTCGACCTTCTCGTCTCGGGAGACCGCGCGCGGGTCGATCGGGCGTTCGAGTTCGCCCTCGCTCTCCTCGAGCCTCGGACGGGGCCCAGCGTGTCCTGACAGCGGCTGGACCACTGCCGCCGCGGATGCACAGCGGAGGCCAGCCATCGATCAGCCGCGTGAACAACGCTGCGGATCAATACAACTAGAGCGCGGCCCACTACACACCACTGACGTCAGTGTCGTTGAGTCCTCCACAGGAACTCGACCAGAGCCGGTGCTCACCCACTCCGGGGTGAGGCGAGCAGACCGAGCTGCGCCGCGCGGGCTCCGACGCCCGCGCGGCTGCGTGCGCCGAGGCAGGCGATGATGCGGCTGACGTGGTCCTTGACCGTGTTGGGGCTCAGGTGGACCGCGTCGGCGATCTCACGGTTCGAGCACCCTTCGCTGACCAGCCGCACGATGCGCAGATCGTGCTCGTTCAGACCGACCGCCTTCGCAGCCTCGATCTCCAGCGAGTGCTGGACCGTTCGCAGGACCTTGTCGACGCGCTCGGGGTCCGCGGGCGCCTGCTCGGACATCAGCGCGATCCTGCGATAGAGGTCGAAGGCGACGCGCTGCTGGTCCTCGATGAGTTCCAGGCGCTTCGACGTGGCGTCGACCTGCGCCTGCAGGTGTTTGAGCTGGGAGATGTCCCGGCCGACGCCCTGCCGGCCGACCGGCACCCCGTTGCGATAGAGGGCACCGGCGTGAACCTCCATGTCGATCCGCCGGCCGTCGGGGCGCAGCACACGCAGCTCGAAGAACGGGCGGACTTCGGGCGTCTGGACGCCGCGCTTGAAGTAATCGAGGACGACGTCGAGCGATTCGGGCGCGACCACGGCCCTGAAGTGCTCTCCGGCCAGCTCCTGCCATGTCCGTCCGAACAGGTCCAGGCCCGCGGCGTTGAGATAGGTGAACCTGCCCTCGAGGTCCACGGCGTAGACAACGTCGGACAGCCGTTCGACGAGAGTGCGGTAGTCGAGATCCGAAGCGGTCTCTGCCTGAGGTGCCATGGACGCAGACCTCCGTGTGGGTGTGTGGCGGCGAGTTTCGGGTGTCGACGGGGTCTGGGCGCCGCGGCCAGACTCGTTGATGCCCAAGCGCGAGCTGACGAAATCGGAATTCAAGCGAGGTAGACGATGGTGGTCACAACACCTGCGGTGGCGGCGCCAGAGGCAGCCGCGCTTCAGGGCGCGAGGTCGATGTGTGATGTGCTGCTGTGGACGGCCGCCGCGAACACAGCACATACCGCGCTGCGCACGCCGGACGGCTCCGTCGAACTCACCTACGGCGAGTGCCTGAGCAGGATAGCCCGCGTCGCCGCCGGCCTGCGCGAACTCGGACTGCGCGACGGCGACACGGTCGCGGTCATGCTCGTCAACCGGCCGGAGTTCCATCTCGTCGACGCCGCGGCGATGTTCCTCGGGGCCACGCCGTACAGCGTCTACAACACGTTCCCGGCCGAGCAGGTCTCCTACGTGCTGGCCAACGCGCGTGCCCGGGTGGTGGTCACCGAGGCTCGGTTCCTCGACGCCGTCCGTGCCGCGGACGCTCATGTGGAGTCGATCGTACTGGTCGACGGCCAGGCCCCGGGATGCCTGACCCTCGCCGAACTCGAAGGCTCCGAGCCGGTCGACCTCGCCGCCTGTGCGGACGCGGTCACCGGCGAGCACACACTCACGCTGATCTACACCTCCGGGACCACCGGCCGGCCGAAGGGCGTCGAGATCACCCACGCCAACATGCTCGCCCAACTGCGGGCCGTGCACGCGGCCGTACCGCTGCCCGGGGGCGGGCGGCAGGTGTCGTTCCTGCCGTTGGCGCACATCGCCGACCGCTGGTCCTCGCACTACTCGGCGTTCATGACGTACGCCAACACCGTGACGACGGTGGCGGACATGCGGCAGGTCATGGAGGTCGTGGCCACGGTCCGGCCGACGGTGTTCGGCGCCGTCCCGCGCGTATGGGAGAAGACCAAGGCCGCGCTTGAGGCGAGCTTCGACGGTGACCTCGCCGCAGCGGCCCGCGCCGACGAGAACCTGGCGAAGGGCATCCGCGAGCGGCTCGGGCTCGACGAGACGGCATGGCTGATCACCGGGGCCGCGCCCACCTCGCCCGATGTGCTGGAGTTCTTCGACGCGCTCGGGCTGCCGCTCTGCGAGGCACTGGGCATGTCGGAGACCTCATGCCTCATTGCAACCATCACCCCAGGCAGCCCCCGGCCCGGGAGCGTCGGACGCCCGGTGCCGGACGTGGAGCTGCGCCTGGCCGGCGACGGCGAGCTGCTGGTCCGCGGGCCGATCGTGATGCGTGGCTACCGGGGCATGCCCGAGGCGACACGCGAGGCGATCGACCCCGAAGGGTGGTTGCACACCGGAGACGTCGCTCGCATCGACGACGACGGGTTCCTCTGGATCATCGACCGCAAGAAAGAGATCATCATCAATGCCGCGGGCAAGAACATGTCGCCCACCGCGATCGAACTGACGCTCACCTCGGCCGGCCCGCTGATCGCCCACGCATGCGTCGTCGGCGACCGCCGCCCCTACAACGTCGCGCTGCTCGTACTCGACCCCGAGGCGACCGCCGGACTTGGGGCGACCAACCGCGACATCCTGGCCCGCGTGGCCGACCAAGTCGCGGCGGCCAACGCGCGGCTGGCGCGGGTGGAACAGATCAAGCGCTTCACCGTGCTCGACGCCCAATGGCGACCCGGCGACGAACTCACGCCGACCATGAAGCTCAGACGTCGCCACGTCACCGAGAAATACGCGGCGGAAGTCGAGGCGCTTTACGCGGAATAAGGCGACACTGTGCGGCGCCGCACGGTGCGACCTAGGTCGACGAGCCGGGTGCAGCGGTCCGGGTCGGAGGTCCAGGACTTGGGCAGGTACAGCTCCCGGTCCACCAGCGCGCGGCCTCTTGCGGTGGCGTAGGCTGCGAATTCGAGCAGCGGCGGCGGGGCGTTGAAGGCCCGCCCAGGGCGCGGCTGTCCCCCTACGCGACGTGGGCGGGCGGTCTGACGAGTGGCGCGCTGGTGGGCCACTGGCTTATGGGTTGGGGCTGCGCGGGGGCCACCGCGGGGGACCCTTGCCGGCGGGCGGCTCGCTCGCTCATCGTCCAGTGGAGCTGTTCGAGCCTGAAGACGCACCGCTGGGGGCGAAGAGTGGAAATGCCGTGCTCGCCGCCGCGATTTCGTCGATCTATGCCAGGGGGACGTCCGTCTGCTCGCACCTGAAGCAGCTTCTGTTCTGCCAGTCGAAGCGGCCCCACAGCTCGCCGGGCCTCAATCCCATGGCGCGTCACCTGCCGGAATGTGTGGCATCGGGCTCCCGCCGACGAGAGTGAGGAAGTGGGCGGGGCGGGCGTGCCACACGAAGGAGTGCGGCTCCGCCACGAGTGGCAGCGTGAAGTCCTTGCCCTCTATGAGGGCACAGGCGGCTTCGCGCCAGCCCTGGTAGCTCCGGTCCACAAGGGGATCGACGAAGACCTCGTCCACGGCCGAGGCGATGATGCGGACGTTGATGCGGGCCCACCGGAGGGCCGCCTCGGGAGTGCGCTGGGAAGCTGACCTGATCCGGCGTCCGTCAGCATGGCGCCACTCGCACCAGAAGCCCGGTTGGGGCTCCATGGCAGCGCGAACCGGCGCGGACGAGCCGTGAAGCAGCAGGGGATGGTCAGGGCGCATGGCCGTTGTCCTCGGTGTGGACCCACAGCAGACGGCGGGCAAGGCCGGCCACGTCGCGCATGAAGAAGAAGGCGCTGAAGGTCGGCGTGTTCTTCGTGGGGCGCTCCGACAGCTCCAGCAGTCGGTACGCCCGTCTGAACAGCTCCCGGACGTCCGGGTCGGCGTCGGCGCCCAGCTCCTCACCGAGAAGCAGGTTCAACTGCCCGATGATGGTGACGGTCCGGGCGTCGATGTCCTCGCGGGTCGAGGTGCCCAGTTCCATCGTCAGGGCGGCGTCGGTGCTGTCCGCGATCTGGCCGCCAGCTGAGCCTCATCACCGCCCTCGAACAGCAGGAGCTCGACCCCGAGGCGCTCGCCGAGCTCTTCGAACTCGACCACCTCGCGACGCGTATGCGCCGCAACGCCGAGAGCCTGCTCATCCTCGTCGACGAACGCAGTCCCCAGATCAGCAGTGTGACCGCCAGCAGCCTGGAACTCGTACAGTCCGCGCTGGGCGAGGTCGCTCCTCGACCAGGCCAAGAAGACCTACCCGACTATTTCCAAGAGCTGGGTCGACACCGGCTTCAAGAAACGCCGTCATCGAGCACGGCGCCAGTCTCGGAATCGACGTCGAAGTCGTCAACAGAAACCCAGGAGTTCGCGGCTTCCACGTTGTCAAAAGGCGCTGGGTTGTCGAGCGAAGCATTGGTTGGATCATGCTGCACCGACATCTCGCCCGGGACTACGAGACCCTGCCCGCCAGCTCCGAGGCCATGATCCACGTCGCCTCGATCGACAACCTCACCAAGCGCACAACGGACGAGACGATACCCACCTGGCGAGGAACTTACTAGGAGAAAAAGGGCAATCCACCTAGATCAAACACCCTCTGAGATCATGGAAGTTGGGGCTGTCGATGAATTAGTGGGTTGCTTGCGGTAGTTGGGCTCGTTGGGATGGCATGGGGTGCTTCGATGAGCCGATCATTCCGTTGCGGGAGGAGCTGGCGGCGGTGACACCGCACCTGAACGAGCGGCAGCGCCGGATCCTGTACGCCTTACCTGCTGGGTCTCACGACTGAACGAACCTATGCTGGCTGTCATGAGGCGGACATCCTTTGCGCAGTGGCCCTGCTCGATCGCGCGGACCATGGACCTGCTCGGGGACTGGTGGACGCCGTTGGTGCTGCGGGAGGCGTTCTACGGGATCAGGCGGTTCGACGCGTTCCAGGAGTCGCTGGGGATCGCCCGTAATACGCTGACGGACCGGCTGCGCCGGCTGGTGGAGGAGGGGCTGCTGGAGAAGCGGCCGTACCAGACGGAGCCGGTCCGGTTCGACTACGTGCTCACCGAGAAGGGGCGCGATTTCTTCGGCGTGCTGCTGGTGATGAACCGGTGGGGAGACCGCTGGCTGGCCGGTGAGTCGGGCCCGCCAGTGGCGATGCGTCACGAGGTGTGCGGGCAGGAGGCCCATGCCGAGGTGGTGTGCGCCGCCTGCGGCGAGCCCATGACCGCGGCCAACACCCGCCCCCGGATGGGTCCCGGCTATCCACCGCACTTGGCTGAACGGCCGGATGTGCGGGAGCGATTCGCGGGCTGATTCGGTAGCACTATGGTAGCCATGTCACTCTTGACAAGTAGGTCTATCTACGCAACTTTACTGGTCAGTTGCTTATATGCGTGTTCTTGACGGGCAGGGAGGCTGCGGGATCATGGAGTGGACGGGCGCGCGCTATGCGGACAGGCCGACGGTCGAAGTCCACACCTGGATCGCCGCCGCGCCGGCGCGGGTGTGGGCGCTGGTGTCCGACATCGAGCTGATGCCGCGCATGAGTCCCGAGCTGCAGTCGGTGCAATGGCTGGACGGCAGGAGCGGCCCTGCTCTAGGAGCCCGATTCGTCGGCCGGAGCAAGCACGAAGCGTTGGGGGAGTGGGCCACCACGTCCCACATCGTGGAGTACGAGCCCTCGAGGAGGCTTGCCTGGGCGGTCGAGGATCCGCAGCACCCGACGGCGATCTGGCGGTTCACGTTGGAACCGCAGGACGGCGGCACTCTGCTGCGGGAGTGGATGCAAATAGGGCCCGCTCGGTCG
Source organism: Streptomyces sp. NPDC030840 (assembly GCF_055572015.1). Lineage (NCBI taxonomy): Bacteria > Bacillati > Actinomycetota > Actinomycetes > Kitasatosporales > Streptomycetaceae > Streptomyces > Streptomyces sp. NPDC030840. The sequence continues at coordinate 1,587 of NZ_JBVIEE010000044.1, read as the reverse complement.
GGCCTGTCCTTCGCCATCGATCGCATGCCGGAGAAGGAGCAGAAGATCGTCTTCGTGCGCATGCGGGAGTTCGAGGCCAACATGACCGTCACCCTCGAAGGGGTCAAGAAGCTGGCCGAGAGCGCCCGGACCTCGGGTGAGGCGACTGTGTGATGCGTACCTCCACCACGATCGAAGCCTCCGGGGGCGACTGGCGGGAGATCGTCGACTACGTCACCGAGGCGGAGAGACTCGGTCTGGACATCTGCTGGGTGGCAGAGGCATGGGGCTCCGAGGCCCCCTCGCCGTTGGGCTATCTCGCCGCGAAGACGGAGCGCATGCTTCTCGGGTCGGGAATCATCCAGCTCGGCACCCGCACGCCGATGGCCATCACCCGCGCCGCGATCACGCTGTCGCAGATCTCCCAGGGGCGTTTCCTCCTCGGGCTGGGCCCCTCCGGACCGCAGGTGATCGAAGGGCTGCACGGCGTGCCGTTCGGCCGGCCGCTGTCACGGATGTCCGAGACCGTCGAGATCGTGCGACAGGCCGCCTCGGGGGAGAAGGTCTCCCACTCCGGGCGTGAATTCCGGATCCCGCTGCCGGGCGGGGACGGCAAGCCCATGCGCCTGTCGATGCGTGCCGAGTACGACATCCCCGTCTACCTGGCCGCCCTCTCGCCGAAGATGCTGAATCTGACCGGTGAGATCGCCGACGGCTGGCTGGGCACCAGTTTCGTACCCGAGGGCGCCAAGGAGGCGTACTTCGACCACCTGGACCGGGGGCTGGCGGCCGCCGGTCGCACGCGCGCCGACCTCGACATCTGCCAGGGTGCCGAGGTCGCCTTCGCGGAAGACGAGGAAGCGCTGCGCGCGATGGTGGCTGGACGCAAGAAGGAACTGGCCTTCAGCCTCGGCGGCATGGGCTCCGCGACCACGAACTTCTACAACAACGCCTACAGCCGCCAGGGATGGGCCGAGGTGGCGGCCGAGGTCCGTACCCGCTGGCAGGCCGGGGACCGGGACGGCGCGGTCGGCCTGGTCACCGACGAGATGGTGCTGGCGACCACGCTGATCGGAACCGAGGACATGGTGCGCGAGCGGCTGCGGGTGTGGCGCGACGCCGGTGTCGACACCGTTCGCTTCTATCCCGCCGGTGAGACCCTCGACGCCCGACTCGCCACCCTGGGCCGGGCCATCGAACTGGTCCGCGACGTCGAGGATGAGGCGGCACGGTAGCGACAGGCCATGGCGGCTCAAGGCGGGTCGCCATGCGCCGACGCTGTCCACTGGCGTGGGGCGCCGCCCGCGCGGCACAGCCGGATGCTGTCCTCAAGCCCGGTGCGCACGGCGCGGTCGCCGCCTTCGGCTTCGACATCCTCAGGCTCGGTGGCGCCGAGGCCGAAATGCACGGAGCCGACGGCGCGGCGGCCAGCCGTCGAACGGCTGAGCGGGCATAGATCACGGCGCCGGGGCGCTTGTTCGGTCGGGAGCGAGTCGGCCCCTCGCGGGGGGGTGCCTCTATGTCTTTCGTCAAGCGAGGCGTGGGGTTCGGGGTTCGTAGAAGGTGCCGTCGCGGAGCATCGCGAACAGCACGTTGATTCGCTGGCGG
>NZ_JBVIEE010000043.1:0-25005 GCF_055572015.1 Streptomyces sp. NPDC030840 | reverse complement strand
CTGAACTGCTGGACCGGCACCTGCACCACCTGCCACCAACCCCTACCCAGCAGACCCACACCAAGATCAAGACAGACCTAACGGAGTCCTACTAGCCGACCGAGCAGCGAAGGGCGCCGCACACGGTGGCCGTCAGTCGGGCGCCGGCGCGTCGGTGTGCAGCCGTGCCCCCTGCCGCAGCAGTTCCTTCTGGACGAGGGACGCGGGTACGTCCCTCGGGGTGCGCCCGCGGTGAACGGACAGCGCCGCGCACACCCCGGCCGCCTGGCCGGTCGCCATCGCGATGGGCATCACCCGGTACGAGGAGTGGGCCACGTGCGTACCGGAGATGCAGCGCCCGGCCACCAGCAGGTGGTCGGCCCCGCGGGGCAGCAGGCAGCGCAAGGGGATGTCGTAGAAGCGGCCGGTCGGCACCCGCCTGAGGAGGGTGCCGGTGCCCTCCGGGTTGTGGATGTCGACCGGGTAGGCGCCGTGCGCGATCACGTCCGGGAAGGACCGGGCGGCCAGGACGTCGTCACCCGTCAGCTGGTAGTCGCCGAGGATCCGGCGGCTCTCCCGGACACCGATGTGGGCGCCGCTCTGCACGACGTAGGAGTCCTCGAATCCGGGAACGTGCGTGCGCAGGAAGTGGTCGATCTGCTCCAGCTGCCGGCGGGCCGTGTACTCGGCCCGGGTGAGGTCCCACACGCTGGTGCCGAGTGCCCTGGTCAGACGGGTGCAGTTGACACTGACCTCGTGCGGATGCGGGGTGGCGAAGAACAGCACGTCCTCGCGCGGCAGCTCCAGCTCGCCGTCCGCCGTGGCCTGCCGTACGAGGTCCCACAGCCCGTGCACACCGCGCCACTGGTCGGGGTGCGCACGCACGTACTCCGCGAACCTCTCCGGCAGGAACTCGGCGACGCGGAACATCAGCGTCATCGGCTGCACCAGCCCGTCCTCCGGCCGCCCGATCTCGTAGCGAGCCCCGCACGCCACCGCGAGGTCACCGTCGCCCGTGCCGTCCACCACCACGCCCGCGTCGATCACCACCGGCCCCGACTTGGTCTCGAAGACGACCCGCCAGCCGTCGTCCAGGGGCAGCGCGGAGGAGGCGAAGGCGTGGAACAGCATCCGCACGCCCGCCTCGTCCATGAGGTCGAGCAGGACGCGTTTGAAGATCTCCGGGTCGAACGGCACGGTGTACCCGGTCGCGAGGGACGGCGGGACGCAGCCGCCGCGCGCCGCGAGCCGGTCGAGGAGCCGCCACAGGACTCCCGCGACCACCGGTTCGCCCTCGCCGTGGTCGGTGGGCAGCAGCCGGGTGACGTCCCCGGCCTCGGTGAACGCGGCCTGCTTGTGCTCGTTGTGGAACGACATCAGCGGCATGACGAGCGCCACGGTCGCGTTGCCGCCGAGGAAGCCGTAGCGCTCCACCAGCACGACCTCCGCGCCCGCGTCGGCCGCGGCGACCGCGGCGGCGCAGCCGGCGGGCCCGCCGCCCACCACCAGGACGTCGGTACGGCCACCGTGCCGGGCGGGGCGCGGCGGCAGCGTGACCGTGCGGTGCTCCGGGGGCTCTTCCAGGATCGGCATCGGGGTCCTCCGCGCCCTGGACGGTCCGGTCGTGCCCTTGTCGGTACCGGTCCGGGTCCGGTCCACTCACGGGCAGCTCACGCGCTCAGCGGGCGCACCTCTGAGGCGATCGGCGGCGCCTGTTCCACCTGTGGGTGCGCGGCCCCGTCGATGCCGTCGAGCAGGCTCCCACACCGGACGCAGGTCTCCTCGGCGAGCGCGCGCAGCTCACGCACCCGGGCCCGCAGTACCGCGCGGCGCTGCGGATATTCGTCCCAGAGCCGGTCGACCTCCGCCAGCAGCAGTCCGGCCTGCTCGCGTGCCACCCCCACCAGGGCCGGCGCCCCGATGCGGCGCGCGAAGTCGAAGACCTTGCCCGAGTACGGCAGCGGCAGCACCGGCAGCCCGGACAGCGCGGCGAAGATCACGAAGTGCAGACGCATCCCGACGGCCAGGTCCAGGTGGCGCATGAAGCCGAGCAGCTGTCCCGGACTGTAGGCGCCGTGCAGGATCCGCCCCTTGTCCGGGGCCGTCATGTGGGACAGCACCGCGTGGGCGTGCCGCACGTCGTGGCGCTCCATCGGCAGGAACACCACGTGCGCGTCCAGGCGCCGCACGAGGAAGTCGGCGACGTCGGCGAGCAGCGCGTGGTAGTCGCCCTCGTCCAGGTGCTCGGCCGCCCGGCCCGGCTCGCGCACGGACATCCCCACCAGCCGGGCACCCGCCGGTATGCCCTCGTCGCCCAGCATCCGGTCGGTGAACGGCTCCGGGGCCAGCAGCAGCGCGGGATCCGCGGTGACGGCGATGTCCCGCTCGACCCCGACCTCCTCCAGCACGAGCCGGGACTCCTCGTCCCGCACCACGACGTCGTCCATCTCCGCCAGGACCGTGCGCACCGCCTCCCGGTCGTCCGGCTCCCGCAGCGGCCCGGCGCCGACGGCGTAGGCGAACGTGCGCACACCGCGTTCCTGCGCGGCTCGCACCAGCCGCAGATACCGGCGGGCCTCGCCGTCGTAGAGGATGCCGCCGCCGCCCAGCACCAGCAGGTCGAGGCCCGTCAGCGCGTCCAGCACCCGGTTGCGGCTGACGCCCTCCCAGTCCACCACCTCGTCGGCCAAGCGGTGGTGGGCGCGCGTGTGCTCCGCGTTACGGCTGAAGACGACGAGCCGGTCCTGTGGCCGCCGGGCGCGCAGACAGCCCAGTACGCAGGTCAGGATGGACTCGTCGCCCATGTTGAAGCCGCCGTACGAACCGAGGAGGCCGATGCGCCGGCCGGCGGGCGTGCCCGGCGTGCCCGGCGGTGGCTCCGGAGGGACTGTGTTCATCCGTGGGGCTCCCGTCACGTCGGAGTCGGGTCGGTCGGGGGAGTGGACGAGCCGGTCGGGGAAGGGAGAAGCGAGCGCCCGCATCTCAGCGTGGCCCAGGTCGCCCCGGCGGGCGAGCGGGAACGCCTGCCGGCCTGGCGCGCGCACCGCTCCCGATGCCCGGCTGACCGGCCTCCACCTGCGGGAACGCGCGGCGACCGGCGGCGGCGCAGCATGCCCCGGGCGCAGGCGATCCGGTGACCTCGGTGCCAGGCAGGCATGCCCGGCTCCCGTTGCCGTCAGCAGACCGGCGGGCCCGGACCGCGGGGGGCGTCGTGCCGGCACCGAGCGGGTTCGGCCGCGGCACGGGTCACCCGTTCATGGAGGCCCGGCCGTGGTCGTGGGGTGTGCCAGCGCGAGCGTGCCGTCGGACGCCAGGGTGATCCGCACACCGTCGCTGATGCGGTCGAGGGTGGCCCGCAGCCAGGCGCGGTCGGCGTCCGGCGCGGGCTCCAGCCGCATCTTCCGGGACCGCAGGGGCACCATGCGCAGGCCGGTGAGCCGGCCCGTGTCCGCCGCGACCGAGACGAGGTGGGCGAGCCGCAGGTCGTCGCGGAACTCCTCGTACCCGGCGATGCCCTCGTAGTCGTCGATGAAGTCGCCGCAGCCGTGCAGGATCAGCCGGCCGCGGTACACCTCCAGGCGCCGCGGGTGGTGCGAGGAGTGACCGTGGACGACGTCGACACCGCCGTCGACCAGGGCGTGCGCGAAGCGGAGCTGTTCCCGGGGAATCCGGTAGCCCCAGTTGGAACCCCAGTGCACGGACACGACCACGACGTCCCCCGGACGCCTCGCCCGGCCCACGTGCCGGACCACCGCGTCGGCCGTGGCCGGCGACAGGTCGGGGACGTACGCGACGCCCGGCTCGTCCGCGGTCGCCCTCCAGTCCGGCGGAATCCCACTGCACCGCGCGCCGAGCGCGAACACCAGGACACGGCCCCCGCCCGCGACGGGCACGGAGGCGGGCGCGTACGCCGCGTCGGCGTCCCGTCCGGCACCCGCCACGCGCAGGCCCGCGCGGGCCAGCGCGTCGAGCGTCTCCGTCAGACCCGGGCGGCCGAAGTCCAGCACGTGGTTGTTGGCCAGGACGCACACGTCGGGCCGGGCCACCGCCAGCGCGGGCAGGTTCTCCGGGTGCATCCGGTAGTGCACGGCCTTGCCGTAGGCGAACGCGTCACGCCGGGTCACCGACGTCTCCAGGTTCACGATCCGGACGTCCGGGGCGGCCTCCTGAAGCACCCGCAGCGCCTCACCCCACGGCCAGGAGGGGTCCACGGGGGCGGGGATCGGGCCGCTCGCCGACTCCGCGAGCCGGACGTACTCCCGGGCGTCCGCGACGTAGTCCTCCCGCAGGGCCGGATCACCGGGGTGCGCGAGGATCTGGTCGACACCGCGCCCGAGCATCACATCGCCGCACAGGAACAGCGTCACCACGCCGCCGCCCATGTCCCCACAGTAAGGCGACACGGAGTGGTCCGCCCCTGTTCGTCCCGGTATTCGGTGGTACGGAGGTGCCCGGCACGGGTACTGCGGAGGGCACGTGAGGGGACGCCGGCGACGCGTGCAGCGGGAGGTCCCGATGAAAACGGCCGCGCGAGGACTGGCGGAGGAACTGGTCGAGGAACGCCCCTGCCGCTTCCGTATCGAACGCAGGGAGCCGATGCGGGTGCCCGGGGTGGTGTTCGCCTCCCGGGACCTGCTGGGTGACGCCGCGCAGTCGCTGGAGCAGGTCGTCAACGTGGCGACCCTGCCGGGCATCGTCGGCGCCTCGTACGCCATGCCGGACATCCACTGGGGCTACGGCTTCCCCATCGGCGGTGTGGCCGCCACCGACGTGGACCAGGGCGGTGTCGTCTCGCCCGGCGGCGTCGGCTTCGACATCTCCTGCGGGGTCCGGCTGCTGGCCGCCGACACCGACCGCGCGACACTGGAGCGCGCACTGCCCGCGGTCATGGACGGCCTGGACCGGGCGATCCCGCGCGGCGCGGGACCCGGGGGCGTGTGGCGTCCGGTGGGCCACCGGCAGCTGGAGCGGATCCTGGAGGACGGTTCCCGGTACGCCGTCGCCGAGGGGTACGGCGAGGAACGCGACCTGACGCGCTGCGAGGACGGCGGCGCGGTCGCCGACGCCGACCTGACCCAGGTCGGCGGCCGGGCCCGCGAGCGGGGCGCGGGGCAGGTGGGCAGCCTCGGGTCCGCCAACCACTTCCTGGAGGTGCAGCGGGTCGCCGAGGTCTACGACGAGCGGGCCGCCGCCGCGTTCGGACTCGCCCCCGACCAGGTGTGCGTGATGATCCACTGCGGCTCGCGCGGCCTCGGCCACCAGATCTGCACCGACCACGTCAAGGCGATGGACCGCGCCATGGCCCGGTACGGCATCACCGTGCCCGACCGGCAGCTGGCCTGCACCCCGGTCGACTCACCGCAGGGGCGGGCCTACCTGGGCGCGATGGCGGCGGCCGCCAACTACGCCCGCGCGAACCGCCAGCTGCTTGCCGACGCGGCGCGCCGGGTCTTCCGCCGTGCCGCGGGCGCCCGGCTGTCCCTCGTGTACGACGTGTCCCACAACCTCGCCAAGATCGAGACGCACGCGGTCGACGGGACGCGGCGCCGGTTGTGCGTGCACCGCAAGGGCGCCACCCGCGCCTTCCCGCCCGGCCACCCGGACCTGCCGGATGACGTGCGCGCGTACGGGCAGCCCGTGCTGATCCCCGGCACCATGGGCACGGCCTCGTACGTGCTCACCGGTGTGCCCGGCGGCGACGCCTTCTTCTCGACCTGCCACGGCGCGGGCCGCGTCCTGAGCCGCCACCGGGCCGCACGCACCGTCCGCGGCCGGGACCTGGGGGCCCGGCTGGAGCGGGACGGCATCGCGGTACGGCCACGGTCCTGGCGCGGCCTGTCCGAGGAGGCCCCGGAGGCGTACAAGGACGTGAGCGCGGTGGTGGCGGCCAGCGAACGGGCCGGGCTGTGCCGCACCGTGGCGCGACTGGTCCCGCTCGGCGTGGTCAAGGGCTGAGCGGCTGCTGGGCGGCCGTACCGGCGGTCGTCATTCTCACGTGTCGGTCGTCGCGTGTCGGTCGTCGCGTGTCGGTTCTCGTGCGTCGGTCGTCGCGTGTCGGTTCTCGTGCGTCGGTTCTCGTGCGTCGGTCGTCGTGCGTCGGTCGTCGCGTGTCGGTTCTCGCGCGTCGGTCGTCACGCCTCGGTCCTCACGCCTCGCTCGTCGCGCGTAGGCCGTCACGCGTCGATCGTCACCGCGCACGACCAGCCGTACGGACCGGGCCCGATGCGCAGCTCGTGCCAGGAGACGGCCTTCGGGGCGGCACCGGTGACCTCCACCGCCGCCAGCTCGGCCACCGCCAGCCGCACGTCGAGGCCGTCGCCGGGTTCGTCGGCCGTGTCCACCTCCACGTCCACGGGCACCCTGCCGTGCACCTCCAGCCGGAAGAGGACCTCGTCCAGCAGTGTGGCCAGCAGGTCGTCGTCGCTGTCCTCGGCCAGCCGGACGCGCTCCACGGCGGTGGGGCGCACCGCCGAGACGTCGGCGAAGCACTCGACCATGCCCAGCACCGCCTCCGCCAGACAGCGCTCCCGGCTGGCTCCCCAGGCCTCGACGCGGATGTCGGCGGTGTGCGGCACCGCGCGATGGCCGTCGACGCCTTCCCGCCGAGCCTGTACGTCGTCGTCCGGATCACCGACCATCATCGTCCCCGGTCCCTTCGTCATGGCGCACTGCGGTGGTCTCACGCGTCCTGCCGGGTCCCCGCGGTCTGCGGTGACGGGGGTGGGCGGATCCACCCCGTGCCAGGACCAGGCCGAGGCCCAGGCAGAACAGGAGGGCCAGCGCCAGACCCGAGCAGAAGATCGCGAGGGAGTTCAGGGTGGCGATGTCCTGGTCGAACACCGACACGGTGTACTCGGGGCCGCCGGACAGGTTGTAGGCGATCACCAGGCCGGTGAAGGCGCCCGTGGCCGCGAGGAGGAGCAGTCCGAGGTACAGCATCCGGGTCATCTCCTCAGGAGGGGTGCGTGAACGGCGAGTACCCAGAAACCCGCACCTGTGTCCGGACGCCCGGCCGGAGCGCACAGAGAGGCGCCCCGGTGGTGCGGGGACGGCTTGGCGCGGCAGCGGGCGACTCCCACCGGTCCCCGGCGAACGCCGCCCCGGTCGCCAGCCGAAACTCCGGTGAACCTGCACATCGTTCACCGACGGGTCCTACGGAACCTGAACAGTTGTCACCAGCGCGTCGGCGCTCCATGGGTTTGGCGTGGAAGTGTCCGCTCTGGGGCAGTCGGCGACGCCCGGGTGCGTGCAGCGGGACGGCAGGCCCTGTGAAGGAGTCGGTCGCGTCGGTCATCGCGCTGTCACACCGGTGAAGCCCCCCTGCTCACCTGGTCCCGCCTGAGCCTCGGGAGGCTGGCCGGTCCTCCTGCCGACGTGTTTGGATCCTCCGCATGGCCCACCTCGCCGGACTGGTTCCCGATACGGGACCGGGGGCGGCCTCCGCCATTCAGAAGTGCTCATTCGAAGGGAACAGCCCGTCATGAACCTCACCCCCCAGGTTGAAACCGCCGAGATGTCCGACGCCGCTCTGGACAACGTCTCCGGCGGTCTCGCGGCCGGCGCCTCCGGCGGTCTCTCCCTGGAGACGCCGCTCGCGGACGTCTGCGCCGACCTCCTGGCCGTCGCCTCCCCCGAGGGCCTCACGGCGGGCGGCGGCGTCCACGCCTCCGCTCTCTGAGCGAAGCCCGTCCACTTCGGCCCCCGGGATCGGGAAGATCCCGGGGGCCGAAGGCATGTCATGGACAGGCCGCCATGCCGGCGGGTGCGGTGCGGGCGGGACCGGGCCGGCCGCCGTAGGCACGAAGCCCCAGGCCCCCGCCGGGGGAGGAGGGCCCCTGGGGCAGGTGCCGACGCGGTGGCTCTCCCGCCCGGCGTGCTGTTCAGCCGGTCGTGACCGGCCGGAGCCGCCGCGCCTTCACGCGGCGTACGGGCGCCGCCGGGTCGGCCACGGTGCCGGCTGTCTGGGCCCGGAACTCCCGGTGCCTGCTGGTGTCCAGCTTCTCGGCGACCCGGGCCAGGGCCCTGTCTCCGGGGCGGACCGCGATGTGGAAGTGCGACGCCTTCGCCGGTTTCAGGTCGCCACCCCAAGCGACCGTGCCCTCGCAGTCGACGAGGATGTCCCTCACGATCGCCTCATGATGCGGCCACAGCCGCTCGCTGCCCGCCAGGGGATAGGCGCTGGGGTGAAGGGCGATGGCGGTGCCGGAGAGGTAGTTCGACTCGAAGGCGGCGCCGACGGTACGGCGGGTGGTGTGGGCGGTGATGCCACCGCCCTCTCCCGTGTCGATGTCGGCGATCTCGTAGTGCCAGCGGCGCGCGATGTGCAGGAGGATCACGGCGGCGTCACCCTTGTGCAGGGACACGGACCGGGTGGTCCCTGCAACGTGGTGGACCGCGACGGCGACGGGGTCGATCCGCCAGCCGTTGGAGGAGGACTTGCGGGTCCACTCGGCCGGGCCCGTGGGGTCGTCGGCGGCGTTCGCGGCGGCTGGGAGCACGGTGCCCTGCGCGACGACCAGAACCCCGGCGCCCGCGGCGGCGTGCAGAAGACTGCGTCTGGAGATCATGGGGGATTCCTCACTCACCGGTCACGAGGGCGGACACGCCGGGGTCGCTGCCCAGGCGCCATATGTTGTGGTCAAGTCCCCAGCCCGGCTGGAAGTCGTACTCCTTGATCTGGTTGAACGACCAGTTCTCCGGCAGCGGGAAGCCGAGGTTCCCCGAGAACCCCCAGGACATGCCCGAGACGAACGACCAGGTCGCCCCGCCCTCCCTGGAGATGCGGATGCACACGTTCCGGGAGCCGTAGACGCCGAAGGTGTACCGGCTTCCCTGGTCGGCGAGGCCGTCCCGGACGCCCTTGAAGTACGGCAGCACGTGGCTGTCGATCTCCTCGTCCGTGGCGTCGTAGTCGATCGCGAAGTAGATGCAGGTGCGGGGGCCGATGCGATGCTCGACGGCCTTCTGGTGGGCCTTGCCTCCCTGGTCCCGTCCCTTGTCGTAGGTGAAGTTCTCAAGCTGCGTGCCGTTGTACTGGAAGATCGGGAAGAACCGCAGGCCGGCGTTGAGGATCGTCTGCGGCTCACCCGGCTTGAGCGCCTTGCCCAGGTAGTACGGGTCGCCCGGGCTGAGATGCTCGTCGAGGAACCGGCCGACGATCTCGTAGCCGTTCGCCTTGAGCAGCCGGCCGCGTTCCGCGGTGATCTCGGTGATGCCGTCGCAGCCGGCCGCGTCCCGCGAGGTGTCGCCGGACGACACGAGGAGCTGGGCCCACGTCGTGTAGTCATTGTGGCCCGTGACGGGAATCTGAGAGAAACGCTGGAAGTTCTGTACCCACCCCAGATGGGTGCCGGTCTGAGTGTCGATACCGATATCCGCCGCCAGATACTTTGTCGCACCTTGCGGTGTATAGGTGGGTGAGTTGAAGTAGCACGCGGCGCGGAAGAGATAGCGCAGGTCGCCGGTGAGAGTGGTGGAGCCCTTGCCCTTCAGAGCGGCTTGGGTGCCGGGTCCGAAGTACCCGTTGATGGAGCTGAGGGCGATGCCGGTCTCGTACTGGATGGCCATCATCAGACCCTGCTGGACATCGCGCGAGTAGACACCGTCACAGGGCACGAGGCCCATCGCGGGAATGCCGACGCTTGCGACATAACGGGAGTTGAGCCGCTGCTGGATGGTGCGGATGACATCGTCCCCGCCCTGCACCTTGCGGAACTGGTCCATGCGCATCAAGGCTCTGACGACGTGCGGCCACAGGGCCCGGCGCTGTCCCGGATCGGCGTACTGCAGGCCCATGTCACCGTAGAGCTGGGCGAGGGCGTCCTCGGAGTCCCCCGTCCAGTCGCCGAGGTCCGTCGACGCCCAGTAGCCCTTGGCCCACAGTGCGCCGTTGTAGATCCTGATCAGGTTCTTGTTGCCGTCCTCGCCCGGGAGCAGCCCGCGGTTCTTGACGGCGTTGAAGGTCCCCGGGCCGAAGTTCTGAACGGTTGGCGATATGCCGAGTTCGTGCTGGAGTCCCTGCGTGAGCGACAGCACCGTGGGCCAACCGGTGTACCCGGTCTCCGAGCAGATGACGTATCCAGCCGCCGTGTCGTAGGTCTCATTGACCCATTTCTGCGTCCGGTACACGTAGATGTCGGCCGGGCCCCGCCACGGTGCCGAAGGGTCGATCGTCGATCCCGGCCGCGCGTACATGTGAAGGTTTCCGGGGCAGTCCGTGTCCCACCCGAAGGAGTGCGGAAGGATTTTCCCGCCGGCGGGCCGTGTGCTGAGGCGTCGCAGATGCTGGATGAGGTCCCTGATCGAGCGCAGCATGGCCTCGCTGGCCAGGTTGCCCGAGCGCATCAATCCCAGGATCGAGTAGAACCCCTCGTTGCGGCCCACTTCCTCGTCGCCGTACTCGACTGTTCCGGCGCCGTTGGCCTCACCTCGCTCGTACCCACGCCCCATGTAGATGTGGCCGTGCGGGCAGACGACGAAGTTGTAGGCGATGTCGTCGAATTCGCCCGTGGTGTGAAGCCAGTAGACCTCGGCGATTTCCTCGCGGCATTTCTCTTCCGTCACCAGGTGGCTGGTGTCCCCCGAACCGAGGTAGTGAATGAATACCCCCAGTTTGCCCGACCAGGGGTCGGTGTCGTTCGGGACGGGGTCTCCCGAGGCATGTGCTCTCGAGATGAAGGGTACGTACTGCCCCCAGGTGGCACGCGTGTTGATCGTGACGGACATCGTTCCTCGTCTCGCGGCGGTTGGTCAGTCCTACGCTTGCTGTGCGGAACGGACGCGTCAGTCCCGGCAGTGCGGCACGCCGTCAATCCAGTTGCTCTGGTTCTTGATGTAGTAGCTGGCCATCCAGCCGCGTGTGCCGTTCTCGGTCATGACCCACACCCAGTACGGGTTGCCGCCGACGGTCAGACCGCCCTCCTGCTGGCAGTACACCCACACCACCTTGGGCGCGCTCACCGTCGCCACGATCCGGTCGCAGTAGTACGGCCCCGGGTACAGCTGGCACCACTCGCCGCCGTCGCGGACATTGACGCCCGTGGCCCAAACGCCGTAGTGGTCGATGCCATGCCCGTCCGCCTGTGCGGTGCCCGGCGCGGCAAACAGGGCCGCGGCCGTCAGGACCGCGGTACCGGCGACGGTGGCAAGTCTCCTGAGGACAGCGGTTGTCCGGCCGCGGGCGGACGTGGGCAGGGCGGAGCCCGGCTTCAACATGGTGATTCCCTTCAGTGACGAGCAATGCGGGAGGCCCGCCTGCTGGACGCCGCACACGCTTCGGCGCCGATGCGGGACCTTGGACGCACATGCGGCGGCTCGCCCCTGACGGATGTCAGGGTTGAGCGGGCGACTCCCGGGGCCACGATGGTGAAGCCCCGGGGGTACCCCCGTGTGCGCATCGAAAAGGACGCGGCACACACGTGCACCTCATGTGGTCGCCCTCAGGGTGTCCCGAGTCCCGGCCGCCCGGCATCCACTTTCGGTCTCGTCCGAAGTACCCTGGCGCGGCAGGACCTCGTTGGCTCCGTCACCGCCGTGAGCCGCACGAGCGAGTGTGGGCGATGACAGCCGGTCACAACAGGGGGTTCCGTCCGTGCTGCACATCCACTTCTCCGCGGAGGATCTGAGTCGTGTCCGGCTCGCCGCGGAGCCCGATCCCGCCTGGGAGCTGCTGCTGAGCCTTCACGCCCTCGGCGGTTCACCGGACCACATCGTCTTCGGCCGCTGGCGGGCCGAGGCGCTGGCGGCGCTCGACCCCACGACCCGCCCGCTGCTCCAACTCGCCCCGCCGCGCGGATATTCGCCCGACTTCCTCACCCCGTCCACAGCGGCCGGATCAACCGACGTGGAGTCCGTCGTGGAGGCCGTGATGAGCACCGGTCGCACCCGGCTGCGCAGCGAACTCAAGCTGCTGGCCGCCCAGGGCGCCACGCCGCCGTGGATGCGCGGGCTGGCCGAGGGCGACGCGGAGACCATGCGTCGGCTCGGCGCCGCGCTGAACCGCTACCACCAGCGGGTTCTGTCCCGGACCTGGCACCGCATCCGTGCCGTGATCGATGCCGAACAGGCCTCACGCGTACGCGACCTCATCGGCGGCGGCGCCGAGCGGCTGCTGAGCAACATCCATCCCATGGTCCGCTGGGAGCCCCCGGTACTGAAAGTGGAGTACCCGGTACGCCAGGACGTGCATCTGAACGGGCGCGGCCTGCTGCTGATCCCTTCGTATTTCTGCTGGCGCATGCCGATCACACTGCGGGACGGGGGGCTGCACCCCGTGCTGGTCTACCCCGCGAACCGCGGCCTCCAGAGCCTCACCGAGGATCCCGCCGAGCCGAAGCGGGCTGCCGTGGCCCGCCTGCTGGGCCGTACGCGCGCCGCCGTCCTGGAGGAGATCGCGGCGTCCGGCGGCACGACGGGCGGAGACATCGCACGGCGGCTGGGCATGTCCGCCGCGTCGGCGAGCGAGCACACCACCGTCCTGCGCAAGGCCGGGCTGGTCGTAAGCCGGCGCGAGGCCAACATGGTGTGGCACACGCCAACTCCGATCGGCCGGGCCCTCGTCGAGGGGCACGGCCACTAGGAGCGTATTGGGTTGTGATCAAGGGGTGGCTCGTGTGAGGTCCTTGATGCAGATCATCGAGGCGCGAAGGTGGAGACCGGCGAGGCAGCTCCCCGGGGTCTTGTCGTAGGGAGTCGCGATGCCTCGCCATGCCTTCATCGTGGTGATCACGCGTTCGACGGTCTTCCGTTCCTTGTGGAGCTCGGTGTCGTGGCTGACGGGCCTGCCACCCCTGCTGCCCTTCTCCTTCCGGTTGGCGGTCTGGTCCTTCTTCTCCGGGATCACCGCATTGACGCGGCGTTTACGCAGGTAGGCGCGGTGAACTGGGGGCTGTCCGCCGCCTGGCCCGCGGTCAGGAGGAGGGCCAGGGGGCGGCACTTCCGGTCGGCGGCGAGGTGGACCTTACCGGTGGACGTCCGTCCGTCATCACTGAGGACGTGCTGACTGTGGCCAAGGCTCGTAAGGCCAAGGGGGAGAGCTCGCTGCCATTGCCAAGGCTCTCGGAGTCTCCCGCGCCACGCTCTACCGGCACCTTGGCTGAACGGCTCACAGAGCCTCACACGACCCCTGCCGACTGGTGGGGGTCCTCTGCTGTCCCCAGGTAATCCAGTACCGCCGTGGGCCCACAAACACCCATACTCGGACACGTGTTCCTGACGATCTCGACTACTGGCGACGAGCAGCACCCGGCCACTGACCTGGGCTTCCTCCTCCATAAGCACCCTGACAACCCGTTCTCAGCCAAGCTGTCCTACGGCACGGCCCACGTCCTCTACCCCGAGGCGAGCGCCGAGCGCTGTACGGCCGCGCTGCTGCTGGAGGTGGATGCCGTGGCGCTGGTCCGGCGCGGCAAGGGCAAGGGCCGTGGCGGCGCGCCCGACGCGGCCCTCGCGCAGTACGTGAACGACCGCCCGTACGCGGCGTCCTCCCTGCTCGCCGTCGCGCTGAGCGCCGTGTTCTCCAGCGCGATGAAGGGCGCCTGCCACGCCCGGCCCGAACTCCCGGGTGCGGTACGCCCGTTGCGCATCGAGATACCCGCGCTGCCCGCCCGCGGCGGCCCTGATCTGGTACGGGGGCTGTTCGAGCCGCTCGGCTGGACGGTGACCGTGGACGCCGTGCCGCTGGACACCGAGTTCCCCGAGTGGGGCGACTCGCGCTACGTCCGCCTGGTACTGGAGTCGCAGGCCCGAACCCTGGCCGAGGCCCTGCGCCACCTGTACGTCCTCCTGCCGGTCCTCGACGACGCCAAGCACTACTGGGTGACCTCCGACGAGGTGGACAAGCTGCTGCGGGCCGGTGAGGGCTGGCTGCCCGACCACCCCGAGCACAAGCTGATCACCAGCCGCTACCTCTCCCGCCGCTGGTCGCTGACGCGCCAGGCCATGGAGGCCCTTGAGCTCGTACGGCTGGCCGAGGCGGACGACAGCGAGGTCGAGGAGATCGACAACGCGGTCGAGGCGGAGAGCGAGACGGAGGAGAAGCCGACTCCGCTGGCCGTGCAGCGCAGGGACGCGATCATCGGGGCACTGCGGGCCGCGGGGGCCGGGCGCGTGCTCGATCTCGGCTGCGGACAGGGCCAGTTGGTGCAGGCGCTGCTCAAGGACCCGCGGTTCACCGAGATCGTCGGCGTCGACGTCTCGGTGCGGGCCCTGACCATCGCCTCGCGACGGCTGAGGCTGGACCGCATGGGGGAGCGGCAGGCCTCGCGCGTCCGGCTCTTCCAGGGCTCGCTCGCGTACACCGACAAGCGGCTGAAGGGCTACGACGCCGCCGTGCTGAGCGAGGTCATCGAGCACCTCGACCTGCCGCGGCTGCCCGCCCTTGAGTACGCGGTGTTCGGCTCCGCCCGGCCCCGCACCGTGCTCGTCACGACGCCCAACGTCGAGTACAACGTCCGCTGGGAGAGCCTCCCCGCCGGGCACGTCCGGCACGGCGACCACCGCTTCGAGTGGACGCGCGCCGAGTTCCGGGCGTGGGCGGAGGCGGTGGCCGAACGGCACGGGTACCGCGTGGAGTTCGTGCCCGTCGGCCCCGACGACCCCGAGGTGGGGCCGCCCACCCAGATGGCCGTGTTCACCATGAGCGCGGCCACGGACACGACCAAGAACACGACCACGAACACGACCACGGCAAGCACCACGAACGAGAAGGAGGTGAAGGCGGCATGACCGAGACCCAGACCAAGGCGGGTTCCGCGCAGGGGCGCACCCTGCCCGTCACCGACCTCTCCCTCGTGGTGCTGATCGGCGCGTCCGGCTCCGGCAAGTCGACCTTCGCCCGCAGGCACTTCAAGCCGACCGAGGTGATCTCGTCGGACTTCTGCCGCGGTCTCGTCTCCGACGACGAGAACGACCAGAGCGCCACCCGGGACGCCTTCGAGGTGCTGCACTACATCGCGGGCAAGCGGCTCGCGGCCGGCCGCCGCACGGTCGTCGACGCGACGAGCGTGCAGCAGGAGAGCCGCCGTCAGCTGATCGACCTCGCCAAGAAGTACGACGTGCTGCCCATCGCGATCGTCCTCGACGTGCCGGAGGAGGTCTGCGCGGAGCGCAACGCGGCCCGCACCGACCGCGCGGACATGCCGCGGCGCGTGATCCAGCGCCACACCCGCGAACTGCGCCGCTCCCTCAGGCACCTGGAGCGCGAGGGCTTCCGCAAGGTGCACGTCCTGCGGGGAGCGGAGGCGGTGGAGAACGCGACCGTCGTCACCGAGAAGCGCTTCAACGACCTCACCCACCTCACCGGTCCGTTCGACATCATCGGCGACATCCACGGCTGCTCCTCCGAACTGGAGGCGCTGCTGGGCAAGTTGGGCTATGTGGACGGCGCGCACCCGGACGGCCGTACGGCGGTCTTCGTCGGCGACCTCGTCGACCGCGGCCCGGACACCCCGGGCGTACTGCGCCGCGTGATGTCCATGGTCGAGTCCGGCACGGCGCTCTGCGTCCCCGGAAACCACGAGAACAAGCTGGGCCGCTGGCTGAAGGGCCGCAAGGTCCAGCACACCCACGGACTGGCCGAGACCATCGAGCAACTGGAGAAGGAGGACGACGCGTTCCGCGCCCGGGTGCGGGAGTTCGTGGACGGCCTGGTCAGCCACTACGTCCTCGACGGCGGCCGGCTCGTCGTCTGCCACGCGGGCCTGCCCGAGAAGTACCACGGCCGCACGTCCGGCCGGGTGCGCTCGCACGCCCTGTACGGCGACACGACCGGCGAGACCGACGAGTTCGGCCTGCCGGTGCGCTACCCGTGGGCGGAGGACTACCGGGGCCGCGCGGCGGTGGTGTACGGCCACACGCCGGTTCCGCAGGCCACCTGGCTCAACAACACCATCTGCCTCGACACGGGCGCGGTCTTCGGCGGCAGGCTGACCGCGCTGCGCTGGCCGGAGCGGGAGCTCGTCGACGTACCGGCCGAGCGCGTCTGGTACGAGCCGGCGAAGCCGCTCGCCACCGAGGCACCTGGCGGCCACGAGGGACGGCCGCTGGACCTGGCGGACGTGCACGGGCGCAGGACCGTGGAGACCCGGTACGCGGGGCGGATCACGGTCCGCGAGGAGAACGCGGCGGCGGCCCTGGAGGTCATGAGCCGTTTCGCGGTCGACCCGCGCCTGCTCCCGTACCTGCCCCCGACCATGGCACCCACGGCCACCTCCCACATCGAGGGCTACTTGGAGCACCCCGCTGAGGCCTTCGCGCAGTACGAGGCGGACGGGGTCGCGCGGGTCGTGTGCGAGGAGAAGCACATGGGTTCGCGGGCGGTGGCGCTGGTGTGCCGGGACGCGGCGGTGGCACGCGACCGCTTCGGCGTGGCCGAGGGCCCGACGGGCTCGCTCTACACGCGCACCGGGCGCCCCTTCTTCGACGACGGGTCGGTTACGGAGGAGATCCTCCGGCGGGTGCGGGAGGCGGCGTCCGCGGCCGGCCTCTGGGACGAGCTGGAGACGGACTGGCTGCTGCTCGACGCCGAGCTGATGCCGTGGTCGCTGAAGGCGTCCGGGTTGCTGCGGGCGCAGTACGCGGCGGTCGGCGCGGCCTCCGGGGCGGTGTTCCCCGGTGCGCTGGCCGCGCTGGAGGGTGCGGCGGCGCGGGGCGTGGACGTGGGCGACCTGCTCACGAAGCAGCGCGAGCGCGCCGCGGACGCGGCGGCGTTCACCGACGCCTACCGGCGGTACTGCTGGACGACGGACGGCCTGGAGGGCGTGCGGCTGGCGCCCTTCCAGATCCTCGCGGTCCAGGGCCGCAGCCTCGCGGCCCTGCCGCACGCGGAGCAACTGGCGTTGCTCGACCGCCTGGTCGAGCACGACGGCAGTGGCCTGCTGCAGACGACCCGGCGTCTGTTCGTCGACACCGGGGACGCGGAGTCCGTGCGGGCCGGGGTCGACTGGTGGCTGGAGATGACCGGTCGGGGAGGCGAGGGCATGGTGGTCAAGCCTGCCGGTGCGGTGGTGCGTGACTCCCAGGGGCGTCTGGTGCAGCCGGGGATCAAGTGCCGTGGCCGTGAGTACCTGCGCATCATCTACGGCCCTGAGTACACCCGTCCCGACAACCTCGCCCGCCTGCGGCACCGCTTCCTGGGCCACAAGCGGTCCCTGGCGATCCGTGAGTACGCCCTGGGGCTGGAGGCCCTGGACCGGCTGGCGGAGGGGGAGCCGTTGTGGCGGGTGCATGAGGCGGTGTTCGGGGTGCTGGCGCTGGAGTCGGAGCCGGTGGACCCTCGGCTGTGAGGGGTGATCGCCCCCGCCGCCCTACCCGTCCCATCCTGTCCCTGGGGGCTGCGTCCCCAGACCCCCGCTTGTCGGCCTTCGGCCTCGTCCTCAAACGCCGGACGGGCTGGATGTGCCTGTCCTCGGCTGAAAACCCGAGCCCCGGCCCGCATAATCCAGCCCCTCCGGCGTTTGAGGAGCGGGGGTCCGGGGGCTGGCCCCCGAAACGGAGCCCTGCAAGGAGCGGCCGGGGGCGCGCCCCCGGGGGTCCGGGGGCGCAGCCCCTTGGCCGGGGTCCAGGGGGCGCAGCTCCCTTGGCGGGGGTGAGGGGGCAGCGCCCCTGGCGAAGGGACGGGTAGGGGCGGCGGGGGCGAGAACGGTCCCGCCCGGCATCCCGCGGGTGAACACCCGCCCGAATGGTCAGGATGGAGGCATGGGATTCCACGTCGACTCCGAGGCCGGGCGGCTCCGCCGCGTCATCCTGCACCGGCCGGACCTCGAGCTCAAAAGGCTCACCCCCAGCAACAAGGACGCCCTGCTCTTCGACGACGTGCTGTGGGTGCGCCGGGCGCGCGCGGAGCACGACGGGTTCGCGGACGTGCTCCGTGACCGCGGGGTCATCGTCCACCTCTTCGGCGACCTGCTCACCGACGTCCTGCGCATCCCGGAAGCCCGCGCGCTGGTGCTGGACCGGGTCTTCGACGAGAAGGAGTACGGGCCGCTCGCCACGGACCACCTCCGGGCGGCCTTCGACTCCCTGCCCACGCCCGAACTGGCCGAGGCCCTGATCGGCGGGATGACCAAGCGGGAGTTCCTGGACGCGCACGAGGAGCCGGCCTCCGTGCGCTTCCACGTCATGGAACTCGACGACTTCCTGCTCGGCCCGCTCCCCAACCACCTCTTCACCCGCGACACCTCCGCCTGGATCTACGACGGGGTCTCCATCAACGCCATGCGCTGGCCCGCCCGCCAGCGCGAGACCGTGCACTTCGAGGCGATCTACCGGTACCACCCCCTCTTCCGGGGTGAGGCGTTCCACGTCTGGTCGGAGGGGCAGGCCGACTACCCGTCCACCATCGAGGGCGGCGACGTCCTCGTCATCGGCAACGGAGCGGTACTCATCGGCATGAGCGAGCGGACCACCCCCCAGGCCGTCGAGATGCTCGCGCACAAACTGTTCGCGGCCGGCTCGGCGCAGACGATCGTGGCGCTCGACATGCCCAAGCGGCGCGCGCTCATGCACCTCGACACCGTGATGACCATGGTCGACGGCGACGTCTTCACCCAGTACGCGGGGCTCGGCATGCTGCGCTCGTACACGATCGAACCGGGCGTCGGTGACAAGGAGCTCAAGGTCACGGACCATCCGCCGGAGCACATGCACCGGGCGATCGCCGCCGCGCTCGGGCTGAGCGAGATCCGGGTGTTGACCGCCACGCAGGACGTGCACGCGGCGGAGCGGGAGCAGTGGGACGACGGCTGCAATGTGCTCGCGGTGGAGCCGGGGGTGGTCGTGGCGTACGAGCGGAACGCGACGACGAACACGCACTTGAGGAAGCAGGGGATCGAGGTGATCGAGATTCCCGGGAGCGAGCTGGGGCGGGGGCGGGGCGGTCCCCGGTGTATGAGCTGCCCTGTGGAGAGAGGGGCGGTGGGTGGCTGAGGGGGCGGGGACGTGCCCTGTATAGAAATGTGGCTCATCGTATAGACTTCCAAAGCCTTAGCCTGCCCCAGCGGCCTGTTACCCCTACCCAGGAGCCCCCATGGCGACCGTCCCGACCGCCCTCGCCGGCCGACACTTCCTCAAGGAGCTGGACTTCACCGAGGAGGAGTTCCGCGGGCTGCTCGCGCTGGCCGCCGAGCTCAAGGCGGCCAAGAAGGCCGGGACCGAGGTGCAGTACCTGCGGGGGCGGAACATCGCGCTGATCTTCGAGAAGACCTCGACGCGCACCCGCTGCGCGTTCGAGGTCGCGGCGGCGGACCAGGGGGCGTCGACGACGTACCTCGACCCCTCCGGCTCGCAGATCGGCCACAAGGAGTCCGTGCGGGACACCGCCCGGGTGCTCGGCCGGATGTTCGACGCCATCGAGTTCCGTGGCGACAGTCAGGCCGCCGTGGAGGAGCTGGCCGCCTACGCCGGTGTGCCCGTCTACAACGGCCTCACCGACGACTGGCACCCCACCCAGATGCTCGCCGACGTGCTGACGATGACCGAGCACTGCGACAAGCCGCTGACCGGGATCGCGTTCGCCTACCTCGGCGACGCCCGCTTCAACATGGGCAACTCCTACCTGGTCACCGGGGCACTCCTCGGCATGGACGTCCGGATCGTCGCCCCCAAGGACTACTGGCCCGCCGAGGACGTCGTCACCGACGCCCGCAAGCTCGCGCAGGTGAGTGGCGCCCGCATCACGCTCACCGAGGACGTCGCCGAGGGTGTCCGGGGCGCGGACTTCGTGGCCACCGATGTGTGGGTCTCCATGGGGGAGCCCAAGGAGGTGTGGGACGAGCGGATCGGCGCGCTCGCGCCGTACGCCGTGACCATGGACGTGCTCCGCGCGACCGGCAAGCCCGACGTCAAGTTCCTCCACTGCCTCCCCGCCTTCCACGACCTCGGCACCAAGGTCGGCCGTGAGATCCACGAGACGCACGGTCTGGAGTCGCTGGAGGTCACGGACGAGGTCTTCGAGTCGTCCCACTCGGTCGTCTTCGACGAGGCGGAGAACCGCCTGCACACCATCAAGGCGATCCTGGTGGCGACGCTCGCCCGGTAGACGCTCGCCCGACAGCGACGTACGGCGTTCAGGCAGGCCGCACGGTCACGTCATACGGGCCGTCGCTGCGGCGGCACCACCGGCAGCCGGAACCACACCGCCTTGCCCGACTCGGTGGGCCGGTGGCCGCAGGACGAGCTGAGGGCGCGGATGAGCAGCAGTCCGCGCCCGTGCTCCTGCCAGGGGTCGGGCTCGGTGTCGTGCGGGTGGGTGAGATCGCCCGGCGGTGCCGGGTCCGGATCGTGCACCTCGACCTGGCAGCCGGTCGGCAGCAGCGCCACGACCAGCTCTATCGGCCCGTTCCCCGCCGTGTGCTCCACCGCGTTCGCTACCAGCTCCGCGGTCAGCAGCTCCGCGGTGTCACAGTCGGCCGCGTACTCCAGCTCGGCCAGCGCCGTGCGGACGAGCGCGCGGGCGACGGGCACGGCCGCGACGGTGTGCGGCAGCGCGATGCGCCAGGAGGCGGGGACCGGGGGCTCGTGCAAGGTGGTTCCGTTCATGGAGCAGGCAGTCCTGCTTTCAGCTGGATGCATGGTACGGCGCGCCTCGGCAGCGTCCCTCGGCGGGCGCCGTACGGAGCCGTCGGCCCCGTTGCCGGGCGGCTTACCCACGTCAACGCCCCGGCTCGCCCGAGCACGCCCGCCGTTACCGGCCTGTCGAGGACCCGTGACCGAGTGACGGCCGGCCATCACATCGCGACAGTGATCAGGGGAGGGCGGGGTCGACGGCGACGGCGTACACAGGCGTACCGGCCTATCGCGCCATCATGACGACAGTCACGTTTCAGTGATAGCTTCGAGGAGTAGGCCCGTTCCCGTCGGAGGAGGCCGCCCCTCATGAGTCCGTTCACCGGCTCCGTCGCCCGCACCTCCGACTGGCACCATCTGCGGTGCACGGTCGCCGACGGCGTCGCCACGATCACCCTCGCCCGCCCCGAGAAGCTCAACGCGCTCACCTTCGGCGCCTACGCCGACCTGCGCGACCTGCTCGCCGAGCTGTCCCGCGAGAAGTCGGTGCGCGCCCTGGTGCTGGCCGGGGAGGGACGGGGCTTCTGCTCCGGCGGTGACGTCGACGAGATCATCGGTGCGACCCTGACCATGGACACGGCCCAGCTCCTCGACTTCAACCGCATGACCGGGCAGGTCGTCCGGGCCGTACGGGAGTGCCCGTTCCCGGTGATCGCCGCCCTGCACGGGGTGGCCGCGGGCGCCGGGGCCGTGCTGGCGCTGGCCGCCGACTTCCGGGTGGCGGACCCCTCGGCCCGGTTCGCCTTCCTGTTCACCCGCGTGGGGCTGTCCGGCGGTGACATGGGCGCCGCGTACCTGCTGCCCCGCGTCGTCGGACTCGGGCACGCGACCCGGCTGCTGATGCTCGGCGAGCCGGTGCGGGCGGCCGAGGCCGAACGGATCGGGCTGATCAGCGAGCTCACGGAGGAGGGCGGCGCCGACGAGGCCGCCCACGCCCTGGCCCGCCGCCTGGCCGAGGGCCCGGCACTCGCCCACGCCCAGACCAAGGCCCTGCTCACCGCCGAACTCGACATGCCCCTCGCCGCCGCCATCGAGCTGGACGCCTCGACCCAGGCGCTCCTCATGAACGGCGAGGACTACGCCGAGTTCCACGCCGCGTTCACCGAGAAGAGGCCGCCGAAGTGGCGGGGGAGGTGACGGCGTGAGGGTCGCCATCATCGGTGGCGGCCCCGGAGGGCTCTACGCCGCGGCTCTGCTGAAACGCCTCGACCCGACCCGTGAGATCACCGTCTGGGAGCGCAACGCGCCCGACGACACCTTCGGCTTCGGCGTCGTCCTCTCCGACGAGACGCTCGGCGGGATCGAGCACGCCGACCCGGCCGTCCACGAGGCGCTGCGGGCCGAGTTCGTGCGCTGGGACGACATCGACATCGTCCACCGGGGCGTACGGCACACCTCCGGCGGCCACGGCTTCGCCGCCCTCGGCCGCAGGCGGCTCCTGCGGATCCTGCACGAGCGCTGCCGCTCGCTCGGCGTCGCACTCCGCTTCCACTCCGAGGCGCCCCACCCGACCCGGCTGGCGGCGACGTACGACCTGGTCATCGCCGCCGACGGCGTCCACAGCGCCACCCGCGAGGCGTACGCGGAGGCCTTCCGGCCCGCCGTGACCGAGCACCGCTGCCGCTACATCTGGCTCGCCGCCGACTTCGCCTTCGACGCCTTCCGCTTCGAGATCGCCGAGACCGAGCACGGCGTCATGCAACTCCACGGCTATCCGTACGCCCGCCCGTCTCCCGACCACCACCCCCCGACGGGGTCCTCCGGGCCACAGAACCCATTCGGTGCGTCGACCGTCATCGTCGAGATGCGCGAGGAGGTGTGGCGCGCGGCCGGGTTCGCGGGGGCGGACGAGCAGGAGTCCACCGAGCGGTGCGCGAAGATCTTCGCGGACGCGCTCGACGGCCGGCCGCTCAGGTCCAACAAGTCGGCCTGGACCACCTTCCGCACGGTCGTCAACGAGCACTGGTCGCACGGGAACATCGTCCTGCTGGGCGACGCCGCGCACACCGCGCACTTCTCCATCGGCTCCGGCACCAAGCTCGCCGTCGAGGACGCCCTCGCCCTCGCCGCCTGCCTGCGGGAGCAGCCCACCCTGGCCGACGCCCTCACCGCCTACGAGGCCGAGCGGCGTCCCGTCGTCGCCTCGACCCAGCGCGCGGCGCGAGCCAGCCTGGAGTGGTTCGAGAACCTCGCACTCCACCTCGACCAGCCCTCCCGCCAGTTCGCCTTCAACCTCCTCACCCGCAGCCGCCGCGTCACCCACGACAACCTCCGGCTGCGCGATCCCCGCTTCACCGAGAGCGTGGAGCGCGCCTTCGGCTGCCCTCCGGGCACACCCCCGATGTTCACCCCGTTCCGGCTGCGCGGCCTCACTCTGCGCAACCGCGTCGTCGTCTCCCCCATGGACATGTACTCGGCGGTGGACGGCGTCCCCGGCGACTTCCACCTCGTCCACCTCGGCGCCCGCGCCCTCGGCGGGGCCGGCCTGGTCATGACCGAGATGGTGTGCGTGAGCCCCGAGGGGCGGATCACCCCGGGCTGCGCGGGACTGTGGACGCCCCGGCAGGCCGAGGCCTGGCGCCGGATCGTACGGTTCGTGCACGCGCAGGCGCCGGGCACCGCCATCGGCGTCCAGCTCGGCCACTCGGGCCGCAAGGGCTCCACCAAGCTGATGTGGGAGGGCATCGACGAGCCCCTGGAGGACGGCAACTGGCCGCTCGTGGCGGCGTCCCCGCTCCCGTACCGCCCGGACAGCCAGACCCCGCGTGAACTGACGCGAGCCCAACTCGCCGACATGCGCGAGCAGTTCGCCTCAGCGGCCTGGCGTGCCGCACGCTGCGGCTTCGACCTGCTCGAACTCCACTGCGCCCACGGCTATCTGCTCTCCGGGTTCCTCTCCCCGCTGACCAACCGCCGCACCGACCGCTACGGCGGTTCCCTCGAACGCAGGCTCTGCTTCCCGCTGGAGGTGTTCGACGCGATGCGGTCGGTGTGGCCGGAGGAGCGGCCCATGACCGTCCGTATCTCCGCCACCGACTGGGCCGACGGCGGCACCACCGCCGAGGACGCCGTGGAGATCGCGCGCGCCTTCGCCGCGCACGGCGCCGACGCCGTAGACGTCTCCACTGGGCAGGTGGTCGCGGACGAGCAGCCCGAATACGGCCGCTCGTACCAGACGCCGTTCGCCGACCGCATCCGTCACGAGGTGGGCGTCCCGGTGATCGCCGTGGGCGCGATCTCCTCCTGGGACGACGTCAACTCCCTGATCCTCGCAGGGCGTACGGACCTGTGCGCCCTGGCCCGCCCGCACCTGTACGACCCGCACTGGACGCTCCACGCCGCCGCCGAGCAGGGGTACCAGGGCCCGGGGGTGAGCTGGCCGGCCCCCTACCGGGCGGGGAGCAGGCCCCCGCGCACCGGACGCACGGATGCCGCCAAACCCCGGCTGACGCTGGGGAGTTGAGGGCACCAAGGGGACCGCGTGAGGGTCTATGCCAGCTCGGCCATCCCGGCCGTCAGCGTCGCCCCGTCCGCCGGGTCGACGAGGATGAACGCCCCCGTGCGGCGTACGTCGGCGTAGTCGTCGAGCGCCAGCGGCTCGGCCGTGCGCAGGGTGATCCGGCCCAGGTCGTTCGCGGACAGCTCGCCGGCGCCGCCCAGGTCCCTCACGATCGCCTTCACCGTGCGGGTGGTGTGCCGGACCAGCACGCGGTCGCCCACCCGCAGCGGCCGTTCGGCCAGATGGCAGACGGCGGCGCGCACGTCCCGCGTCAGTGTGGGCGCGTCGGTGTCCGCGGTGATCATGTCGCCGCGCGCGAGGTCCCGCTGGTCGGCCAGGCGCACGCTGATCGACTGCGGCGCGTACGCCACCTCCGCGTCGGTCCCGAGCACGTCGATGCCGGTGATCCGCGAGGTCTCGCCCGACGGCTGGAGCGTCACCCGGTCGCCGACCCGCAGCGAGCCGGACACCAACTGGCCCGCGTAGTACCGGTCCTCGCCGTGCCGGATCACGTACTGGACGGGGAAGCGCGCCGGGGCGTCGGCGTTCTCGGCACCCACCGGGACGTTCTCCAGGAACTCCAGCAGCGCGGGGCCCGCGTACCAGTCCATCCGGGCGGAGCGCTCGACCACGTTGTCACCGACGAGCGCCGACACCGGGATCGGGGTGAAGCCCGGCAGGCCCAACTCCTCGGCGTGGCCCGCGAAGTCCTGGACGATGCGGTCGAACTCCTGCTCCTCGTAGTCGACGAGGTCCATCTTGTTCACGGCCAGGACCACGTGCGGGACCCGCAGCAGCGCGGCGATCGCGGCGTGGCGGCGGGTCTGCTCGACGACACCGTTGCGCGCGTCGACCAGGATGATCGCCAGTTCGGCGGTGGAGGCACCCGTCACCATGTTGCGGGTGTACTGCACGTGGCCGGGTGTGTCGGCGAGGATGAACCGGCGCCTGGGTGTGGCGAAGTA
>NZ_JBVIEE010000042.1:0-47352 GCF_055572015.1 Streptomyces sp. NPDC030840 | reverse complement strand
GCCGGCATCGACGGCCTCTACGCCCCCGCCTGTACCGTCATCCACCACCTGCGGATTCATCCGATAAACGGGCAACTTAGGTGAAAACGACCTCTTAGAGGGTGTTTTCTTCCGTTGTTTCATCCCGGGGGTGGGCTTCGTAATCGCGGGCCAGGCGGCGGTGGTTCATGAGTCAGCCCAGCGTTCTCTCGACGGTCCACCGCCGGGGCAGGACGGTGAAGCCTCTGGGGGCGGGGTCGCGGCAGACGATGTGCATGTCGATGCCGAGGGTCGCTGCGTGCTCGACGAGGTGCTTGCGGTAGCCGCCGTCGACCCAGGTCTTGCGGACGGTGGGATGCTCGGTGGCTACCTTCTCGATGAGGGCCTGGCCGGCGGGCGGAGTCCTGCACGCTCGCGGCCGTGACCAGCACCGCCAGCAGCAGGCCGACGGTGTCGATGACGATGCTCCGCTTGCGGCCCACGATCTTATTGCCCGCATCGATGCCTTGGCCGGCTGCGGGAACGTTGGTGGACGTCTTGATGCTCTGCGAGTCGATGACGCATGCGCTGGGTTCGACCTCGCGGCCTTCCTGCCCGCGGACTTGGCGGCGAAGGAGACTGTTGAGCCGGTCGAAGACGCCCTCCTCCTGCCACCATCGCGACGAAGAAGCGGACGGCGGCACCACCGGATGAACCGGTGATGCCGCCGTGTTCCGGCCGGACGGTCTGCGTCCGTTGCGCCAGCGCCTGCCGGTCTTCGAGTTCACCCCGACGATTCGGCACGCGTCCTCGTTGCTCACGCCCTGCTGCATGAGCTGGAAGTATGCAGCTCGCTCAGCAGTGAGCTTCTTGCGGCCCTGAGGGCTCCGTACCCTTCCGAATCTCGAAGTCCGTCGCATCCCCTGAACCGGGGTGTTGCGACGACCACTAGAACGGAAGGTGTGGGCGACGCAGGGGCCTTCAGCCCGCGACGGTCGGTCCGGCTCGTCCACGGCCTCGTCGGGGCCGGCCAGGGCTGGGGCGGTCGTGGAGGCTTCGTCGATGGCGTCCTGGAGTGGGTCTCAGCCTTTCATGCCCTCGAGGAGTCCATCCGTGGCCTTCTCGTAGTCGCTCTCACTGAGGCCGTCGCACTCAGCGGTCTTCTTCAACTCCTCTTCCTCGGAGTCCGCTTCGATTGCGGCCTTGATGGCCTTCGCACAGGCCTTCAGGTCTTCGGCGCTGGCGGATGCCGGTGTGGTGCCGGCGATGGTCGGGGTGCTGCTGGGCTTGCTCGGTTTGCTGGTGCTCTCGGAGCTTCCACAGCCGGTGGTGAAGGCGGTGATCGCGAGCAGTACGACGCAGGCGGCTGTGCGAGTGCGCATGGTGCCTCCAAAAACGTTGTGTTGTCGATGGGAGCATGCATAGTCCGCACGCCCTGACGCGTCTGCCGAGCTTCCGGACCCGCCCCCGCCGAACGGCAGAGGACGTCGAGCCGATCGGCCATCACCGTTCGATGGGGTCAGTGGGACTGAACGAGGGTTCCTAATCCTTGAGTAGGCGGTTCCGGTTGGCTCCGTCAGGGGCGGCCCGGACTGTTGATGTGGTGCGGTTTTGCGGCGGCCTCGTGGGCACAGGCTGACCCCTCTGGGTTCCTGGTCCTCTGAGACCTTCTGAAAGACCGGTGGCGCCCGGTGTCTTCGGGCCGCTGCGAAACCCACCGGCCTGTGCCGAACGTTGATCGTCGTGGTGCAAGCCCTCCGCACGGTGACCCCCGCGAACTCCGCGAGCCGTTCGAGCTCTGATCGAGACCGGGGCCCGCGCGGTGCGCTGGTGTCGCGAACGGCTGGTGAGATGGCGGACCGTCGAGTCCTGGGATTAGGTCGCCGCGTGGCCCGCACGGGCTTGTCACCTGCGCAAACGCACAATGAGAGGGGAACGGCTTGAGCGTGTTCTGCAGGATCGACTGGGCCGAGTCGCACCACGATGTGGCCCTGGTAGATCAAGACGGCCAGCTGGTGGCCAAGCGCCGCATCAGCGACGACCTCGCCGGCTACCGGCTGCTGCTGAACCTGCTCGCCGAGCACGGCGACAGCCCCGAGACGCCGATACCAGTGGCCATCGAGACCTCCAGCGGCCTGCTCGTGGCGTCCTGCGCACCGGCAGGCGGAAGATCTTCGCCATCAACCCGCTGGCCGCCGCCCGCTACCGCGACCGTCACGGCGTCTCGCGCAAGAAGTCCGACCCCGGCGACGCCCTGGTCCTGGCCAACATCCTGCGCACCGACATGCACGCCCACCGGCCACTGCCCGACGACAGCGACCTCGCCCGCGCCATCACCGTCCTGGCCCGCGCCCAGCAGGACGCCGTCTGGGCCCGCCAGCAGATCGCCAACCAGATCCGCTCGCTGCTGCGCGAGTATTACCCGGTCGCTCTGGACGCCTTCCTCGGCAAGCAAGGCGGCCTGACCCGGCCCGAGGCCCGCGCGGTGATCGCCGTGGCACCGACCCCGAGCGCGGCGGCCCGGATGACCCTGCCGCAGCTGCGGGCCGCTCAAACGAGCCGGCCGCAGCCGCGGCATCGACGCCGAAGCCGAACGCCTCAAGACCGCCTTGCGGTTCGAGCAGGCCCACCAGCCCGCGCTCGTCGAGGAGGCCATGGGTCGGCAACTGCTCGCGCTGCTCAGGCAGTTAGACGCGGCCTGCAAGGCTGTCGAGGATCTCACCGAGGCGATGGAGGCGTCTTTTCGTCGGCACCCGGACGCTGAATCCTGCTCAGCTTCCCCGGCATGGGCATCCAGCTCGGCGCCCGGGTGCTCGCCGAGATCGGTGACGACCGCGCGCGGTTCGCCGACGCCCGGGCGCTGAGGGCATACGCAGAATCGGCCCCCATCACCCGTGCCTCGGGCAAGAAACGCTTCGTCGGACGCCGCTACATCAAGAACAACCGCCTGACCAACGCCGGCCATCAGTGGGCCTTCGCCGCGCTCACGGCCTCGCCCGGGAGCAGCTGACCACTACCGGCGACGGCGCGACCGCGGAGACTGGCATGCCCAGGCCCAGCGACACCTGTTCAACCGCATGATCGGCCAGCTCTACCACTGCCTGCAGACCCGGCAGCACTTCGACGAACAGCATGCCTTCACCTCCTCCTCGGCGGATCTGGCCGCAGCGGCTTGACTTCCTAGGCACGTGAGATGTCTTTCAGTGCCTGGATGAGGAGCGAGCGGAGGGCTTGGGCGGTAACGGAGCGTGGGTTGGCGTAGGGCTGAGCCTGTGCCTGTGCGGTGATCTCGTCGAGGTCGCGCTCCGTGAGGCCGAGTTCGGCCAGTGAGCGGGGAGCGCCGAGGTCGGCGGATGTGTGCGCGAGGTGCTTCGCTACGTCGTCCGTGGCCAGCGCGCGGCGCAGGGCCTGGTCGGCGGCCGGTGCGGCGGGGAGGTTGAAGGCGGCGACGTACGGGAGAAGGACCGTGTGGGTGGCGTCGTGGGGCAGGTCGAAGGTGCCGCCGAGGATGTGGCAGAGCTTGTGGTGCAGTGACATGGTCGTGGCTCCCAGACACGCCCCGCACAGCCACGCCCCGCGCAGCGCGTCGGTGCGGGCCGCCGCGTCGCCGGCGTCGGCGGCGATGGCCGGCAGGGACGCGGCCAGTGAGCGCACCCCTTCCTCGGCCATCAGGGACACGATCGGCGAGGCGTCGGGCGCGTACAGGGCCTCCACGGCATGGGCGATGGCGTTGAAGCCGCTGGTCACCGACACGTCCACGGGGAGACCGACGGTGAGTTCGGGGTCGTAGACCACGCTGCGGGGCAGGACGGCCCGGTCGCGGCCGGTTTGTTTGCGTCCGCTCTCGGTGAGTCCCCAGACGGTGGTCATCTCGGAGCCGGCGTAGGTAGTGGGGACGCTGATCACGGGCAGGCCGGCGTGTTCCTCTGCCCGCTGGTGCTCCTCGCCCTCTCGGGCGCAGTCAGTGGCCTGGCCACCGCAGTCGGGCTGCCCGGCGTCGCCGCGATCGTCATGGCCGCGGGACTGGCACTGACCGCCCGACGCCGCCCCCCGATCGGCGGCAACCGCCTGCACAGGAACAAACCGGCTGACCCCCCGCCTGCCAGGAACGGGTCTCTCCAGCCAACGTCCCTGTCCTGCATTCGGTGGTGACAGAGCGTGCCGCCATCCCAGGGAGGTCACCAGGACGCGTCCAAGGGCCTCCAAGGCGAAGGGGTCCGCGCACGGCTCGCCCGCGTCCGGGCCCGCCAGCGCGGTGACGGGGACGACGATCCGTTCGGCAACGTCTACAAGCAGCTCAGGCATCCGCGGCTCGGTGCCGGCAATTCACGCTCGGCGGTTCAGAGAAAGAAAAGGTAGTGTGTCGTTTCTTACGCTGTACATGAGTGCGGAGACGACGAAGGGGACAAGCATGGCCGCGGTGAGTGAGAGCAGGCCGCCGGGTCGTCCGTTGGATGCTCGGCGTGAGGCCGCTTTGCTGGACGCGGCGCTGGAGCTGCTGTCCGAGGTGGGCTACGAGCGGTTGAGCCTGACCGAGGTGTGCCGCAGGGCCGGGGCGAGTACGAAGACGGTGTACCGGCGGTGGGCCAACAAGGACGAGTTGATGGCGGCGGCGCTGCGCCGTGCGGTCGTGCGGTCGGTGGATGAGCCGTTCGAGGTGGTGGCCACCGGGTCTCTGCGGGGTGATCTGCTGGAGAACCTGCGGGCATTCGCCCAGAGGCAGCGGCAGTTCACCCCGCAGTACACGGCCGGGCTGCTGGTCGCCGCGTCCAGCGGCAGCGACGCCGGACGGATGGCCAAGGACCTGTTCCGTGTCCATTACACCCGTCTGACGGAGACGGTCCTTGACTGGGCCCGGGAGCGGGGGGAGATCGGAGGGGACGTGGACGCGGTGTTCGTGGCGGACCTGATCCGGGGCGTGGAGTTGAACCATGTCCTGGTCGCCGACGGGCAGTTGGACGACGCGTTCCTGGAGTCGCTGGTGGACCGCGTGCTGCTCCCGGTGCTCGCGCCCCGGCGGTGATGGCTCGGGGTGTGCGCACGGTCCACCGCATAGGCGTCGGCCGCACGCACACCGGTCGGGGGAGCGCCCTGCCGCAGGACGCGCCTGTCAGCAGATGACGCTGCGGATGACCTCGCCCGCCTCCATCGCGCGGAAGGCGTCGTTGACCTCGTCGAGGCGGATCCGCCGGGAGACCGCGGACCCGATGTCGAGCTGTCTGCTCTCGGCCAGCGCGACGAGGTCGGCGAAGTTCCGGCGGATCTGGACGGAGCCGTAGAACGAGCCGATGAGGCGCTTCTCCTGGAGGAACAGCGGCACGGCCGGCAGGGTGATCGTGGCGTCGGCCGCGGCCATGCCGACGACGACCGTGGTCCCCCGGGGGCGGGTCGCGTCGTAGGCCTGCATGATCACATCTGGGTTGCCGATCACTTCGAAGGCGTAGTCGACACCGCGCCCGCCGGTCGCCTCGCGGATCTGCTCCACCGGGTCGGCACTGCTCGGGTCGACGAGGTCGGTGGCTCCGGCCTGCAGGGCGTGCTCGCGTTTCATCCGGACCGGATCGACGGCGAAGACACGCGCCGCGCCCGCGATCCGGGCGCCCTGCATCACGAACTGGCCCACGCCGCCGCAGCCGAATACCGCCACGGTCGCCCCCGGCTTGACCTGGGCGGTCCACAGGGCGGCACCCACGCCGGTGGTCACACCGCAGCCGATGAGAGCGAGCTGCTCGCTCGGCAGATCGGTGCGCACCGGGACGACGGCGTGCTCGTGCACGATCATCTCCTCGGCGAACGTGCCCAGCCCCGACATCCCCACCGGACGCGACCCGTCGGACCGGGTGACGTGGCCGGCCCCGTCGCCCCCGTACGTCTCGCAGTGGTTGGACTCACCGCGCACGCAGTACCAGCATTCACCGCACTCGGGGACGAACGACGCGATGACCCGGTCGCCGACCTTGACCCGCCGTACGTCGGTTCCGACGGCGGTGACGACTCCCGCGCCCTCGTGACCGAGGATCATCGGCGGCGCCCCCGCCGGGCCTGCCGCCTCTGCCGTCGCCCGGAGAACCGACAGATCGCTCCGGCACACTCCGCTCGCTTCGACGGTCACCCGGACCTCGTGTCGGCCGAGTCTGTCCAGCGTGACCTCCTCGATGGCGAGCTTGGTTTCCGGAGGGGTGAACACCGCTGCCTTCATGACTTGCTCCCGTCGCTGCTGACGCGCGTGCCCTTCGGTACATGCACCGCTTTCTTCTCGATGAACTGGGCGAAGCCTTCGGGGCCGTTCTCCCGGCCGACGCCGGAGGACTTGAAGCCGCCGAACGGCGCGCAGCTCTCCATGCCGAAGGTGTTGACGCCGTAGTTCCCGGCCCGGACCCGCGCGGCGATCTCCATGCCGTGGGCGAGATCGGCGGTCCACACCGTTCCGGAGAGCCCGTAGGGCGTGTCGTTGGCGATCGTGATGGCGTCGTTCTCGGTGTCGTAGGGGATGACCGAGACGACGGGTCCGAAGATCTCCTCCCGGGCCACCCGCATCCGGTTGTCGACGTTGCGCAGCACGGTCGGCTCCACGTACCAGCCGCGGGACAGCCCCTGGGGCCGGCCGCCGCCCAGGACCGCTTGCGCGCCCTCGGAGATGCCGCTGGCGATGTAGTCCTCCACCCTGTCCCGGTGCTGTTCGCTGATCAGCGGGCCGAAGGCGGTCTTCGGATCGTGCGGGTCGCCGACCGGCATGGCGGCGATGGCGTCGCTGAGCGCGTCGACCACCTCGTCGTAGCGGCTGCGCGGAGCCAGCACCCTGCTCTGCAGGACGCACGCCTCGCCGTTGTTCAGGCACGCGGCACCCGCCAGGCCCGGTATCACGGTGGGCAGGTCGGCGTCCTCGAGGACGATCGCCGCGGACTTTCCGCCGAGTTCGAGGCTGTAGCGCCGCAGGTCACGAGCGCAGATCTCGGCGACGCGGGCGCCCGTGGCGGTGCTGCCCGTGAAGCTGACCTTGTCGATCCCGGGGTGCGCGACCAGGGCCGCGCTCACCTCGCGTTCCGCGGGCAGGATGTTGACCACACCCGGAGGGAACCCGGTCTCTTCCAGCACCTCGCCCAGGACGAACGCGTGCAGCGGCGTCAGGGGATCGACCTTCAGCACGACCGTGCATCCCGCCGCCAGCGCGGGCGCCAGCTTCATGAACGCGATGGCCAGCGGTGAGTTCCACGGCAGGATCGCCGCCACCACCCCGACCGGCTCGCTGCGCACGACGACATCGGCGTACTCGCCCCCGCGGAGTTCGGCGAAGTCGTAGCGCTCGATGAAATCGGCGTAGTAGGTGAGGAGGCCGATGGAGGAGTCGGCCGTACTCATCATGGTGGGCAGGCCGGCCTCGTCGGTGATGACGGTGCTGAGCCGGCTGCCGTGGGCGCGAAGACCGTCGGCCAGCCGTCGCAGGTGCTGTGCCCGGTCGGCCGGGGACAGATGCGGCCAGGGTCCGGTGTCGAACGCGGCACGTGCTGCCGTGACCGCCCGGTCGAGGTCGGCTCGGGACGCGCTCGGCGCCGATCCGACGGATTCCTCGGTACTCGGAGAGATGACGTCGAGGATCTGCGTGGAGTCCGGGGCGACCCAGTCCCCCCCGATGTACAGCCTTTGGAAGGTAGGCAAGGTGATGTCTCCCGATGGGTGTGCCGGTCCGGGCCGACGGCGGTGTCGGCCCGGCCGTCGTGATCGGTCAGTCGGTGGGGACGTCGATGTTGTAGACCTTGGCGGCGTTGCCGCTGAGCAGCTTGACCCGGTCCTCCCAGGGCACGTTGTTCTCGCCCAGCGCCTTGGCGATTCCGTTGAGCGGCTGCGGGTAGAGGCAGGTCGGGTGCGGGAAGTCGGTCTCGAACATGCAGTTGTCGATCCCGAGGCGGCTGATGTCGTTCAGGAAGTTGCCTTGGGACTCGAACCAGAAGCAGGCGTAGATGTTGCGGCGGAAGTAGTCCGACGGCTTCATCGACAGGTGGTCGACGTTGTTCTCGACGGCCTGGTAGTCCAGGGCGTCGAGGATGAACGGGATCCACCCGACACCGCTCTCGACGGAGACGATCTTGAGGCCGGGGTGGCGGTCGAGCAGACCCGAATAGATGATGTTGGAGATGACACGGGCGTTGTAGATGTAGAGCATCGTCGAGCCCATAGCGATCTTCGTGTCCCAGTCCAGGGACGGCCAGGGGCTGTTGCCGGCGTAGCTGGTCTGGGAGACGCTCGCACCGATGTGGAAGTTGACGGACAGGTCGAGGCTCTCGCAGGCGTCCCAGAACGGCGCGTAGTACGGCTCCGAGAGGTCGGGCAGGCCCTGGTTGTGCGGGTCTGCGTTGGTGTTGATGCCGTGCAGTCCCAGGTCGTGGATGCGCTGGACCTCGGCGACGGCGAGGTCGATGTCCCACCACGGGGTGATACCGAGGCCCATGATCCGGCCGCCCGACTGCTCCTGCATCTCGGCCATGGCGTCGTTCCAGATCCGCAGAACCGTCAGCCGCAGTTCCGGGTCCTGGATCTGGGCCATGGCCTGGCCGCCGAACCCGACCGCGTTGGGGTAGAGGATCTGACCCCAGATGCCGACCTCGTCCATGAGTGTGAGGCGGGGCTCCACCAGGCTCGCGGCCGGCGAGACCTCGGTGAGCGGCCAGTGGACGAAGTCCGCCCCCCTGACTTTCTGGCCGGACTTGTTGATGACGCTGGCACCGCCCGCGAAGCCGAGGGGGATGTCCTCCCCGGCCATCCAGACGGGGGACGTCTCGGAGTCCTCGGTGTTCTTGGGGCGGAACACGCCCATCTTGGCGAGCTCGGAGTTCTTGACGTGGACGACCCGCGGGACGAGGTCCTTGTACTTGGACGGTGCCCGGGAGGTCCACAGGTCACCGGGCTCGGTCAAGTGGGTGTCGACATCGATGATCTTGATGTCCTTGATCGATTCCAGCAGGGGATGATCCCGGTCCAGCGGAAGTTCACTGTTGATGTCGTCGGTGACGGTCATGCCTGTGCCTTTCTCGACGGTCGGTCGGGTGCGCGGGGGCGGCTGCGTCCGGTGTCAGATCACCCCCGCTCGGGAGAGGTCCTCGATCTCGTCCTGTGAAAGGCCGAGCAACTCGCCGTAGACGTAGGCGTTGTCCTGGCCGTAGTCGGGTCCGCTGCGGTCGTACCGGCCGCCGATGTAGGCGGGTGTCTCGCTGAACCGGACGGGGACCTCCTTCACCGGCCAGCTGCCCATCTCGGCCTGCTCGACCTCCACCAGCCATTCCAGGTGGGCGAGTTGGGGATCGGTCTCGTAGCGGTCCTGGGCCGTCTGGCAGACCCCGGCCGGAACCCGCGCGGCCTGGAGTTCGGCCATGAGCTGGAACGGTTCCCACTTCGCCGTGGCCGCCGTGAGCAGCGCGTCGAGGTGGTCCTGGTGCGCCAGTCGGTCCGCCGGCGTGATCAGCTTGGGGTCGGCGGCCCACTCCGGCACCCGGAGCACCCGGGTCAGGGCGAGCCACTGCTCCTGGTCGAACGCGGCGATCGCGACCCACCGGTCGTCACCCGCTGCCGGGTACACGCCGTGCGGAGCCGCCGGCAGGTACGGCGACCGGTTGCCGTAGCGGGACCAGGACCGGCCGTTGACCGAGTGGTCGAGCACGGCCGTGCCGGTCAGGTAGAGACCGCACTCGACCTGCGAGGAGTCGATCCAGCAGCCCTCGCCGGTGGTGCGCTTGCGGTGGAGGGCGGCGATCATCGCGGTCGCCATCTGATAGGCGCCGAACCAGTCGAGGTAGGAGTAGCCGATGCCGGCCGGTGCGTAGGGCTCAGGCAATCCTGACATGTCAGAGATCCCGGACATGGCCTGTGCGGTCGGCCCGAAGGCGCGCAGCCGCTGGTAGCGCCCGTGCTGGACCATGCCGGACTGCTGCACGTAGATGATCGCGGGATTGAGCTTGCGAAGCTCTTCGTATCCCAGCCCCATCCGCTCCATGGTCCCGGGGGAGAAGCCCTCGACGACCATGTCGGCGTCCTTGATCAGCTCTTTGAGGAGGTCAAGGGCGCGGGGGTCCTTGAGGTTGAGGCTGATTCCCCGCTTGCCCGCGTTGATCTCCATGAAGGCGCCGCTGCGGTTCACGCTGGTCGTCGGGGACGGGACGATCGGCGCCTGCGCCTGATCGCGCTCCGCCCGACCGCCGTCGGGCAGCATGCCGAGGCCCAGACGCATCCCGTCCAGGCGGGACAGGTGCTCGACCTTGATCACCTCGGCGCCATGGGCGGCCAGGAACCGGCCGGCGCCCGCACTGGCGAGGAACCAGCTGAGGTCGATGACCCGGACACCGGCCAACGCGAAGGGCTTTCCGTGCTTGCTCAGCACCGGCTCGGGCGCGGTCCCCACCGGTTTGTCGGGGCGCGGGGTGGGGGAGAGGGTTTCGAGGCTGGCGAGCACCTCGGCGGTGTGCTCGTCGAGGAGCGGCGCGCGAGGGCCGTTGCGCCACGGCAGTCCGGGGCTGTACCACTTCGCGCCGATCTCTGTAAAGGTCCTGCCGATCTCGGGGTGTTCCACGTCGATGAAGGCGCCGCGGTCGCGCCAGTGCTCGTCGGCGGCGTTCTCCTCGGGGCGGCGGACGGGCGCCCAGGCCATCCCGGCGGCCTGGCCCTCCTTCCACAGGTCCTTGTCGAAGGTGAAGGCGGCGACGAACCGGTCGACGGCCGCGTTGATGTGGTGCTTGGTCTCCGTCCTGGCGAACACGGCGGGGTCTTCGTACTTCTGGTCGAGGAGGTCACCCTCCATCCCGTAGGGAGCGAGCACGCGTCCGATCGTGGCCGCGCCGGAGGTGAAACCGGGCAGGTAGGTCCGGTACGGCAGGACCCAGCGGCCGTCCTTCGTTCGCGAGATGCCTGGCGTCGTCGCGGCTGCGCCGGTGCCGGAGGCGGCGGACTCCTCCCGTCGGCCGAAGGAGTGACGGCAGGTCAGACGCTCGTGCGGCGTCCTGTTGTAGATCCAGTCCGGCAGATCGGTCTCGGTGTTCTTGGAGACGGCCTCGTGCACGGCCGACGACAGCTCCTGCCCCACGCCCGTCTCCAGCCGGTAGCAGAGTGCCACCATGATCTGCGCGGCCATGATCTCCCCGGTGATGTGGTACGAGTGCCACATCTGGGGCGCCACGGGCGGGGTGTCGTAGGTGCCGGTCGGGTCGGGGTCGTACCCGCAGTTCATGACCACGCCGCCCAGGGCCAGGTGGATCAGATCACTGCCCACGTAGTCGGCCCACGGGCCGGTGTCGCCGAACGGGCTGATGCGGGCGTACACCAGGCCGGGGTGGGTGCGGCGCAGCTCCTCGTAGCCGAGTCCCCGGTCGCGGAGGTAGTCGCGGTGCCGGGTGTCGAGCAGGACGTCGGCGGTCCGCACCAGCCGGGAGAACTGCTCGCGTCCCTCGGGGGTTTCCAGGTCTAGGACGATCGCACGCTTGCCGAAGTTGTAGTGCCAGAAGTGCAGACTGCGGTTGGGGTCGGGCCGGTCGTCGACGAACGGCCCGACCCTGCGGGTGCGTTCGCCGCCGAGGGGTTCGACCTTGATCACGTCCGCACCGAGGCCGGCGAGGACCTTCCCGCAGTACTCGCCGAGTTCGTCGGCGATCTCCACCACGCGGACGCCGGTCAGGAAGCTGCCGGTCTCGACATCTCGTTCGGTCACCGTTGTCATCCTTTGTGTGGTTCGGGGCGCCAGAAGGCCGCCAGGGTCATCACGCCCGCGGCGACTCCGATGCCGGCCGTGAGGGCGAGACCGGCCCAACCGTCGACGTGCGTGTCGGCGTGGTGGTCGACGGACCAACTGCCGGCTCCCAGCGCGCCGAGTGCGCAGGAGGCGGCGATGATCATGAGGACGTACTCATAGCCCTCGCCCGGCCGGAAGATGAAGAAGCCGTTGCGGAGGTGGTTCGTCACCAGCGCGACTAGCATCGTGCCGACCACGGCCGCGGCCGCCAGCGGTGTGAGCAGACCGAGCACGAGCAGCAGGCCGGCGCCGAGTTCTGTGGCGGTGGCGACGAGGGCGTTGAGGCGGCCGGGGCGTACGTGGATGGACTCGAACCAGCGGGCGGTGCCCGCGATTCCCCCGCCGCCGAACGCATGGTTCCAGCCGTGCGCGATCATCGTGCCGCCCACCGTCAGACGCAGCAGCAGCGCGGCGATGTCCGTGCCCACCGCGGCGCTCACCGGACCGCTTCCCGTGCTGCCGGGCGGCGGAACTGCGGCACCGTCCAGCCCACGTACTCCTCGAAGCAGACCTCCAGCGCCTCACCGATCGTCAGCGTCGTCGGATCGACCCCGACGACGTTCGAGACCATCCGGACGCCCTCCTCCAGATCGACGACGGCGATGACCGCGGGGCCGTCGAACCCGGGTGCGGGAGGGTGGTGCAGGACCGTGTAGCTGTAGAGCGTGCCGCGGCCGCTGACGTCGGTGACCTCCCAGTCGAGCGAGTGGCACTGCGGGCAGGCGGGACCGGGCGGGTGGCGCAGCGCGCGGCACGCGCAGCAGCGCTGAACCGCCAGCCGGCGTTCGAAGACGGCGTCCCAGAAGAACCGGGTGTCGGGGTTCGCCGCCGGGCGCGGGCGACCCGCCGTGGGGGCCTTGGTCATCGTGGCCGGCTCCTTCCCGCCGGTCATGCCGTCCGTCCCAGGACGACTCCGCTGGTGGGGGCGTGCGAGCCGCCGGTGACGACGGCGTGGGCCGCGCCGGTGACCTGGTTCACGGCGGTACCGCGCAACTGGCGTACCGCCTCGGCCAGTCCGTTGAAGCCGTGGATGTACGCCTCGGACAGCTGGCCGCCGTTGGTGTTGGTGGGGATCACACCGTCGATCTCGGTGCCGCCGTCCCGGACCAGACCGGGGGCCTCGCCGAGGCCGCAGAACCCGAGTGCCTCCAGCTGCATCAGCACCGCCGGACTGAAGTGGTCGTAGAGAATGGCGACGTCCATGTCACCGGGCCCGAGCCCGGACTGGGCCCACAACTGGTCGCCCATCACCTGCGTCTCGGCCGCGACGGCGAGGTCGTCCCGGTAGAGCGGAGACACTCCGTACTGCCGCGGGCCCACTCCCATCGCCGCCCCGAGCACGGCGACGGGTGGTTGGCGCAGATCCTTCGCGCGGTCCGGCGCGGTGAGGACCAGGGCGACTCCGCCGTCGCTCTCCTGACAGCAGTCGAAGAGCCGCAGCGGGTCTGCGATCATCCGCGACGCCTGATGGTCGTCCAGGGTGAGCGGCCGGTCGTGGAAGAAGGCCTGGGGGTTCTTGTTCGCGTAGGCGCGCTGTACGACGGCCTGGCGGCCGAAGTCCTCCGAGGTCGTGCCGTACTCGTGCATATAGCGGCGGAAGCTCGGCGCGAAGAACGCGGCCGGCGTCACCATGCCGAAGGGAGCGGCCCACGACATGGTGACCGCCGCGGCGGTGGCCGCTCCGTCGCCGGCGTAGCGCGACGGCTGCCCGAACCGTCCCTGCGAGCGCTCGTTCATCGCCCGGTAGCAGATGACCGTCCGCGCCCTGCCGGTGGCGAGCGCCATCGACGCCAGCGCGAGGGTGCCCGGCCCGCCACCGCCGCCACCGGAGGTGCGCGCGAAGAAGGTCAGCGCGTCGAGTCCGAGGTAGTGGGCGACGGCCGGCTCGTCGTTGTCGTCCATCGTCATGGTGACGAGTCCGTCGACCTCCGAGGGGTCGATGCCGGCGTCGGCCAGGGCGAGGGTGCAGGCCTCGAGTGCGAGCCGCAGCTCACTGCGGCCGGAGGCTTTCGAGAACTCCGTGGATCCGATGCCGACGATCGCTGCCGATGGAGAGTGGGTCATGAACCGGCTCCTACTTCGTCGTAGGGCGTTTGAGTGACATCGCTGAGTGTGCTGAACCAGCCAAGACTAGGAAACGACGTGATGGCCTTTCCTAATTGGCTCCAGAGAACACGCGCCGGGTCTGCTTGTCAATGGGCTGTGCGTGCAGGCCGGTTCGGGCGCTTGACGTGAAGGGTGATGGAGGTTCTACTTTTGGAAACGGTGTCGTGTCGTTTCCTAACTGTGAGGTCGAAGCCATGACTGTGTCGAGCCAGGGGAAATCACCGGGTCGTCCGTTGGATGCCCGGCGTGAGGCCGCTTTGCTGGACGCGGCGCTGGAGCTGTTGTCCGAGGTGGGCTATGAGCGGTTGAGCCTGACCGAGGTGTGCCGCAGGGCCGGGGCCAGCACGAAGACGGTGTACCGGCGCTGGGCGAGCAAGGACGAATTGATGACGGCGGCACTGCGCCGTGCGGCCGTGCGGGCGGTGGACGAGCCGTTCGAGGTGGTGGCCACCGGGTCGCTGCGGGGTGATCTGCTGGGGAACCTGCGGGCATTCGCCCAGAGACAGCGGCCGTTCTCGCCGCAGTACGCGGCTGGGCTGCTGGTCGCCGCGTCCAGCGGGAGCGAGGTCGGGCGCATGGCCAAGGAGTTGTTCCGCGTCCATTACGCCCGTCTGACGGAGACGGTCCTTCAGTGGGCCCGGGAGCGGGGGGAGGTCGGTGAGGACGTGGACGCGGTGTTCGTGGCGGACCTGATCCGGGGTGTGGAGCTGGACCATGTCCTGGTCGGCGACGGGCAGTTGGACGACGCGTTCCTGGAGTCGCTGGTGGACCGCGTACTGCTCCCGGTGCTCGCGGCCGGGCGGGAGGGTGCCCGATGAAGATCAGCGTTGATCTGAACCGCTGCGCGGGCTATGGGCAGTGTGTGTTCGCCGCCCCCGACGCCTTCACCCTGCACGGTACCGAAGCCCTGACCTATGTGCCGAACCCGCCCGACGAGATGCGGGAACAGGTCCTGCGCGCCCAGGTGGCCTGCCCCGTCCAGGCCATCACCCTCGGTGTCGAGGACGCGGACGCACCGGCGGCGACCAGCCCGCGCCAGGACCCTCACGTGGTGGTGGTCGGGGCGTCGCTGGCCGGGTTGAAGACGGCTGAGTCGCTGCGCGAGGCGGGCTTCGCCGGGCGGCTGACGATCATCGGGGACGAGCCGCACCGCCCGTACGACCGGCCGCCGCTGACCAAGGCGTGCGTGGGCGAGAAGCTGCCCCCGGACCGCCTGGAACTGCCGGTCACCCAGAACCTGGACGCCGACTTCCGCCTCGGGGCGGCAGCCGTCGCCCTGGACACCGGCCGCCGCCTGGTGCGCCTCGCGGACGGCAGCAGCATCGGCTACGACACCGTCGTGATCGCCACCGGCACCCGGGCCCGCCCCTTCCCCGGCGGCGCCGCCGACGGCATCACCGGCATCCTCACCGTCCGCACCCGCGACGACGCCGCCGAACTCCAGCGCCGCCTGGCCCTGCCACCCCGCCGGGTGGCCGTGATCGGCGCCGGCTTCCTCGGCGGCGAACTGGCCTCCGGCTGCCGCGAACTCGGCCTGGACGTCACCCTCGTCGAAGCCCAGCACACCCCCTTGCAGGGGCCCTTGGGCAGCCTGGTCGGCTCCGCGGTCGCCGACCTGGCCCGCGGCAAAGGCGTCGACCTGCACCTGGCCACCACCGTCCAGGGCTTCGAAGCCGACGACACCGGTGCGCTGCGACAGCTCCGCCTGTCCGACGGCACCACCGTCGAAGCGGACCTCGCCGTCGTCGCCCTGGGAGCCCAGCGCAACGTCGAATGGCTCGACGGCTCCGGTGTGCTCGCCGACGCCGGCGGGGTGCGGTGCGACGACCACTGCCGCGCCCTCGACGAACAGGGCGAGATCGTGCCGGACGTGTACGTGGCCGGCGACGTCGCGTCCGCCCCGCACCCCGTCCTGCCCGGCCGCCTGCTGTCGGTGGAGCACTGGAGCAACGCCCTCACCCAGGCCAAGACAGTCGCCCGCAACATCACCCGCCGGGATGGCCAGGACCCGGTCCCCCACACCGGCCTGCCGTCCTTCTGGTCCAGCCAGTTCGGCGTGAACATCAAGGGCGTCGGTTACCCCGGCATCGCCGACCGCGTCGAGGTCGTCCAGGGCGCGCTCGGCGAGGCTTCCTTCAGCGTGCTGTACGGACGCGGCGACCGCACTGTCGCGGCGGTCACCTTCGACAACGGGCGCCATCTGCCCTATTACGAATCCCTCGTCCGCGAAGGCGCGCCGTTCCCCGCAGGGTTCTCCGCCTGCGACGACGACACCTCCCACGCCGTCCACCCGGTCGGCCGCTGAGCAACTCCTCCCCCAAAGCCCCGCACCTACCGGAAGTGAGGAACGGCCTCATGGCATCCACCCTGTTCAAGCAGATCCTCCACCCCGACAGCCGCGCCCATCCCTGGGACCTGTACGCCGAACTGCGCAAGGAAGCCGTCTCCGTGCAGGACGACGGCACCTATGTCGTCAGCCGGTACGAGGACGTGAAAGCGCTGCTGAGCGACCCGCGCATCTCCTCGGACATCGGCAAGGCGACCCCCGGCACCCGGATGACCGTCAACGTGCCGACCCCCGGAACGGCCCCGACGTTCATCATCCGCGACAACCCCGAGCACGACCGGCTGCGCGGGCTGACCATGCGCCACTTCGGCCCGCCCGCACGCCCCGGCGGTGTGGAGGATTACCGGCCGATGGTGGAGCGGCTCGTCCGCGAGCGCCTCGACAACCTGATGGGTCGGGCCGAGTTCGACCTGGTCGAGGAGTTCTCCCACCCCATCCCCGTCCGGGTGATCTGCCACATGATGGGCATCCCCCTGGAGGAGGGGGCGACCATCCTCAGCCCCCTCCTCGGCGACGTCGAACGGGAATTCATGATCGACCCGTTCGACGCCGAACTGCTGGAGGCACGCAACCGCCACCAGGAGAAGGCGATCGCCTACCTGAGCACGCACGTAGAGCGGCTCCGTGAGAACCCCGGGGACGACATGCTGTCCCGGATGATCCACGACGACGGCCCGGGTGCCCCGCTGAACCTCCACGAACTGCTCGGCACCGCGCTCATGATCTTCGGCGCCGGCCACGAGACCACCGTCAACCTCATCACGAGCAGCATGCTTCTGCTGCTGCGCCACCCGGACCAGCTGGCCCGGCTGAAGGCCGACCCCTCGCTCGCGTACGGCGCCGTCGAGGAGGCCTTGCGGATGGAGCCGCCCGCGCACATGCGGCCTCGGGCCGCCACCGCCGACATCCAGATCGGTGACCAGGTGATCCCCAAGGGGGCCTCGGTCATCCTGAACCTCGCCGCGGCCAACCGTGACCCGCGCCGTTTCATCGACCCGGACACCTTCGACATCACCCGCCCCGACAACGCCCATCTCAGCTTCGCCGGCGGCACTC
Organism: Streptomyces sp. NPDC030840; assembly: GCF_055572015.1. Classification (NCBI taxonomy): domain Bacteria; kingdom Bacillati; phylum Actinomycetota; class Actinomycetes; order Kitasatosporales; family Streptomycetaceae; genus Streptomyces; species Streptomyces sp. NPDC030840. The sequence continues at coordinate 30,115 of NZ_JBVIEE010000042.1, read as the reverse complement.
ACTTCTGCTTCGGTGCCCCGCTCGGCCGGATGGAGGGCCAGATCGCGGTCCGGGAGCTCAGCCGGCGCCTGGTCGGTCCCCGCCTGATCCAGGACCCGCCGCCCTACCGCGACTCACCCGACCTGCGCGGTCCGTCGGAGCTGCGGCTCGGGGTGGACGAAGTCCTGCCCGCCTGACAGCGGAACAGACGGTCCGTGGCTGGGAGACCAGCATGAGGAGGCTGGGCCTTCACACCGACGAATTGGATCAGCCACAAGGGCGGCGCAGGCCGGGCCAGTAGGCGGCCGCGCCTGCAGCCGTCGCCGAGTCGGCAAGGGTGAGCCGGCTCCTGGCGGGGCGACCGGACACACCGAAGAACGCGATGCCGGACCGTCACATCACGCTCGCTACCTCGTCGCCCATACCTCCGCTGTCCGACTCGGCGCACCGGTCGCCGGGGTGAGGAATCGTCGCCCCGGCGACCGGTCAAGACCGTGACCACCTGCGGCGTCCTCTCCGGCGCCGGGCTTCCCTGACTGCCGGTTCCTCCTGACAGCGGCCGAGCGGCTCGGACAGTCATGACAGCCACACCCCGGCCCCCTGGGCCTCGCCGATCTTAAAAGTGACCCATTCAGACCCACATCAATAGACAGGACAGCCCATGACCGCTGCCCCGCAGCCGACCGAACCCGAGCCGTACACCGTCCATATCCCCCAGGAGGTCCTGGACGATCTGCGGACCAGGCTCAGGGCGACCCGGTTCGCCCCCGACCCTGGCAACGAGAGTGAGATCTACGGCCTTCCCACGGCCTATCTGCGCCCCCTCGTCTCGTACTGGGCCGACGACTTCGACTGGCGTGCCGTGGAGAAGGAGTTGAACACTTACACCCACCACCGCGTCGACGTCGGGGGAACCCCCGTGCACTTCCTGCGTGAACGGGGCAAAGGGCCGGCTCCCGTCCCGCTTCTGCTCCTGCACGGCTGGCCCTGGACGTTCTGGGACTGGAGCAAGGTGATCCGCCCGCTCGCCGATCCAGCCGCCTACGGCGGCGACCCCGCCGACGCCTTCGACGTCGTGGTGGCCTCCTTGCCGGGATACGCCTTCTCCACGCCGCTCGCCAGCGAGCGGGAGAACTTCGTCAGCATGGCCGACCGCTTCCATGAGTTGATGACCGGCGTCCTCGGCTACCAGAAGTTCGCGGTGGGCGGGGCCGACCAAGGCAGCCTGATCGGAGCCCAGCTGGGTCACAAGTACGCGGACTCCCTGTACGGCATCCAGTTGTACGACGAGATGCCGCTGAACATGTTCCAGGGCGACCGGTTCTGGGACGTGACCGCCGGCTATCCGACGACCGATGGTCTCTCGCCGCAGATGCGCCAGGACGTGCTCAAGTTCCACGAGACCTACGTCTCGCACGTCGTCACCCACATGTTCGACGGCCAGACGCTCACCCATGCCCTCCAGGACTCCCCGGCGGGCATGCTCGCCTGGCTCCTGAAGCGGTGGCGGACGTGGAGCGACCGGCGCGCCGACTTCGACGAGATCTTCCCCGTCGACCACATCCTCACCAACGCCACCCTGTACTGGGCCAATCAGGCCATCGGCTCGTCCATCCGGACCTACCGCAACATGAATCTCTACCCCTGGACGCCTGCACACGAGCGCACACCGCCCATCGAGGCACCAGCCGGCTTCACGATCCTGCTCGGTGAGGCTCACCCGCCCGGCGCACACACCCCCGAGGAGCGTGCAGCGCTGGTCGGCAGGACCGGCTTCTACGGCGACATCCGCGCGGTCAACGTGCACGAAACGGGCGGTCACTTCGGCCCCTGGGAGAATCCCGGAGCCTGGATCCACGACCTCCGCTCCACCTTCCGCGAACTGCGCTGACGCCATTGGCGATCGACCGGACTCGAGGGCGCCGGAACCACGCGCCCTGACCGGGCAACGGGATTTCGGGGTTTGCACGCGAACTCCCGGCGAGCCTGACGTGGCAGACACGGTGCTGCACCTGGATTCGGCCGAGCTGACCACTCGACGACCGAATCACCGGCTACCACAAGGCGCTGAACCAGATACGACACGTCCTGGAGGCCCTCTCGGAACAGGAGCAGCAGGTCGGACGTCACCGGAGGCGAAACATGGGAGCGGGACTCGCAAGACGCGGGTGAGGCGAGTGCCTGGACGGTGTCGGTGGCGCGCGTTCGTCGCCCAGGACGAGCACGTCGGTGTCGATCTTCTCGATCTGACGGTCTTCCAGAGTGACGGCGGAGAGATGGTGAAACGCAGCGGTCACCCGGGAATCCGGCAACGGCGCGGCAGCCTGCTGGGCGGCGGACCCGATGACGACCTGTTGGCCCGCGCCGGCGAGCCGGTAGGCGAGGCCGTGCCCCTGTGGGCCGGTTCCGCCGAGGATGCCGACGACCAGGCCGGACACATCGGGAAGGCGATGGGGATCGTTTCGAGTGGCTTCAGTGGGAGTGGAGGGACGGGTGCTGGCGGCTTCGTCGGGGAGTCGTCACGCTGTGATCCTTGGCTCGTTCGGTTCGTTCTTCCGCCCCCCCGGTGCCGTTCGTCGTCAGCGGGCTGCTCGGGCCGCGATGCGGCACATCGGCCGACGCCGTCAGGCGGTCAGCGACTCCACGCGGCGCATCACCTCGCGGCAGAAGGCGCCCACGGCGTTCGGGTCGTCGGTGAACTGCGAGGGCTTGATGCAGAAGGTGGTGAATCCTTGGGCCATCTGCGCGGGGATGGGTTCGAGGGCTTGGGCGAGGTCGGCGCAGGAGTGGTCGTCGGGGAACACGGCGCGGGTGCCGCCGATCATCTCCAGGTCGGCGATGTCGCGGCCTGCGGCGGCCATCGCGGTCTTCAAGGTCTGCATCTGCTCGGGCGTCACCTTGCCCAGCGGGTTGAAGGCGTGGCCGTACCGGACGATCCTGCGGACCATCGCGTCGTGCATGCCCGCGCCGCCGAAGCAGAGCCGGGGGCCGTCCGGGCGGTAGGCCTTGGGCTCGAAGTAGACGTCCCGGAAGGTGTAGTACTCGCTGTCGTGGGACACGGGGGAGGGGCCCCACAGCTTGGCCCAGATCTCCAGGTGTTCGTCGAGGAGCTTGCCGCGCCGGGAGAACGGGACACTGAGTGCCGCGTACTCGTCGCGGCTCCAGCTGACGTTGGGCAGCACCATCAGTCGGCCCTCGGAGAGCAGGTCGAGGGTGCCGAGCTCGCGGGCCAGGAGCAGGGGGTGCCGCAGGGGAGCGATAACCGCCGACGCGGCGAGGCGCAGGCGATCCGTGACGGCGGCGATCGCGCTGAGCAGCATGAGGGAGTTGGGCCATGGGGTGTGGGGGTCCTGGTTGCCCGGCAGGGCGTAGTCGCGGGGGTTGCCCATCACACCGTTCGCGCCGGCGTCCGGGCCGAGCACGATGTGTTCGCTGATCATGACGGAGTCGAATCCGGCGTCCTCGGCCTCGCGGGCCCAGCGGACCACGGTCGGCAGGTCCGCGCGGCCTGCGGTCATGGTCCAGTTCTCGCTCAGGACGAGCTGCATGCGGGGAGTGGTCATCGTGGCGATCCTCAAGGCGGGCGTGTTTGAGGGGCAGAAGTGAGGGATGGCCGCAGCCGTCTGGACGGCTGCGGCCGACGGTCGACGGCTGCGGACGGCGGTCAGGCGAGGGTGACCTCGACCGGCAGGTGCTTGATGCCGTTGACGAAGTTGGAGCGGACCCGGGGGACGTCGCCGGCGAGCTTGATGTCGGCGATGCGCGGGATGAGCTCCTCGAACATGATGCGGATCTCGGTGCGGGCCAGCAGGTTGCCCAGGCACAGGTGGGGGCTGCCCTTGCCGAAGGTCACGTGGTCGTTGTTCTGTCGGGCCACGTCGAAGTCGTACGGGTTGCCGAAGACCTCCTCGTCGCGGTTGCCGGAGGCATACCACATGACGACCTTGTCGCCTTCCTTGACCTTCTTGCCGCCGAGTTCGACGTCGCGGGTGGCGGTGCGGCGGAAGTGGTAGACGGGGGAGGCCCAGCGCAGGAACTCCTCGACCGCGGTCGGGATGAGGGACGGGTCATCCTTCAACCTCGCGAGCTGCTCGGGGTGCTGGAGGAGGGCCAGCATGGAGTGGGAAATGGTGTGGCGGGTGGTCTCGTTTCCGGCCACCACCAGGAGCAGGAAGTAGTTGTCGAAGTCCTCGGCCGAGAGCGGGATGCCGTCGCGCGGCGTGGTGTTGACCAGCTTCGAGACCAGGTCCGTACCGTCGCCGCCGCGCCGCTGCCGCGCCAGCTCCCTGCCGTACTCGAAGACTTCGATCGACGCGGGGGAGCGGAACGGCAGGTCGCGGTACTTCTCGCTCTCCGCGCTGTGCAGCAGGACGTCCGCGTAGTCGGGGTCGGTGTTGCCGATGATGCGGTTGCCCCAGTCGATGAGCTGCTGGTTGTCCTCCGGGGGTACGTCGAGGAGCCGGGCCAGGACGTTGATGGGGAAGTCGGCGGAGACGTCGGCGACGAAGTCGAAGGTGCCCTTGGCGAGGGCCGCGTCCAGCGTCTTGGCGGTCAGGCCGCGCAGGAAGTCGCTGTAGCTGTTGATGACGCTCGCTCCGAACTGGCGCTGGATCACGCTGCGCAGGGCCCGGTGGCGGACGCCGTCCATCTCCAGGATGGAGGCGCGCTTCTTGATCTGGTCGTCGTCGAGTTCTTCGAGGTTGACGAAGCGCGTGGAGGTGAAGGTGTCCGGGTCGCGGTCGACGGTGGCGATGTCGGCGTGGCGGGTCACCGACCAGAAGCCGGAGTTGGGGGCCTCTTCGGGCTGCCAGTGGACCGGATCCTGGTGGCGCAGGGTGTGGAACATGCGCCACGGGGTGATGCCGTCGGCGAAGTTGTCGAGGTCGGCCAGGTCCACCCGGTCGAGCGGCAGGGGCTCGGCGAGGGCTGCGCGCAGCTCGGCCCGGGTGGTGGGGACGGCGGGGACGGTGGGGCTGGTCATGTGGGGTCCTTCGGGCGAGGGCTTCGGGGCGGGCTTACAGGTGGTAGGCGTACTCGGTGAACTCCCAGTCGGTGACGTGCCGCCCGAAGCGTTCGAGCTCGTCCCGCTTGTAGGTGAGGAAGGACGTGGTGAAGTCCTTGCCGAGCAGGTCGGTCAGGGCGGTGTCCGACTCCAGCGCGTCGAGCGCGCCCGACAGACTCTGGGGCAGCAGGGCGGCACGGGCGGTGTCGTAGCCGTAGCCCTGGAGCGGGGCGGGCGGTTCCTCACCGGCCTGGACGCCGAGCAACGCGGCGGCGATCGTGCCCGCGATCAGCAGGTACGGGTTGGCGCTTGCGTCGCCGAGGCGCAGCTCCAGCCGCGCCCCCGAGCCGCGCTCCGGCGGGATGCGGACCATGGCGCTGCGGTTGTCGAGCCCCCAGTCGATCAGCCAGGGCGCGAGGGTGTCCGGGCCGAAGCGCTTGTAGGAGTTCACGGTCGGGTTGGCCAGGGCTGCCAGCGCGGGTGCGTGGGCGAGAATGCCCGCGATGGCGTGCCGGGCCGTGGCGGACAGGCCGTAGGAGCCTGCCGGGTCGTCGAAGGCGTTGTGGCCGTCGGCGTCGTTGCAGGACAGGTGGAGGTGGAAGCCGGAGCCGCCCGCGTCGCCGAAGGGCTTGGCCATGAAGGTGGCGAGGTTGCCCTCCTTGCGGGCGAGTTCCTTGACGGCTGCTTTGAAGCGGAAGGCGCGGTCGGCGGCGTCGAGGGCGGCGGAGTGGGTCAGGTTGATCTCGTACTGGCCGCCGTCGAACTCGTGGTTGCCGGTGACGACACCGAGCCCCAGGTCGCGCAGCGCGCGCAGAGTGCGCAGCAGGTGGTTGTCGGGGTCGGCGCGCAGGCCCGCGGTGTAGACGGCGCCGGTGGTCTCCGGTGAGCGGCGCCAGCCGGTGGGCGAGCCGGGGGCGGCCTCCAGCAGGAAGTACTCCAGCTCGGGGCCGACGACGGGGCGCAGGCCCTGCTCGGCGCAGCGGGCCAGGACGGTGCGCAGCAGGTCGCGGGAGGACTCGGGCGCCGGGGCACCGGTCGCCGGGTCGGTGACCTCGCCGAGACAGGCGGCGACACCGGGCTCCCAGGGCAGGACGGCCAGGGTGGACAGGTCGGGGCGTACGGTCACGTCCGGCAGGCCGGCCTCCAGACCGCCCGCAACCGGGACCACGTCGCCCTGCGGGGTGGTGTGGTAGACGGCGCGACAGAAGGCCAGGCCGTGCTCGCAAGCCGATGGCAGATGGTCCAGCAGCACCTCGCGGGCGCGGTCGGTGCCCATCAGGTCGGGGTAGACCACGCGGACCACGTCGACGCCCGCGGCGGCGAGCCGCTCCATGTGCCGGCGGATGTCTGAGGTGTCGGATGCGCTCACCAGTGTCTCCTTGGCGGAAGGACGGGACTCCCGGTGCCGGGGGCACTAGGGAGAGGGTGCGGAGGAGGGAAAGCCGGGGCGGCGGAGAAGCGCCCGGATTAATCATTTGACCCCGAACGATATGAAGAGGGTTGCCACCCCGCAAGGGGCTGGTAGAAAAAAGTTATCCATCTGGACAGGTATTGACCAGGGAGCGGAGGCTTCCTATCTTGTTTGAAGCCAAACGAGTGAGGGGTGCGGCATCCGCTGGATTTCGCCCCCTTTGGCCGACGGGCCCGGCTGAACCCGGGCCGGGCCCGTCTCTTCCTCCCCCTCTTCCTTGCTCCGACGCCTCACCCCTCAGGAGGACCGCCATGAAGGTCGTCGTCGACATGAACAAGTGCCAGGACCACGGCCAGTGCGTCTTCGCCGCCCCCGACGTCTTCTCGATGGACGACGAAGGACACCTGGTGTACGTGTCCGACCCCGACGACGCGCTGCGCGACGAGGTCGAAGAGGCCGCCGACGTGTGTCCCCTGCAGGCCATCCGGATCGAGGGATGACCGCCATGACCGCGCCCACGACCGGACGGGTCGTCGTCGCCGGCGGCTCCATGGGCGGCCTGCGCGCCGCCGAACAACTGCGCGCCGCGGGCTGGACCGGGACGATCACCGTCATCGGCGACGAGCCCCACATGCCCTACAACCGGCCCCCGCTGTCCAAGGAGGTGCTGGCTGGCAAGGCCCCCTTCGAATCGCTCGCCTTCACGCCGAAGGCAGCCGCCGCCGACGTGGAGTGGCGGCTGGGCACGAGGGTCGTCGCGGCCGACCTCGACCGGCGCGTCGTCGAACTCGACGACGGCTCGGCGATCTCGTACGACGGACTGGTCGTCGCCACCGGCATGCGGCCCCGGCGCCTGCGCTGCCCCGGACCGCTCACCGGCCGCCACACCGTCCGCACCCTGGCCGACGCCCAGGGCCTGCGCGACGAGCTGACCCGCTCCGGTGCCCGCGTGGTCGTGGTCGGCGCCGGCTTCATCGGCTGCGAGGTCGCCGCCACCGCGGTGGGCCTCGGCGTCCGCGAGGTGACCGTCGTCGATCCGTTCCCCCTGCCCATGGTCGGCCCGCTCGGCGAACTGCTCGGCCGCGCGCTGCTGAAGCGGCACGAGGAGCGTGGGGTGCGCTTCGCGCTCGGCACCGGAGTGTCCGGTTTCGAGGGCGAGGACCGGGTCACCGGGGTCGTGCTGAGCGACGGCACTGTGCTGCCCGCCGATGTGGTCGTGGAGTCGGTCGGCTCCGTGGCCAACACCGAATGGCTGGAGGGCAACGGCCTCGACCTCAGTGACGGTGTCCTCACCTGCGAGCAGCTGCGGGTTGGGGGACGGCCGGAGGTCGTCGCGGTCGGCGACGTCGCCCGCTTCCCCAACGCCCGCTACGACGGCGTACCCCGGCGTGTCGAGCACTGGTCGATCCCCACCGACACGGCCAAGCACGCCGCGAAGGCCCTCGTCACCCATCTCGTCGGCATAGACGGGGACTTGGTGCCCTTCGCCCCGCTCCCGACGTTCTGGAGCGACCAGCACGACTTCCGGCTGCAGTCCTTCGGCGCGCCCGTCCTGGGCAAGGACGACGTACGGATCCTGGACGGCCACCCCGACGGTGACGTCCTGGTCGGATACCACGCCGGGGACCGGCTCGTCGGCGTCGTCGCGCTCGGAGGCCAGGCCGCCGCGATGGGGGCCGCCCGCTATCGCGCCCAACTGCTCAAGCAGCCCGCCCTCACCGCGTAACGAAGCGTTAGGAACCCCCGCCATGTCCCCTGTCCGTGGTTACTTCCACCCCAAGACGGCGAGCGGCGCCTCGTCGCTGATCCCGTCTCCGCCGTGGCGTTACTCCGGTGACCTGCTGACCGTCGAGTACCGCACGGACCCCGCGCGGGTCCGCGAACTGCTGCCCGAGCCGCTGGAGTTGGCCGACGAGGACCCGGGCGCGGTCGCGTTGATCTGGGCCGACTGGCAGTCCTGCTCGGCGTCCGGTCAGGAGCTGCTGGACCCGGTGCTCGCCCAGTACAAGGAGGCCTTCGCGGTCGTCCGCTGCAAGTACCGGGGCCAGACCTACACCCGCTGCGTGTACATCTGGGTAGACAAGGACTTCGCCATCGCCCGCGGACTGCACCAGGGCTACCCGAAGAAGCTCGGCTCGATCCACCAGACCCGTCCGCACCCGTACGGCCCCGCACCGCGCATCGAGGCCGGCGCCCGCTTCGGGGCGACCCTCGCCGCCGCCGACCGGCGCCTCGCCCAGGCCGTGGTCACCCTGCGCGAGCCGTCGGAGACCAACGGGTTCGTCAACGGCCACCCCATGGCCCACCACCGCTGGTTGCCCTCCATCGAGAAGGGCAAGGGCCTGGCGCTCGACGAACTGATCGAGTCCGGCGCCGCCTCCTTCGAGGGCGGGCAGCCGTGGCGCGGCGACGCCGAGCTGGAGCTGTTCGAGGCGCCCACGGAAGAACTGGCCCGCCTGGAGATCCGCGAACCGATCGCCGCCTACTACCGCCAGGTCGGCGTCGTCTGGGACGGCGGCCGGCTGCTGGAGTCCGGCACGTCCGGCGCCGAGTAACTCAGTACGCACCACAGGACTTTTTGGAGACCGGACATGACCGAGCACACCCTAACGGTGGCCGGGGTCGCCGTAGACACCCGGCACTGGATCGGCGGCGAACGCGTCGCCTCCACCGACACCTTCACCGATCTCTCGCCGATCGACGGAAGCGTCCTCGGTGAGATCTCCCGGGGCACCGCGATGGAGGCGGCGGCCGCGGTGGCCGCGGCGAAGGCCGCCTTCCCCGCCTGGGCCGCCACCCCCCGCGCCGAACGCGCCCGCATCCTGCACGCCGTCGCCGACGGCGTCGAGAAGCGGCTCGAAGAGCTCGCCATCGTCGAGACCACCGACAACGGCGCCCTGCTCCGCTCCCACCGCCGGGGCGTCATGCCTCGCGTCGCCCACAACTTCCGCTTCTTCGCGGACTGGCTGCTGAAGCTGGAGCACGAGGACTTCGAGACGCGCGGACACACCAACCACGTCAGCTGGGACCCGGCGGGCCCCTGCCTTCTGATCACCCCGTGGAACGCCCCCCTGATGCTGGCCACGTGGAAAGTCGCCCCCGCTCTCGCCGCAGGCAACACCGTCATCCTCAAGCCCGCCGAGTGGACCCCGCTGACCGCCTCCCTGCTGGCGGACATCGCCGCCGAGGCCGGGCTGCCGGCCGGGGTGCTGAACGTCGTGCAGGGGTACGGCTCGGAGATCGGTGACGCCCTGACCTCGCACCCTGACGTGCGCCGGATCAGCTTCACCGGCTCCGTGCCGACGGCGAAGCGGATCTCGGCCTCGGCTGCCGCGAACCTGACCCCGCTCAGCCTCGAACTCGGCGGCAAGTCACCCCTGTTGGTGTTCGCCGACGCCGACCTGGACCTCGCCGTCGACCTGGCGGTGGAGCAGTACGACAACGCCGGGCAGGTGTGCCTGGCCGCAACGCGCTTCCTGGTCCAGGAGTCGGTCGCCGAGGAGTTCACCCGCCGCTTCGTCGCGAAGGCCGGGCAGCTCACCCAGGGCGATCCGCGTGACGAGGCCACCGACATCGGCCCCAACATCCACCCGCGCCAGCTGGAGAAGATCGACGGGTTCGTGCAGCGGGCGATCGCGGCCGGGGCCCGCGCGGTCATAGGCGGCCACCGCAAGGACGGCCAGTACTATGCGCCAACCCTGCTCACCGACGTCGCCCAGGACTCGGAGATCGTGCAGGAGGAGGTCTTCGGACCAGTCCTGACCCTGCAGACCTTCGCCAGCGAGGACGAGGCCGTCCGCCTCGCCAACGACACCCGCTTCGGGCTGGCCGCCACGCTCGCCACTGGTGACCCGGAGCGTGCCGAACGTGTCACCGCCCAGCTGGTCGCGGGCACGGTCTGGGTGAACTGCTTCTTCGTCCGCGACCTGCAGGCGCCCTTCGGCGGCTCCCGCCACTCCGGAGTCGGCCGCGAGGGCGGCACCTGGAGCTTCGACTTCTACTGCGACGTGAAGAACACCGTGACCGCGCCGAACGGTTGGAGGAACCATGGGTGAGATCGTCGGGGCGGGCCTGCTCGCCCACGTCCCCACCATCGTGCTTCCGCAGCAGACCCGGCTGGAGCTCAACGAGGGCAAGGAGATCACCCTCGTCACCGGCCTGCACCAGCTCCGCAAGGACGTCTTCGAACGCGACGACTACGACACCGTCGTCGTCCTGGACTCCCACTGGGCCACCACGGTCGAGTTCGTCGTCACCGCCCAGCAGCGCAGGGCCGGCCTCTTCACCTCCGAGGAACTGCCGCGCGGCATGTGCCGGATGCCCTACGACTTCCCGGGTGACCAGGAACTCGCCCATAACATCGAGAAATTCGCCGACAAGCACGGCACCTGGATCACCGCGATCGACGACGAGTACCTGCCGATCTACTACGCCACCATCAACCTCTGGAAGTTCCTCGGCGAAGGGCTGCCCGACAAGCGCTGGGTGACCATCGGGGTCTGCCAGACCGGCGACATGGAGGACCACCTGCGGCTCGGCCGCGCCCTCGCGGACGGCATCGCCGCCACCCCGGGCCGCCGGGTCCTGCTCATCGCCTCCGGTGCGCTGTCACATACCTTCTGGCCGCTGCGGGAGCTGCGCGACCACGAGTCCAGCGACCCGGTGCACATCTTCACGCCCGAGGCGCGCGAGGCCGACTACGAGCGGATCGCCTGGTTCAAGGAGGGCCGCCACGACAAGGTCCTCGACACCATGGACGAGTTCTGGAAGTACAAGCCCGAGGCGAAGTTCTTCCACTACCTGATGATGGCCGGCGCCCTCGGGGAACAGGCCTGCGTCGCCAGGGCCCGCCAGTACGGCGAGTACGAGAACTCGATCGGCACCGGCCAGGTGCACCTCTGGTTCGACCGCCCGGCCAGCGGCTGGACCGGCGCCGGCCTGCCCTCCCCGCACACCCCTCACAGCCGTATCTAGGAGCCCCGCCATGCCCGAATACCGCCGCATCCTCCTCGACGGCGCCGCCGTCCAGGTCACCGTCGACGGCGACGAACTCGTCGCCGGGGACGGCCGCCGCGTCAAGACCGAGGACGCCCGGCATCTGCCGCCGGTCGTGCCGTCCAAGGTGATCGCCGTCCACCTCAACCACCGCAGCCGCGTCGACGAGTTCCAGATCGACCTCCCCGACACCCCCACCTACTTCCACAAGCCGACCTCCGCTCTCAACTCCCACCACGGCGCCGTCGTCCGCCCTGAGGGCTGCAAGTGGCTGAACTACGAGGGCGAGGTCGCCATCGTCATCGGTAAGACCGCGCGGAACATCTCCCCGGCCGAGGCAGGGGATTACATCGCCGGCTACACGATCGCCAACGACTACGGCCTGCACGACTTCCGCGACACCGACGCCGGGTCCATGCTCCGCGTGAAGGGCTCCGACACCCTGTGCCCGCTCGGACCCGGCCTGGTCACGGACTGGGACTTCCACCGCAAGAGCCTGCGCACCTACGTCAACGGCGAGGTCGTACAGGACGGTTCGACCGACGAGATGAAGTGGGACATGCACTACCTCGTCGCCGACATCGCCCGCACCATCACCCTCTACCCCGGTGACGTCCTGCTGTCCGGCACCCCCGCCAACTCCCGGCCTGTCCAGCCGGGGGACGTGGTCGAGGTGGAGGTGGAGGGGCTCGGCCGGCTGACGAACCACATCGTGAGTGGCCCGACCCCGGTCCGTAACGACGTCGGCGCCCAGCCCACCGAGTCCGAGGAGGTCCTGTCCACCGCACTCGGCGGCGACTGGGAGTTCCGCGGCATCCGCCCGCCCAGGCGCTGACGGACGCCCCTGAACGGCGCCGCACCGGGCCTGCCGACCGAGGCGTCCGGTGCGGCCGCCCGCCCAGGTAGGGTCGCCCCATGACCGAGTCCACCGACGCCCCCAAGAGCCGGCCCTCACGCAAGCGCCTGCACTACGGGGAGGGCCGGGAAGCCCTGCTGAACGCCGCCGTCCGCGTGGTGGCGCGGGGCGGCCTGCGCAGGCTCACCTACCGGGCGGTCGCGGAGGAGGCCGGGGTCACCCACGGCCTCGTGGTGCACCACTTCGGTTCGCGCGACGCCCTGATCGAGGAGACCCTCGCCCACACCATCCGCACCTCGCTGAGCACCAGTGCGCTCGAACCGGGCACCGGCAGGGTCGCGGACTTCTCGGCGGGGCTGTCGGAGATGGTCACGGCGGACCCGGACATCCAGGCGTTCCAGTACGAGCTGCTGCTGGAATCGCGCCGCCGCCCGGAGCTGCTGCCCCAGATCCGCGAACTGTACGACGAGTACTTCGACGCCACCCGGCGCGAACTGACCCGCATGCTGCCCGCCGGCGCGGACAAGGCACTGACCCGCCTGGTCTTCGCCGCGCTCGACGGCCTCGTCCTGCACCAGCTCGTCCTCGGTGAGCCCGAGGTCACGGATGCCGCACTGGAAGAGCTGCGCTCCTTGCTGAGGCTCCTCGACGCAGGCGGTGACGCTGCTGGCGACCGTACCGCCGAGGACGGCTGACCACCCCTCTGACCTGCTTGTTCCAAGGCTCCGGACGTTCCGCGTCCGGAGCCTTCCGTCGTCCGGCGCCATGATCTCGTTTGATGCCATACGAGTAAAGAGTTGGTTACGGCCACCGGAACCATTGACGCAGCTTTCCAGATGGATAATTCTCGCCTGCATGGCAGGGACCCGTCCGCGGCCGCCACGCATCCCTAGGAGATCCCCATGACCATCGAGGCTCCCGCAGCCGAGCTACTTCCGTTCCGCGACCCCGGCTACCGGGCGAACCCCGCTCCGTACTACGCCCGGCTCCGTGCGGAGGCGCCCGTCTACCGGCATCCGATCGGCGTGTACGTGGTGTCCCGCTACGAGGACGTCGCGAAGCTGATCCGCAACCCCACCCTCAGTGTCCGCAAGCTCGATTTCGGCGTGGCTGATCCGCTGCACGACACGGTGCTCGGCCAGGACGCCCCCGACCACACCCGGCTGCGCCGCATCACCAACCGCTGGTTCACGCCCAAGGCGGTCGAGGAGTGGTCCAAGGTGATGCAGGCGTCCGTGGACGCCGTACTCGACAAGGCGGTCGAGGCAGGCGGCACGCTCGACGCGGTGGACGACCTCGCCCTGCGCTCCACCTTCGAAACCATCTGTCACATCTTCGGTGTCGAGCCCACGAAGATGCTGGAGATCCAGAAGGCCACCTATGACATCGGCGTCAGCCTCGGGCCCGGGGCCGACGAGGACGACTGGCGGGTCACCGGCGAAGCCTTCGAGTGGTACGAGCAGCACAACCGCGCCCTCATCGCCCACAAGCGCGCCCACCCCGGCAGCGGACTGATCGACCACTTCCTCGCCGAGCAGGACGCGGGGAACATGACCGAGAACGAGGTCATCTTCTCGATCCTGCTCTTCTTCGCCGTCGGTCACCTGGACATCAAGCACCTCATCGTGCAGGGCATCCGGTACATGGCCGAACACCCCGAGTACATCGGGATCTACCGCGACCAGCCGGAAATCCGGCCCGGCTTCATCAACGAGGTGCTGCGCATCGAGACCCCCGAGCAGATGGTCTCCCGCCTCACCACCCAGGAAACGGTCATCGGTGACACGACCGTGCCCGCCGGCGAGGTCCTCGTCCTGCTCATCGGCTCCGCCAACCGCGACCCGGAAGCCTTCCCCGACCCGGACCGTTTCGACCACAACCGTCCGGCCGCCACGAGCCAGCACCTGGCCTTCGGCTCCGGCCAGCACGGCTGCGCGGGACAGGTGCTCGCCCGCGCACAGGCCGACGTCGTCTTCACCACGCTGGTCAACCGCTTCGCCGCGATCGAACTCGCCGGTGAGCCCACCTTCACCCACACCGAGTTCCTGCGCAGCATCGCCCACCTGCCGATCCGGCTGCGCTGACAGTGCGCCGGCGGTTCCTTCCGCAGCACACAGCACAGCACCACACCCAGGAGTCATCATGCGCGTGGAAGTCGACCTCAAGAAGTGCCAGGATCACGGGCAGTGCGTCTACGCTGCCCCTGACCTCTTCGCCCTGGACGAGCAGGGACGCCTGTCCCTGCGGAACGAGGCCACCGAGCTGTACACGGCGGAGCTGGACGCGGCGAACGTCGACGAGGTGCAGGAAGCCGCGGACGTCTGCCCGCTGCAGGCCATCACCGTCCAGGAGTAGCCGGGCAACGACAGGTCACCGACGGCCGCCGGGTTGCCCGGTTGCCGGGTTGAATGTGTCGAGGTCGTCGACGACGGCCGTCTGGCCGCCGAAGGGTGACGCGGCGGACTTCCGCTGCCGTCCTGGCGCCGCTACCGCGGTGGCCCCCGGGCGGGCGCCCGACGGCCCGGCCGCATGGCCCCGCCGGTTCCCGTCGGGATGTCCTCCCCGGCGGGAGCGGTAGCGGAAAATCATCGCCCAACCCCTTGTCATGTGGATAGTTCCGCCTCACTATGAGGCAACTCGTTTGGCTCCAAAATAAACCTCCTTCGCTCCGCTCCCCTGGCAGGTGATCCGCGTGGACAGTCAAACGGTCCAGAAAAACCAGACCGTGCAGGACGAACCCATCGCTGGCCGACTCAAGCCCAACTCCCTTGGTGTCCTTGGCATCCTCTTCTTCGTCCTCTCCGCACAGGCCCCTCTGACCGGCATCGCCGGGGCTGTGCCCATCGCCGTCGCCATCGGCAACGGCGCGGGTACGCCCGCCGCCTATGCCGGGGCCGGCATCGTCATCCTGCTGTTCTCCGTGGGCTTCGTCGCCATGGGGCGCCATGTCGTGGACGCCGGCGCCTTCTACACGTACATCGGCAAGGGGCTCGGCCGTCCGACCGGCTCCGGCAGCGCCGGTGTCGCGCTCTTCGCCTACTGCGCGGTCCAGGCGGCCATGTACGGGCTGTACGGATCGATCGTCAGCGGGCTCGTGGAGCAGCACACCGGTCTGAACGCCCCGTGGTGGGTCTGGACCCTGGTCACCATGGCGATCGTCCAGGTCCTCGGTGCGGCCGGCATCGAGATGGGCGCCAAGGTGCTGGCCGTGTTCGTGCTGGCCGAGTTCAGCATCCTGCTCGTCTTCGCCCTGGTCACCCTTTTCAAGGGCGGCGGCCCCGAGGGGCTGGGCTTCACCGACAGCTTCTCGCCGCACGCCGCGCTCCAGGGTGCTCCCGGCGTGGCCCTGATGTTCGCCGTGGCGTCGATGTTCGGCTTCGAGGCCACCGCCATCTACGGCGAGGAGGCGCGTGAGCCCCGCAAGACCGTGCCCCGGGCCACGTACCTCTCCGTCGCCGTGATCACCGGCTTCTTCGCCTTCACCTCATGGATGCTGGTCTCCGCCCACGGCGCCTCCCGCGCCACCGCCGAGGCCGGCAAGGCGCTGGCGAAGGGTGATGCCACGGCATGGGTCTTCGCGCCGATCACCGCGCAGTTCGGCGCCTGGGTGGGCGACGTCCTGCCGATCCTCCTGGCGACCTCCCTCTTTGCCGGCCTGCTCGCCTTCCACAACTCCGCCAACCGCTACCTCTTCTCCCTCGGCCGCGACGGCCTGCTGCCTCACGGGCTGACCGCGATCAACCGGCGTCACTCCCCGTGGGTGGCGGGCAGCGTGCAGACCGGGCTCTCCCTGCTGCTCGTCATGCCCTTCGCGTTGCTGGGCAAGGACCCGGTGCTGACCCTCTTCTCGTGGTTCAGCGGGCTGGCCGTACTGGGGATCATGCTCCTGTACCTGCTGACCTCGGTGTCGGTGGTCGTGTTCTTCCGGCGCGAGCGGCTGGACACCCGCACCTGGAACACTCTGATCGCCCCCATCCTGGGCGCGCTCGGCATCGCCGGTGCGATCTGGCTGATCCTGGCCAACTTCACGACCCTCATCGGCGGCGACTCGACCACGGCGACCTGGCTCGAACTCGCCGTTCCGGCGGTCCTGATCCTCGGCGTGGTCGCCGCCCGCGTGACGCGTGACCGGGCGACGGACCAGGTCTGAGGACGCCGCTTCTCACGGTGTGGCCGGTCCGGTTCCCGCTCCCTCGGGACCGGGCCGGCCACGTCCGGCTCCCACCCGCCCACGGAGGATCCATTGAGCACGGGACACGTGTGGCACGAGCTGTTCGGCTGGGCCGACAGCGGCAGCGGCGGGCTGTTCCCCGCCTATCCGGCCGCCGGACTCCAGCCGATCGGCCACCATGTCGCGCACGCCGACACCGAGCGGCGGCTGCACGAACTCGTCGCCGTGTCCGGCCTGATCGGCTATTTGTAACGCGTCGAGGCACGACACGCCACGGAGGGGCCCCGACCGGACCGGGGTCGGTCACGTGGTCGTGCTGGATGACGAGTGCGCGCACGGTGGGCTCCCTCTCCCCGGGTTCACGGACCCGTCGGACCGGTCCGTGAACTCTTGTGACGGCTGAGCACGCACCATATCGTTTGGAATCAAATAAAGTATCCGGAGGTTCCGCATGCTGGACATCACCCACGAGGAATGGCTGCGCCGGGCCAAAGCACTGGACCTGGCCGGTTCGCATCACATCGACGGTGTCGACGAGGGCGGGGGCGGGGCGACCTTCGCCGCCGTCTCGCCCCGCGACGGCCAGGTGCTGACCCAGGTCGCCGACGGGGGCACGGCAGAGGTGGACGCGGCTGTGGCCTCTGCCCGCCGGGCCTTCGACTATGGCCCCTGGCCCCGCCTCGCACCGGCCGACCGCGGCCGGATCCTCCTGCGCATCGCCGACCTGCTCGAAGAGCACCGCGAGGAACTGGCGCTGACCGTCAGCCTGGAGATGGGCAAGCCCATCACGGACGCGTACGAGATCGAGCTGCGCGCCGTCATCAGCACGTTTCGTTGGTACGGGCAGTTGGCCGACAAGCTCACCGACGAGTCGCCGCACACCGCCCCTGATGCACTGGCGCTGGTCACCCGGGAGCCTGCCGGTGTCGTGGGTGCGGTGGTGCCATGGAACTTCCCCCTCACGCTGGCCGGTTGGAAGGTGGCTCCGGCACTCGCGGCGGGCTGCACCGTCGTACTCAAGCCGTCCGAGAACTCCCCGCTCTCCGCCCTGCTGCTCGGCCGACTCGCCACCGAGGCCGGCCTGCCGCCAGGTGTGCTGAACGTAGTGGGCGGCAAGGGTCCCGTCGCCGGACGCGCCCTTGGTCTCCACCCCGATGTCGACGTCCTGGCCTTCACCGGCTCGACCGCCGTGGGCCGTCACTTCCTGCACTACGCGGCCGACTCCAACCTCAAGCGGGTCTGGCTCGAACTCGGCGGCAAATCCCCCAACATCATCTTCCCGGATGCGCCCGACCTGGAGAAGGCCGCCGCCACCGCCGCCTGGGGCATCTTCTTCAACCAGGGAGAGATGTGCACCGCCCCCTCCCGGCTGCTGGTGCACTCCTCCATCGCCGAACGGGTCACCGACGCGATCGTGGCGCGGGCCCGGGAACTGGTCGTCGGGGACCCGCTCGACCCGGCAACCGAGATGGGCGCGATGGCCGGTGAGAGTCACCTCGAACGGGTCCTCGGCCACATCGAGACCGGCCTCGAGGAAGGCGCCCGCCTGCGCGTCGGCGGCGGCCGCACGCTGGCCGAGACCGGCGGCAGTTTCCTGCGCCCCACCCTCTTCGACCACGTGCGCCCCGGCATGCGGCTGGCCCGCGAGGAGATTTTCGGCCCCGTCCTGTCCGTCCTCACCTTCGACGACCTCGACGAGGCTGTCCGGCTGGCCAATGACACCGAGTACGGCCTTGCCGCGGGCCTGTGGACCTCCGACCTGTCCACCGCCCACCAGGTCTCCCGAGCGCTCAGGGCCGGAACCGTCTGGGTCAACTGCTACGAGGAGGGCGACCTGACCGTCCCATTCGGCGGCATGAAGCAGTCCGGCAACGGCCGCGACAAGTCAGCCCACGCCATCGAGAAGTACACCGAACTGAAGACCACCTGGATCCAGCTGTGACCCGACCCCTGATCGCGATCCCCGCCCGCTTCTCCGCGACGACCTCCGCGCTGCGCTACGCCGCCGAGGTCAACGCCCGCGCGCTGATCGAGGCGGTGTGGCGCGCGGGCGGCGAACCGGCGAGCATCCACCCCGCCTCCGAAGACGTGGCCGGGCGTCTCGCTCGCTTCGACGGCGTCCTGCTCCCCGGCGGCGGAGACCTCGCCCCGCGCCGCTACGGCGCAGCCGACACGCACGAGAGCGTCTACGACGTCGACGACCTCCAGGACGACTTCGACATCGAGGTCGCCCGCCAGGCCATCGACTCGGGCCTGCCACTGCTGGCGGTCTGCCGAGGACTCCAGGTCGTCAACGTCGCCCTCGGCGGCACCCTGGAGCAGGACATGGGCGGTCCGGAACGCGAGCACCGGCATGTCGTCCACCCCGTGGCGATCCAGCCCGGCACCTTGCTGGAGCAGGCCACCGGCGCGCAGAAGGTCGAGGCGTCCTGCTACCACCACCAGCGCGTCCGCCGTGCGGGCGTGGGACTCGCGGTCACCGCGCGCGCGGCCGACGGCACCGTGGAGGGGCTCGAACTCCCCGGAGTCCACGGATGGTTCACCGCCGTCCAGTGGCACCCGGAGGACACCGCCCACGAGGACCCCACCCAGCAGGGACTGTTCGATGCCCTGGTTCGAGCCGCCCACGACAGACGCTGACCCGGCAATGACATTCTTTGGCAGCACCAGGCGGCCAAAGCCCCGGCTGGCCCCGGAATTCGACGATGCCGCCCTTGGCCAGGTGCTCAGAGGGTTCGCCTCTTTGCGGGGCCCGGACCCACGGGGCCCTCGCCATCGCCCGGATCGAGCAGCTCCTGCTGGACACCGCGCCCGACTGGGACCGCCGTTGCCACCGTGTCTCCGTGCCTCGCGCAGGCTGCTCCCGCGCTGGCCCGCGGGTGGCAGAAGCGCCGGCCGCGCGATCCGGAGCGCTGGTTCTCGCCGGGTGGGCCGAGCTGGCCACGGACCCGTGGGGTGCCCTGGCGCTCTGCCGCGTCGGCGCCGAGGCGCGTCCGGGCGATCCGACGCGCTGGGTGGGCGCGCTCGTGGCGCTGCGGTCGCTGGGGCGGCCCGGTGCCGAGCTCGCACCGGTCTGGAGGAAATCCGCGCGCTTGATCCGTGGCACCGGGAGGCGCATCTGCAGATCCTGGGCTATCTCTCCCCGGAAGAGCAGGGGAGCCAGAGCGCTTGCGGGACTTTCTCGGCGTCGCCGTCATGCCGCCGGACGCTCCGGCGGCATGCCTGCCGTTGACGGCCGCCGTGCGGCCGTACTACCGCGATCTGCACGGTGGAGGAGTCCGGGTGCCGGGGGCGAGCCGCTACTGGGTACAACCGCACGTCGCACGATGGGTGGATCAGGCGCTGGCCTCCTGGCTGAGCCCCGGTCACCTGCGCCAGGCCGCCGCCGTCGCCGACCTCGGGCTGCTTGCCTGCTGCCTGGTGCGCGCCGGCCGCAGGGGTGACGCACGCCCGGTGTTCACCGCGATCGACTGCCTGGTGACGCCCTGGCCATGGGGCCACGAGGGAGAACCGCTGGAGCGCTACACCTTCTACGCCGGCCGCCTGTGATCGTGCGTACGGCTCGCCGGGCCCTGTGGGCTGGGGGGCAGTCGGCGAGCATGCGCGCGTACTGTATGCCTGGCGGCGATGCCGCCGGCGCTTTCCCCGCTGGTGCGCACACGGCCGCGGGGCCGAGCCCGAACAGCTCGGCCCCACAGCTTTCCCGTCAGGGCCGGCCGCGCTCGGCGGCTTCGACGATGTTGGTCAGCAGCATGGCCCGGGTCATCGGCCCCACTCCGCCCACCGGTGGGGCCAGGGAGCCGGCGACCTGCCCGACGTCCGGGTGGACGTCGCCGAGGATGCCCTCCACGGTCCGGGTGATGCCAACGGACAGGACCGTGGCGCCCGGCTTGATCCAGTCGGGCCCGACGAGGTGGGCGACGCCTGCCGCGGCCACGACCACGTCGGCGACGCGGGCGTGGGCCGCGGTGTCCTGGGTGGCCTCGTGGCACAGGGTGACCGTGGCGTGTTCGGTGCTCCGGGTCAGCATCAGGCCCAGCGGACGGCCCACCGTGATGCCGCAGCCGATCACGCAGAACTCCTTGCCGGTGATGGCCACCTGGTTGCGGCGGAGCAGGTCGATGATGCCGCGGGGCGTGCAGGGCAGCGGCCCGGGAATGCCGAGCACGAGGCGCCCGAGGTTGGCCGGGTGCAGCCCGTCGGCGTCCTTGGTGGGATCGACGAGCTCCAGTACGGCGTGGGTGTCGATGTGGGCCGGCAGCGGCAGTTGGACGATGAAGCCGGTGCAGGCCGGGTCCGCGTTGAGCCGGAGCACGGCGGCCTCGACGTCGGCCTGGGAGGCGGTGGCGGGCAGCTCCACCCGGATCGACGCGATGCCGACCTGGGCGCAGTCGCGGTGCTTGCCGCCGACGTAGGAGTGGCTGGCCGGGTCGTCGCCGACCAGGATGGTCCCCAGGCCCGGGGCGACGCCCCGGACCTTCAACGCCTGGATGCGGGCGGCGAGTTCGGCCTTGATCTCGGCTGCCGCGGCCTTGCCGTCGAGCAGCGTCGCGATGGTCATGGTCGTACGAACCTCTCGGGTCAGGAGAACACGACGGTGCGGGAGCCGGTCAGCACGACCCGGTCCTCGGCGTGCAGGCGCACCGCCCGAGCCAGGACGACGCGTTCGACGTCCCGGCCGATGGCGACCAGCTCCGGCGCGGTGTGCCGGTGTCCGACACGTACGACGTCCTGCTCGATGATCGGGCCCTCGTCCAGGTCGGCGGTGACGAAGTGGGCGGTGGCGCCGATGAGTTTGACGCCCCGGTCGTGGGCCTGGTGGTACGGCTTGGCGCCCTTGAAGCCCGGCAGGAACGAGTGGTGGATGTTGATGACCCGCCCCGACAGCTTGCGGCACAGGTCGTCGGAGAGGACCTGCATGTAGCGGGCGAGGACCACGAAGTCGACTTGGTGCTCGGCGACCAGCCGCACCAGCTCGGCCTCTGCGTCCGGCTTGGTGTCGCGGGTGACAGGGAGGTGGACGAACGGGATGCCGTAGCGCTGCGCGACGGGCGCCAGGTCGGGGTGGTTGGAAACGATGAGCGGGATGTCGACGGGCAGTTCGCCCAGGTGCCAGCGGTAGAGGAGGTCGACCAGGCAGTGGTCGAACTTCGACACCATCAGCAGGACCCGGCGCCGCTGCTGCTCCGGCCGCAGGGACAGCACGGGGTCGAAGCGCGCCAGGCGCAGGGAGAGCTCGTCCCGCAGGCTCTCGACGTCGGCCTGCGGGGTCTCCAGGAGCACCCGGATGGTGAACGTGCCGGTGCCGGGATCGGAGAACTGGGCGCTCTCCAGAATGTTGCCCTTGGCCTCGCTGATGCCACCGGACAGGGCGTGCACGATGCCCGGCTGGTCGGGACAGCTGACGGTCAGGATGTAGCGCTGCATGGCTGCGGTGCCTTCCGGCTCAGGCCCGTACGCGGGTGCGCTCGGGGTCGTAGACGGGGGTGGGCTTCACCGTGGCGTCGGCCTTGGAACCGTCGGCGGCGACCGCGGTCAGCGCGGTCCCCGGCTTCACCGCGTCGCGGTGCACGCGGGCGAGCCCCAGGGTCGCGCCGTCGAGTACGGGCGAGGGCACGGCCATCGTCACGTAGCCGACGTCCCGTCCGTCCAGCTCCAGGCGCGCGCCCTCGGCCGCCTCGGGTACCGCGTCCACGACGACGCTGACCACACGCCCCGGAGCGGTGCCCTTCTTGGCGAGCAGCGCGTCGCGGCCCTGGAAGGGGCCCTTGTCGAAGTCGATCGCCCAGCCCATCCGGCACTCGAACGGGGTGACGGTGTGGTCGTACTCCAGCCCACCCATGATCATCCCGGCCTCGGTGCGGCACGTCAGGAGGGCGAGCGCGCCGGCGGCCTTCACCCCGAGATCAGCCCCCGCCTCGAGGACCGCGTCCCACAGGTCCAGCGCACGCTCGCGCGGCACCTGGATCTCGTAGCCGAGCTCGGCGGTGAACCCGATCCGGCTGACCTGCGCACCGATGCCCGCGATCAGGACGTCCCGGACGAAGGTGTAGTAGGGGAAGGCGGCGTCGGAGACGTCGACGTGGGTGAGCCGCTGGAGAACCTCGCGGCTGCGCGGTCCCTGCAGGGTCAATACGGCGAACTCGTCGCGACGCTCGGTGACCGTGGTGCCGACGGGGGCGTGCGCGGTCAGTGATTCCTGGGTGGCCGGGTTGCCGCCGGTGACGACCACGTGGTCAGGCGCGAGGACGGCCACGGTCACGTCGTCGATCATGAAGCCCTCCGCGTCGACGACCACGCCGTAGGCGATACGACCGGCGCCGAGCCCGCGGACGCTCCGCGAGAAGACGGCGTCGACGGTGGCGAGCGCGTCCTCGCCCTCGACGTGCCACTTGTAGAGCATCGAGTAGTCCAGCGCGCCGGCGGCGGTGCGGAATGCCTCGTACTCCTCGGCCGGGTTCGTGATGAACAGGGGCACGGCATGGCCGTAGACGTCCATCCACTCCTCGACGCGGTCGTCGTACCGCGGGGAGAACGGGGTGCTGCGCAGTCCTTCGGGCAGGGCCATAGGAACTCCAGTGAGGCGGAGGAAGTGAGGCACCGCCGAGAATCTATCCATTCGGATAACTTGTCAATAGGATAGATTCCCTTGTGAGGGTGCGTAGGGGAGAGGGGGGTGCATGACCGAGACGGTGGTCGAGGAGGGGACCGGCGGCCAGGACAATCGGCCGGGATACGGTCAGGGACGGGAAGCTTTGATGGCCGCGGCCATCAGGGTCGTCGCGCGAGGGGGACTGCGGAAGCTGACGTACCGGTCCGTGGCTGCCGAGGCCGGTGTGACCCACGGCCTCGTCGTCCACCACTTCGGATCACGTGACGCCCTGCTCGAAGAGGCGTTGGGCTGGGCTGTGCGGCGCAGCATCGAGACGTCGTCGCTGGTGCCCACCAGTGGCCGCCTGGAGGACTTCGCCGCGACGCTGGCCGCGTTCATCGCCGCCGATCCGGACCTGCAGGCCTTCCAGTATGAGCTGAAGCTCGAATCCAGCCGACGACCCGAACTGCGCCACCACGTCGACCTGCTCTACGACGCCTACCGCGATGCCGTCCGCGAGGCACTGGCCTGCTTCGACGTGTCGCAGGAGATGGCGGAGATCGTCTTCGCGGCCCTGGACGGCCTGGTCTTCCACCAGGTCACGTCCGGCGCGCCGGACCGCACCGAGGGGAGCGTCGATGCCTTGCGCCGGCTCCTCGCGGCCCATCGCGCGCAGGCGTTACCGAGGGCGCCCGGCGTACATTGAATGAGCCGAAGCTCTCCTGCGCCCACCTAGGGAGCGGCGATGACGAGCATTTCCCAAGGGCGTGATCAGCCGGTCTGGCCACACGGCAGGCTCTCCTCAGCCATCCCGGCGCCCGTCGGCGCGACCGCGGTGCTGGACCAGCACCTGCGGTTCAGCGGGTGGAGCCGGGAAGCTGAGGAACTGTTCGGTCTGGCGTCCGAAGAAGTCCTCGGCCGGTCCGCCGACGCGGTCCTGGCCGACACCGAGACGGGTGCCGGCGTGTCAGCAGGTGGTGGCGGTGGTGCGGCATGGTCGCTCGGTCCTCGGCCGGTCCGCCGTGGTGACGGCCGCCCGGTGTCTGTGTCCTTGTCTCTCACCCCGCTCGTCCTGGGTGCGGGCGCGACCGGGTGGCTGCTGACGGCCATGGGCGCCGAGCTGGCGCACCGGGAGGCTATCGGCCGGGCCATGCTTGACGGACTCGACCATGAAGCACCCGTCCAGTTGGTGGTCTACGACACGGACGCCCGGGTGCGCTGGATCAACACCGCGATCGAAAAACAGTTTGGAATCCCGCTGGAGGACGCTACTGGCAGATTCGTGACGGACATCCTGCCGCAGGGCGAGGTATTGGGGGAGGAGGAGGGGACAGCCACGAGCGTCGAGGAGATCGTCCAGCGCGTGGCCCGCACCGGCGCACCCGAGATTGACGTCCGCTACCGCAGTCCCACCTATCTCGACCCCCATCACGAACGCGTCTGGTCGTGTTCCTACTTCCGGCTTCAGGACGATGACGGCCGACCGATCGGAGTCTGTGAGGCCGGCCTCGATATCACCGACCGCTATGTGGCGCGCCAGCGTCTCGCCTTGCTCAGCCGGGCCAGCGGCAGTATCGGAAGGACCCTGGACATCCGACGCACGGCCCAAGATCTGGCGGAACTCGTGGTCCCCGAGTTCGCCGACGCCGTCACCGTGGACATCGTCGAAGCTGTCCTGAGCGGGCAGGAACCACAACACTTCGCCACCCACCCCATCCTGTGCCAGGTGGCTCACCGCACCGATCACGCCGCGGCCCACGACACCGCGTACGACGCCCTGGACACTGTCCGCCTGCGGTGCCTGGCCGAGAACGCGCCGGCCACCGACGCGGCCACCCAGGTGCTCGCCCTTCCCCTCAAGGCCCGTGGCGCCACCCTGGGTGTGGTGGCCTTCGCGCGCTCCCGACACGCTGACCCCTTCGAGCAGGAGGAGATCCAGCTCGCCGAAGAGCTCGTCTCCCGCACCGCGGTCTGCCTGGACAACGCCCGCCGCTACACCCGAGAACACGCGACCGCGCTCACGCTCCAGCGTGATCTACTCCCGCGCACCCTGCCCCAGCAGCCCGGCGTGGAGGTCGCGCACCGCTATCTGCCCGCGGCCGGGCCCGCCGGCGTCGGAGGGGACTGGTACGACGTCATCCCCCTCTCCGGAGCACGCGTCGGGCTGGTGGTGGGCGACGTCGCCGGACACGGTACGAGCGCGGCCGCCACCATGGGCCGGGTGCGTACCACCGTCGCGGCGCTCGCGGCACTCGACCTCGCACCGGACGAACTACTCGCCCGTCTCGACGACCTCGTGGCGCGCACCGGCGCAGCGGCTTCCGGCCCCGCCGACGCCGAGGACCAGGCACTGGGCGTCACCTGCCTGTACGCGATCTATGATCCCGTCTCCCGGCACTGCGTCATGGCGCGGGCGGGCCATCTGCCGCCCGTGCTCGTCACCCCCAATGGACACGCCGAGCTCGTGGACCTTCCCGCCGGACCGCCCCTCGGCCTGGGCGGCCTGCCCTTTGAATGCGCCGACATCGACCTGCCGGAAGGCGCCACGCTCGCCCTATACACCGACGGACTCGTCGAAAACCGGCACACGGACATCGACGCCGGAGTCAGCTCTCTCTGCACCGCACTCGCCGGGCCCGCGGACGGCCAATTGGACAAGACCTGCGACAAGGTCATCGCCACACTCCTGCCCAAGCCCCCCGAGGACGACGCCGCACTGCTGTTGCTCCGCGTCCACGCCCTGGCCGAGAACCTGGTGGCGACATGGGACGTGGCCGCCGACCCCGGAGAAGTGGCCAGAGCACGGTCGCTGGCCTGCAACCAGCTGGCCGCCTGGGGAGTCGACGAAGCCGCCTCGTTCGTCGTCGAACTCGTCGTCAGCGAACTGGTCACCAACGCGATCCGCTACGGCGGTGCTCCGGTGTGCCTACGGCTCATCCGGGAACGCGGCCTCATCGTCGAGGTCTCCGACGGCGGCCACACCTCGCCCCACCTGCGGCGGGCCGCGATGGAGGACGAGGGCGGCCGAGGTCTGTTCCTGGTCGCGCAACTCACGCAGCAGTGGGGAACCCGGTACACGCCAACGGGCAAGACCATCTGGACCGAGGTGTCGCCGGTTCCAGCCAAGATGCCAGGAACCTTCGCAGGCGAGCCATTCGAGCTGTAGCGATCCGGGGTGCCTCGTTTGGGACTGTCACGGCTCAGGCCTTACGGCGGCCACTGCGGCGTGGCGCCGGGGCGGCACCGCCCAACAGATCCTGGCGGCGCTCCTCGCCGTTCTCCTCCACCTGCAGGACCACCTGGCGCAGCCCGTCGGCGACGGTCCGGCAGTCCGCATCGCTGAGCCGCCCGGTGACGAAGGATTCCTCCTCGTTGAACGCCGGAAAGAGGCGCTGCATCAGCTCCTCCCCTTCGTCGGTCAGGCTCAGCAGCACCAGCCTCCCGTCGGTGGGATGGTCTGCTCGCTGCACAAGCCCTCGTCTTTCCAACGTCCGGGCAACCCCCGTGAGCGTGCCCTTTGAAATCCCGGCCTCTTCGGCCACGTGCCGCGTCTCCGACTCGCCCCAGATCCAGATGACCCAGAGCACCACGAAGGCAGTCCAGGTCAGGTCGACGCCGCGCAGCACTGAGTTCTCCAGGTGCTGCCGCACCGCCGAGGCGGCGCGATAGATGTTGGCGACAACGGCCATCTGGTCATGCCGGACGGGGATACCGCCGAGCCTGGCCGCTGCCAGTTTCTCGGCTTCGCCGATGGATCGATGGCCGGGCACGAGCACGCTCCTTGGGCCGCCTGCGAAGGCGTGAGACAACAAAATCGTTCGGACTCAAATTATAAGGTGCCTCGTTGCTCTCGCCCGCATGAAAGCCGACCTTCCGGGCTCGGGGCGCTGCTGCATGCTCGCACCCCACGCGGGCAGCATCGTCTGGCCTGGGACCTGCTGCGGAACCTGCCGCGACGCGCGCTGCAAGCTCGCTGAGTGGGGTCTACCAGGGCAGCTTCGCCGTGCGTTCAGGGCGGGCCGCGGTGATGTACCGCATTGCGGTGTGAGAGGAGATGCCGAACAGGCGCATCAGGTGAAGCGGGTCGTCGACCTCGACTGCCTCGTCGCGGATCCGGTCCTGGCGCAGCGACGGCATCGAGGGCCTTCGTCGAGGCAGTACCGATGACACCTTGGCAAGGACCCCGTCATGTCGGTGTCGCTGCCGGATGCGGCATCCGGGCGCTGCCGCTCGCGACGCCGACATGGCGGGCTCCTATCAGCAACACCTGTCAGTGCACTGCCGCCTGACTTCCCATCAGCGGTGATCCTTACTGAGGGCTGACTGCTTGCGCCGGAGCTGCCACCGCGTCCCGCGTATGCACTGCGGCGGGTGTGCTGAGTGCTCCGCTGGAAGTGCGGCGCTGGACCGTCCATTGTCCGCGGCGCCGTTCTGGCTGGTCGCGCCCACGCGGCGGAGCCGCAGACCGGACACAGCCCCTCGCCCCTTCCGGGCGCTACCCAACCGCAGTGAACTTCACCAGGACCGCTCAAGCGGCTGCTATGCCGTTGTCCACCGGCAGGACCACGCCGTTGATGCTGCTCGCCGCGTCCGACGCCAGGAAGACGATCGCCGCGGCCGGTTCATCCGCTTCGGAGTAGCGGATGTTCTGCCGATACCCGGCGAGGACCATGAGGCCGTGCCCCTCCTCGTCGACGCTGTGGTTGGCGACGATGTTCGTCATCGTGGGGCCCGGCGCGATGGCGTTGGTGCGGATTCCGGAGCCGCCGTACATGACCGCGAGGGACCGGGTGAGCCCGATCACGCCGTGCTTGGACACCGTGTAGACCGCGCCGGACGCGCTCCCGCGCAGGCTCGCCGTGGACCCGGTGTTGACGATCGCGCCCTTGCTCTTGGTCAGCATGTGCGGCAACACGGCCCGGGTGAGCATGAATGGCGCGGTCAGGTTGATCCGTATGATCCGCTCCCACTCCGCGTCGGTCACATCGGCGGCGGCGGACTGCGAGTCGATGATGCCGGCGATGTTGGCCAGCACGTCGACGCCGCCGAACTCGGTCACAGCGGTGCTGACCACGCGTTCGATCACAGCAGGGTCGCTCAGGTCGCCGGTGACGGCCTCCGCGGTCGCGCCCGCCGCCCGGATCTCCTCGACGACCGTCTTGACGCCCTCGTCATTGAGATCGGCGGCCACAACCTTGGCCCCCTCGCGGGCAAACCGCAGGGCGGTGGCGCGCCCGATGCCGGAGGCGGCACCGGTGACGATGACGCTGCTGTTCTTCAGTCCGCTACTGCTCATAGCTGTCTCCTTCGAGATGCGCGGTATCGCGTTCCACTTACCGTAAGACTTTATGGCACTGAGCGCCATAGAGGCGTCCAGCGCCATAAAGTAGAGTGATTGTCGATAGCGATGGGTGACGGACGAACGACAGGAGACGAGATGGCCGACGAGCGCTCAGCCGTAGCGCGTGGTGGCGCGCGGATGGGTCGGCCGCGTCTGACCGAACGACGCAAGGAGCAGACTCGGCTGGACATCGCGCGCGAGGCCGTCGCCCTGTTCGCTGCGCATGGCGTGGACGCCACGTCAGCGGACGAGATCGCCACCGCAGCCGGTATCTCCGTCCGGACGCTGTGGCGGTATTTCCCTACAAAGGAACGCTGTGTGCAGCCTCTGCTGACCCCAGGCATCGACAGCATCGCGCGTGCCCTGAGCGAGTGGGACGCCGGCGCGGGCATGGCCGCCCTGCTCGACGGCTTTGACCGGCACTGCCGCGCGGTCACCTCCGACATGCCCATGCTGCTCACGCTGGCCCGGCTCACCCGGACCGAACCCGCCCTGCGCGGGGTCTGGTTGGAGGTGCACGCCGACGCCGAGCCTGTCTTCGCCGCGGAGATCGCGCGCCGCGCCGGACAGTCCCCC
The DNA here is from genome assembly GCF_055572015.1 of Streptomyces sp. NPDC030840. NCBI lineage: Bacteria > Bacillati > Actinomycetota > Actinomycetes > Kitasatosporales > Streptomycetaceae > Streptomyces > Streptomyces sp. NPDC030840. The sequence continues at coordinate 1,192 of NZ_JBVIEE010000042.1, read as the reverse complement.
GAGGCGCCGTCCGTCCATGTACAGGCGGCCCTGGTCGCTGCCGCGCTGCGGGTGGCCGTGGAGCGCTACGCCTTCCGCACCACTTCGGAGACCCACGACGGGGCCGAGCTGATCGACGAGGTGCGTGCGGCGCTGCGAACCGTTGATCAGCGGCTAGTAGGACTCCGTTAGGTCTGTCTGCTGGCCGTGTTCAGGGGCATGCGGAGTGTGTGGACGCACATGAAGTGAACCGGGTCCGGGCGAAGTTGGCGTTGTTCGTGGCGGATGTGTTCGCCTCGATACCGCGCAAGGACCAGCGGGCGAAGAGCGACTGCTACCTGCGGGGACTGATGATGGACGGCCGCCGCAAGTCGATCCAGGCCATGGCCTCGCGGCTGCCGGACGGCAATGAGCAGAACCTGCAGCAGTTCGTGAACCAGTGCACGTGGGATCCGGTGCCGGTGCGCCGGCGGATCGCTGGGCGGATGGTGCCGCGGATCGGCCCGGACGCCTGGGCGGTCGATGACGTGTCGTTCCCCAAGGACGGACGGATGTCGGTCGGCGTCGCTCACCAGTACTGCGGCGCTTTGGGCAAGCAGGCCAACTGCCAGGTCGCGGTCAGCGTGCACGCGGTCTCCGACACTGCCTCGTGCCCGCTGAACTGGCGGCTGTTCCTGCCCCGGGAATGGGCCAAGGACACCGCCCGGCGACGGCGCACCGGTGTCCCCAAGGACGTCGGGCACCGGCAGAAGTGGCGCCTGGCACTGGACGCCCTGGACGAACTGGCCGGGTGGGGACTGGTGCCGCCGGTGGTGGTGGCGGACGCCGGCTACGGCCAGAACGCTGACTTCCGGGCTGCCCTGGCCGAGCGGGAGATCCCGTATGTGGTCGGCATCCGTGGCGATCTGAGCGTCCAGCCCCATGATGCGTACCCCGCCGCCCCGGCCTGCTCCGGCACCGGACGCCCGCCGGTGCCCCGCTACCGGCAGCCACCGGTGCCGGTAGCGGACCTGGCCGCGGCCGCGGGACGGGAAGCCTTCCGCGAAGTGACTTGGCGAGAAGGCTCCCGGGGCCTGATGACATCCCGCTTCCTCACCGTGCGGGTCCGGCCGGCCGGGGTGCGTCCGCGTCGGCTGGCCCAGCAGGCCGCGGTGGCCGAGCACGGCCGGTGGGACGGCGTCCTGCCCGACGTGTGGCTGCTGGCCGAATGGCC
>NZ_JBVIEE010000041.1:12231-59655 GCF_055572015.1 Streptomyces sp. NPDC030840 | reverse complement strand
GGAGCTTCACAGGCCCCTGAGCCTTGCGAACCTTGCGGATCTCGAAGTCCATCGCACCCCTAACTGGGGTGTTGCGAGGACCACTAGAACCGAAGGGGACAGGTAGGGGCGGCGGCGCTTTCCCTCAGGTCGCCCAGGTCGCGTCGCCCAGGCCCCCTCAGGTCCCCCAGACCCTCTCAGGTCCCCCAGACCCTCTCAGGCCCCCAGCCCCTCTCAGGCCGCTTGGACCTCCTTGTGGTCCGCCAGACGATGGGCGCACGGGCGGGGGCCCGTTGACCGGCGGCGCAGCACGCGGGGGAGGGCCAGGTTGACGAAGCCCTCCGCCTGCATGGCCGCCAGGCCGAGGCGGGGCAGGTCGCGCGAGGAGGCGTACACGACGAACCGGGGCTCCCAGCGCGGGCGGAACTTGGCGTTGAACTTGTACAGCGACTCGATCTGGAACCAGCGGGAGAGGAACACCAGCAGGCCCCGCCAGGCCCGCAGCACCGGCCCCGCGCCGATCTTCTCGCCGCGCGCCAGCGCCGAGCGGAACATCGCGAAGTTCAGGGAGACGCGCTCGATGCCGAAGCGGGGGGCGGCCTGGAGGGCCGCCACGATCAGCAGCTCGTTCATGCCGGGGTCGGCCGAGCGGTCGCGGCGCATGAGGTCCAGTGAAGCGCCGTCGGGCCCCCAGGGGACGAAGTGGAGCACGGCCTTGAGGTCGCCGTAGGGCCCGGGCTCGGCGTCGCTCTTGTGTGCCGTGGCGATCAGGCAGTCGCCGTCGGCGGCGTCCCCGATGCGGCCCAGGGCCATGGAGAAGCCGCGCTCGGTGTCGGTGCCGCGCCAGTCCTCGGTGGCCCGCCGGATCCGGTCCAGTTCGCCTTCGCCGAGGTCACGGACTCGCCGGACCCGGGTCTCGTAGCCGGCCCGCTCGATGCGCTTCACCATCTGGCGTACGTTGCGCATCGCGCGCCCGGCGAGGGAGAAATCCGCGACGTCCACCACCGCCTCGTCGCCCAGTTCCAGGGCGTCGAGTCCGGTCTCCCGGGTCCACACCTCGGCGCCCGTCTCGGAGCAGCCCATGACGGCGGGTGTCCAGGAGTGGGCCTTCGCCTCGTCCATGAAGCGCTCGATCGCGCCCGGCCAGGCCTCGACGTCGCCGATCGGGTCGCCGCTGGCGAGCATCACGCCGTGCACGACCCGGTACGTCACCGCCGCCTTGCCGCTGGGGGAGAAGACGACCGCCTTGTCGCGGCGGAGCGCGAAGTGGCCGAGGGAGTCGCGGCCTCCGTGCTTGGCCAGCAGGGCGCGCAGCCGTGCCTCGTCGTCCTCCGTCAGGTGTGCCGCGGGGTGTTCGGGGCGGAAGGCCAGGTAGATCGTGGTGATGGCGGTCAACAGGCCGAGCGCGCCGAGGGAGAAGCCCACCGTCCAGGAGGTGTTGCCGGTGTAGTCGACCGGGCCCTCGAAGCCGAGCAGGCCGTACAGCACGTGTTCGAGGCGGTCGGCCAGGCTCGGGTCGCCGACCATGCGTGTGGTGTGGACGCTGACGATGACCAGGCCCAGGACGATCGAACCGGCGCCCATCACCACGAAGTTGGCGAGCGCGTACCAGCGGCTGCGCGGGTCGGGCAGGGCCCTGAACTCGTCGCGGTGGCGCAGCAGCAGAGCGAGCAGCGCCAGCGAGATGAGGGCGCCGAGCGGCGAGTGGCGGTAGATGAACTGGGCGATCGCGCCCGCCGGGAGCAGCACCACGGCGGCCCGCCACGCCCGGCGTTTGCGGCGCCGCAGCCCGTGCGCGAGGAGCAGCAGCAGGACGCCCGCGCTGAGCGACAGGGCGGCCGCGAACGGGCCGAGCGCGCCGGGCAGCACCTCGGCGATCGTGTGCATGCGGCTGTTGCGGAAGCGGGGGAACACCCCCGCCGCGACGTCCAGAAGCCCCACGAGGGTGCAGGCTCCGGCGACCAGGGCGGGGACGGCCTCGGGGCGCGGCCCGCTCAGTACGCGCCGCAACCCGGTTGACCGGCCCGGAACCTCACCCGACATTTCCCCATCTATCCTGACAGACATCGCATCCCGTAGTTCTGCGAGAAGACTGTGAATCCGGTGCCTTTCAGGCATCCGGCGACATTGCGCCCTCTAGGACGGTGTCTTGAGGGGAGAGGTTCCTTCCCTTGAGGAAAGCCGGTTCAAAGGCCGGGGAAAGGCCGAGGCAAGCCGCTGCGAAGGGGGCGGTGGCGGTCGGGACCGGCTCTCATACGGGACGTCGTACGACGTCGTACGGACGCGGTGGCGGATCGTCCCTCACAGGAAAGCGCAGGCAGGTAGAACCCCATGGGTCTCACGAGCAACAAGGTGCTGGTGCTGGCGGTGCTGTCCGCCGTGCTTCTGTTCGCCGGCACGGTGTGGTGGTGGCCGCGGCTCGCGCGCCGCGGCTGGCGTGCCGTCAGCGGGCGCGTCGGCATCCTGCTGGCCACTCAGGTCGCGGTCTTCGCCTCCGTCGCCCTGGCGGCGAACCAGGCCTTCGGGTTCTACGCCAGCTGGGCGGACCTCCTCGGCCGGGAGAGCGGTCAGGGCGTGGTCGTCGACCACGGCGGCCCGGGAACGGGCGGGCCTCTCCAGGTGCTCGACACCCAGCAGGTGAAGGTCCCGGGCGGCAGCCGTCCCTCGATCGCCGGCCAGATCCAGAAGATCGAGGTCGTGGGCCGTACGACGCGCATCGCGTCCCCGGCGTACGTGTATCTGCCGCCGGAGTACTTCCAACCCCAGTACCGCACCCGCACGTTCCCCGCGACCGTCGTCCTGACCGGCTATCCCGGCACCGCGGAGGCGCTCATCAAGGGCCTGCACTATCCGCAGACGGCCCACCGGCTGGCCAGGAACGGCGAGGCCCAGCCGATGATCCTCGTCATGATGCGGCCGACCGTGGCGCCGCCGCGTGACACCGAGTGCGTGGACGTGCCGGGTGGCCCGCGCACCGAGTCGTTCTTCGCCAAGGACCTGCCCGACGCCGTGGGGCACCACTACAGGGTCGGCAGGAAGCCGGGGAGCTGGGGCGTCGTCGGCGACTCCACGGGCGGGTACTGCGCGCTGAAGCTGGCCGTGCACCACCCGGACGTGTACGCCGCGGGCGCGGGGCTGTCGCCGTACTACAAGGCGCCGCTCGATCCCACGACGGGTGATCTCTTCCACGGGAACAAACGGCTGCGGAACGAGGCGGACCTGATGTGGTACCTGAAGAACCGGCCCGCTCCGGACACCTCACTGCTCGTCAGCAGCAGCCGGCACGGTGAGGCCAACTACAAGGCGACGCTCGACTTCATCGACCTCGTGAAGTCGAAGCGGCCGACGCGGATATCGTCGATCATCCTCGACAGCGGCGGGCACAACTTCAACACCTGGCGGCGGGAGATCCCGGCGACGTTGCAGTGGCTCAGCGGGCGGCTCAGCGACAGGTGAGCCAGGAACAGGCGAGCCAGGAACAGGCGAGCCAGGAACAGGCGAGCCAGGAACAGGCGAGCCCGGAACAGACGAGACCCGAACCGGTGAGTCGGGAACCGGTGAGCCCCGAACCGGTGAGCCCGGACGGAAATACGCGGCGGCGCGCGCGGAATTCGTGAACACGGCCGGTGTGCGGGATTCCCGCTCGGGGTGCTTGCGCACAGGGCCCGCGGTTACTGAATTGTGAGGCTTCGGAGTGGCTGTGTTTTTACCTCGGGGGTCACCAAGGTTCCCCTACGCGCGGTAAGTTTCTGGCCATGCCACGTGGACGTCACCGCCATTCACCACCCCTGCACAGGCTGCTGCCTCCGTCGGCGATCGCGGGCGTCTCGCTCGTCTGCGCCCTCGGGCCCTGGGTGTTCACGGAGCCGGGCGTGCTCCGGGTGTCGGCGGCGGTCGCCGCGGCGACCGCCGCCGTGGGCGCCGCGGTCATGCGCCGCTGGGACGTGGAGGCGGGCAAGCGCGTCGCGGACCTCACGCGCGCGCGGGCGAGCGACGAGTGGCGGTACGAGGAGCAGGTCGCCGAGCTGGAGACCGACCTGGAGGAGTCGCGCGAGCTGCGCCAGAAGCTGGAGCACAAGCTGCGCGCCAAGCGCGCCGAGCTGGCCGGCCTGCGCAACGAGCACGCGGCGCTGCTGCGCCGGTACGCCACCGCCGAGACGGAGCGGGCCAGCGCCCTGGAGGGTCGTCGCCGGCTCGCCATAGAGGCCTCGGAGTCGGCCCCCGCCACGGCGAAGGAGCTGCCTTCGGGGAGCGAGGGCGCGTCCGGGGACGTACGCGAGCAGCGCGCCGCCGGCGCTGTCGACGAGAAGGCGGAGGAGAAGGCACAGGACAAGGCACAGGAGACGAGGGCGCCGGTTCCCGGGGCCTTCTCCCCGGCCGGTGCCTCGCTCTTCCTGCGCGCCAACTCGGCGCTGGACCGGATCATCCAGGGCGGCCCCGCGAAGGCGGCGAGCGCCGAGAAGGCCCGGCCCGCGGTCGACGGCGCGTCCAAGGCCGAGCCGCGCAAGGACGGGCCTGCGAAGGGCGGCTCCGCGGACGGCGGTTCGCCCGACGGCGGTTCGCCCCGGCCCGGTGCCGCGGAGGCCGGAGCCGCTCCGGCCGCCGAGGCCGCCGAGGAGGACGACCACCCGGAGGCGCGGCCCCGGGCGGCCGAGGACCAGGACCACGAGCGCGTGCCCGGCGAGGCCGCGCCGGCCGAGCCCGGGACCGGCGAGGCCGCCGTCGCGGAGACCGGCGCCACCCGGAGCGCGGCCACCGAGCCCGCCGTCACGGACACGGCGCCCGCCCCCTCGGCGAGTTCCCCCGCTCCGCGGCCCGCGCTGCCCTCCCAGTCCTCCGGCCACTTCACGGTCCCGACCGCCGTGGCCGTCGCGCCCGCGACACCTCGGCGGCGTCTGGCGATCGAGGGCGGGTTCGACTTCTTCGGGACGCAGAAGGGCGCGGCGGCCATCGAGGCCGTACAGAACGAGGACCTCGCGGACGTGGTCGGCCAGGAGGCGCTGGCGCTGCACAAGGCCGAGTCCGAGGCGCGGTTCAAGCCCGCGGACGCGGAGTCGCGCGGCGTCGGCCAGGTCATCGACCTGACGGCCCACGACGAGACGGAGCAGATCGACGTGGAGGGACTGCGGAGCGCGGCTTCCTGAGGCGGCGGAAGCCGCGCGGGCCCACCGTTCCTGGCACCGGAAGCGCGTTTCCCGGCACCGGACAGGCGTTGCGGACCGTCGAAATCAAGCCAAGTCCAGCTCGGCGCGGCCCCCTCCCCCGACCAGGACCGGCGCGGTTCAGGACCGCATCAGGCCATCCACCGGTCCGGCAGCGCCTCCCTGCGCCCCGTGCGGGACCGGTCCGCCTGGGCCGCCAGCAGCAGGGCCGCCTCGTCCGCGTCCCGGAGCCGGGCGGTCACCGTCTTGTTGGCGCCCGTGTCCACGCGCACGTCCGCCAGACCCTTGTGGCGCTCCCACGGCCCCTGTGCCAGCCGCACGCTCTGCACCTTCGCGTGCGGGACCAGCGACAGGCTCCGCCGCAGCAGGCCGTGCCGGGCCACGAACACGCTGTCGGTGACGGCGAGCCCGTACCCGCGCCACCAGAACGGTACGCACCACCCGGCCCGCCGGGGCGGACGCTCCAGGGACCGCGGCACGCTCACCCCCGGCAGCACCCGCTCGATCACACCCTCGGCCACGGCACGGGGGGCGACCGGCACCAGCACCGAGTTCGACGAGCCCGCCACGTCCAGCTCCACCCGCACCCAGCCCCGGCGCCGCCACAGCAGCGGCTCCACGATCCGTACGGTCTGCACGCGCCCGGGCGGCACCGTCTCGTGCGCGCGGTCGAGGAGGCCGTGGTCGAGCCGCAGCCCGTCCGGCGACTCGCCCACCGTCCAGTCGTACTCCCCGACGAACCGCCCCACGCTGCTCGCGCCCGCGGCGCCGAGCAGCGGCAGCGCGGTCGCGACGACCGTCCACACGCTGTGCGTGGCGATCCACAGCACCGGCGGGACGACGACCGCGGCGACCAGCGTCGCCCAGGTGGCGCCGCTGAGGACGACCGACACCGCGAGCACGCCCGCAGGGACGTGCAGCAGCTGCCGTACCGGGGCCTCTCCGACCTCGTGCGCCCTCTCGGGCTCGAAACCCGCCGCGCGGGCGAGGAGTTCGGCGCGCAGGGCCCGGGCGTCGGCCTCGCCCAGATAGGCCAGTTCGTCCTTCTTGTCCGTCCCGACGACGTCCAGTTTGAGCTTGGCGACGCCCGCGACGCGGGCCAGCAGCGGCTGGGTGACGTCGACGGCCTGGATGCGTTCAAGCCGGATGTGGGCGGTGCGGCGGAACACCAGGCCGGTACGGATGCGCAGTTCCGTGCCGGTCACCGCGAAGTGGGTGAACCACCAGCTCAGGAAGCCGTACAGGGCGGCGGCCGGGACGACCACCGCGAGCGCGAGCAGCAGCGTGGTCGTGGTCAGCCGGGACAGCTGCCGCTGTGTCCCGTCCGGGTCGTGCATGGCCCAGCCGAAGATCACGGCGACCGGCGCCCAGGCCCGCCGCAGCGGGGTCACCGGGTGCAGCCGGTGCTCGGCCACCGGGGTCTCCTCGCCCACCGACCGCGCGGCGCCGGGCGCGCTCACAGCCCCGCCGATCGTGCCTCGCCGAGCTCCGTCAGCCGGTCGCGCAGCCGCTCGGCCTCCGCCGGGTCGAGACCCGGGATGCGCGCGTCCGTGGCGGCCGCGGCCGTGTGCAGCTGCACGCTCGCCAGCCCGAAGTGCCGCTCGACCGGCCCGGACGTCACCTCCACCAGCTGCATGCGCCCGTACGGCACGACGGTCTCCTCACGCCACAGCACACCCCGGCTGATCAGCAGGTCGTCGGCGCGCTCGGCGTACCGCCACGAGCGCCAGTTGCGGCCCAGCATCGGCCAGCCCCACAGCAGCAGGGCCAGCGGCAGCAGCGCGAAGGCCGCCCAGACCGGCCCCGCGAGCAGGCCGAGCAGCAGGGCCACGCCGACGGTCAGCGGGCCCAGCCACACCACCAGCAGCAGCCGGCGCATCCGCAGCAGGCCGGGCGGCAGCCCGGTCCAGACCGGCTCACCCTCCGGTGCCGCCGGCGGTGTCATCGGCCGCCCGCCGCCGTGCGGCTCCCGCTCCCCGCCCTGTTCCCCACCCGCGTCGTCCAACGTCCCCGTCTCCATTCCGCAAGCGTACGTACGAGAGACTGTCCCCATGACTCCTACGACGGAGACCACGGTCGGCATCGGCGGCGCCGCCGAGAGCACGGACATGGTGCTCAACATCGGGCCGCAGCATCCGTCGACGCACGGCGTGCTGCGGCTGCGGCTCGTGCTCGACGGCGAGCGCATCACGCACGCCGAGCCGGTGATCGGCTACATGCACCGCGGCGCGGAGAAGCTCTTCGAGGCGCGCGACTACCGCCAGATCATCATGCTCGCCAACCGCCACGACTGGCTCTCCGCCTTCTCGAACGAGCTGGGCGTGGTCCTCGCCGTGGAGCGCATGCTCGGCATGGAGGTGCCGGAGCGCGCGGTGTGGATGCGCACGCTGCTCGCGGAGCTGAACCGGGTCCTGAACCACCTGATGTTCCTCGGCTCGTACCCGCTGGAGCTCGGTGGCATCACCCCCGTCTTCTACGCGTTCCGCGAGCGCGAGGAGCTCCAGAACGTCATGGAGGAGATCTCCGGCGGCCGCATGCACTACATGTTCAACCGCGTCGGCGGCCTCAAGGAGGACCTGCCCGCGGGCTGGACCTCCCGCGCGCGTGCGGTGATCGCCGACGTGCGCTCGCGCATGGACGTGTTCGACGACCTGGTGATCGGCAACGAGATCTTCCGGGGCCGCACCCGTGACGTGGGCGTCCTCGCGCCGGAGACGGTGCACGCGTACGGGGTGAGCGGGCCGATCGCCCGCGCCTCCGGAGTGGACTTCGACCTGCGGCGCGACGAGCCGTACCTGGCGTACGGGGAGCTCCAGGACACGCTCCGGGTGGTCACGCGCGAGGAGGGCGACTGCCTGGCCCGCTTCGAGTGCCTCCTGGGGCAGGCGCACAACTCCCTCGACCTCGCCGACGCCTGCCTGGACCGGCTCGCCGAGCTGCCGCCCGGGCCGGTCAACCAGCGCCTCCCGAAGGTCCTGAAGGCGCCCGAGGGCCACACCTACGCCTGGACCGAGAACCCGCTCGGCATCAACGGCTACTACCTCGTCAGCAAGGGCGAGAAGACCCCGTACCGGCTGAAGCTTCGCTCGGCCTCGTACAACAACATCCAGGCGCTCGTGGAGCTGCTGCCGGGCACGCTGGTCGCGGACATGGTGGCGATCCTGGGGTCGCTGTTCTTCGTGGTCGGGGACATCGACAAGTAGGCCGAAGCAGGTCACCGAAGGAGGGCGTCCGGGACGCCGACCGGCTGCAGCAGCCAGCCGAAGTCGCCGAGCCCGCCGGTTGCCGTGAGCTCGGCGGCCTCGCCCGCGCCCGCGAGGGCCCGTACGTACGCCGCCGGGTCGGTGGTCGCGAGGGACAGCGGCGGGCGGCCTCCCTCGACCCCGAGGGCGCGCAGGGCGTCCCGCTGGGTCAGCAGCCGGGCTCCCGGCAGGGCGCACGCGTCCAGCGCCACGTGCGCGGTGATGTCGCACGAGCCGTCCGGCACGGGGGCGGTCTCCCGGCCCTCCCGGAACCCGGTGAGCGTCCCGAACCAAGGCCGTGACCCGGCGGTGTGCGCGTAGTCGACGGCGACGGCGAGCCCCCGGCCGACACTCGCCACGGCCGACGCCCAGGCGGTGTCCCGGGGGCGTCCGATCTCGGCCCGCAGCCCCTCGGCCGCCCCCTCGGCGGGCAGCGGCCACCACCGGTCGAGCCACTCGGCGTCCGCACCCCCCACCGGGTCCCCGAGCCGTTCGGTCCCGTCCCGCCGCACCAGGACGAGGCGTCGTACGCCGTCGGCGTCCACCTGGGCGACGTCCAGGGGCACGTTGTCGAGCCACTCGTTGGCGAACAGCAGGCCGGTCACACCCTCCGGGGGCTCGGGGAGCCACTCGATGCGGTGATCAAGGGCACGTGGCCGGTCGGCGCGCTCGACGGCGTACCCGCGCGCGCGGGCGGCCACCCCGGGCGGGAGGGCCTTCAGGACCCCCGTCACCAGTTCGCCCCGGCCCGCCGCCACGTCCACGAAGGCCAGCTCCGCGGGGTGCCCGACGGCCTCGTCCACCCGGCACAGCAGCCGCGCCACCGCCTGGGCGAACAGCGGGGAGGCGTGCACCGACGTGCGGAAATGCCCGGCGGGGCCCTCAGGACGCCGGTAGAAGCCCGAGGGCCCGTACAGCGCCTCCTCCGTCGCCTCGCGCCACCCGCGCCATTCGCCGCCCGCGGTACCCGTCGCCGCATCCGCCGCCGCACCCGTCACCGCGCCAGGCTATGCGCCGCGGACCACGGAGCCTCCACCTTGGGGAGTACACGCGCCGGTCGCGGATCGGCCCTCCGGTTGACTCCTGCACACAGCACACGTCTTTACGCTGGGTGACGTGCAACGCCTCTATGACTTCCTCCGCAGGCACCCGACATGGGTCGACGGCTTCTGGGCCGTCTTCCTGCTCGGTATCTCCGCGGTGTCCGGAAACGTCCGTCAGGAGGCGGAGCAGAGCGACCTCCCGAACGCCTGGCTCCCGATCACGTTGCTGCTCTGCCTGGTCGTCGCCCTGCGGCGCCGGCTGCCCGAGCAGATGCTGGTGCTGGCCGCCGCCACCGGTCTGGCACAGCTGATCACCGACGTGCCGACGGTGCCGGCCGACTTCGCCATGCTGGTGATCATCTACACGGTCGCGGCGAACGGTGCCCGCTGGGCCTCCCGGTTCGCCCTGGCCGGCGGTCTGAGCGCGGCCACATTGGCGCAGATGCGCTGGCCCCAGGAGGACACGGGCCCGCTGGGCGCGGTCGCGGTAGTGGTCGTCATGACCGTGCCGTTCGCACTCGCCTGGGTGCTCGGCGACTCCCTGCGCACCCGCCGCGCCTACTTCGCGCAGCTGGAGGAGCGTGCCGCCCGCCTGGAGAAGGAGCGCGAGGCACAGGCCAAGGTCGCCGTCGCCGCCGAGCGCGCCCGCATCGCCCGCGAGCTGCACGACGTGGTCGCCCACAACGTGTCCGTGATGGTGGTGCAGGCGGACGGCGCCGCGTACGTCCTCGACGCCGCGCCCGACCAGGCCAAGAAGGCCCTGGAGACCATCTCCTCCACCGGGCGCCAGGCCCTCGCCGAGATGCGCCGTCTGCTGGGCGTGCTGCGCACCGGCGAGCACCAGGAGAGCGGCGAGTACGTCCCGCAGCCCGACGTCGAACAGCTCGACGAGCTCATCGAGCAGTGCCGCAGCTCGGGCCTGCCCGTCGACTTCAAGGTGGAGGGCACCCCACGGCCCCTGCCCAGCGGCGTGGAGCTCACGGCGTACCGCATCGTCCAGGAGGCCCTGACCAACACGCGCAAGCACGGCGGCCCGAACGCGGGCGCCAGCGTGCGCCTGGTGTACTTCGACGACGGCCTCGGTCTGCTCGTCGAGGACGACGGCAAGGGCGCCCCGCACGAGCTGTACGAGGAGGGCGGCCTCGACGGCCAGGGGCACGGCCTGATCGGCATGCGCGAGCGCGTGGGCATGGTCGGCGGAACCCTGGACGCGGGACCCCGTCCCGGCGGCGGCTTCCGGATCAGCGCGCTGCTGCCGCTGAAACCCGCTCACTGACGACTGTTCATGTCGGTCGTTGACACCTGTAAGAGCATGTGGAAGCACGTTCAGAAGCACGTTGCGCGAGACGGTTTGGCCACCCTGGTTCATACGACCTGGTGATTACTGGTAAGACCTCCTGACGGCCCGTACGGGAGTCGGACCGGTATGGAAGACGACCCGGTACGGAAGACGGAAACGGAAGAGGACCCCGATGGCGATCCGCGTGATGCTCGTCGACGACCAGGTGCTGCTGCGCACCGGGTTCCGGATGGTGCTCGCCGCCCAGCCGGACATGGAGGTCGTGGCCGAGGCGGGTGACGGCGTGGAGGCCCTCCAGGTGCTGCGGTCCACCGAGGTGGACGTGGTCCTCATGGACGTCCGCATGCCGAAGCTGGACGGCGTGGAGGCGACCCGCCGCATCTGCTCGGACCCCAACCCGCCGAAGGTGCTGATCCTGACCACCTTCGACCTCGACGAGTACGCCTTCTCGGGGCTCAAGGCGGGTGCCTCCGGCTTCATGCTCAAGGACGTGCCCCCCGGCGAGCTGCTGGCCGCGATCCGCTCCGTGCACAGCGGAGACGCCGTCGTCGCCCCGTCCACGACCCGGCGCCTGCTCGACCGCTTCGCACCGATGCTGCCGGGCACCGGCCAGGCCCCTCAGGGCAAGCATCTGGAGCGCCTCACCGACCGCGAGCGCGAGGTCATGGTGCTGGTCGCCCAGGGCCTGTCGAACGGTGAGATCGCGGCCCGCCTGGTCCTGTCCGAGGCCACGGTGAAGACCCACGTCGGCCGCATCCTCACGAAGCTGGAACTGCGCGACCGGGTGCAGGTGGTGGTCCTGGCGTACGAGACGGGGCTGGTACGGGCCGGAGGACACGGCTGAGCCGCCGGGGCCCACAGTCCGCGCCGGCGGCTCACGAGGACGCGCCCTGCTCGCCGTCCGCCTCCCCGGCGACCTCCCGCAGCCGGGCCACGAACTCCGCCACCGCCTCCTTCACGTCCTCCGCCGTCCACTCCAGACCGGCCGCCCGCACGACGACCTCGGTGTACGACAGTCCCGGGCCGCCCGGGTCCCACACGCCCGCGAACAGGAGCGTTCCCGTCTGCTCGCCCTGCCGGATCGCCGCCTCGGAGAGGACGTCGGCGTCGTACGGCAGCCACACCTGGAACTCATGGGTGTGCGGCTCCTCCGGGTGGACGCGCGCCCAGGGCACCCCCGACGCCGCGAACCCGTCGCGGAGCGCCGCGGCGACCACGCGCGCGTGGGCCACGTACTCCGGCAGCCGGGGCAGCTCCCGCTCCAGCCCGGCCAGCGCCGACAGCACGGTGGGGAACTGCTGGAAGACCTGGCCGCCGTACCGGTGCCGCCACGCCTTCGCCTCGTCGGCGAGCCACCGCGGGCCCGCGACCGCCGCGCCGCCGAGGCCGTCGAGCGACTTGTACAGCGACACGTAGACGCTGTCCGAGAGGCCCGCGATCTCCTCCAGGGGCCGGCCGAAGTGGACGGTGGTCTCCCACAGCCGGGCACCGTCGAAGTGCACCACCGCGTCGCGCCCGTGGGCGGCGGCCACGACCTCGGAGAGCTCCTCCCAGGTGGGGAGCACGAAACCGGCGTCCCTGAGCGGCAGTTCGAGCATCAGCGAGCCGAAGGGTTCCTCGAAATCGCGTACCTCGTCGGCGGTCGGCAGCCGCGGCTCGCTCGTCACGCGCAGTGGGCGCAGTCCGCTGACCTCGCTGAACGCCTTGCGCTCGTGCACCTCGGGATGGGCCAGCGCGTGCAGCGCCACGGCCGGGTTCCCGGTGCGGGCCGCCCACACGCGCAGGGCCACCTGCTGGGCCATCGTGCCCGTCGGGAAGAAGACAGCGGCCTCCTTGCCGAGCAGCCCGGCGACCCGGTCCTCCAGGGCCTCGACGATCCCGTTGCCGTAGATGTCCGCCGACTCGTCCAGGTCGTACAGTCCCGGCGCCTCCTCCTGCAGTAACGCCAGCCGCTCCCGGATCGTCCCCAGGAACGCCGGGCGCGACAGCGCCCGCTCCGCCGCCCGGAGGGCGGCCTTCCGCCGCGCGTACCGCAGCAGCGCCGGTGACCGCTCGGTCTCCGTCTCGTTCTCTGTCTCGTTCGTCTCGCCGCTCATCCCCGGATGATGCCGCGTGCCCCCCACCTGCCACACCTCACTTTCCGGCGCGTCCGCACGGCGTGGGGAAACCCACAGCCTGTGGACAACCGGACGCCTCTCTAACCAATCGCGTTAACATGACGAGAAATCGTCCGGTACCCAGAGCGGACTGGAACGGGAAGGCCACCAGCGCGTGACGACATTCCAGCAACCAGACCCCAAGGACCGCCCCGCGCGGCTCACCGTGGGCGTCGTCGGAGCGGGCCGGGTCGGGCCCGCGCTGGCGGCGTCGCTGCACCTCGCGGGACACCGCCCGGTAGCCGCCTCCGGGGTCTCCGACGCCTCGAAACGGCGGGCCGCCGCCCTGCTGCCCGACGTGCCGCTGGTGCCCCCGGCCGACGTCCTGGACCGCGCCGAGCTGGTGCTGCTGACCGTGCCGGACGACGCCCTGCCCGGTCTCGTCGAGGGGCTCGCCGAGACCGGGGCCGTCCGGCCGGGGCAACTGCTCGTGCACACCTCCGGGCGGTACGGCACGAGCGTGCTGGACCCCGCGCTGCGGGCCGGGGCGCTGCCGCTGGCGCTGCACCCGGCGATGACGTTCACCGGCACGCCCGTGGACGTGCAGCGGCTCGCCGGATGCTCGTTCGGGGTCACGGCGCCCGAGGAACTGCGGCTGGCCGCCGAGGCGCTGGTGATCGAGATGGGCGGCGAGCCCGAGTGGATCGCCGAGTCCGCCCGGCCCCTGTACCACGCGGCGCTCGCCCTGGGCGCCAACCACCTGGTGACCCTGGTCGCCCAGTCCATGGAGCTGCTGCGGGCGGCGGGCGTCGAGGCCCCCGACCGCATGCTCGGACCGCTGCTGGGCGCCGCCCTCGACAACGCCCTGCGCTCCGGCGACGCGGCCCTCACCGGCCCCGTGGCGCGCGGGGACGCGGGCACGGTCGCCGCGCACGTCGCCGAGTTGCGCGAGCACGCCCCCCAGGCCGTCGCCGGATACCTGGCGATGGCGCGCGCGACCGCCGACCGCGCGCTCGCCCACGGACTGCTCAAGCCGGAGCTCGCCGAGGACCTCCTCGGGGTACTCGCCAACGGCACCGAAGGGGACGCCCGATGACGCGCGCGCCCGGGAACGGAGACGCCCGATGACCACCGCCTTGCTGCGCACCACCGACGAACTGCACGCACGTGCGCGTGCGGGCCGCCGTGCCGTCGTGATGACGATGGGCGCCCTGCACGAGGGGCACGCCACGCTGATCCGCACGGCGCGCGAGATCGCGGGCCGGGACGGCGAGGTGGTCGTCACCGTCTTCGTGAACCCCCTGCAGTTCGGCGCGGGCGAGGACCTCGACCGCTACCCGCGCACCCTCGACGCCGACCTGAAGGTCGCCGAGCAGTCGGGCGCCGACGCCGTGTTCGCGCCTTTCGTGGACGAGGTCTACCCCGGCGGCGAGCCCCAGGTGCGGATCTCCGCGGGCCCCATGGGCGAGCGCCTGGAGGGTGCCTCGCGGCCCGGACACTTCGACGGCATGCTCACCGTCGTCGCCAAGCTGCTGCACCTCACCCGGCCGGACGTGGCCCTCTACGGGCAGAAGGACGCCCAGCAGCTCGCCCTGATCCGCCGCATGGTGCGCGACCTGGACTTCGGCGTGGAGATAGTCGCCGTGCCGACCGTCCGCGAGGAGGACGGCCTGGCGCTGTCCAGCCGCAACCGCTACCTGTCCGCCGCCGAGCGCCGTACGGCCCTCGCGCTCTCCCAGGCCCTGTTCGCGGGGCGCGACCGGCACGCCGCCCAGGAGGCGCTGCGCGCGCGGGCCCGGGAGGTGCCCGCCACGCGCGCGCGTGCGGAGGCCCTCAGCGCCCTCGGCGAGTCCCGCGCGGCCGCCGACGCGCACGCCGTCGCGAAGGCCGCCCCCACCACCGCGTCCGGCCCGGCCGACGTCCGCGCGGCCGCCCGCCTCGTCCTCGACGAGGCCGCACGCCTGAAGCCGCCGCTGGAACTCGACTACCTGGCCCTGGTCGACCCCGCCGACTTCACCGAGATCTCCGACGACTTCACCGGTGAAGCCGTCCTCGCCGTCGCCGCCCGGGTCGGGACGACCCGGCTGATCGACAACCTCCCCCTCACCTTCGGAGCCGCCTCGTGACCACCACAGGCACGAACACCACCGGGACGACCACCACGGGCATACGACTGCACGCCCCGGCCCCCGGCTGGGCCATCACCGCGGACGTCGTGGTCGTCGGCTCCGGTGTCGCCGGCCTGACCGCGGCCCTGCGCTGCGAGGCCGCCGGCCTGCGGACCGTCGTCGTCACCAAGGCCCGCCTCGACGACGGCTCCACCCGCTGGGCCCAGGGCGGCATAGCCGCGGCCCTCGGCGAGGGCGACACCCCCGAACAGCACCTCGACGACACGCTGGTCGCGGGCGCGGGCCTGTGCGACGAGGACGCCGTCCGCCTCCTCGTCACCGAGGGGCCCGACGCCGTGCGCCGGCTGATCGAGACGGGCGCCCAGTTCGACGAGTCCTCCGAAGGCGGGCTGGAGCTGACCCGCGAGGGCGGCCACCACCGCCGCCGTATCGCGCACGCGGGCGGCGACGCGACCGGCGCGGAGATCTCCCGGGCGCTCGTCGAGGCCGTCCGTGCGCGAGGGCTGCGCACCATCGAGAACGCGCTCGTCCTGGACCTGCTGACCGACGCCGACGGCCGCACCGCGGGCGTCACCCTGCACGTCATGGGCGAGGGCCAGCACGACGGCGTCGGCGCCGTGCACGCGCCCGCCGTGGTCCTCGCGACCGGCGGCATGGGCCAGGTCTACTCGGCGACCACCAACCCGTCCGTGTCCACGGGCGACGGAGTGGCGCTCGCCCTGCGCGCGGGCGCCGAGGTCAGCGACCTGGAGTTCGTGCAGTTCCACCCCACGGTGCTCTTCCTCGGATCCGAGGCGGAGGGCCAGCAGCCGCTGGTCTCCGAGGCGGTACGGGGCGAGGGCGCCCACCTGGTCGACGCGGACGGCACACGCTTCATGGCCGGGCAGCACGAACTGGCCGAACTCGCCCCGCGGGACATCGTCGCCAAGGGCATCATGCGCCGTATGCAGGAGCGGGGCGCCGAGCACATGTACCTGGACGCCCGGCACTTCGGCGCCGACATGTGGGAGCACCGCTTCCCGACGATCCTCGCCGCCTGCCGCGCCCACGGCATCGACCCGGTCACCGAACCCGTCCCGGTCGCCCCGGCGGCCCACTACGCCTCCGGCGGCGTCCGCACGGACTCCCGGGGCCGGACGACCGTACCGGGCCTGTACGCGTGCGGAGAGGTCGCCTGCACGGGCGTCCACGGCGCCAACCGCCTGGCCTCCAACTCCCTCCTGGAAGGCCTCGTCTACGCCGAGCGCATCGCCGCCGACATCGCCGCGAGCCGGGCGGCCGACGGTCTCCACGCGCGCGTGCCGCAGCCCGTGCTCTACCGCGAGAAGCCCGAGCACCCGCTGCTGGAGCCGGAGGCACGGTTCGCGATCCAGCGGATCATGACCCAGGGCGCGGGCGTCCTGCGCTCGGCGGCGTCCCTGGCGGCCGCGGCCGCGGCCCTCGACCAGCTGCACACCGCCGCGCGTGACGCCCTCGACGAGAACGGCAAGACGGCCGAGCCGGGCGTCGACACCTGGGAGACCACCAACCTGCTGTGTGTGGCCCGCGTCCTGGTCGCCGCCGCCAGGCTGCGCCAGGAGACCCGCGGCTGCCACTGGCGCGAGGACCACGCCGACCGGGACGACACCCACTGGCGCCGCCACATCGTCGTACGGCTGAATCCCGACCGCACACTGGCCCTGCTGACCACGGAGACCCCAGACTTCCCCCCGACCACCCCAGCCCCGCTCGACCTCGCGCGAGCCGGGGGCACCCCCACGCACCGGCCCGAGGCCCTCCCCAGGAGCAGTGACGTCAAGTGAGCAACTCCGACCTTCCCCTCGCCCAGAGCGGCGGCTGCGGCGACGGCTGCGCCTGCGGCACGGACCCCGACGCGGACGCGCTGGATTCGTACATGGAGTGCGGTCTCGACCCCGCGCTCGCCGAACTCCTCGCCGACGCCGGGCTCGACCCGCTGGAGGTCGAGGACATCGCCAACGTGGCCATCCAGGAGGACCTCGCAGGCGGCGTCGACGTCACCACCGTCGCCACCATCCCCGAGGACGCCCGCGCCACCGCCGACTTCACCGCCCGCGAGGCCGGCGTCGTGGCGGGCCTGAGGGTCGCCGAGGCGGTCGTCTCGGTGGTCTGCGCCGACGAGTTCGAGGTCGAGCGCCACGTGGACGACGGCGACCGGGTGGAGGCCGGGCAGAAGCTGCTGTCCGTCACGACCCGCACCCGTGACCTCCTCACCGCCGAGCGCAGCGCGCTGAACCTGCTGTGCCGTATGTCGGGCATCGCGACGGCCACGCGCGCGTGGGCGGACGTGCTGGAGGGCACGAAGGCGAAGGTCAGGGACACCAGGAAGACCACCCCCGGGCTGCGGGCGCTGGAGAAGTTCGCGGTGCGCTGCGGCGGGGGAGTCAACCACCGCATGTCGCTGTCGGACGCGGCCCTCGTCAAGGACAACCACGTGGTGGCCGCGGGCGGCGTCGCACAGGCCTTCAAGGCGGTCCGCGAGGAGTTCCCCGACGTGCCGATCGAGGTCGAGGTCGACACCCTGCACCAGCTGCGCGAGGTCGTCGACGCGGGCGCGGACCTGATCCTGCTGGACAACTTCACGCCCCTCGAGTGCGAGGAGGCGGTGGCCCTCGTCGGCGGCCGCGCGATGCTGGAGGCGTCGGGCCGCCTCACGCTGGAGAACGCGAAGGCGTACGCGGACACCGGCGTCGACTACCTCGCGGTCGGGGCCCTCACGCACTCCTCGCCCATCCTGGACATCGGCCTGGACCTGCGAGCGGCGGAGTAGGAGCGGGTACGGGCCATGCTGCTGACGATCGACGTAGGCAACACGCACACCGTTCTCGGCCTGTTCGACGGCGACGACATCGTCGAACACTGGCGCATCTCCACGGACGCGCGCCGCACCGCCGACGAACTGGCGGTCCTCCTCCAAGGGCTGATGGGGATGCACCCCCTCCTCGGGGACGAGCTGGGCGACGGCATCGACGGGATCGCGATCTGCTCGACGGTGCCCTCTGTGCTGCACGAGCTGCGGGAGGTGACGCGCCGGTACTACGGCGACGTGCCCGCGGTTCTGGTCGAGCCCGGCATCAAGACGGGCGTACCGATCCTCATGGACAACCCCAAGGAGGTCGGCGCCGACCGCATCATCAACGCGGTGGCGGCCGTCGAGCTCTACGGCGGGCCCGCGATCGTGGTCGACTTCGGTACGGCGACGACGTTCGACGCCGTGTCGGCGCGCGGTGAGTACGCGGGCGGGGTGATCGCGCCGGGCATCGAGATCTCGGTCGAGGCGCTGGGGGTGCGCGGGGCGCAGCTGCGCAAGATCGAGCTGGCCCGTCCGCGCGCGGTGATCGGCAAGAACACGGTCGAGGCCATGCAGGCCGGCATCGTCTACGGCTTCGCCGGCCAGGTGGACGGCGTGGTCGGCCGCATGGCCCGCGAGCTCGCGGACGATCCCGACGACGTGACGGTCATCGCCACGGGTGGGCTCGCGCCGATGGTCCTCGGCGAGGCGTCCGTGATCGACGAACACGAGCCCTGGCTGACGCTGATCGGGTTGCGGCTGGTGTACGAGCGGAACGTGTCGCGGATGTGAGGCGGTCGGTGGGGGCGCGCGGGGATTGGTTTCGCCCCCGCCGCCCCTACCCCCCCCATCCCCAGGGGCTCCGCCCCTTCGACCCCGGCCACGGGGGCTGCGCCCCCTGGACCCCCATCCTTTCGGGGCTCCGCCCCGGACCCCGTTTCGGGGGCCGGCCCCCGAAACCCCCGCTCCTCAAACTCCCCCAGCTACCGCTGGGAGGTGCCCCCAAGGGGCTGATATTTCAGCCCGTCCGGCGTTCGAGGACGAGGCCGAAGGCCGACAAGCGGGGGTCTGGGGGCGCAGCCCCCAGGGATGGGACGGGTAGGGGCGGCGGGGGCGCGAAACACCCGTGTGACACCGCCGCTTTTGTCTGATTAGCGCGTATCGTCGGTATATGCCCACGCCTCACGGATCCCGCGGCGCCATGGCGTTCGGCACGGAGGAGCTGCGTGTGCTCCGCCGCGCTCTCGCCCTCGCCCTCAACCCAGCCTCCGTCACCGCCCAGGACGTCCAGGACTGCCTCCGGCTCGCCCGGTCCGTCGACGAGGCCGCCCGCGAGGGTGCCCGGCTGAGGGCCTTCCTGGTGGCCGACCTCGCGCGCTACCGCGCCGCGCTCCCCGGCACCGCCACGGGCTACCTCGCGCTCCTGGGTGACGCCCTGGCCGTCGGCCACCGGCCCACCGCGGACGACCTCGCCGCCCTGCGCGCCCTGCGCGGCAACCCCGCCGCCGCCACCCTCCTGGACCGCTGCCTGGACCGCTGCGGCCTCCCGCAGCAGCAGGACGCCGAGCAGGACGCCGAGCCCCGCCGTGCGCACCCCGCGCACGCGCCGACCGTCACCGTCCCGCCCTCCCGCACCCGGCTCACCGCTCTCCCCGGAGGCCTCTCCCGCGGCACGCGCACACCCGCACGTACCGCCACCGCCGCGCAGGAGCCCGCCGAACGCCCCGCGGACAAGCCCGCCCGCCCCGCGGACAAGCCCGCGCGGCCCGCCCGCCCGGCCCGGCCCGCACGGCCCGCCCAGCCCGCCGAGAAGCCGGCCCCCTCGCCCCGGCCCGGGGCTCCGAGCCCGGCTCGCCGCCCCATTCCGACCCCCGGCGAGGTCTTCCCTCCCAAGCGCAAGCCCGGCCCGCCGGCGAACCCCCAGCAGCAGCGGCTCGCCGTCGGCTGAGGCGGCCCGCGACGCCCCACCCCGACCGGGAGCCACCGGACAGTCCCTGGCTACTCTGGAGGCATGGACTACGTCTCCGCGCTCGTGCCCCCCGTAGTGATGGCCGTGTTGTTCATCGGCGTCATCGTCACGATGGTGAAGTCCCAGGGTGGCGCCAACAAGGCCAAGGAGGACCCGGCCGTGGACGCCGCCCTCGCCCGCGCGGAGAGCGCCCCGCGGCCCGCGAAGGACGACGTCCAGAGCTGATCCCGACCGAAGACCCGGCGCACTGAGCGGCTCGCCCCCCGTGCGTCGGCGCTCGTGTGCCCCTGCGCCCGCTGTGCCCCATCGGCGTACGACTCCTCCCTCTCTTGAGTCGTACGCCCTATTTGTGTGCCCTTGTGCAAGTTGTCTCAGTATGCTGTTGAGTTGTGCCTCGGCCATTGGGAGAACTCGAAGACGCGGTCATGACGCGGGTGTGGAAGTGGAACCGCCCGGTGACCGTTCGGGAAGTCCTGGAAGACCTTCAGCAGGAACGGTCCATCGCATACACCACCGTGATGACCGTTCTGGACAATCTCCATCAGAAGGGCTGGGTGCGCCGCGAAGCCGAAGGCCGTGCCTATCGATATGAGGCGGTCTCCACCCGCGCCGCCTACGCGGCCGCCCTGATGAACGACGCCTGGTCGCAGAGCGACAACCCCGCTGCGGCTCTCGTCGCCTTCTTCGGCATGATGAGCGAGGAACAGCGACAGGCGCTCCGCGACGCCGTCCGTATCGCGCAGGGTCCCGAGCCCGGCGAAACCATCGCTCCTCCAGCCGATACCACCGGCCAAGCCGTCGCCGCCACCTCTGCCGAAGACGCGGCCGATGTCTCCGCCGAATCGGGCGGCGAATCGGACGGCGACTCGGACGGCGAATCGTCAGGCCAATCGTCAGACGAAAGAGCCGCGGCCCCCGAGCACCCCGATGAGAACCCCACGTCGGTACGGGGCGACACCGGACGATAGCGTCCGGTCATGCCAGCAGAGAGTCCCGAAGTCACCGCTAAAGCCATCACCGTCCGACGGGCCAGGACCAGCGATGTCCCCCACGTGCGCGGCCTGCTCGACTCGTACGTCCGCCGGGGCATCCTGCTCGACAAAGCGACGGTGACGCTTTACGAGGACATCCAGGAGTTCTGGGTCGCTGAACGCGATGACAACGCCCAGGTGGTGGGGTGCGGCGCCCTGCACGTCATGTGGGAAGACCTCGCGGAAGTCCGCACTCTCGCGGTGAACCCCGAGGCCAGGGGCCTGGGCGTCGGTCACCAGTTGCTGGAGAAGTTGCTGCACACCGCGCGCTGGCTGGGTGTTCGCCGCGTTTTCTGTCTGACCTTCGAAGTCGAGTTCTTCGCGAAGCACGGCTTCGTGGAGATCGGTGAGACCCCGGTCGACCGCGATGTCTACGCGGAGCTGCTGCGTTCCTATGACGAGGGCGTGGCGGAGTTCCTCGGTCTCGAACGAGTGAAACCGAACACCTTGGGCAACAGCCGCATGCTTCTGCATCTGTGATCGCCCGGGGATGCGCGTCAACGATCGGCGGGGATCGGCAAGGGCATCGGCGCCGGATGGGCATGGCATCGGCAAGGCATCGGCAAGGGTATTCCGGCGGATGCGGCTTGCCCGGGTTCCCTATGTCCGAAACGCGTACGTTTCCGGTCTTCCCCGGGCCCGTGAGCCTCTCCCAGGGGTTTGTGTTTTTCAAGGAAAAGCGGTTTGCTTTCCGACGTACTGCAGTACTGCATATAACAGGGGACTCGAAACAGCGGCTGCGGCCGCGGACCCTCGGCCCTCAAGTTATCGATGAAAGGAAATCCGGTGGCACAGAAGGTTCAGGTCCTTCTTGTCGACGACCTCGACGGCGGCGAGGCGGACGAGACCGTGACGTTCGCGCTGGACGGCAAGACGTACGAAATCGATCTCACGACCGCCAACGCGGACAAGCTCCGCGGCCTTCTTGAGCCGTACGTGAAGGGCGGGCGTCGTACCGGAGGTCGCGCTTCGGGCGGACGCGGAAAGGCGCGCGCCGCCGCCGGCGGCAGCCAGGACACCGCGCAGATCCGCGCCTGGGCGAAGGAGAACGGCTACGAGGTCAACGACCGCGGCCGCGTCCCCGCGTCCATCCGCGAGGCCTACGAGAAGGCGAACGCCTGAGCACTCAGGCGTCGCAGCCGGATCCGGTGGCAGTGCGTCGCCACCGTGTCCACCAGTCGTACGAGGTCAGGGGCGGGCCCACCGCCCCCCAGCGCGGACAGCGTCGGCAGCGACGGTTCCACCTCGCACCCCGGCTCGGGGGGCCGCAGCCATAAGGCGGCCCCCTGTGGACCGGCCCGGTCCAGAGACGACGGCTGGAGCGGTGCCCCCGCGTCCGCAGGGCCGGGGAGCGAGGACGCACGCGCGCCCGGAACGGTCCGGGGCTCCACGGTCGCGGCGCGCTCACCCGGAGCGGGCCGGGGCGAGGGGAGAGCCTCGATGCGACCTCCCGCACGGCCGGAGCGGAACGTGGAGGGCGTGGCTCCGTACGGCCAGGGCCGCGGAGCCTCGATGTGCCCGCCCCTTCCGACGGCCGTGAAGCCCAGTTCGAGGCCGCCCCAGTCGAGCCAGTCGAGCAGCCCCGGCAGTTCGTCCGCACTTCCCGCGGCGACCAGCAGCCCCATGCGCTCTCCGCACAGCGTCACCGGGGAACCCGGGCCCAGATGCCGCAGCGCCGCGAATCCGGCCTCCGCGGGAACGTCGAGCACGTCGAAGCGCAGACCCGTACTGATGCGTACCGGCGCTCCGGGCAGCGTGGCCCAGCCCAGCCCGTTCTCGTACCACTCCCGCACCCGGTCGCTCGAGTCGAGCGGACAGCGGGGGAGGGGGACGATGGATGCCATGCAAGGAACAACCGCGCAGAGGGCGCCCGAGTTACTCAGGGTGGTGATTTATGTACACAGGGTGGCGGAAATGGGGGCGTCCGGCGGCGCGCGGCAGCGCAAGGATGTTCGCCCATAGCGGAGGGAACCGGTGCGCTCGGCATGGAGTGTCAGTGCGTGCGGGTAAGACATCCCTAGTGGGAGGGGGCGACACGCAGGAAAGGCGGTCTCGCGTTCGCCATCGGCGTACTGATGGTGAGGCTAACCACCTGGCCTGCGGGAACATCGTCTCGCACCATCGGGTTGGAGCAGATGTCGGCGTTCGGGGTCAGGAGGCCAAGGACGGTGTCGGCAGTTGGAATGAGCGGTCCCCGCTTGCGGGACTAAGCTGCGGAAGGACAGCGAGGGGAGCGTCCCCTCACTGCCTGACCGCTCTGAGGAGCGATTAACGATGTTCGAGAGGTTCACCGACCGCGCGCGGCGGGTTGTCGTCCTGGCTCAGGAAGAAGCCCGGATGCTCAACCACAACTACATCGGCACCGAGCACATTCTCCTGGGCCTGATCCACGAGGGTGAGGGTGTCGCCGCTAAGGCCCTGGAGAGCCTCGGGATCTCGCTTGAGGCTGTCCGCCAGCAGGTGGAAGAGATCATCGGTCAGGGCCAGCAGGCGCCCTCCGGCCACATCCCCTTCACCCCCCGTGCCAAGAAGGTCCTGGAGCTGTCGCTCCGCGAGGCCCTTCAGCTGGGCCACAACTACATCGGCACGGAGCACATCCTGCTCGGCCTGATCCGTGAGGGCGAGGGCGTCGCCGCCCAGGTCCTGGTCAAGCTGGGCGCAGACCTCAACCGGGTGCGGCAGCAGGTCATCCAGCTGCTCTCCGGCTACCAGGGCAAGGAGACCGCCACCGCCGGCGGGCCTGCCGAGGGCACTCCCTCGACGTCCCTGGTCCTCGACCAGTTCGGCCGGAACCTCACCCAGGCCGCTCGCGAGTCCAAGCTCGACCCGGTCATCGGGCGCGAGAAGGAGATCGAGCGGGTCATGCAGGTGCTGTCCCGTCGTACCAAGAACAACCCGGTCCTGATCGGTGAGCCCGGTGTCGGCAAGACCGCCGTCGTCGAGGGCCTCGCCCAGGCCATCGTCAAGGGCGAGGTGCCCGAGACCCTCAAGGACAAGCACCTCTACACCCTGGACCTCGGTGCGCTGGTCGCCGGATCCCGCTACCGCGGTGACTTCGAGGAACGCCTGAAGAAGGTCCTCAAGGAGATCCGTACCCGCGGCGACATCATCCTGTTCATCGACGAGCTGCACACGCTGGTCGGTGCGGGTGCCGCCGAGGGCGCCATCGACGCCGCCTCGATCCTCAAGCCGATGCTGGCCCGCGGTGAGCTCCAGACCATCGGTGCCACCACGCTGGACGAGTACCGCAAGCACCTGGAGAAGGACGCGGCCCTGGAGCGCCGCTTCCAGCCCATCCAGGTCGCCGAGCCGTCCCTGCCGCACACGATCGAGATCCTCAAGGGTCTGCGCGACCGGTACGAGGCCCACCACCGTGTCTCCATCACGGACGAGGCCCTCGTCCAGGCCGCCACCCTGGCCGACCGGTACATCTCGGACCGCTTCCTCCCCGACAAGGCGATCGACCTGATCGACGAGGCCGGTTCCCGGATGCGCATCCGCCGGATGACCGCGCCGCCGGACCTGCGCGAGTTCGACGAGAAGATCGCCGGCGTCCGCCGCGACAAGGAGTCCGCGATCGACTCGCAGGACTTCGAGAAGGCCGCCTCCCTGCGCGACAAGGAGAAGCAGCTCCTCGCCGCCAAGGCCAAGCGGGAGAAGGAGTGGAAGGCCGGCGACATGGACGTCGTCGCCGAGGTCGACGGCGAGCTGATCGCCGAGGTCCTCGCCACGGCCACCGGCATCCCGGTCTTCAAGCTGACCGAGGAGGAGTCCAGCCGCCTGCTCCGCATGGAGGACGAGCTCCACAAGCGGGTCATCGGCCAGAACGACGCCGTCAAGGCGCTGTCGAAGGCGATCCGCCGTACGCGTGCCGGTCTGAAGGACCCGAAGCGTCCCGGTGGTTCGTTCATCTTCGCCGGCCCGTCCGGTGTCGGTAAGACCGAGCTGTCCAAGGCGCTCGCCGAGTTCCTGTTCGGTGACGAGGACGCGCTGATCTCCCTCGACATGTCGGAGTTCAGCGAGAAGCACACGGTGTCGCGTCTCTTCGGTTCGCCCCCCGGATACGTGGGCTACGAGGAGGGTGGCCAGCTGACGGAGAAGGTGCGTCGCAAGCCGTTCTCGGTCGTCCTCTTCGACGAGGTCGAGAAGGCCCACCCGGACATCTTCAACTCGCTGCTGCAGATCCTGGAGGACGGTCGCCTGACCGACTCCCAGGGCCGGGTCGTGGACTTCAAGAACACGGTCATCATCATGACGACCAACCTCGGCACCCGGGACATCTCCAAGGGCTTCAACCTCGGCTTCGCCGCCGCGGGTGACACGAAGACCAACTACGAGCGCATGAAGAACAAGGTCTCGGACGAGCTCAAGCAGCACTTCCGGCCCGAGTTCCTCAACCGCGTCGACGACGTGGTCGTCTTCCCGCAGCTGACGCAGGAGGACATCCTGCGGATCGTCGACCTGATGATCAGCAAGGTGGACGAGCGCCTGAAGGACCGGGACATGGGCATCGAGCTCTCCCAGGCCGCCAAGGAGCTGCTGTCCAAGAAGGGCTACGACCCCGTGCTGGGCGCCCGGCCGCTGCGCCGCACGATCCAGCGCGAGATCGAGGACAGCCTGTCGGAGAAGATCCTCTTCGGCGAGCTCCGTCCGGGCCACATCGTGGTCGTGGACACGGAGGGCGAGGGCGACGCCAAGACCTTCACCTTCCGCGGTGAGGAGAAGTCGGCCCTGCCGGACGTCCCGCCGATCGAGCAGGCGGCCGGTGGAGCGGGCCCGAACCTGAGCAAGGAGGCGTAAGCCCTCCGGGCGGTACGCGAAACGACGAAGGGGCCGGTGCCTGAGGGCACCGGCCCCCTTCGCGTGCGCTGGAGACAGGACGGTGGGCGCCCGTGCTCCGCAGGACCGGCCGGCAGTAGGGACGAGCGCGTGGCCCAGCCGGTACAGGTGCCAGACGTTCCGTGCGGCGTTGTCGTCCGCGTTGTCGGACCATCCGCAGCCTTCGTTCTTGCGGATGACTCGGCCTGGGACTCCTGGCTGCCCGGCGTGGTGAAGCCGCACATCGAGCAGCGCCGGGAGGTGCCGGGGGCGGGAACCTTGTGCTCGGTGCCGCCGTGGCGGGCGGCCTTGGGAGTATGGTTCCGGCTGCTCGCCGGGGACGCTCGCGGCCTCACTCCTGGGACTCGTCGACGTTCGCCAGGTCGCGTGGGTTGACCCTTGTCGTGCTGGGGAGCCTGTCCGCGTTGAGGATTCTGCAGGTCGGCGGTGTGGTCACGCGGCGCAGGCGAGGGTGCGTGGCGAGTCCACGCGGCAGGAAGCCCCGGCGCTCGCGGTGCAGGGCGCAGTTCAGGGCGCACATCAGCGGGTTGGTCGCCAGCCGCCCCAGGTCCTGCTTGGCGGCGAGCTGATCCGGCAGAAGGCGGATGAGCGCGGGTGGGAGGTCATCGCTCTTGAGGTGATGCCCGACCATGTACACCTCTTCGTCAAGCACGATCCGAAGTCCTCGGCCTCGTACGTGGCGAACCAGTTCAAGGGCTTCACCTCCCACGTCCTGCGCGCGGAGTTCCCGCACCTCAAGAGCCGCATGCCCACGCTGTGGTCGTCGTCGTACTTCGCCGCGTCGGTTGGCGCGGTGTCGGCGGCCACGGTGGCGAAGTACATCAACACCCAGTGGGAACGCCCCTGGAAGAAGGACAAGGAGGGACGGCCTTGATGCGGGCGTACAAGTTCCTCCTTCGCCCAACGGCAGGTCAGCAAGCCGCGTTGCGGGCGATGCTGGCCGACCACTGTTCGCTCTGCAACGGGGCGTTGCAGGAGCGTCGGGACGCCTACCGGCACAGCTCGAAGACCTCGGTCCAGTACGGGGATCAGTCCGGCCAGCTCAAAGCGATCCGGGCGTTCGACCCGGAGCGTCAGGGTTGATGGTCGTTCTCCAGCCAGCAGGCCACGCTCAGGCGGCTGGACAAGGCGTTCCAAGCCTTCTTCAAGCGGGTGAAGGCCGGTCAGAGGCCCGGGTACCCCAGGTTCAAGGGCGTCGGGCACTTCGACACCGTCACCTTCCCCAAGGACGGCGACGGCTGCCGCTGGGACTCCACCCCGCACGACCGGCAGACCCGCGTCCGCTTTCAAGGTGTCGGGCACGTCCGTGTGCACCAGCACCGGCCCGTGCAGGGCCGCGTCAAGACGATCTCGGTAAAGCGGGAGGGGAACCGCTGGTACGTCGTCCTCGCCTGCGACAACGTGCCCGCCGAGGAACTGCCGCCTACGGGCGCGATCATCGGCATCGACATGGGCGTCGCCCACTTCCTGACCACTTCCGGCAGCGAGCACGTCGCCAACCCGCGCTTCCTACAGGCGATGGCCGAGGAACTGGCCGAAGCGCAGCAGCACCTCGCGAGGTTCCCCAAACGAACTCGGCAACGCACCAAGCGCCACCGCGCGGCGGCCCGAAAGGTCGCCAAGCTGTACGGCAAGATCCGGCGGCAGCGCGCCGGCTGAACACGGCGGGCATGACCAAGAGCCCCGCCCCCAAGCCCGACCCCGACCAGCCCGGCGGCTTCCTGCCCAACGGCGCTGCCGCGAAGGCCGGGCTCAACCGCAGCATCCTCGATGCGGGTTGGGCGCAGTTCCTCGGAATCCTGGCGAACAAGGCTGAGAGTGCCGGTCGCCTCGTGGTCCCGGTGGACGCGCGCAACACCTCCCGCACGTGCCCCGAGTGCGGGCACGTCGCGCAGGAGAACCGCGTCACCCAAGCGAACTTCGAATGAGCCGTGAACCGGTCCCGTCAGCGTAGTGCCCGTCACATTCCGGGGTCGCCCGATCTTGTGGGCCGGTGACATGCGGCATAGGGCGTACGTCACTTACTAGGCGAGCTAGTGGGAAAGGACATGGCGGATTGACCGTATTCAGGTCATTTGAGCTGCCGTGGTTTGCGGGTGTGGTTGCGGGCATTTGGCCGCGAGGTGATTGTGGAGCATTTGTGCGACATATGGGCGTTTTGCGAGTGGATAACTACCTTTCGTCGTAGTTCACGGGTTTTGGGGCTGGCGGGAGTCGGGGTTACCAAGGGATGGCCCACCCGGTGATGTCCGCGTCCTGGAGGGCTCCCTGTCCCCGCTCCTGTGAGGTACCCCCATGTCGAAGCGTGTCCGCTCCACCCGTTCCCGTACGTCCCTGCTCCGTCTGCGCACCGCCGTGGTGGTCGCCGGGCTGGGAGCCTCGGTCGTCGGGGGAGCCGGGATAGCGGCCGCCGCCGACAGCGGTACGCCGGCCGCCGCCAAGAAGGCGGCCTCGTGGGTCGCCCCCGTCAAGGGCTACAAGCTCTCCGCCGGCTACGCGCAGGCCGGCAAGATGTGGAACTCCACCCACAGCGGCCAGGACTTCGCCGTGAAGAGCGGTACGACGGTCGTCGCCACGCACGGCGGGACGGTCGTCAAGGCGGGCGGCAACGGCGCCGGTGACGGTCCGGCGTACGGCAACGCCGTCGTCATCAACCACGGCGACGGGACGTTCTCCCAGTACGCCCACCTGTCGCACGTCGACGTGAAGGTGGGTCAGGTCGTCAAGACCGGGCAGCGCATCGCGCTCTCCGGCAACACCGGCAACTCCAGCGGTCCGCACCTGCACTTCGAGGTCCGTACGACCGCCAACTACGGGTCCGCCGTCGACCCGGTCTCCTTCCTGCGGGCCAAGGGCGTCGGCCTCTGACCCGGCGTCCCCGCGGCCGGCGTGCCGGACCGGTCGGGCTCACACGTCGCGGGCGCCTCCGTGCGCCTGCGTCACCAGGTCGATCGCGACCTCCAGGGCTGCCTTGCGCTTCTCCTCGGGGTCGCCTTCGACGTCCCTGAGGGCGATGATCCCCGCGTGCATCGTGAAGAGGGCGCTCACGCAGCGGATCTGGTCGATCAGCGGAACGTCCGGCTCCTTGAGGATGTCCATCATCATCAGCATGCGGTCCTTGAACGACTCGCCGACGCTCAACTCCCGTACGGTCGCCTGGTTCTCGTGCATGAACCGCATGAGCGGCGCCGCGGCCGACAGGGCCTCGCTGTAGCGGCGGAGGACCTCCTGCTTGGTGGCCAGGCCGTGCGGCTGCCCCTTCGCCCACTCGATCAGCTCGTCGATCGGACGGGTCATGTCCTCGAACAGGCTGATGAGGATGTCTTCCTTGGTCTTGAAGTGGTAGTAGAGGGCGGCCTTGGTGACAGCGAGGCGCTCCGCGATCTCGCGCAGCGACGTCTTCTCGTACCCCTGCTCGGCGAAGAGCTCCAGGGCCACGTCCTGGATGCGCTGGCGGGTGTCCCCGCGGCGCTGCTGCCTGGTGCCGCCCGTACCGCCCGTGCCCTCGGTGCCGCCCACGACCTCGCCGCCCATCGTCGTCCTACTCCTCGCGCTCCCGAGCACTTCCGACGGCCCTCGTCGGTCAAGCCATTGGAAACTTACTTGACGCCCGGCTAGTTACGCGCCTACTTTCCTTCAGTGTAGTCAACTAGCCGGGCGGCAAGTAAGTGCCAGGGGGCACAGCGGAAGCCACTGCGCGGAAGGTCAGTGCATGGCTGAGCGGTCGTGACCGGCGGCAGCACCTAGGGGAGTGGGGACGATGGCGGAAGCGGCTGTGGACACGGAGAAGGCCGGGGGCGGTGAACAACCGAGGAGCGTACGGGTCGTCCTGCTCGCGCTCATGATCGCGATGCTGCTCGCGATGCTCGACAACATGATCATCGGGACGGCCATGCCGACGATCGTCGGTGAACTGGGCGGACTCGAGCACCTGTCGTGGGTCGTCACCGCGTACACCCTCGCCACCGCCGCCTCCACCCCGATCTGGGGCAAGGTCGGCGACATGTACGGGCGCAAGGGCGCCTTCCTCACCTCCATCGTGGTCTTCCTGATCGGATCGGCGCTCAGCGGCATGGCCCAGGACATGGGGCAGCTGATCGGCTTCCGGGCCGTTCAGGGGCTCGGCGCCGGCGGGCTCATGGTCGGGGTCATGGCGATCATCGGCGATCTGATACCCCCGCGGGAGCGGGGCAAGTACCAGGGGATGATGGCCGGCGTCATGGCGTTCGCCATGATCCTGGGCCCGCTGGTGGGCGGCACGATCACCGACCACTGGGGATGGCGCTGGTCGTTCTACATCAACCTGCCGCTGGGCGTGGTCGCGCTGATCGCCGTCACCGCCGTCCTGCACCTGCCGAAGAAGTCCGTGGACCGTTCGTGGCGGCGCATCGACTTCCTCGGGGCCGCGCTGCTGACCGTGGGCATCACGTCGATCGTGCTCGTCACCACGTGGGGTGGGACCGAGTACGCGTGGGACTCGTCCGTGATCATGGAGCTGGCCGCGATCGGAGTGGTCGCGCTCGTGGGCTTCGTGTTCTGGGAGACCAAGGCGGCGGAGCCGGTGATGCCCCTGCACATCTTCAGGAGCCGGAACTTCTCGCTCATGTCGGCGATCGGCTTCATCACCGGATTCGTGATGTTCGGGGCGGTGCTGTTCCTGCCGCTGTTCCAGCAGTCGGTGCAGGGCGCGTCCGCGACGAACTCCGGTCTGCTGCTGCTGCCGATGCTGGGTGCGATGCTCGCCGTGTCGATGGTCGCGGGGCGGGTCACCACGGGGACCGGGAAGTACAAGGTGTTCCCGGTGGTCGGCAGCGTGCTGATGACCGTGGGGCTCTTCCTGCTCGCGCAGATGGACACGGGGACGTCCCGGCTGACGTCCGGGCTCTTCATGGCCGTGCTCGGGGCTGGCATGGGCTGCCTGATGCAGATCACCATGCTGGTGGCGCAGAACAGCGTCGAGATGAAGGACATGGGTGTCGCCTCGTCGTCGACGACCCTGTTCCGGACGCTCGGGTCGTCGTTCGGCGTCGCGATCATGGGTGCGCTGTTCAACAACCGGGTGCAGGACGTGATGGCGGAGCGGGCCGGGGACCTCGGGTCCCAGGTGACCGAGCAGTCGGCGCAGCTGGACGCGGCGAGCCTGGCGAAGCTGCCGGAGGTCGCGCGGGAGGCGTACCAGCATGCTGTGGCCGCGGGGACGCACTCCGCGTTCCTGCTGGGGGCCGCGGTGGCTGTGCTGGCGTTCGTGGCGGCCCTGTTCGTGAAGGAGGTGCCGCTCAGGGGGGCGGGGGCTCCGAAGGCGGACGAGGGAGCGGAGGGATCTGAGGGCCCGGCCGGGGACGGTGCGGGGGTCAAGGCGGTGGCTGAGGCGATGTGAGGGGGCGAGCGCGTCCGGGGTGCGGGTGCGGGTGCGGGTGCGTGGGGGTGCGCGTAGGGTTCTCGCCCCCGCCGCCCCTACCCATTCCCGTCCCCTGGGGGCTGTCGCCCCCAGACCCCCGTGGTGGTGTGGCGGGGTGGGTTGGCTGCTGG
The DNA here is from genome assembly GCF_055572015.1 of Streptomyces sp. NPDC030840. Lineage (NCBI taxonomy): Bacteria > Bacillati > Actinomycetota > Actinomycetes > Kitasatosporales > Streptomycetaceae > Streptomyces > Streptomyces sp. NPDC030840. The sequence continues at coordinate 28,527 of NZ_JBVIEE010000041.1, read as the reverse complement.
TTGGCTGTGGCAGGTCGCGCGGTTCCTCGCGCCCCTACGATCGGGGCGTGGACAGGCTGAGGCAGCTCCGGGTGGCGAAGGACGTGATGGACCGCGAGTGGGCGGACCCCGGCCTCGACCTGGACGCCGTGGCGGCGAGCGCCGGGTACTCGCGGTACCACTTCATCCGGGCCTTCAAGGAGGCCTACGGGGAGACGCCCGGCCAGTACCTCACACACCGCCGTATCGACCGCGCGGAGGACCTTCTGCGCACCGCGAACCTGTCCGTGACGGAGATATGCCATCTGGTCGGGTTCAGCAGCCTCGGGACCTTCTCCACGAGGTTCAAGGCGTGGACGGGACTCACACCGAGCGAGTACAGAGCGAAGCACGTGGGCCGCGGCGCCGCCCTGATACCGGGGTGCTACGCGATGCTGTGGGCCGGCGGGTGGCGGGCCAAGCCCGGAGAGAGCGGTGGCGGGCAGGGCGACGGCGGGCAGGGCGGCGGTCGAAGCAGCAATTCCGGAGAAGCGGGCTGACGTGAGCTCCGCCTAGCGTGGCAGTGCAGTACAGAGCAGAGCAGGGCGGGCACGGACCGCACCACGTCATTCCGTACGAGCAGGAGCACGCCATGATCAAGGGACTCGCCATCTCGACCGTCTGGGTCCTCGACCAGGACCGGGCCAAGGAGTTCTACACGCAGAAGCTGGGCCTGGAGGTGCGGACCGACATGACGATGGGCGACGGCGGCATGCGCTGGCTCACCGTCGGCGTGCCGGACCAGCCCGACGTCGAGCTGACCCTGATGGTGCCCGGACCGCCCGCCATGGACCCGGAGTCCGGGGAGATGATCAGGAAGCTGGTCGCGAAGGGGGCCCTGGGGGCGGGCGTCCTCACCACGGACGACATCCACGGGGACTACAAGCGGCTGAAGGAGCGGGGCGTGGAGTTCCTCCAGGAGCCCCAGGAGCGGCCGTACGGGACCGAGGCCCTGTTCCGTGACGACTCGGGGAACTGGTTCTCCTTCACCCAGCGCCGTGAGGGCGGCCTTGACCTCGACAAGGAGTGGGCGACCGGCTGACCCGGCCGCCCACTCCGCCCGGCACCTTCGGTCACGGCAGCATCGGGTAGCTGCCCGTGTTCGTCGGGGCGTGCTCGGGCAGCCACAGCACCGCCACCGCCCCCTCGGCGGGCACGTCCTCGGGCACTCCGGCCGGGCGTACGTTGCGGAAGGTCAGACGGGCACCGAGCACCCGGGCCTGGCCGGCCGCGATGGTCAGGCCCAGGCCGTGGCCCTGGCCCGCGCGGTCGGAGGCGCCGGTACGGAAGCGGCGCGGGCCCTCGGCCAGCAGGTCCTCCGGGAAACCGGGGCCGTGGTCACGGACGCGGATCACACGGCCCTCGACCGTGACCTCGATCGGCGGCCTGCCGTGCTTCGCGGCGTTGGCCAGCAGGTTGAACAGGACACGTTCGAGGCGGCGCGGGTCGGTCGTGACCTCCGACTCGTGGACGACCCGTACCGCGATGTCCGCGTCCTTCGCGGCGACGCGGCGCGCCACGAACTCGCCCAGCATGATGTCCTGCAGCTCGGCCCGCTCGGAGGCGCCGTCGAGCCGGGCCACCTCCAGGACGTCCTCCACGAGTGTGCGCATCGCCTGGGCACGGTCGCGGACCAGCTCCGAGGGGCGCCCGGGAGGCAGGAGTTCCGCCGCCGTCAGGAGGCCCGTGACCGGGGTGCGCAGCTCGTGCGCGATGTCCGCCGTCACCCTTCGCTCGGCCTCTATGCGCTGCTGGAGCGCGTCCGCCATCGCGTCCACGGCCCGCGCGAGGTCGTCGGTCTCGTCGCGTACGACTCCGCCGATCGCGTCCCTGACCCGTACGTCGCTCTCGCCCTTGGCGACCTGGTTCGCCGCCGCCGCGGCCTTGCGCAGCCGACGGGACATCTGGCCGCCGATGAGGACGCCGAGCGCGCAGCCGCCGAACACGACCGCGATCGAGCCGATGACCAGGGCCTGGTCCAGGTCCTCCATGATGTCCGCGCTGCGGTCGGTGAACCGGGTGTTGAGCGACAGCACCCTGCCGTCCTTCAGCGGCACCGCGGCCCAAATGTCGGGCACGCCGTTCGGGCCGTCGGCGACGTACGTGGCGCGCCGGCCCTCAGAGACCTTCGCCAGCAGGTCACGCGGGATCGCGGGGTCGTCGACCTGCACCCCGAACGCGCCCGGGTTCTGCTGGCGTCCCGACTCGTACATGCGCTGGGCGACCTGGATGCGCTCGTCCGCCAGGTCGCGGGCGTTGTCCAGCATCGACACGCGGGCCGCGTTGTGCACGACCAGGCTCAGTGCGAGCGCCACCAGCGCGCCGACCATCGCGATCGCCGCGCTCAGCTTCCAGCGCAGCCCGGTGCGCAGCCCGGAGCCCCTACGCGTCAGCCGTCTCACCATGCCTCCGGCCACTCGTCCCACGGGGCCTCCCACCAGTGGTTCCGCGGAGCCTTCGGCCGACGGCCCCGCCGGGTTTCCTGTCCGCCGTTCCTCTGGGCCTCCGGCTGACCGTCCTGCGGGGCCTCCCACCAGTGGTTCCGCGGAGCCTTCGGCCGAGGGTCCCGCCGGGTTTCCTGTCCGCCGTTCCTCTGGGCCTCCGGCTGACCGTCCTGCGGGGCCTCCTACCAGTGGTTGCGCGGGGCCTCCGGCCGAGGGTCCCGACTGGTTTCCCGCCGGCCGTTCCACCGGGCCTCCCGTCGGTCGTGTCCGGGCCTGCGCTGCTCGTTCCGCCAGGCCTTCCGCCGGTCCTCCCGGCACGTGCTCCGTCGGTCGGTCACCCGGCCGTTCCGTCGCTCGTCCGGCCGGACGAGCGTCCTCCGGTCGTTCGTAAGTCCCCCGCATACCGCTGTTACCCCTGCTCAGGCCTTGAGTTTGTAGCCGAAGCCGCGGACCGTCTCGATGCGGTCCTGGCCGATCTTCGTCCGCAGCCGCTGCACATGGACGTCCACGACCCGGGTGTCGCCGCCCCAGCCGTAGTCCCACACGCGTTCGAGCAGCTTGTCACGGGACAGGACCGTGCCGGGCGCCGCGGAGAACTCCAGCAGCAGCCGCATCTCGGTCGGCGTCAACGCCACCGGCTGCCCGGACCGCCGTACCTCCATGCCCTCCGTGTCGACCTCCAGCTCGCCGAAGGAGAGAACGCCGCCGACCGCGCCGCCACCGTGGCCCTCTCCCTTCGCCGCGCCGCCGTTCGCGTGCCCGAACCGGCGCAGGACCGCACGGATGCGCGCGACCAGCACGGCGCCGTCGAACGGCTTGGTCACGTAGTCGTCCGCGCCCGCTTCCAGGCCGAGGACGACATCGATGGAGTCGGCGCGGGCCGACAGCATGATCACGGGAACGGTCGACTCGTCCCGGATGCGCCGGCAGAGACTGACCCCGTCCAGACCCGGAACCATCACGTCCAGCAGCGCGATGTCGGGGCGGTGGGCGCGGAACGCCTCCAGGCCCGACAACCCGTCGGGCATGGCGGTGACCGCGAAGCCGTCCCGCTCCAGCGCGAGCTGGGTGGCCTCGCGGATGACGTCGTCGTCCTCGACGAACAGGACGTGGGTCTGCTCTGCCATCCGTGCTCTCAGTCGCTCTCTGTCGGCGTCAGGGTCGGGTCCGGTGGTGCCGCGTGGTGCCGCGTGTCTGACGGGTGTACCTGGTCGGCCGGTGGGCCGGCGTGCCGTGTGCCGGCCCTGTCACTTGCCCGGGACCGGCTCAGGGGTGTCCGTGTCGCCCACCGCGTTGCTGTAGTCATTGTGTGTGCGGGACTCTTCCGCGAACCGGTTCCTGCTCCAGCGATAGGTGATCACTTCCTCGCTGGACGGGAACTCCACCGGGTCGCCCTTGGCGTACAGCTGCTGGGTCACCACCAGCTCCCCCCGGTCGATCTCCGCGTACACCGGGGGCTCCTCGGCCCGGAAGACGTTCTCGTATCCGCTGCGCCGCTCGCGGAACACGTACGAGGCGACACCGACCGCGTCCCCGCAGGTCATCACGTTCACCACGATGTCGTTGGCCGACTGGCCGGTCAGCTTGCCGTACGACACGTCGACCGGGTACTCGTCGGCCACGCACGGCTGGAGATCCCGCTTGACCTGTTTGCTGACCTTCGGGTCCGCCTTGACCAGTTCGACCACCCTGGCCATGCTCTCGCGGTCCTCGGTGGGCCCGGCGGCGACGGAGGCGGCACCCGGCGCCAGGGAGTCGCTGCCCGCGGGGCCCTCGTCCCGGGCACCGGTGCCGCCGGTGCCGCAGGCGGCGACGAAAAGCCCGAGGGCGGCGATCAGGGCTCCTGCCGTGATCACCGCCTTCAGGGCCTGGCCGGGGTTGTCCGGCCCCGACCGGTTGCTCAGGCCGCGCAACGCTCCCGCTCCTCACGCTCGAGCGCGCGGGCGCCCAGGTCGCGGTTCTCCAGCTCCTCGCGGAGCCGGGCCAGCGCCCGGTGCAGCGTGCTCTTGACCGTTCCGGCCGACATGCCCAGGGCCGCGGCCGTCTCCTCCGTGGACATCTGCTCCCAGTGTCGCAGGACTACGACGCTGCGTTGCTTGGGAGCGAGCACCTTCATCACATCCATCAGCAGGGCGCGGTCCGCGTGCTGCTCGGTGGAGTCGTCGACGCAGGCGTCCGGGAGCTGCTCGGTGGGCACCTCCTCCAGCTTGCGGGCGCGCCACCACTCGGTCCGGGTGTTGATCATCACGCGGCGGAGGTAGGCGTCCGCGAGCCGCTTGTCCGCTATGCCGTCCCAGCGGCCGTACGTCCGTGCGAGCGCCGTCTGCAGCAGGTCCTGTGCGTCGACCGGGTCCGGAACCAGCCGGCGGGCGCTGCGCAGCAGCGCGTCCTGCCGAGTGCGGACGTACTCCTCGAATTCGAGCACCTCGCCCTGCGCCATTCCAACCGCCTCCGTTCCCCGTGTCCCGGCCGGTGTCCTGTGCGCGGCCGGTAGCTCTCGCTGGTCGCCGCACGGCTGTTCGTGCGGTACGCCAATGAAGCTACGGAGCGGTTGTCACGGGGCTGTCCGAGAGAGCCTGCGGAGAACGCTCGGCTGTCCGTCGGTTGTGTAACGGAAGTAGGGGCGAGTTAAAGAGCGGGGCTCTTAGGTCTGCTTATGGGGGGTTTTGACAGGTGGTGAATGTGTGTCGGTGAGCGGGGAGCTGTGAGACGGCTGAGGGCGGAACACGCGCCGACGGGGCCGTGCGCGTCCGCGGCGGCGTGACCGATCGCGTCCGCGGGCGCGTGACCGTGCGCGGCCACGCCCCCGCGGACGCGCACGGGGCGGGCGCCGCCGTCACGGGTGATGGTCGTCAAGGGCGATGGTCGTTACGGGCGCTCGCCTTTACTGGGACGCGGGGCGGTCACGCCCTCCGCGACTGGGGCGATCAGCGCGATCAGCGCCATCACCCCGGTCAGGTCAGCGGCAGGCGGTACAGGCCGCCCGGCAGGGGCTCCACCAGGCCGTCGGAGACCAGGCCGTCGAGGGCGCGGGCGCGCTGCACCGGCTCGTCCCAGACGCGGTCCAGAACGGCCTGCGGTACGGGCGTGACGGCTTCCCGCAGTACGGCGAGGAGCTTGCCGCGGACCTGACGGTCGGTGCCGGCGTACGTCTGGCCACGGCGGGCCGGGCCGTTGTGGGCGGGCTTCCCGGCGAGCCGCCACGCGCACTGCGCGGCGATCGGGCAGTGGTGGCACGCCTCGTTCTTCGCCGTGCACACCAGGGCGCCCAACTCCATGGAGGCGGCGGCCCATCGGGAGGCGGTGCGCTCGTCCTCGGGCAGCAGTTCGCGGGCGAGCCTGCGCTCGGCGGCGGTCGTCGCGTTGGGCGGGTACTGCACGCCGGTGACCGCGCGGGCGAGGACGCGGCGGACGTTGGTGTCGAGGACGGCGTGCCGCTGCCCGTACGCGAAGGACGCCACCGCGGCGGCCGTGTACTCCCCGATGCCGGGGAGCGCGAGCAACTGCGCGTGCTCCGTGGGGACGTCACCGCCGTGCCGTTCCGCTATGGCGACCGCGGCGCCGTGCAGGCGCAGGGCGCGGCGCGGGTAGCCGAGGCGGCCCCAGGCGCGTACGGCTTCTCCCGGCGCCTCCTTGGCGAGGTCGGCGGGGCGGGGCCACCGGGCCAGCCACTGCTCGTAGACGGGCAGGACGCGGCTGACGGGGGTCTGCTGCAGCATGAACTCACTGACCATCACCCCCCAGGGCCCGGCCTCGGGCCGCCGCCACGGCAGGTCGCGGGCGTGTGCGTCGAACCAGTCGATGACCGGCTCGTGGAGGGTGCCTCGGGCGGGCGTCGGTGTCGTGGGGGTGGGAACGCTCGGGGTGTGCGTGGGTGCAGTCATGGCACTTCGATCCTGCCATGCGGCGGTGGCGGAGTGTGGGTATCGGGTCGCGGTGGGTGGGTCGTGTACGGCAGGGGCGCGTACGAGGAGGGCATGGCGGCCCTTCCGTGGGCCGGCCGGCCACCCGCGAGTCGCCCGGCCGGGACGATGATCCGGAGAAAGTCAGGATGATGATCCGAGAAAGTAGTGCCGGGGCGGCGGGGTGGGGCGGGACAAGTGGCGGATCTCTCGTAAGGTTTGCGGCGTGGGATCTTTGCGCAATCCGGTCGGGCCGCTTCCCTCCTCCATCTACTGGCGACGGAGGGCCGTTCTGCTGACCGTCGTCGCCCTGTTGGCGCTTCTTGTCGCCTGGGTCCTGACCAGTGGCGGGGGGAACGGCAAGGGCGGTGCGGACGGGGCCGACGGCAAGAACCCGACGAACTCGATCACGCCGGGGCCCGGCAGTTCGGGGCCCGCGATCAGCGAAGCCCCCGGCGGACGCGACGAGTCGCCCGGCGGTGACACCTCGGGGTCCGGCTCTGGTTCGGGTTCCGGTGACGGCTCGGGTGACGGCTCGGGCTCGGGCGACACCGTCGGCGGGTCCGGGACGGGCAGTGGGTCGAGCAGCGGCTCCGACGGCGTCGGCAGCGGCACGGGCGATGAGGGCGGCACCTCCGGCGAGCAGGTTCCGGCCGGGTCGAGCCTGCCCAACTGCACCGCTGGCGCGGTCAAGTTGACGGTCCGCAGCGTCAAGAACACCTACGAGCCCGGCGAGAAGCCCACGATCAAGCTGATCGCCCGGAACTCCTCCGGTAGTGACTGCAAGGTCGATCTCGGGCCGAAGGAGGCGGTGGTGACGGTCACTCAGGCCGACAGCGACGACGAGTTCTGGTCCTCCGCCGACTGCCCCAAGGGCGCGGGCAGCCTCCTGTTCCGGGTCCCCGCCGGAGGCAGCGCCGCCTACAGCGTCGCGTGGGACCGCGAGCCGAGTGCGCCCAAGTGCGCGACGCCCTCCGGGGGTTCGGCTCCCGCGGGCACCTACCTGGTGGAGGCGAAGGCTCCGGGGCTGGCGAAGGCGCAGACGTCGTTCGTGCTGGCGAAGGACTGAGCTTCGGCGGAGTGCTGAAGGGGGAGTGTGGGAGGGGGGGGAGCGTTGGAGGGGCTGGAGGCGGTGACGGCCCAGGAGTTGTTCGCCCCCCGCATCAAAAACACGGGCTGGATGGTGCGGGGCCGCGCCGCGCAAGGGGCGCGGGGAACTGCGCGACCAGCCCCACCCACTCGCACGCGACCCACCCATCCCGGACACCTCTCACAGGGGCATGGGGCGCAGCCCTCATGGGGCGCCCCACGCTCAGGGCGCCGGCAAAACACGCAGGGCACCCGCACGCGCGGTTCAGCCGTCGGCTAGACGTACCGTTCGAGGATCGACGACTCCGCCAGCCGTGACAGACCCTCACGTACGCTGCGGGCCCGCGCCTCGCCGACGCCGTCGACCGTCTGGAGGTCGTCCACGCTCGCCGCGAGCAGCTTCTGGAGGCCACCGAAGTGCTCGACCAGGCGGTCGATGATCGCGCCGGGCAGCCTCGGCACCTTGGCCAGCAGCCGGAAGCCGCGCGGCGACACGGCGGAGTCCATGCCCTCGGGGGAGCCGGTGTAGCCCAACGCCTTGGCCACCGTGGGCAGTTCGAGCAGCTCCGCGTGAGTGAGCGCGTCGAGCTCGGCGAGCGCCTCGTCGACCGTACGGGAACGCTTGGCCGTCGGCTCGGGCACGTAGTCCCGGACCACCAGCTCGCGCTCCGGCTCCACGCCCGCGATCAACTCGTCCAGCTGGAGGGCGAGAAGACGTCCGTCCGTGCCGAGCTCCACCACGTACTCGGCGATCTCCGTGGCGATCCTGCGCACCATCTCCAGCCGCTGCGCCACCGCCGAGACGTCCCGGACCGTCACGAGGTCCTCGATCTCCAGGGCGGAGAGCGTGCCCGCGACCTCGTCCAGGCGGAGCTTGTACCGCTCCAGGGTCGCGAGGGCCTGGTTGGCGCGGGAGAGGATCGCCGCCGAGTCCTCCAGGACGCGGCGCTGCCCGTCGACGTACAGCGCGATCAGCCGCATCGACTGGGAGACCGAGACGACGGGGAAACCCACCTGCCGGGAGACGCGGTCCGCCGTGCGGTGGCGGGTGCCCGTCTCCTCCGTCGGGATGGCCGGGTCGGGCACCAGCTGCACGCCGGCCCGCAGGATCTTCGACAGGTCCGAGGAGACCACGATTCCGCCGTCGAGCTTGCACAGCTCCCTCAGGCGCGTCGCCGTGAACTCGACGTCCAGGACGAAGCCGCCGGTGCACAGCGGCTCGACGGTCTTGTCGAAGCCGAGCACGATGAGCCCGCCGGTGTTGCCGCGGAGCACCCGCTCCAGGCCGTCGCGCATCGCCGTACCCGGTGCCACAGCGCTCAGTGAGGCGCGCATCAGACCATCGGAACCGGCACTCCCACCGGACTTTCCGGGAGCTGCCACCCGGTCGTTGGCTGCCACTGCACTCCTCCGGTCGCAGGTTCTGGGGCGCTCCCGTTTCGCACACTCGGTTCGTACGGACGGGCGGGACCTGGGCAAAGTCTACCGGCGCTCCTCCGCCTCCCGTGGGGCCTCTCGGCGACGGGAGCGCGGAAGGACCCTGAGCGCGTCTCCCATGTCGGCCACTTCCAGGACCTTCATGCCGGGCGGAACCTTGCCCGGATCACCCGGTACGAGGGCGTGTGTGAAGCCGAGGCGGTGGGCTTCGGCGAGGCGGCGCTGGACGCCCGTGACGCGTCTCACCTCGCCCGCGAGGCCCACCTCGCCGATCGCGACCAGGTTCTTGGGCAGCGGGGTGTCACTCGCCGCCGACGCCAGCGCGAGCGCGATCGCGAGGTCCGCGGCAGGCTCCGAGAGCTTCACGCCGCCGACCGTCGCGGAGTAGATGTCCCGCTTGCCCAGGGCACTGATCCGCCCGCGCTGCTCCAGGACGGCCAGCATCATCGAGACACGGGACGTCTCCAGGCCGGAGGTCGTACGGCGTGGGGAGGGGATCTGCGAGTCGACCGTGAGCGCCTGCACCTCGGCCACCAGCGGGCGGCGGCCCTCCAGCGTCACGGTGAGGCACGTGCCGGGTACCGGTTCGTCGCGCCGGGTCAGGAACAGGCCGCTCGGGTCCGCGAGCCCCGTGATGCCCTCGTCGTGCAGCTCGAAGCAGCCCACCTCGTCCGTCGCCCCGTAGCGGTTCTTGACGCCCCGCACGAGGCGCAGGCGCGCGTGCCGGTCGCCCTCGAAGTGGAGGACCACGTCCACGAGGTGCTCCAGCAGACGCGGGCCCGCGATGGCGCCGTCCTTCGTGACGTGGCCCACGAGGAGGGTGGCCATGCCGCGCTCCTTGGAGGCCCGGATGAGGGCCCCGGCGACCTCGCGGACCTGGGCCATGCCGCCGGGGGCGCCGTCGATCTCCGGGGACGCGACGGTCTGCACCGAGTCGAGGATCAGCAGGGACGGCTTCACCGCGTCCAGGTGGCCGAGCACGGCGGCCAGATCGGTCTCCGCCGCGAGGTACAGGTCGTCGTGGATGGCGTTGATGCGGTCGGCGCGCAGCCGGACCTGGCTCGCCGACTCCTCGCCCGTGACGTACAGCGTGCGGTGGTCGCCGCTCGCCGCCTTGGCCGCCACGTCCAGCAGCAGCGTGGACTTGCCCACCCCTGGCTCGCCCGCGAGCAGGACGACGGCGCCCGGGACGAGACCACCGCCGAGGACACGGTCCAGCTCCGGCACACCTGTGGAGCGGGCGGTGGCCTGCCGCCCGTCCACCTGGCCGATCGGCACCGCGGACGTGGTGACGCGACCCGGTGTCGTCGTACGGACCGCGGGCGCGCCGTACTCCTCGACCGTGCCCCACGCCTGGCACTCGGGGCAGCGGCCGAGCCACTTGGCCGTCTGCCAGCCGCACTCGGTGCAGCGGTAGGACGGTCGGTCCTTGGTGGTCTTGGTACGGGCAGCCATGCGGGAAACCGTAACGGAGCGCACTGACAGTGTGTCCGGCGGTTCACTGGGGACTGCGCCCCCAGACCCCGCTTCCCCGCTCCTGCCTCGTGATGTCGTATGTCAGCTGCCGGTCCGCTGTGGCTGGTCGCGCAGTTCCCCGCGCCCTAGGGGGCGCGCCAGCGCCCGACCGTCAGCTCCGCCGGGCTGTACGGCACGTACGCCGCACCGTCCAGGCCCAGCTCGAGCGCCTCCCTCTGCAGCGCGCCCGGTGTCGCCGACGCGCCCCACCGCCCCGTGGCCACGCGCTGCTCGACCGCCCGCAGGGCGGCGACCGTCTCGGCGGTCGTGAACGCGCAGTGGCCCTGGCGCTCGACGTACGCCTGCCGCAGCAGTGCCCCGTCGCCGGACGCGCGCACCCGGTCGGCGAACCGGTTCTCCTGCTCGACCGGCACCAGGTTGTCGGCCGTGGTGTGGATGTCCAGCAGGGGTACGGCCAGGCCCTGCCCGGCGGACGAGGTGCGCTCCGCGGTTCGGACGGCGGCCGGGTCCGCGGTGATCGCGGCGCCCTCGGTGAGGGTCCTGAGGTCGGCCCGCAGGTCAAGGCCGGCCTCGCGGTACAACGCCCCGACCAGCCTGGCGTGCGTCGAACCGGCCAGCACGCGCGCGTAGTCGACGCCCTTGTTCCAGGAGTTGTTGCCGCCGACGGCCTGCTCGATCTCGTACCGGCCGTTCTCGACGAACGAGAGGATGCCCTGCGCGAACCACTCGTACTGCTGCGCCTGCTGCCCCGTCCAGTCGCCGGGCGCGGGCCGTTCCTTGCCGGGTGCCCAGGCGGGCAGGTTGAGGAAGGCGGCGGCGAGCGCGATCCGGGCCCGGCCCTCGGGGGTGCGCTGGGCGTCGGTGACCGCGGCGGTGAGCTGCCGGGCGGTGGCGGCCGCCTCGGCCTGGGAACCGAAGCCGACCAGCTTCACCGGTGTCTCCGGCAGCAGCAGGCGGGCGATCGTGTACTCGGCGTCGAGCTGGTAGTTCTCCAGGTCGTTGGCCCCGGCGACGAGACCGCACAGGCCGAGGGCGCCGTCGATGCGGCCGGCGGGGTCGCGGGCCAGCTGGGCGTTGACGAGCCCGCCCATGGACTGGCCCATGGAGAACGTGCGCTCCGGCTCGCCGATCTTCTCGGTGACGGCGTCGAGGGTGGCGAGCTGGTCGCGGCGCGCGCTCTCCAGGGCCCACAGGGAGCGGCTCGTGTCGTAGGAGGAACCGGCGAGCGCGTACCCCTCTTCGAGGAGGCGGACGCGTACGGCCTCGGAGGGGGCGTTCTGGGCCACGGTGATGCCGAAGCCGTGGCTGAACAGGATCAGGCGGCCGTTCCAGTCCTCGGGGACGTCGGCGATCCAGGTGGCGCCGTCGGGGAGGGTGCCGGTGAGCCGCTCGGTGGCTGTGGCGGCCGTCCGGGGCGCGGCGGGCGCCGCGGCGGTGGCCGACAGGGAGAGGGCGGCGGTGGCGGCCAGGGCGACGAGCGTGCGCAGGGGCGTGCGGGATGCCGCGCGGGATGCGGTGCGGGGACGTAAGGCCATGACGGGGGGCCTCCTGTGCGGGGGGAGACGGTGGGGGGGGGAGGGAGCGGTGCCCGGGGTCTTCGGTACGTCAGGCCCTCCGGAATGTAGGGCCAATTTCTGATCACGGTCAATGGAGTGCGCAACATCAGGCCACATGGCCCCGCTGCCCCGCGTTCCGTCCCGCCCGACCGGTTGTGACCAGCGGAATCACTGGAATCAGGCGCTCCTGTCCCCTTATGAGGGATCGTTTCACCCGTATGGATTAAATGTGCGCAAGGAGGAAGAGGGGGCCGTCGCCCGCCGCATACGGTCCCATGGGTGATGAGCAGCAGCCCGGAGACCAGCACCCGCACCGCCGGCGCGCACCGAACGCACCGCGAGGCGCGCGACACGCACGGCGAGACGCGCGAAACGCGCCGCGAAGCGCGCGACCGGGCGGCCGCGCGCACGCGGACCCAGCGCCCGCCCACGCGCCACGAGCCGTACCTGGACGGCCTGTTCACCTACTGCCTGTCCGTCCTGTGCGACCACGACACGGCGACCGCGGCCCTGGCCGACGCCCTCGCCCTCGCCGAGCGCCGCCGGGGCCCCGATGCCCCGGGCGACCACCGGGCCTGGCTGTACGCGCTGGCCCGCTGGGCATGTCTGCGCAAGCTGGCCGAGGCCAAGCAGAAACGTCAGGGCACGCATGCCTCCGGCCGCCACGGCACCGACGGACAGCGCGCCCAGAAGCCCGCCCCCGCCGTCTCCGAGGAGCTCCAGGAACAGCGGCGGCGTGAACTCTCCCTGCTCGCCTGGCCCGAGGCCGCGGGTACGACACCCGAGCAGCGCGAGGCCCTCGAACTCGCCGTACGCCACCACCTCGCCGCCCACGAGGTCGCCGCCGTCCTCGGCCTCGCCCCCGCAGCCGCACGCGAGCTGCTCGCCTCCGCCGCCTGCGAGGTGGAACGCACCCGCGCGGCCCTCGCCGTCGTCGAGACCGGCGCCTGCCCGAGCGTGGCCCGGCTCACCGGCGACCACCAGCTCGTCCTCAGTGCCACCCTGCGCCGTGAACTCGTCCGGCACGTCGACGACTGCCCCCACTGCCGCCGCACGGCCGAGCGCGCCACCCCCGGCCGCTGGCCCGGCACCAGCGTCACGCCCGCCGCGCTCCCCGTCCTGGAAGCCCCCCGCGCCGCCCTGCACTCGGCGACGGCCCACCTCACGCGCGCGCGTGGCGGCGCCCCGCGCTTCGACCGGCGCGGCTTCCCCATGGACCCCAGGGACCGCGCGGCCCGCCGAGACCGCCTGCGCGCGCGTGCCCTCACGACGACCGTCGTCGCCACAGTCGTCGCCGCCCCCGTCCTCGCACTGTGGGCCGCCTACCGGGGGGCGCCCCCGGCCGGTGAGGGCCTCGACGGCCACTCCGCCACCGCGCGCGAGGCCCACGGCCCCGCCGGACTCGCCGGTGAGGAGGCGGGCGAGTACGAGAACGCCGGCAACGCCAGCGCCAAGCCGGACACCCGCTACGACAGGACGGGCAAGCACGCCTCCGACGTCTCCGTGGAGGTCGTCAGCACCCCCGGCCGGAGCTCCGGCACACTCCGGGTGAAGGCCGCGGGCCGAGGCGACACCACGCTCATCACCCTCACCGCGTCCGGGAACTCGCCGGTCCGCTGGTCCGCGCACACGGCCCAGGACTGGCTCTACTTCAGCCGGTCCTCGGGCACCCTCGCGCCCGGCGAGTCGCTGACGATCAAGGTGTACGTCGACCCTCTGCGGGAGCCCTCCGGGTACTGGAGCGCGAGGGTGTCCCTGGCGCCCGCCGGGGCCGTCGTCCTCATCGAGGGATACGGCAACGCCCCGCTGCCCGGCGACCCACGGCCCACCTCACCCGGACCGGCGCCGAGCAGTCCGCCTTCGACGCCCACGCCCGACCCCACGTCGAGTGACCCGGGGCCCGCCGATCCGACACCGACGCCGACCTCGTCGGATCCGGGCACCCCGGACCCCGGAGGGCCCACCCCCGAGCCGACGGAGAGTGGCGAACCGACTCCCTCGGAGGGATAGCCGGGGGGCGACGGCCGGGTTGCTGTGGTCTGCGGGCTGCCGGTCGTATGTGGCTGGTCGCGCCCACGCGGCGGAGCCGCATGATCGACACAGCCCCGCGCCCCTCACGGGGCGCGCGCCGCTCAGCCCAGCGGGTCGGCCGGGTCGGCCGGATGCGGCGCCACCAGCGGCAGCCGCGACGCCAGGCGCTCCTCGCACAGCTCGACCAGGCGGTCGTACCCCGCCTTGCCCATCAGTTCGATCAGCTCGGGGCGGTACGAGACGTACACCGGCTCGCCCGCGCCGTGCGCCGAGGTCGCCGACGTGCACCACCAGTGCAGGTCGTGCCCGCCCGGGCCCCAGCCGCGCCGGTCGTACTCGCCGATGGAGACCTGGAGCACCCGCGTGTCGTCGGGCCGGTCGATCCACTCGTACGTCCGCCGGACCGGCAGCTGCCAGCACACGTCCGGCTTGGTCTCCAGGGGCTCACGGCCCTCCTTGAGCGCCAGGATGTGCAGCGAGCAACCCGCGCCGCCCGGGAAACCCGGCCGGTTCTGGAAGATGCACGAGCCCTGGTACGGGCGGGTCTGCCGGTCCCCGTCCTCGTCCTCCGAGACCCAGCCGGTCTTCGTGCCCACGTCATGGTGCTGCCAGATCTCCGGTGTGAGCCTTGCCACATGCCCGGCGACCCGTTTCTCGTCGTCCTCGTCCGAGAAGTGCGCGCCCAGCGTGCAGCAGCCGTCGTCCGCGCGGCCTGCCTGGATGCCCTGGCAGCCGCTGCCGAAGATGCAGTTCCAGCGGGAGGTCAGCCAGGTCAGATCGCAGCGGAAGACCTGCTCGTCGTCCGCCGGATCAGGGAACTCCACCCACGCGCGCGCGAAATCGAGCCCCTTCTCGTCGGGCTCCGGGACACCCTTCCCCGGCTTCGTGGACCTGGCGTGCTTCGCCTGCGAAGAACCCGTGGCGGATTGGGCTGCCTTGTCGTTCTTCGCCTTTTTCGTCTTTGGCACGCGTCCAGAGTAAGACCCCGGGAACGACGGCAGGGACTGCGCGGGCTTCCGCTGGCAGTAGCGTTCTCGTCCATGAGACTCGGTGTCCTCGACGTGGGTTCGAACACGGTGCATCTGCTGGTCGTGGATGCGCACCCAGGCGCGCGCCCGCTGCCCGCGCACTCGCACAAGGCGGAGCTGCGGCTCGCGCAGCTCCTCGACGACAGCGGGGCGATCGGCCCCGAGGGCGTGGAGAGCCTGATCGGCGTCGTCCAGGACGCGCTGCAGGCCGCCGAGGACAAGGGCGTCGAGTCCGTGCTGCCGTTCGCCACGTCCGCCGTGCGCGAGGCCAGCAACGCGGACGACGTCCTCACGCGAGTCCGCCAGGAGACGGGCGTCGAGCTGACCGTCCTGACCGGCGAGGAGGAGGCCCGCCTGACCTTCCTGGCCGCCCGCCGCTGGTTCGGCTGGTCGGCGGGCAAGCTGCTGGTCCTGGACATCGGCGGCGGTTCCCTGGAGGTCGCCTACGGCATGGACGAGGAGCCGGACGCCGCGGTGTCGCTGCCGCTCGGCGCGGGCCGGCTGACGGCCGGCTGGCTGCCGGGGGACCCGCCCGACCCGGAGGACATACGAGCCCTGCGCCGCCACGTGCGGGCGGAGATCGCCCGTACGGTGGGGGAGTTCAGCCGCTTCGGCGCACCCGACCACGTGGTCGCCACGTCGAAGACCTTCAAGCAACTGGCCCGGCTGGCCGGCGCCGCCCGCTCCGCCGAAGGCCTCTACGTCCAGCGCGAGCTGAAGCGGGGGTCCCTGGAGACCTGGGTGCCGAAGCTCGCCGGAATGACCGCCGCCCAGCGCGCGGAACTCCCCGGAGTCTCCGAGGGCCGCGCAGGCCAGCTCCTCGCCGGCGCCCTGGTCGCCGAGGGCGCCATGGACCTCTTCGGCGTCGACAACCTGGAGATCTGCCCCTGGGCCCTCCGCGAGGGCGTCATCCTCCGCCGCCTGGACCAGATGAGTTCGTCGTAGGGCCCCGGAGCCGGGACAGCGCCCCGACAGGGGCGCAGCCCCAAAAGGGGCGCGGGGCTGTGACATCGTGCGGCTCCGCCGCGTGGGCGCGCTCAACCTCAGCGAACCGGCACTCGCCCACGGCGAGAACCGCCCTGAAAGGGGCGCGGGGAACTGCGCGACAGGCCTCAGTGAACCCGCACCCGCCCACGGCGAGAAGCACCCTGAAAGGGGCGCGGGGGACTGCGCGACAGGCCTCAGTGAACCGGCACTCGCCCACGGTGAGAACCGCCTTGAAAGGGGCGCGGGGGACTGCGCGACAGGCCTCAGTGAACCGGCACTCGCCCACGGTGAGAACCGCCTTGAAAGGGGCGCGGGGGACTGCGCGACA
>NZ_JBVIEE010000041.1:0-12133 GCF_055572015.1 Streptomyces sp. NPDC030840 | reverse complement strand
CAAGCCACAGCGAACCCGCACCCGCCCACGGCGAGAACCCACAACGGCGCCCCGGCGCCCCGGCCCCACCGCCGGAGGCACCCGGCAACCCCGTAACCTGTCCTTCGTGGCAGAACCAGTGGTGCGCATCCCGGATGCGAAGGTCGCGCTGTCCACGGCCTCCGTGTATCCGGAGTCAACGGCAACGGCCTTCGAGATCGCCGCGCGCCTCGGGTACGACGGAGTCGAGGTCATGGTGTGGACCGACCCGGTCAGCCAGGACATCGAGGCCCTGCGCCGCCTCAGCGACTACCACCAGATCCCCATCCTGGCCGTCCACGCCCCCTGCCTGCTGATCACCCAGCGCGTGTGGTCCACCGACCCCTGGGTCAAGCTCCAGCGCGCCCAGGCCGCCGCCGAGAAGCTCGGCGCCGGCACGGTCGTCGTCCACCCGCCCTTCCGCTGGCAGCGCCAGTACGCCCGCGACTTCGTCACCGGGATCTGGCGGATGGCGAACGAGACGGACGTACGGTTCGCCGTCGAGAACATGTACCCCTGGCGCTACCGCGACCGCGAGATGCTCGCCTACGCCCCCGACTGGGACGTGACGAACGACGACTACCGCCACTTCACGATCGACCTCAGCCACGCCTCGACCGCCCGCACCGACGCCCTGGGGATGCTGGACCGCATGGGCGACCGCCTCGGCCACGTGCACCTCGCCGACGGCGCCGGCTCCAACAAGGACGAGCACCTGGTCCCGGGCCGCGGCACCCAGCCCTGCGCCGAGGTGCTGGAGCGCCTCGCGCTCAGCGGGTTCGACGGCCACGTGGTCATCGAGGTCAACACCCGCCGCGCGATGTCCGGCGCCGAGCGCGAGGCCGACCTGGCCGAGGCCCTCGCCTTCACCCGGCTGCACCTCGCCTCCGCGGTGAAGGTGCCCCGGCCGTGACCGCGGCCACTCCCCGCCGCCGGGGGCGGCCCTCCCGTACGGACTCGGCCGACACCCCGGCCGCCCGCGACCGCATCCTCGACGCCGCCCGGGCGGAGTTCTCCGAGCGCGGCTACGAAAAGACGTCCGTGCGCGGCATCGCCAAGGCCGCCGGGGTCGACTCGGCGCTCGTCCACCACTACTTCGGCACCAAGGAGCAGGTGTTCGAGGCGGCCGTCGAGGTCGCGTTCGCGCCCGTCCTCGTCGTGCGGGAGGCGGTCGTGGAGGGCCCGCTCGACGGCGTGGGCGAGCGCATGACGCGGGCCATCTTCGGCCTCTGGGAGAACCCGGCCACCCGGGTACCGCTGCTCGCCATCGTCCGTTCGGCGGTGAACAACGAGGCCGCGGCCGCGGTCTTCCGCCGGCTGATCTCCACCCAGCTGCTCTACCGCATCGCCCGCAAGGTCGACCTCCCCGACCCCGAGCTGCGCGCCGAACTCGCCGCCGCCCAGCTCGTGGGGACCGCCATGCTGCGGTACATCATCAAGGTCGAGCCGCTGGCGTCGGCCGACCCGGAGCAGATCATCGCGCGGTTGGCGCCGGTGGTGCAGGCGCATCTGACCCGGCCCTAGTACTCTGACCCGGCCCTGGTCTCCGACCCGGCCCTGGAAGCTCCGGCACCGTCCCCAAGCCGAGACGCACATCCCGCATTCCGGACGCCGCGTCCACCCCTTGGTTCACGGGCGTAGGCTCGACAGGAGTCAGACTCCAGTAGAAGTCTCTGATCGCAGTCTCAAAGGAGCGAGCGCGATGCCCGAGCTGAGGTCCCGAACAGTCACCCACGGCCGCAACATGGCGGGCGCCCGTGCCCTTATGCGGGCCTCGGGTGTACCGGGCGGGGACATCGGGCGGAAGCCGATCATCGCCGTCGCCAACTCCTTCACCGAGTTCGTGCCCGGCCACACCCACCTGGCGCCGGTCGGCCGGATCGTCTCCGAGGCCGTCCGGGAGGCGGGCGGCATCCCGCGCGAGTTCAACACGATCGCGGTCGACGACGGCATCGCCATGGGCCACGGCGGAATGCTCTACAGCCTGCCCTCCCGTGACCTGATCGCGGACAGCGTGGAGTACATGGTCGAGGCCCACTGCGCCGACGCCCTGATCTGCATCTCCAACTGCGACAAGATCACCCCGGGCATGCTGAACGCCGCCCTGCGGCTGAACATCCCCACGGTCTTCGTCTCCGGCGGCCCGATGGAGTCCGGCCGCGCCACGCTCGTGGACGGCACGGTCCGCACCCTCGACCTGGTCGACGCGATCTCCGACGCCGTCAACGACAAGGTCTCGGACGAGGACATCCTCCGTATCGAGGAGAACGCCTGCCCGACCTGCGGCTCCTGTTCCGGCATGTTCACCGCCAACTCGATGAACTGCCTGACCGAGGCGATCGGCCTGTCCCTCCCCGGCAACGGCTCGGTCCTCGCCACGCACACGGCCCGCAAGCAGCTCTACGTCGACGCGGCCAACACGGTCATGGACCTCACCCGCCGCTACTACGAGCAGGACGACGACACGGTCCTGCCCCGCTCGATCGCCACTTTCGCGGCCTTCGAGAACGCCATGGCCCTCGACATCGCCATGGGCGGCTCGACCAACACGATCCTGCACCTGCTGGCCGCGGCCCAGGAGGCGGAGGTCCCCTTCGGCCTGAACGAGATCGACGCCGTCTCGCGCCGCGTGCCCTGCCTGGCCAAGGTCGCCCCCAACGTCGCCAAGACGCGCACGTACTACATGGAGGACGTGCACCGCGCCGGCGGCATCCCCGCCCTGCTCGGCGAGCTGCACCGCGCGGGCCTGCTCAACGAGGACGTGCACTCGGTGCACAGCCCGTCGCTGGCGGACTGGCTGAAGACCTGGGACGTGCGCGGCGGGTCCCCCTCGGCCGAGGCGGTCGAGCTGTGGCACGCGGCCCCGGGCTGCGTCCGCTCCGCCGAGGCCTTCTCCCAGTCCGAGCGCTGGGAGGCCCTGGACGAGGACGCCGCGGACGGCTGCATCCGCTCCGTCGAGCACGCCTACTCCAAGGACGGCGGCCTGGCCGTCCTCAAGGGCAACCTGGCCGTCGACGGCTGCGTCGTGAAGACGGCCGGCGTCGACGAGTCGATCTGGACGTTCGAGGGCCCGGCGGTCGTCTGCGAGTCGCAGGAGGAGGCCGTCGAGAAGATCCTCACCCAGCAGGTCAAGGAGGGCGACGTCGTCGTCATCCGCTATGAGGGCCCCAAGGGCGGCCCCGGCATGCAGGAGATGCTGTACCCGACCTCGTACCTGAAGGGCCGGGGTCTCGGCAAGGCGTGCGCCCTGGTCACCGACGGCCGTTTCTCCGGCGGCACCTCGGGCCTGTCCATCGGCCACGCCTCCCCGGAGGCCGCGTCCGGCGGCACGATCGCGCTCGTCGAGGACGGCGACCGCATCCGCATCGACATCCCGAACCGTACGATCGAGCTCCTCGTCGACGACGCCGAACTCTCCCGCCGCGAGCAGGCCCTGAACGGCGCGTACGTCCCCAAGAACCGCGACCGCAAGGTCTCCGCCGCCCTCCGCGCCTACGCCGCGATGGCCACGAGCGCCGACAAGGGCGCGGTGCGGGACGTGACGAAGCTGGGCTGACACCTTCCGCGCACCCAGGGGGCCGCTCCCGAGGGAGCGGCCCCCGCGCGTGTCACCAGTCCGCCGGGTCGCCCCGGTCCACCGCGAACACGGTTCCGTCCGGTGCGCTCGTGCAGACCAGCCCGCCGACCACCACGGGCTCGGGCAGTGAGCCCGACACCCGGTCGGACCGCGTACCGAGCCGCGGGGAGGTCTGCCCGAGGAGCCTGCCCGTGCCGGCGTCCACGGCGAGCAGCCGTCCGTCGGGCGCCGTGAAGTACACGCGCCCGCGGTCAGCCACGGGGGAGGACCCACGGATCACGGACGTCTCCAGGTTCCACCGCTGCTTTCGCGCGGCCGTGTCGACGGCCATCAGCGAGCCACCGGCGGCCAGCAGGAACACCTTGTCGCCGTGCACGGTGGCGGTGGTCTGGTCGAGCCGGGCCGGCAGGGGCACCCGGCGTGACGCCTTCGTCTCCGGGTCGTAGCGGACCACGGCCGTGGCGCCGTCGAACACCTTGTCCAAGGAGACGAAGAAGACGCGCCCGCCCCCGCCCCCGCTGCCGACGAGCTGCAGGTAGCCCTCCAGCCGCGCCTCCCACCGCACGTCACCCGTGACCGGATCCACCGCGGCGACCCGTGTGCTCGACGCGTCGTCGGCCGTGCTCGTCAGATAGGCCAGGCGGTCCCCGCCGAACGAGGTGAAGATCGCCTCGCTGTGGCCGGCGATCGGGTGCCGCCACTTCCTCTTGCCGGTCGCGCCGTCCAGGCCGGTGACCGTGCCGTCCGCGGAGCTGAGCAGGACCATGCCGCCCGCGTGACCCACGCTGTTGTACGGGGACCGGTCCAGCTTCCACCGGGTCCTGCCCGAGTCGGGGTCGAGCGCCTCCAGATGCTGGTCGGCGCCCACCGCCACGTGCACCAGCCCGCCCGACACGACAGGCGGCCCGGTCACGTCCGTCTTCGCGAAGGTGCGCCGCCACACCACGCGGCCGTCGTCCGGGTCGAGAGCGGAGACGAGCCCCGGCTGCGCGCACAGCAACCTGCCCGCGCCGTACGAGCACTGGGGCGTTCCCCCGGCTCCGGACCGCGCCCCGCCGTCCGTGGAAGCCGGCGTCGTGACCCAGGGCTTCACACCCGGTGACGCGGCCGCGGCCGGAGGAGCCTCCTCCTTCGGCTCGGCACCACCGCCGCCCAGCAGCTGAACCGAGCCGAGCGCCGCCCCCAGGGTGAGGACCACGGCCCCGGCGGCGAGGAGTGCCCGCCTGCGCAGCCGAGGAGCGGCGGTCTGCTCGGCCGCGTCAGCTCCCTCGACCGCATCGACCGCATCGACGGCATCGACCACGTCGACCGACTTGACCACGTCGACCGACTCGACCACGCCGACCGCCTCGACCGCCTCGACCGCCTTGGACAGGCCGTCCGTTGGGCCGTACGGGCCTCCCTCCGACTTGTCCCACGCGTCACGGCCACCGGTCGCGAAAGCGCCACCGTTCGCGCCCTCGCCGCCCGCCCGCCGACCCGTGGCGTCCGCCCGCCGGCCCGTGGTGTCCGTGGGCTGGGCAGGCACGAACGACTGGGTGTCGTAGAGGGCGGCCACCGACCGCAGTTCGCGCATCAACTCGTCCGGGGTGGGCCGGTCCTCCGGCTCCTTGGCGAGGCAGCGCAGCACGAGCGGCGCGAGGTTCTCCGGTACGCCGGTCAGGTCCGGCTCGTCGTGCACGACCTGGTACGCGACCACGTACGGACTGTCGGAGTCGAACGGCCCGCGCCCCGTCGCCGCGTGCACCATCACCGAGCCCAGCGCGAAGATGTCGGCCGCGGGCCCGACCTCCCTCGGGCGGCGGAACTGCTCGGGCGCCATGAACGGCGGAGTACCGATCAACTTCCCGGTCTCGGTCCGCAGTTCGCTGTCCTTCGGCCGGGAGATGCCGAAGTCGATGACCTTGGGGCCGTCCTCGGCGAGCAGGACGTTGCTGGGCTTCAGATCCCGGTGGACCACCCCGACCCGATGGATGTCACGCAGCGCCTCCGCCAGCCCGGCCATGAGCCGCCGCAACTGGGCCGGAGCCATCGGGCCGTTCCGCTTCACATGATCCGCGAGCGTGGGCCCGGGGATGAAGAGAGTGGCCATCCACGGGCGCTCGGCCTCCGGGTCGGCGTCGACGACGGGTGCGGTGAAGGCACCGCTCACCCTCCGCGCCGCACCGACCTCCTGCCGGAACCGCCCGCGGAACTCGGGGTCCTTGGCGAACTCGGCATGCACCACCTTGACCGCGAGACGCAGGCCCGAGGTTGAGCTGGCCAGATGGACGACCCCCATGCCGCCGGAGCCGAGACGGGACTCCAGACGGTAATGACCGGCGTACTCGGGAAGTTCCGCTTCCGCGCCCGTTCCGGTATTCGACTGTGGCGCCATGGACTCACCCCCGTGCTGTTCGTCCGCACGCGCGACGCACGGAGCCTAGTCGATGACTCGTGCGGGACAGAGGCGGCTTGCTAGCCTCGGCGTGCGAACAGCGCACATGTGTGCGTGGCCTGATTTAGGGGAATCATCGGGATCCCATGCCAGTCATGGGGTCATAACGGGGGAGGTCATCATGTCCATTGACCGTGTCCAGGAGCCGGAGGACAGAGTCCGGGAGACAGCGGACAGCGACGGCGCGGAGGCCGTCACGACGGCCGCGGTGACGGCGGCGGTCCGCTACTACTCGGTCGCACCGGGCGTCCGTCTCAACGTCCGCAGCGGCCCGGGTACCAGCTACAGCATCGTCCGAGTCCTGCCCGAGGGTGCTCGGGTGCCCATCTACTGCCAGCGCCCCGGCGAGACGATCAGCGGCCCGTACGGCACGACGAACCTCTGGGACAACATCGGCGACGGCGACTACGTCTCGGACGCGTACGTGTTCACGGGCAGCGACGGGTACGTGGCGGCGCGCTGCTCGTAAGGCGTCCGAGACCGGAGGCCGCAAGGCGCACAAGGCATGCATGGCGCACAAGGCGTGCATGGCGTGCATGGCGCACGAGGCCTACCGGGCTCGCGCCGCGCACGAGGTGAGTTCCGGCCGTGCCCGCGTGACACACGCGGGCACGGCCTTCCGACGGGCCGGAGCCATAATGGCCGCGTGAGCGACGAGCAGAGCGGCATACCGGCGGGCGACACCTCCACCGGCACCTCCACCGGAACCACCGCGGCGACCCCCAAGGGCCCGCGCCCCGAACCCATCCGCTTCTTCGGGACGACCTGGCTTAACCACGACAACGGCTACCGGGCCCGCCGCGTGGCGGTGTCCGCCGGATCGATCGCGGCCGCCGTGGTCGCCTGCCTGGTCCTCCGCCTGGCCTACCAGGGCCTGCAGATCGCGGCCGTCGGCGGCTTGGTCAGCCTCCTGGTCGTGGTGATGTTCGCCGCGTGCAGCGCGCTGGCCTTCGGCCACACCTGGGGCGCGTTCACCAAGCGCCCCGACCCCGACCGCCAGGCCTCCCTGCGCGGCCTCATGACCATCGGCTTCGTCGGCTCCCTCCTCGCCTACTTCTTCCGCTCCCTCACCGAGGCCCCCGGCGAGAAGCTCCACCGCCAGGAGTACGAGGAGGCCCGCGCCCAGTACGACCGCCGCACCTCCCGCCGCACGGGCAACCCGTCACGCCGACGCCGGGGTTAGGTTTTTCTGCAGGACGAGGCCGCTCGGGCCACCACCACACCCCACGGGGGTCGGCGGGCTCATCACCCACGCCCAGGCCCGGCACTGGACGGACCCCGCCCAATCCCTCCTGGAGGCGACGCGGGTCCTGCGCCCCGGCGGCGCACTGGCCCTCTGGTGGAACACCGGGCGCCGCCGACGTCCCCTGGATCGCGGCGCAGAACCGGCGCATCAACGCCTGCGGAGGTGGTTGCCGGCGCGCCCTCCTCATGGACACGTTCCCGGCGGCGTGATCGAGGAGATCCACGACGTCGTACTGATCGTCGTGCCCCGCTCCTGACCGCGCCCTGACCACGTTCGGGGCGGCGGCTCACCCTCCACCACCGCCACACACGCGTCCCGGCCTTGACGCCTTCCCTCCACCAGGAGCACTATTCATCACATGATGAATTATACGTCCGAGGCGCCACGCCCACCCGACCCCCCAGCAGTCCGAGCCCAGGACCTCACCGTCACCCGCGGCTCCCGCACGGTCCTGCACTCCCTGGACTTCACCGTCCCCCCGGGCAGGATCACCGGCCTTCTGGGCCCCTCGGGGTGCGGCAAGTCCACCCTGATGCGAGCGGTCGTCGGCACCCAGGCCAAGGTCAGCGGCACCCTGGAGGTCCTCGGCCTCCCCGCCGGCGCCGCCCCCCTCCGCTCCCGCATCGGCTACGTCACCCAGGCCCCCTCCGTCTACGACGACCTCACGGTCCGCCAGAACCTCGCCTACTTCGCCGCGATCCTCGACCCGGGCCGCGCAGCCGCCGAGCGCCGCCATGCGAACGTCACCCGGGCCATCACCGACGTCGACCTCACGTCCCACGCCGACGCCCTCGCGGGCAACCTCTCCGGAGGCCAGCGCAGCCGCGTCTCCCTGGCCGTCGCCCTCCTGGGCACCCCCGCGCTCCTCGTCCTCGACGAACCCACCGTCGGACTGGACCCGGTCCTCCGCCGCGACCTGTGGACCCTCTTCCACACCATCGCCGCCGACCGCGGAGCGACGCTCCTCATCTCCTCCCACGTCATGGACGAGGCCGAGCGCTGCCACCGCCTCCTCCTGATGCGCGAGGGCCGGATCCTCGCCGAGGACACCCCCGACGCCCTGCGCACCCGTACCGGCGCCGAGACCGTCGAAGCAGCGTTCCTGCACCTGGTCGACGAGGCCGCCGCGGCAGGCCCACAGGAAAAGGAGAGGGCCCGATGACCTCCTCGACGAGCACACCGAAACCCCACAGCACGATCAACTACGCACGTACGACAGCGACAGCGGCCAGGGTCCTGCGCCAACTCGCCCACGACCCCCGCACCATCGCCCTGATGATCCTCATCCCGTGCGTGATGCTCTTCCTGCTCCGCTACGTGTTCGACGGCAGCCCGCGCACCTTCGACAACATCGGAGCGTCACTCCTCGGGATCTTCCCCCTGATCACGATGTTCCTGGTCACGTCCATCGCCACCCTGCGCGAACGCACCTCAGGCACCCTCGAACGCCTCCTCGCCATGCCCCTCGGCAAGGCCGACCTCATCACGGGCTACGCGCTGGCCTTCGGGACCCTGGCGATCATCCAGTCGGCCCTGGCCACGGGCCTGGCCGTCTGGTTCCTGGACCTGGACGTCACGGGTTCCCCCTGGCTCCTCCTCGTCGTCGCCCTCCTGGACGCCCTCCTGGGCACCGCCCTGGGCCTCTTCGTCTCGGCCTTCGCCGCCTCCGAGTTCCAGGCCGTCCAGTTCATGCCGGCCGTGATCTTCCCCCAGCTCCTGCTCTGCGGCCTCTTCACCCCCCGCGACAACATGCACCCCGCCCTGGAGGCCATCTCCGACGTCCTCCCGATGTCCTACGCGGTGGACGGCATGAACGAGGTCCTCAACCACACCGACATGACCACCACCTTCCTCCGCGACATCCTGATCGTCGCAACCTGCGCCCTCCTCGTCCTCACCCTCGGAGCAGCCACCCTGAAACGCCGAACGAGTTGAGGGACACGGGGACGCCACGTGAGGCAAGGGGCATCGCGTGTCCGTGAGGCGCGGGGTAGGGCGCGCCCGTGAGGCGCGGGGTAGGGGTGCCCGTGAGGCGCGGGGTAGGGGTGCCCGTGAGGCGCGGGGTATCGCGTGTCCGTGAGGCGCGGGGTAGGGGTGCCCGTGAGGCGCAGTGTGCGGCGCCTTCGTGAGGTGCG
This sequence comes from Streptomyces sp. NPDC030840, assembly GCF_055572015.1. Lineage (NCBI taxonomy): Bacteria > Bacillati > Actinomycetota > Actinomycetes > Kitasatosporales > Streptomycetaceae > Streptomyces > Streptomyces sp. NPDC030840. The sequence continues at coordinate 2,720 of NZ_JBVIEE010000041.1, read as the reverse complement.
AGATACGGCGCGCATTCCAAGGCTCCGGGAACTGCACGGCTTTTCAGGGGCGCGGGGAACTGCGCGACCAGCCACACCCAACCCGCACCAACCCACCCACCCAAACCCCCCACCCCCCATCCCCCAACCCCACCCCCGCCACAAATGCGAGGATGACCCCAGGACGACGCACCCCCGGAGGGCCCCGCACCATGACCCAGAAAGTCGCAGTCCTCGGCACCGGAAAGATCGGCGAGGCCCTGCTCAGCGGCATGATCCGAGCCGGCTGGTCCCCCGCGGACCTCCTGGTCACGGCCCGCCGCCCCGAACGAGCCGAAGAACTCCGCACCCGCTACGGAGTCACCCCGGTCACCAACCCCGAGGCCGCCAAAACCGCCGACACCCTCATCCTCACGGTCAAGCCCCAGGACATGACCACCCTCCTCGACGACCTCGCCCCGCACGTCCCCTCCGACCGCCTGGTCATCAGCGGCGCCGCCGGCATCACCACGGCCTCCATCGAGGACCGCCTCGCCGCGGGCACCCCGGTCGTCCGCGTCATGACGAACACCCCCGCGCTCGTCGACGAGGCCATGTCCGTGATCTCCGCCGGCACCCACGCCAGCCAGGCCGACCTCGCCCACACCGAGGAGATCTTCGGCGCCGTCGGAAAGACACTCCGCGTCCCCGAGGCCCAGCAGGACGCCTGCACCGCCCTCTCCGGCTCCGGGCCGGCGTACTTCTTCTTCCTGGTCGAAGCCATGACCGACGCGGGCATCCTGCTCGGCCTGCCCCGCGACAAGGCCCACGACCTGATCGTCCAGTCGGCCATCGGCGCGGCCACCATGCTCCGCGACAGCGGCGAGCACCCCGTGAAACTCCGCGAGAACGTCACCTCCCCCGCGGGCACGACGATCAACGCCATCCGCGAACTGGAGAACCACGGCGTACGAGCCGCCCTCATCGCCGCCCTCGAAGCAGCCCGCGACCGCAGCCGCGAGCTCGCCTCCGGCAACGACAGCTAGGAACCCCCCGGTGGAGCGGGCGCGGAGCCGACTCCGCGCCCGCCCCACGCCCGCCACCTACGCAGGCGGCAACAGCCCGATCGCCCGATACGCCGCGTCCACCCGCGCCCGCGCCACCTCCCTGGCCCTCTCCGCCCCCTTCCGGAGCACCCCCTCCACATACGTGGGATCCGCGCACAACTCCTTGTGTCTCTCCTGGACGGGCCTGAGCGCCTCGACCACGGCGTCCGCGGTGTCCTTCTTCAATGCGCCGTACGACGCGTAACCACCGCTCAGCTCCTCGGGGTCCCCGCCCACACAGGCCGCGAGGATCTCCAGCAGATTCGCGACCCCGGGGCGTTCCTCCCGGTCGTACACGACCTCCCGCCCGCTGTCGGTGACGGCCCGCATGACCTTCTTGCGCACGACATCCGGCTCGTCGAGCAGGTAGACGATCCCGGGCCCGACGTCCTCGCTCTTCCCCATCTTCGCCGTCGGCTCCTGCAGGTTCATGACCCGCGCCGCGACCTTCGGATGCCTCGCCCGAGGCACCACGAACGTGTGCCCGTACCGCTGGTTGAACCGCACCGCCAGATCCCGCGCCAACTCCACGTGCTGCACCTGGTCGTCCCCCACCGGAACCTCGTCCGTCCCGTACGCGAGGATGTCCGCCGCCATCAACACGGGGTACGTCAGCAACGACAGCCGCACGCTCCCGCCCCGCGCCCGCTCCCGCGCCGCCTTCTCCTTGTACTGGATCATCCGCCGCATCTCGCCGTCGGTGGCGACGCACTCCAGCACGTACGACAACCGCGCGTGCTCGTCCACATGACTCTGTACGAACACGGTGCACACCTCGGGATCGAGCCCCGACGCCAGCAACAACGTCGCCGCCTGCCGACTGAGCCTGCGCACCCGGGCCGGATCGTGGTCCACGGTCAGCGCGTGCAGATCGACGATGCAGAACAGGGCGTCCCCCTGGTGCTGGTCGACCGCGGCCCACCTCCGCATGGCTCCCAGGTAGTTACCCAGCGTCAGGTGCCCGGTCGGCTTCACCCCACTGAAGACCCGCGTCATCTCCCTCTCCACCTCTCCAGTCAGGACCGCCGCTTTCCGCCGGCCGGCCCCTCCAGGAGGGAGAAACAACAACGGCCGCCGGGGCGGCGGCCGTTGAGCGCATACGTGAGTCCGGCCGCCGTCAGGCGGCCCACCACAGCTGGGTGCACGTACGCGAAGTCATGCACCCCAGGCTACGCCCCCAGAGTGCGCCCTGGAGCGAAGTTGACACGCCCCGTCCCGGTCCGTACTGTTCTTCGGGTTGTCCGATGTGAGCGCCGACTCCGGTCGGTCCCCGGACAGCCATCCCGCAGGTACTACCGTCAAACGGCGTTCTGTCGTCGTGTCATTGGTGTGCGTATTTACGGGATGAGGAATCCGCGTTCGAAAGAGCGCAGCCCCCGATTAGGCCGGGAGCAGGGAATCCGCTAAAGTCTCACCGGTCGGAACGGCCCAACAGCCGCGAAGACAACCCCCTCCGACGGGGAATCGGAGCCGAAAGGATCTGATAAAGTCGGACCCGCCGGAAAGGGAAGCGCGAAAGCGCAGGACCTGGAAAGCACCGAGGAAATCGGATCGGAAAGAAGATCTGATAGAGTCGGAAACACCGAAGGGAAGCGCCCGGAGGAAAGCCGCGAGAGAGTCTCTCGGGTGAGTACGAAGGAAGCGTCCGTTCCTTGA
>NZ_JBVIEE010000040.1:0-75958 GCF_055572015.1 Streptomyces sp. NPDC030840 | reverse complement strand
TCGGACAACGTGATCGCCACAGCAGAAGGCCCGGGATGCGACATGACAACAGGGTAGTAACTAATCCTCAGGATTTCTGGCGCAGCACACTAGCGCCGGACAACGACGCCCCGGGCTCCGGGCTGTATGCCGCTGTCGACGGTGTCGGGCGGTAGGTCCCTTACGAGGGCCTGGAGCTCGAAGCCCCGGTCGGGTGCGCATCCGTCGCGTCGTTTCTGGCGGCCGTCGCGGATGCCCTGGAGCACGGGGCCGGTCCGCTGATGACTCGGTCGAGCCCGAACAGGCGGATCCCTGGGCTGGTGAACGCGGTGCTGCTGTGGGCGCGTGTGGACCATCCGTACGGAATACCGGACGGATGGGAGCCCGTTCACCCGCTCACCTGAGCCGGCGGCGTGCTCCGGCGCACCAGTCCCGGCATCACAGCTGACGGCAGCGAGGGGTTGGCCGCCGCTGCTTCCGCCACCCACCAGTCGTCGTCGGTGAGCAGGTCGAGGATCACGGGCGGCGGGAGGGCCGGGTGGCCCGCCGCTGTGTGTCTGGTCTTCTCGTCCGTCAGGCAGGGGAGCAGGGCCGGGCCCGGCGCGTTGGGGTGCCGGGCGATCTCGCGGAGCGCTTTCCGTGCTGGTGGGTCGTGGCGTGCCAGGTCCTCTAGCAGTGCCGGTGACGCGTCCGGATTGGCCGCCACCCTGGCGACGACGTGGACTCCGTGCCGGTCGATCATGGAGCGCAGCCGGGCTTCGGAGAGTCCCGGGTGCGGGGCGACGGACTTGGCCACCTTCGCGTCGGGGTCGGCGGCCAGGGCGTCGCGGATTCCGGCCGGCAGGTCGCGTCGTTCGGCCACGAGCATCCGTACCGCCGGCTCCGGGGACTCGGCCAGCCGCGCGATCTCCGCCGGGGAGGCGGCGGCGACGCGGGGCAGCAGGGTCGGGCCGATCCTGGTGACACCGGCCAGGCGGGCGAGAACGTCGAGCGGGACGCGCGGGTTGTGCGCCAGGCCGCGCCGTACGTCGTGGTCGCCGTCCTCGGCCAGTGCGAGGATCAGGGTCTCGCTGATCGCCGGGTTCTCGGCCAGGGTGGCGCGGACGCCGGGGGTGGGGTCGTTCGCGAGATGCCGGGCCGCGGGCGGCGGCAGGTCGGGCCGGGCGGCGAGTTCCCGGCGCAGCAGGTACGAGGGGTCGTCGGCGAAGCGTGCGGCGGCGTCGGCCGGTGTCGCCGGATTCCCCAGGGCCAGGTGCTGCGTCGTGTGCGTGGTGGACTGGTGGGTGCCGTCGCAGGCGGCGCCCGCGGGGAGGTGCGCCCCGATGTCGCTCAGGGCTCTGGTGCTCTGGCCACATAGGTTCGCCGGGTCGGGGGTCGTGACGGTTGGACTGCCGCTGAGCGACCACGCGGCGTGCGGACGTAATCCGAGTTATCGGGTGGCCCCTGTCAGCCCTTGAACTGCGTCGATCACGCTGTCCACCACCTCGGTCACCGGCTTGGATGCATCGATGATCGTCGCGCCACGGCTTTCGTAGATCGCTCGCATCAGAGGATTCCACTTCAGGACCGCTGCGAGCTCTTCGGGATGTTGACCGAATGTGTTCGTAGTGCGGGTCGCGAGCCGGTGGCGGAGGGTGTCCTCGTCGATCACCAGGCACACGATGAGGTCGAAAAGATCGCGGACGTCTGCCTCGTTCTCCGCCGACCCACACAAGAACGCGATGCGGAAACGGGACTCCTCGACGAGGGTCTCAACGCGTTCACGGACGATCGCCCACCCGTATCGGTTGAGCCAGCCCTCAGGAACCGGGTACGGAGGATCCACCACAACCTCGCCCTTGGATCGGTCGATCCAGCGGCTGAAGCCGTCCTCGTCGGCGTCGAGCGCAAGGTGGCCACGCGCTCGCAACACCCCGCAGACCGTGGACTTACCAGTCCCTGAATTGCCCGTCACCCACACCAAGGTCACGCCGCCAGCGTAGACATGGCCACCCCGGGATAGTGCTGTTACCGCGCAGGTTCGCGAGGTTGCGGTCAGGCTGCGGCTTTGAGAGGGCGTCCGCCCCAGCGGATGCCTTTCTCGCTTCGGATGCGGGTGCGTTCCTTGCGCTCGGCGGCCAGGACGTCGCGGTGACGGGCGTTGGCGTTGCGCCACCGCAGGTAGCGTGCAGGGCCCTGGTCTGCACGGTGTGGTTGGGATGGTCCGAGTTGGCGATGGTGAACTGCCTCAGCGGTCCGAAATGGGCTTCGATGGGGTCCGCCCACGAGGCGTAGGTCGGGGTGCACAACTCGACCTTGTTCTCCTTCGCCCAGCGGCGGATGTCGGCGCCCTTGTGGGCGGACAGGTTGTCCAGGATCACGTAGATCGGGGCGCCGTCCGGGCGGGCGGCACGGATCGACTTCAGCGCGGCCAGCGTGTTCCCGGCACCCTTCTTGCGCCGGTTGACGCCCCACAGGGTGTCGTCGCCGACCGAGTAGCAGCCGTGGAAGTAGCGCACCCCGTGCGTGCGGTGGTAGGTGGCCGGCAGCCGGTCGGGATGCTTCTGCTCGGCCCAGCCCGAGCCGTGGGCGGGGCGGATGCCGAGCGGTCGGAATTCATCGAAGGCGAAAACCCCGTCGGGGATGCGGTCCAGGACCTCCTCGATCCGGTCCAGTTTCGCCTCGAGGGCCGGGTCGGGGGATTCCTTCCAGGTCTTGGTGCGCTGGAAGGTGACACCGCGACGGGCCAGCAGGCTGCGTAAGGTTTCGCGGCCGATACGAATGATCCGGCCGTGGACTTTGCGCAGGTAGGCGACGAGCTTGCGCAGAGACCAGCGGGTGAAGGGCTGGCCCAGCTTGGTGGGGCGGGTGGTGGCCGTCGCCACGACGAAGTCCTCATCGTCAGGGTTGAGTCGGCGGGGACGGCCTTCCGTCCACTGAGGGTCCAGGCAGGCCAGGCCGATCTCGTTGCACCGGTGGATCACATCCCGCACAGTGTCATCGTCGGCCTGCACCCAGCTGGGCGATCACCGGCACCCGGTTCCCGCCGGCCGAGGCCAACAGCATCATCGCCCGCCGACAACGCACCGAGCTGGTACTGCCCCGACGCACGATCTGCTGCAGTTTCTGCCCCTCCTGGTCGGTCAGTCTGCGCACACGGACAGGCTCGGCCACCGCACCTCCAGCAGTCGTATCGGACGTCACCGCACATCCAACCGCCACGACCACCGACCCGGCGAACCTATGCGGTCACAGCACTGGATTTTCCGCCCGCGCCACCAAAGCGGACATAAGGGGGGAAAAGCTGTCGCAGAAGCGCGAGAATTGAAGGGGTCCACCAGAAGGTGTCCACCACACCGACCGGAGAGGAGGAAAGGGGATGGCCAGGACAGCGGAGAGCGCCCGCGAGGACAAGCAGCTCGAGACGCGGTCCCCGGACACCCACGCGCACGAGGGAGCCGGTCTGCACGTGCACACGCGCACACTGCATCCGCCGGTGCCCATCCCGTACCTCACCAGGGACGACGTGCGCAGCACCGCCCAATCGGCGACGTCACGGCTGCCCGGCCTGCCGTCGGGCAAGGACCTCGTGTTCTACGGCGGCCTCGGCGCCATGACCGCGGCGGGCGTCCTTGAGTGGCCGGTCGCCCTCGCCGTCGGCGGAGCGACCTGGCTGGTGCGCAGCCGAGGAAAAGGAACGGAGGCGCGGGAAAGGGAAGCACAGGGAGGGGACGTCCAGACACGGGCGGCGAGGGGCGACACCCGGGACCGTGAGTCGGCCAGGAAGACCACCTGACCCAGCCGGCGCGCGGCGGCGCGAGCGCGGGTTGGCGCTGCCGGGCGCCGTCCGACGCGTACCGTCGGCGTCGGCGCCCGGGGCCGTACCACCTCGCTCGTCGCCCTTGCTCGTCGCCGCTACCCGCATGTCACGCTTCGGGGCGGCGGCGTCAGAGTTCGCGACCGCCTCGGGGCAGCGACTCCACGCTCCACGGGCTCGGGGCCGGCTCCCCGTCGCACGGTTCGCGCCCCCTCAGGGCAGCGGCTCCCCACTCCGCGCGGCCCGCGCCCCCTCGGGGCCGACCCCGCGCAGGAGGCCCGCGCACCCGCCGTCACCTCGCGTACAACCCCTCGATCTGCTCCGCGAAGTCCCGGGCGACGGCCTCGCGGCGCAGCTTCATCGAGGGGGTCAGGTGGCCCTCCTCCTCCGTGAAGTCGCGGCCCAGGACGGCGAACTTGCGGATGGACTCGGGGCGGGAGACGAGCTTGTTGGCCTCGTCGACGGCCCGCTGGAGGAGTGCGTGCAACTCGGGGTCGTCGACGACGAGTTCGGGTGGTACGGCGTGCTTGCCGTTCATGCGGCGCCAGTGGTTGAGGCCCTCGGGGTCGAGGGTGATGAGGGCCGTGATGTAGGGGCGGCCGTCGCCGAGGACCATGCACTGGGAGATCAGGGGGTGGGCGCGGAGCCAGTTCTCCAGGGGGGCGGGGGCGACGCTCTTGCCGCCCGCCGTGATCAGCATCTCCTTCTTGCGGCCGGTGATCGTGAGGTAGCCCTCGTCGTCCAGGGACCCGAGGTCGCCGGTCGCGAGCCAGCCCTCGGAGGTCGCCTGGGACACTCCGCCGGCCTGCGGGTCCCAGTAGCCGCGCAGGACGGGGCCGCCCGCGAGCAGGATCTCGCCGTCGGCGGCTATCCGGACCCGGACGCCGGGCAGGGGCCAGCCCACCGTTCCCATACGGGGCTTGAGCGGGGGTGTGACGGTGGCGGCCCCCGTCGTCTCGGTGAGGCCGTAGCCCTCGTAGATCTCGATGCCCGCCCCGGCGAAGAACGCGGCGAGGCGGCGGCCCAGCGGGGAGCCGCCGCAGATGATGTAGCGGACCCTGCCGCCCATGGCGTTGCGGATACGGCGGTAGACGAGCGGGTCGTAGAAGGTGCGGGCCGCCTTCAGGGCGCGGCTGGGGCCGGCGCCGGTACCGGCCCGGTCCGCCTCCACGGCCTCGCCGTACCGCCGGGCGACGCTCACGGCCCGGTCGAACGTCGTCACCCGGCGTCCCATCTCCGCCTTCGCGCGGGCCACGTTGAAGACCTTCTCCAGCATGTACGGGATGGCCAGCAGACAGGTCGGCCGGAAGTTCGCCAGATCGGCCAGGAGGTCCTCGGACTTCAGGCTCGGCGCGTGCCCGAGCCGTACCCGCGCCCGTACGCAGGCGATGGCCACCATGCGGCCGAAGACGTGGGACAGGGGGAGGAAGAGGAGAACCGACGCCTCCTCCTTCGTCCGTGCCCGGAAGACCGGGTAGAGGAGCTCGATCGCGTTGTCGACCTCGGCGAAGAAGTTCCCGTGGGTCAGGGCACAGCCCCGGGGCCGGCCGGTCGTGCCCGAGGTGTAGATGACGGTGGCGAGCGTGTCGGGCCCCAGCACCCCGCGCCGTACGGCCACTTCCTGGTCCGGCACGTGCTCGCCGAGCTCGGCCAGCCGGTCCAGGTGTCCCTTCTCCATGACCCACATGTGCCGCAGGTCGGGGATGCGTTCGCGCTCCGGGCCGAGGGCGGAGGCCTGCGCCGCGGTCTCCGTGACGAGCGCCACCGCGCCGGTGTCCTGGAGGATCCAGCGGGCCTGGAAGACGGAGGAGGTCGGGTAGACGGGAACCGTGACCAGACCGGCCGCCCACGCGGCGAAGTCCAGCAGCGTCCACTCGTACGTCGTACGCGCCATGATGGCGATCCGGTCGCCCGGCGTCAGCCCCTCGGAGATCAGCCCCTTCGCCAGCGCCAGCACCTGCTCCGCGAACTCGGCGGCCGTCACATGGGTCCAGCGGCCCGCCTCGTCCCGGCGGCTGAGGACGATGTCCTCGGGCGCGGTCTCGGCGTTGTCGAAGGGCAGATCGGCGAGCGACCCGTACGTGACCGGCGCGACCAGGGGCGGCACGGACACCTCCCGCGCCACCCCGTCCAGCCGCCTGACCTCGGGTTCCGTCAGTAACGGTGTGCCGTCGGAGGAGCGTGAGGAGACCGGCAGGGCGGAGGACGGTTGCATGAGGGACACGAGCGACTCCTGGGGCGTGCGGCGAGGCGATGCTCTGCCGCATGACGTAGTACGTGCCTCACGTACCGGGGCGTTCAGCCACGGCCCCCCACAGTCGGGGCAGAGGATCATCACCGGTCAGGAACCGGATCGTACGGCGCGCGCGTGATGGGTCTGTGCCGGTTCGGAGGTGCTCCGGCGCCGGAGATGTGCGGGAACCGGGGCTTACCCGGTTACTCCGCCCCGACCAGCCGTTATCGTGAGCCCTTTTCATCTTCGCTCGCCCGTCCCGCGTCCCGTGCCCCCTGTCCACTCGCGACTTACCAGCGGTAACCTGACTCCGGAGTAAGAACGCCCGAGAGCTGTGACCCGAACTGGGAGCCGACCATGGCCGACCGCTATCTGAGCCTCACCGCCACCGCGCCCGGCCGCTTCCTCACCCGCCGTCTCGGGCTGCCCCAGCCCGCGGCGCTGAAACGCTGGTCACCCGGGCACCCGACGCTCGACGGCCCCCTGCTCCACCTCACCGCGGGCCGCTCCGGCCTCGACCTCGCTCCCGTGCTCGCCCGTACGGGACTCACCACCACCGGCACCGAGAGGCCCGCCGCCGTCGTCCTCGACGCCACGGGCGTCACCGACTTCGTCACCCTCGCCGAGGTGCACGCCGCCCTGCACCCGGTCGTCCGCTCGGTCGCCACCGGCGGGCGGATCGTCGTGCTCGGCCGGCCCCTGGACGCCCACGACCACCAGCGGGCCGCCGTGCAGCAGGGGCTGGAGGGCTTCGTGCGGTCCCTCGGCAAGGAGATCGGGCGCGGGCGCACGGTCAGCCTCGTACGCCTGGCCGGGGACGCGACCGCCGCCGAGTCCACCCTCCGCTTCCTGCTCTCCCCCAAGTCCGCGTACGTCAGCGGCCAGGTGATCGAGGTCGGCGACACCGAGGTGACGGCGCCCGAGGACTGGTCGCACCCACTCGCCGGGCGCACCGCGCTGGTCACCGGGGCGGCCCGCGGGATCGGCGCGGCGGTCGCCGAGACACTGGCGCGGGACGGGGCGCGGGTGATCTGCCTCGACGTACCGCGGGCGGAGTCCGAACTCACCGCCACCGCCGGCCGCTTGAAGGGCACCCCGCTCCCCCTCGACATCACCGCGCCCGACGCGGGCGAGCGCATCGCCGCCGAACTCCCCGACGGGCTGGACGTCCTCGTCCACAACGCGGGCATCACCCGCGACCGCAAGCTCGCCAACATGCCCGCCGACCAGTGGAGTTCGGTGCTGGAAGTGAATCTGGCGAGCGTGGTGCGCACGACCGACGCGCTGCTCGCGGCCAAAGCCGTGAACCCCGGCGGCCGGATCGTCGCCACGGCCTCCATCTCCGGCATCGCGGGGAACGTCGGCCAGACCAACTACGCGACGAGCAAGGCGGGCGTCATCGGTCTCGTCCGCGCCCTCGCCCCACGCGCTCTCGCCGACCACGGGGTCACCGTCAACGCGGTCGCCCCCGGCTTCATCGAGACCCGGATGACGGCCGCCGTCCCCCTCCTCGTCCGTGAGGCGGGCCGCCGTATGAACTCCCTCGCCCAGGGCGGCCTGCCCGTCGACGTGGCCGAGACGACGGCCTGGCTCGCGCACCCGGCGTCGGGCGCGGTCAACGGCCAGGTCGTACGGGTCTGCGGCCAGAGCCTGCTGGGGGCGTGACCCATGACGTCCGCCCCCGACGCGACCGTCGTCCTCAGCGAGCCCCCCTCCCTGGCTCCCCTCCTGGCCCGCGGCGCACTGCGCTCCCCCTTCAAGCGCCCTCGCCCGGACGCCGCCTTCCCCCGCACCCGCCTGCTCCTGCCCCGGACAGGCGTGGACCTCGCGCGCCTCACCGCGTACGAGAGGGTGTGCGGCTTCCCGACCGGGGACGACACGCTGCCGATCACGTTTCCGCACGTCCTCGGCTTCCCGGCGGCCATGCTCCTGATGAGCGACCGCCACTTCCCGCTGCCGCTCCTCGGACTCGTCCACACCTCGATCGAGATCACCCAGCACCGCCCACTGGCGGCCGGCGGCGACTACGAACTCCTGGTGCACGTCGAGAAGCTGGCACCGCACCGCCGGGGCACCGAGGCGACGGTCGTGACCAGGGCGCGGACCGGCGACACGGTCGTATGGGAGTCACGCAGCACCTACCTGGCCCGGCATCCGGCCGGCGACCGAACGGCCGCGCGCGCCGCCCAGGATGCCCACGAGGCTCCCGCACCGCTCCCCGCACTCGCCGAATGGCACCTGGCCGGGGACGTCGGACGGCGGTACGGGGCGGCGTCCGGCGACCGCAACCCCATCCACCTGCATCCCCTCACCGCCCGCCTCTTCGGCTTCCCCCGCGCCATCGCGCACGGCATGTGGACGGTGGCGCGCTGTCTGGCCGAGCACGGCACACCCGGGACTGCCTTCGTGCGCGCGGAGTTCCGGGCGCCGGTGCTGCTGCCCGGGACGGTGACGTACGCGGCGGAAGGCGGCCGCTTCGAGCTACGGGGTCACGACGGCCGGGTCCACGTCAGCGGAGAGGTCAGCACGGAGGTCAGCGAAGAGGTGCGTCCGCCGCTCACGTGAGAGCACGCGCCGCCACGGCGTCCGTGCCGGCCGGCGGCGACCAGGGGCGCCCGTCCATGAGGTCGCCGAGGCCCGCCCACGCGAAGTTCATGAGGGTCGCGGCCGCCTGTCTCGCCGTGACCCCGGGCGTGGCGTTGGCCCAGGCGGCCAGCGCCTCGGCGGCCCCCACGAGCGCCTCGGCGAGCCCGGCGACCTCGCCCTCGGCCAGTGACGGGTTCCGGTGGGCCTCCCGCGCGGCCACCACGATGAGCTCGGTGACGAACTCGACCAGTTCCCTGCGCATCGCGGCCACCTCCGCCGCGAAGGGTTCGCCGTGCGTACGGGCCTGGAGGTGCAGCACGGCCCAGCCGTCCGGGTTCTCGGCGGTGTGCGTGAAGAACGCCTGGAGCCCTTCCCAGAGTTGACGGTCGGCGGGCCGCCCGGCCACGACCCCCGCGCGCACGGCCTCGGTGAGTGCCTTCGCCTCGCGCCGGATGCAGGCGGTGAAGAGGTCTTCCTTCGAGTTCAGGTACAGGTACACCAACGGCTTGGACACGCCCGCCAGTTCGGCTATCTCGTCCATCGAGGCGGCCCGGTACCCCCGCTGCCCGAACGTCCGTACCGCCGCGTCCAGCATCTGCCGCTCCCGCACCGCCCGCGGCATCCGTTTGCTCTTCACAGCACCCATACGGAAAGGGTAGGCGGGTTCGGGATCACCTTTCGGCGTGGAGTCCGGCCAAAACCGGGCGGCCGGGTCAGGACGCCTGGCCCTGCGCCCGGGCGGTGTCGTCGGCCTCGTCCTCCTGGCTGCGGTTGGCGTCCAGGTTGGCCTTCACGCGGTCGACCTTCCGCACGATCTGCACGGAGGCGCGGTCCCGTTCCTTGCGAAGGGCCACGAAGCTGATCGGGGCGGAGATGATCAGGGCGAGCAGAACGACCCACATGCCGTTGGACGCGCCCAGCCCGCGTGGGGCGAGGCCCGAGTAGACGAGGCCCCAGACGACCACGAGGCAGCCCACGAAGATGCCGAGGCGCATCAGTGTGTAGCGGAGCATCTCAATCCACTCTTCCGTTCCGAACCGTTCCCAAAGGGCACCGTCCAGTGAAGCACGGCGGGCTCCCGATCGTGCAGGGGGGCCTCAGTCGAGGGTCAGCAGCATGAAGACGTCGTCCCGGTCGTCGCCCGGCGCGACGCGAATGGCGCCGGGGACCCGGCCCACCTCCTTGTACCCGCAGGAGGCGTAGAAGCGCTCAAGGCCGAGGCCGCCGCGGCAGGTGAGCCGTATCGCCTCGATGCCGTCGAAGCCCCGCGCGGCCTCCTCCGCCGCCGCCAGCAGGTCCTGTCCGTAGCCCTTCCCCTGGTGCCGGGGGTGCACCATGACGGTGTACAGCCACGCCCAGTGGGTCATCAGCCGATGGGTGTTGAAGTGGAAGAAGGCGGTCGCCGCCACGTCGCCGTCCCGGTCGTGCCCGACGAGCAGCCTCGCCCGTCCCTCGGCCATCGCCGCGAGGTGCTTCAGCAGCTCGGGCCGGATCGCCTCCGGCGACACCGGGGGGACGAAGCCGACGGCTCCGCCGGCGTTGGAGACGTCGGCCCACAGCGTGAGGACGCCGTCCCGGAGGCCGGGGGTGACGGCGGGGTCCAGTTGGAAGGTGAGGGACATGCTGAGGACCGTATCTCGTCTGCCCAACGGGGTGAGTGGTCGGCTGCGGCACCATCGTGGCTGGTCGCGCCCACGCGGCGGAGCCGCATGTTCACCACAGCCCCGCGCCCCTTGGAAGCACGGGCGCACCCCGGCCCACGACGCGCCCAAGGCAACGCCCGCCCTCATCCGCCCGCAGCAGCGTACGCACGGCAGGGGGTGTGCCGGGAGGTGTCCGCCCGCAGCGGCCGGTGTCCGCCGCCGAGCACCTCATACATCCACAGCACCGCCGGACCGAGGACGGAGACCTCGCGGCGCGCCCCCGATCCACGACGAAACCGCAGGCGCCCCACCGCGACGGCGGGCCAGGCGCCCGCGCACCTCAGACCCGCATCGGCTGCGGCGACTCCCGGCGCTCCGGGTCCGGCCCCTCGTACTCGCGGATGATCTCGTACCGCGTGTTGCGCTCCACCGGGCGGAAGCCCGCGTCGCGGATCAGGTCCAGCAGGTCCTCGCGGGTCAGCTTGTTCGGCGTGCCGAAGTTGTCCGCGTCGTGAGTGATCTTGTACTCGACGACCGAGCCGTCCATGTCGTCGGCGCCGTGCTGCAGCGCCAGCTGCGCCGTCTGCACCCCGTGCATGACCCAGAACACCTTCACGTGCGGGACGTTGTCGAACAGCAGCCTCGACACCGCGAAGGTCTTCAGGGCCTCCGCGCCCGTCGCCATCTGCGTCCGCGCCTGCAGCCGGTTGCGGACCTTGCCGTCCTTCATGTCCACGAAGTCGTGCTGGTACCGCAGCGGGATGAAGACCTGGAAGCCACCCGTCTCGTCCTGCAGCTCACGCAGCCGCAGCACGTGGTCCACCCGGTGGCGCGGCTCCTCGATGTGGCCGTACAGCATCGTGCACGGGGTCTTCAGACCCTTCTCGTGCGCGAGCCGGTGGATCCGCGACCAGTCCTCCCAGTGGGTGCGGTGGTCCACGATGTGCTGCCGGACCTCCCAGTCGAAGATCTCCGCGCCACCGCCGGTCAGCGACTCCAGGCCGGCGTCGATCAGCTCGTCGAGGATCTCGGACGCCGACAGGCCCGAGATCGTCTCGAAGTGGTGGATCTCCGTGGCCGTGAACGCCTTCAGCGACACGTTCGGCAGCGCGGCCTTCAGCTCCCGCAGCGAGCGCGGGTAGTACCGCCACGGCAGGTTCGGGTGCAGCCCGTTCACGATGTGCAGCTCGGTGAGGTTGTCGCTCTCCATCGCCTTGGCGAGCCCCACGGCCTCCTCGATGCGCATCGTGTACGCGTCCTTCTCGCCCGGCTTCCGCTGGAACGAGCAGTACGCGCAGGAGGCCGTGCACACGTTCGTCATGTTGAGGTGGCGGTTGACGTTGAAGTGGACGACGTCGCCGTTCTTCCGCGTCCGCACCTCGTGCGCGAGCCCGCCCAGCCACGCCAGGTCGTCCGACTCGTACAGCGCGATGCCGTCCTCGCGGGTCAGCCGCTCACCGGAGCGGACCTTCTCCTCCAGCTCGCGCTTGAGCCCGACGTCCATGCCTCCGCCTCTCCTCACCGACAACTCATGCAACGGTACAGCCCGGACCTCGGGGCACTCGCGCCCCGTCAGGGGCGCGGGGCTGTCACATTGTGCGGCTCCGCCGCCTGGGCGCGACCAACCACAACAGACCGGCAGCCGCGCAGCAAACCGGCAGCCGCAGGACGAGGCGCATCCGCCCGACCCACGGCAGCGTCACCCCTCTTCCGGCAGCTCCCCCACCCGGTTCTCCCACTTCGTGGAGAGCACGATGGTCGTGCGGGTCCGGGAGACGCCCTTGGTTCCCGACAGCCGCCGGATGGTCTTCTCCAGCCCGTCGACATCGGTGACCCGCACCTTGAGCATGAACGAGTCGTCGCCCGCGATGAACCAGCAGTCCTCGATCTCGTTGAGGTCCCGCAGCCGGTCCGCCACGTCCTCGTGGTCGGCGGCGTCGGACAGCGAGATGCCGATGAGGGCGGTCACGCCGAGGCCGAGCGAGGCCGCGTCGACCGTGGCGCGGTAGCCGGTGATGACCCCGGCCGCCTCCAGCCGGTTGATGCGGTCGGTGACGCTGGGGCCGGAGAGGCCCACGAGGCGGCCCAGTTCCGCGTAGGAGGCACGGCCGTTCTCCCTGAGGGCCTGGATGAGCTGCCTGTCCACCGCGTCCATGCGATCGGTTGCCTTCCGCTGAAAGAGTTCTCGAAGTAGTGGTGAGTGGTAGCGCTCCCGCTACCAGGTGCTCGGGAAGAGTGAATCCGGCCGGGTTCGGTGCCGTTCATTTCGGGTCCGTACACGTCCGGGTCCGTACACGTCCGGTTCCGTTCACGTCCGGTTCCGTTCAAGTCGTCCGCGCCCCGCCGCCCAGCTCCCCCCGCCACCGCCGGTACAGCCCGTGCTCGACGCCCGCCGCGTCCAGCACCCGCCCGGCGACGAAGTCCACCAGGTCCTGGATGTGCGTGGCCCCCGCGTAGAAGGCCGGCGAGGCCGGCAGCACCGTGGCGCCCGCGTCGTCCAGGGTCACCAGGTGCCGCAGCGTCTGTCCGTTCAGCGGGGTCTCTCGCACGGAGACGACCAGCGTGCGCCCCTCCTTGAGGGTCACGCTCGCGGCACGCTGCAACAGGTCCTTGCTCAGCCCCAGGGCGACCCCGGCCACACAGGCGGTGGAGGCGGGCACGATCAGCATCCCCTTGACCGGGTACGACCCGGACGAGGGCCCCGCCGCCAGGTCACCGGCGGCCCAGTGCCGTACGTCGTCGACGCGTACGCCCCCGAAGGCGTCCGGCTTTCCGTCGGCCCCCCGCGCCAGCCATTCCCGCAGGTCGTCCCGCCAGTGCGCGTCGCGGAACGCGATCCCCGTCTCGTCGAGCAGGGTGAGCCGGGCGGCCCGGCTGACGACCAGGTCGACGCTCTCCCCCGCATCCAGCAGCCCACGCAGCACAGCGGCGGCATAGGGGGTGCCGGACGCACCGGAGACCCCTACGATCCAAGGCCTACGCGCCATCTCTCCTGGCTTGAGTGGGTTCACGACGCCGAGCCTATCCGGGATCGTTCGCCGGGAGGGAACCGGACGAGGGGCCTCGTCCGTTCCCGGAACGGACGGGAAAGGTGGGGGTTGCCATGACTGGTACGGAGCTCGGGTGGTCGCGTGGCGACCGCGCGAAGGCCGCCGCCAAGCTGATGGTGGGCTGGGTGGCGCTGTTGTGGCTGCTCGAAGTGGTCGACGTGGTCAGCGGTCACGCGCTGGACGGCTTCGGCATCATGCCGCGCAGACCGTCCGAGCTGGTCGACGTCGTCCCCGCCGCCTTCCTCCACTTCGGCTTCGCCCATGTCGCCGCGAACACCGTGCCGCTGCTGGTCTTCGGTTTCCTCGCGGCCCTCGGCGGCCTGCGCCGCTTCGCCGCCGTGTGCGCGCTGATCATCGTGGCCGACGGCCTGGGCGTCTGGCTCCTGTCCCCGGCGAACAGCAACACCGCGGGCGCCTCCGGCCTGATCTTCGGCCTGTTCGGCTTCCTGCTGGTGAGCGGCTTCGTCGAGCGCCGGCCGCTCGGCATCGTCGCGGGGTTGTTGGTCGGCGCGGTCTGGGGCGGTTCCATCCTCATGGGCCTCGCCCCCACCCAGAGCGGCGTCAGCTGGCAGGGCCACCTGATAGGCCTGCTGTCGGGCGTGACGGCGGCGTTCCTGTTCCGCCGCCGCGCACCCCGTCCGGCCCTGGCGCCGTAGAGCTCCGCCCGGGACCCCTCGTCTCAACGACTCGGTCGCCGGGAGACATCCGCCCGTACGGACCGCCTACAGCGTCAGACCCCGCACCAGCAGATCCAGCAGCGCGCACACGAACAACGCGATCCCGATGAACCCGTTGACGCTGAAGAACGCCCTGTTCAGCCGGGACAGGTCGTGCGGCCGCACGATGGTGTGCTCGTACGCGAACGCCGCCGCCACGATCAGCAGGCCCAGCCACAGGAACGCGCCCGCGTCGGTCACCAGCGCGTACCAGACGAAGAGCGCCATGGTGACGAGGTGGCACGCCCGCGCGCCCCAGATCGCCGCCGGTACCCCGAACCGCGCCGGGACCGATCCGACACCGGTCTCGCGGTCGCTGTCGACGTCCTGGCAGGCGTAGATCAGGTCGAAGCCGCCGATCCAGATGCCGACCGCGAGCCCGAGGACCACCGCGGTCCAGGACCACTCGCCCGTGATCGCGAGCCAGCCGCCGACCGGGCCCATGGCCTGGGCGAGGCCGAGGATGGCCTGCGGGAAGTTCGTGAACCGCTTGCCGTACGGGTAGACCACCATCGGGATCACCGCGATGGGCGCCAGCGCCAGGCACAGCGGGTTGAGCAGGGCCGCCGCGCCGAGGAAGAACACCAGGGCGATGAACGCGCCCGTCCACGCGTGCCGCACCGTCATCGCGCCGGTGACCAGCTCGCGCTGGGCCGTACGGGGATTGCGGGCGTCGATCTCGCGGTCGATGATCCGGTTGGCGGCCATCGCGAAGGTGCGCAGCCCGACCATCGCGACCGTCACGAGCAGCAGCCGGCCCCAGTGGATGTTCTTGTCCAGCTGGAACATGGCCGTGAGGGACGCGATGTACGCGAACGGCAGCGCGAAGACGGAGTGCTCGATCATCACCAGGCGCAGGAACGCCTTGGTGCGCCCCGGCTGGGGGAGCGCGGCGGAGGCGGAGGTCACAGCCCGTACTCCTTCCAGCGGCGGTCCACGAGCGCCGCCGTCTCCGGGTCCGACACCACCATCTCCGGCCAGCCACCGTCCCGCGTGTAGCCCTCCTCGGGCCACTTCCGCGTCGCGTCGATGCCCGCCTTGCCGCCCCAGAACTGCTGGTAGGAGGCGTGGTCGAGATGGTCGACCGGGCCTTCGACGACGGTCAGGTCGCGGGCGTAGTCGGTGTTGCCGAGCGCCCGCCAGGCGACCTCGTGCAGGTCGTGGACGTCGCAGTCGGCGTCGACGACCACGATCAGCTTGGTCAGCGACATCATGTGGGCGCCCCAGATGGCGTGCATGACCTTCTGGGCGTGCTTGGGGTACTTCTTGTCGATCGAGACGATCGCGCAGTTGTGGAAACCGCCGGCCTCGGGGAGGTGGTAGTCCACGATGTCCGGAACGATGATCTTCAGTAGCGGAAGGAAGAAGCGCTCGGTCGCCCGGCCCAGTGGTCCGTCCTCCGTCGGGGGCCGTCCGACCACGATGGACTGCAGCAGCGGCCGCTTCCGCATCGTCACGCAGTCGATCGTCAGGGCCGGGAAGGGCTCCTGCGGCGTGTAGAAGCCGGTGTGGTCGCCGAAGGGGCCCTCCGGCAGCATCTCGCCCGGCTCCAGCCACCCCTCGAGGACGACCTCGGCGTTGGCGGGCACCTGCAGCGGCACCGTCTTGCAGTCCACCATCTCGATCCGCTTGCCCGCGATGAACCCGGCGAAGAGGTACTCGTCGATGTCACCGGGGAGCGGGGCCGTGGAGGCGTACGTGACGGCGGGCGGGCATCCGAAGGCGATGGCGATCGGCAGCCGCTCGCCCCTGCGCGCGGCCACCTGGTAGTGGTTGCGGCTGTCCTTGTGGATCTGCCAGTGCATGCCGATGGTGCGCCTGTCGTGGCGCTGGAGGCGGTACAGGCCGAGGTTGCGGACGCCGGTCTCGGGGTGCTTGGTGTGCGTGAGGCCGAGGTTGAAGAAGGAGCCGCCGTCCTGGGGCCAGGTGAACAGGGCGGGCAGGGCGTCCAGATCCACGTCGTCGCCCCGCAGTACGACCTCCTGGACGGGGGCGCTGTCGGACTTGACCTTCTTCGGCGGTACGTGGGTCATCGCGCCGAGCTTCCCGAAGGCCTCGCGCACACCGACGAACCCGTGCGGCAGCTCGGGCTTGAGCAGGCCGCCGATCTTCTCGCTGATCTCCTCGTACGACTTCAGGCCCAGCGACTTCAGCAGACGCCGGTCGGTGCCGAAGACGTTCATGGCGAGCGGCATGGTCGAGCCGCGCACGTTCTCGAAGAGCAGCGCGGGGCCGCCCGCCTTGTTGACCCGGTCGGTGATCTCGCCGACCTCCAGGTGGGGGTCGACCTCCACCTTGACGCGCTTGAGGTCGCCTTCCCGATCGAGGGCCCGGAGGAACGAGCGAAGATCGTCGTAAGCCATGCGTCAAGTATCGCTGAGGGTCACTCGGAAACTGCGTCGGCCCCACTTCTGCCGGGGGTCCGGGGTTGCCCCCCGGGATGGCACAGCCGGTACGCACTACTCTGGAGCGGTCACCGGGTGCCGGACTCCGCCCGGCCCGGCGACCGACGGCGTCTCTCAAGGGGATCGATTACATTGCTCCGGGTGCTGATGATCCTTGTGCCGCTGGCACTGAGCATCTACGCGTTCATCGACTGCATCACCACGCGGGAGCAGGATGTCCGCCACATCCCCAAACCCCTGTGGGCCATCCTCATCCTCCTCTTCCCGCTGGTCGGTTCGGTCTCCTGGCTGATCGTGGGCCGGGACCGCAGCAGTACGGCGGGCCGTATGGGCGGTGGCTCCCGCAGGGCCGGGGGCGGCTGGGTCGCTCCGGACGACAACCCCGACTTCCTGAAGTCCCTCGACGAGGACAAGAACAAGAACGAGAGCGAGAAGTCGGACGAGGGCAAGCAGGACGGCGACTCCAAGGACTGAGGGACCGGCGCGCCCGGTCATGAGGGCGCCGGTGGACACGGTCGGGTCGGTGTCGTCCACCTCGGCTCCCCGGGCGCCGTTGACGTGGAGCCGCAGTGTGGGGCCGGGCCCGTCGCGGACGCCGGCCAGGTGCGTCCAGGTGCCCAGGCCCGGGGCGGAGCACGGCCGGCACAGGCGCACCCGACGGCACACGAGCCGAAATCCCCTACGGAGCCCAGCTGTTCGGGGCACTCGGGCGTGCGTGCCCGGGGAACCGCTGGTTCACAGCGTCCGCGTACGGAGCTCCTCGATGCGGTCGAGGTCCTCGCCCACCGCGTCCCGTTCCTCGGCGGTGAGGGGGACCGCGGCCGCCTCGGCGAGCGAGGACCTCAGCCGTTCCTCGTCGCCGAGACGGTCGGCGACCTCCGCGCGCAGCGCCAGGAGCCGCAGGCGCTGCACGGGAGTGGGCCGTTCGTCCTCCAGGCGCAGCACGCGGTCGATGATGCGCGCGGCGCCCTTCGGGTCGTCCTTGGAGTCGGCGAAGAGAGCCGCGTTGTGCAGGGCTCGGGCGAAGGTCTCCTCGGGTACGGCGCTGTGGTGGAGGTCGTCCCTGATCGGCCGGCCGACGCGGACGCAGTTGCCGCCCGGGTCGGTCATGAGGAACTGGCGCATGCCGTGGGTGGCGTCCTTGAGCGGCCCGAGACGCGGCAGCCCCCGGGTCGGGACCTTCCCGTACGCCGACTTGAGGCCGGCCCGGAACGCCGCGTAGAGCCCGTCCACGTCGTCGGTCACGACGTAGCAGGTGCTGTACGACCGGCCCGGCTCGTAGCGCTTCATGCCGAAGAACTGGAGCTGGATGTCACCGCGTACGACCACCGCGTACGGGTTGGGGCTGCGCTGCTCGAAGGCGACCTCGAACCCGAGGGCGCGGTAGAAGTCGAGGACGGGCGGAAGGGTTCGGCACGGCAGGATCGGAATCGTCGTCTCGGCCATACGGCGACTCTAGTCAAATTTGACGAGGAGCGCCCGCGGTTTCCTTCCCGCCCGTCGCTCGGCTCGCGGGTGAGCGGGTGGGAGTCCGGACCCGGCCCTCGGCAGGAATGGACGCGGGCAGGAGGCGGGAAGGTAAGGGCATGGAGCTCGCACAGGCACGCGCATGGCTCACCACCGCCGTCGCCGAGGCCCGGGCCGGTCTCGCCGAGGGAGGCATCCCCATCGGGGCGGCCCTCTACGGCGCGGACGGCACCCTCCTCGGCCGGGGGCACAACCGCCGCGTCCAGGACGGCGACCCGTCGGCGCACGCCGAGACGGCGGCGTTCCGCGCGGCGGGCCGGCAGCGCACGTACCGCGGTACGACGATGGTGACGACCCTGTCACCCTGCTGGTACTGCTCCGGCCTGGTCCGCCAGTTCGGCATCTCCCGTGTGGTCATCGGCGAGGCGGAGACCTTCCACGGCGGCCACGACTGGCTCGCGGACCACGGGGTGGAGATCGTGCTGCTGGACGACCCCGAGTGCGTGGCGCTGATGCGCGACTTCACCGAGACGAACCCGGACCTGTGGAAGGAGGACATCGGTGACTGAGACCGTGACACACGGCAGCCCCCGCGTCCCGACCGTCGACCTGAGGCCCTGGCTGACGGGTGGCCCGGAGGCGCGCCGGGCCATCGCCCGCACCGTCGACGAGGCCCTGCGGAGCGCCGGCTTCCTCCTGGTCACCGGTCACGGCGTGGACCCGGAACTGCGCACCCGCATCCGCGCGGCCGCCCGTGCCTTCTTCGCCCTCCCCGCCGGGATCAAGCAGGCGTACGAGGCGAAGGTCGGCGGCCGCGGCTGGCTGGGCCCGGGCGCCGAGGCGAACGGCTACGCCGAGGGAACCGAGACCCCGCCGGACCTCAAGGAGTCGCTCACCTTCGCCACCCACGAACCGTTCGAGGACCCGGCCGTGAACGCGGAGTGGTACGCGCCGAACGTCTGGCCGTCGCAGGTACCGGAGCTGCGGCCGCTGTGCGAGGAGTACTTGGCACGGATGGCCGAGCTGGAGAACCACCTTCTCGCGCTGCTCGGCGAGGCCCTGGGCCTGGAACCGGACTTCTTCACCCGCCACATGAGCCACCCCACCTACGGCTTCAACATCAACTGGTACCCGGGCAGGGAGGTCGTCGGCGAGCCCGAGCCGGGCCAGTTCCGTATCGGCCCCCACACCGACTTCGGCACCGTCACGATCCTCGACCGCCAGGCCGGCAGGGGCGGGCTCCAGGTGTACACGGACGAGGGCGGCTGGGAGGACGCCCCCTACGACCCGGACGCCCTCACCGTCAACATCGGCGACCTGATGGCCCGCTGGACCGGTGACCGCTGGCGCTCCGGCCGCCACCGCGTGCTGCCGCCACCGGCCGACGTACCCGCCGAGGAGCTGATGTCCCTCGTCTACTTCGGCGAGTGCACCCCGGGCACATGGGTCGAGTCCGTGCCCGCCCCGGTGGGGCGCGTGGCGTACGAGCCGGTGGACTCGCACGTGTACCTGCGGCAGAAGCTGGACTCGATCACGGTCGGCTGATCACCGGGACTCTTCCCTGTTCGTCCGGGAGCAGTGGGTCACACGCCCGCGTAGGAGTGCTTGCCCGTCACGAAGAGATTGACGCCGTAGTAGTTGAACAGCCAGCAGGCGAAGGCGATGAGCGCGATGTACGCGGCCTTGCGGCCCTTCCAGCCGGCCGTGGCGCGGGCGTGCAGGTAGCCGGCGTAGGCGACCCAGGTGATGAAGGACCAGGTCTCCTTCGGGTCCCAGCCCCAGTAGCGGCCCCACGCGTCACCGGCCCAGATGGCGCCCGCGATGATCGTGAACGTCCACAGCGGGAAGACGGCGGCGTTGACGCGGTAGGAGAACTTGTCGAGGGACGCCGAGGCGGGCAGCCGCTCCAGCACGGAGGTCGCGAACCGGCCCGGCTTGCCCCCGCTCGCGAGCTTGTTCTCGTAGGAGTCCCTGAACAGGTAGAGGATCGTGCCGACCGCGCCCACGTAGAAGACCGCGCCGCAGAAGATCGCGGTCGAGACGTGGATGTACAGCCAGTACGAGTGGAGGGCGGGAACCAGCTGGTCGCTGGCGGTGTACAGGACGGTGACGGCGAGACCGAGGTCGAGCAGGACCGTCGTGATCAGGGGGAGGCCGAGCCAGCGGATGTTCTTCTTCAGCGCCAGGAAGGCGAGGTACACGCCGACGGCGACGGTGGAGAAGGTGATGTTGAACTCGTACATGTTGCCCCACGGCGCCCGCTGCACCGACAGGGCACGCGTCAGCACGCCGCCCGCCTCGATCGCGAAGGCGAGCACGGTGAGGGACACGGCGATACGGCCGTAGAGGTCGCCCTGTTCGTCACCGCCGTGCGCGCCGGGGCCGTCCGGCACGTCCCGCGCGCCGGCTGCCGCGCGCACGACCACCTTGGGCCGCTCCAGCACGGCGGTGGAGCCGGCGGTCCGCA
Organism: Streptomyces sp. NPDC030840; assembly: GCF_055572015.1. Lineage (NCBI taxonomy): Bacteria > Bacillati > Actinomycetota > Actinomycetes > Kitasatosporales > Streptomycetaceae > Streptomyces > Streptomyces sp. NPDC030840. The sequence goes on along the minus strand of NZ_JBVIEE010000040.1, from coordinate 55,616 downwards.
CGGTCACGGCGGGCCCGTTCGCCTTCTTCGCCCCGTCGGCGGTGAGCGCGGCGGCTGTACGGCCCACCTTGCTGCGGCTGCCGAAGAGCCATTCGGCGATGTGCGCGAAGAAGGCCAGCGTGTAGACGGCCATCGCGGAGTAGATCAGCACGTTGCTGATGTTGGCGAGGTTCTCGTTGGTCCCGGCGGCCAGCTCGGTCGCGGCGGCGAATGTCACTGGGGGTCAGCCCCTTCGGCAGGTACGACTTGGGGGTCGGGGTGGCTTGTCCTGGCGCCCGGCTCCGGAGCGGGGCCGGCGTCGGAGTCGGAGGGGTCGGTGTTCTCGGTGCCGGACGAACCGGAGGGCTCGCCCGGCGGAGCGGAGGCGCGGTCCTCGGACTTCTCCGAGGAGGGGTCCTTCCCCGCGCCGGAGGCCGGGTCGGTGGCCGTGTCCCGGTCCGCGGCGGCCGGCGCCTCCTCGTACACCAGCCCGGCCAGGTCCCCCAGTTCCTCCGGCAGCTTCGTGGACTCGCTGCGGCCGAGGCCCGCCATCTCGACGACGGTCACTCCGTCGGCGCCGCGCACGGCCCGGACCCACACGCGACGGCGCTGGATGAACAGGGAGGCGGCGAGGCCCGCGATCGCGGCGATGGCGCCGGCCAGGGCCCAGCCGCTGCCGGGCTGCTGGGTGATCTGGAAGCGGGCCCACGGCTTGATGCCGTCGAAGGTGACCGAGCCGTTGCCGCCGGTCAGCTTCATGGTCTCGCCGGGCAGCAGCCGCTTCTTCAGCAGCTGCCCCTTGGAGTCCTTGAACTCCTTCAGGTTGGTCTTGTCGAGCTGGTAGATGTTCTGCGGGATGCCCGAGTCGACGCCCAGGTCACCGTGGTACGCGGACAGCGCGAGCACGGGGAAGTCCAGCGCCGGGAACTGCGAGAGCATCTGGCCCTTGCCCGCCCCCGCGAAAGTCGGCACGAAGAAGGCGTTGAAGCCGAGCTGCTCCTTCTCACCCTTGGCGTCGCGGTAGCCGTCGAGGACCTTGATCGCCCCGGAGGAGGTGAGGTTGCCGTCGAGCGGCAGCAGCGGCACCGCGTCCTTGAAGACGACCTTGCCCTTGCCGTCCCGGACGGTGACGACGGGCGCGTACCCGTAGTTGACCATGTAGACCTTGGTGTCGCCGACGACCAGCGGCTCGTTGACCTTGATCACGGCCGGCTTCTCCTTGCCGTCCGCGCCCACGCTGTAGGTGATGTGCGACTCGTACGTGCGCGGAGTGCCCCGGTTCGGCCCGGTGCGCTCGAACGTGCCCTTGGCGCTCTTCAGGTCGAAGCTGAACGGCGTCAGGTCGTCGGTGGTGAAGAGGTTGCCGGACTTGAAGTCGTCGTACTGCGTCATGGTGTTGGCGAAGCCGTCACCCTGGACGATCAGCTTGTTGCCCTCGGACTTGAAGAGCTGGCCCCAGGCGAACGCGACCAGCATCACGATCAGGGCGAGGTGGAAGACCAGGTTGCCGGCCTCCCGCAGGTAGCCCTTCTCGGCGGCGACCGCGTCACCGGCGGCGTGCGAGCGGTACCGGCGCCGCTTCAGCACCTTCAGTGCGATCTCCCGCACCTGCTCCGGCTCGGCGTCGGTGCGCCAGGTCGTGTACGCGGGCAGCCGGTTCAGCCGCCTCGGCGCCCCGGGCGGACGCCCCTTGAGCTGCCCCACGAACTGCCAGGTGCGCGGCACGATGCAGCCGATGAGCGAGATGAACAGCAGGATGTAGATCGCCGAGAACCACACCGAGCTGTACACGTGGAACAGCCCGAGCTTCTCGTAGACGGGCCCCAGCGTGTCGTGCCGGTCCATGAAGTCGGCGACCTTGGTCTCGTCCTGTCCCGACTGCGGGATGAGCGAGCCCGGGATCGCCGCGAGCGACAGCATGAACAGCAGCAGCAGCGCGACCCGCATGGAGGTCAGCTGCCGCCAGAACCAGCGGGCCCAGCCGATGACACCCAGCGAGGGCAGGTTGGGGGCGTCCTCCGTGGGGGCGGTGGACAGCTGGGAGCCGGCGGCGCCGAGGTCGTTGTCGTCAGCGGTCGCCCTGGACTCGCCCGCAGCGGCCTTGGCCTTGGTCTCCGTGTTGCTCATGGATCAGATCCCCACAGTGAAGCCGTTCGACCAGACCTGCATCTCCTGCACGATGCGGTCCCAGGCGCCGGTCAGCAGCAGCAGGCCGGTCGCGATCATCATGACGCCACCGACGCGCATGACCCAGACGTGGTGCCGCTTGACCCAGCCGAAGGCACCGAGGGCCTTGCGGAAGGCGACCGCGGCCACGACGAAGGGCACGCCCAGCCCGAGACAGTACGCCACCGTCAGCAGGGCCCCGCGACCGGCACTCGCCTGGTCCATCGCGAGCGCGTTGACGGAGGCGAGGGTCGGGCCGATGCAGGGCGTCCAGCCGATGCCGAAGAGCGCGCCGAGCAGGGGCGCCCCGACGAGCCCGGCGGTCGGCCGGGTGTGGAAGCGGAACTCCCGCTGGGTGAGCCAGGGCATCATCCCCATGAAGAACACGCCCATCAGGATCATGAGCACACCGAGCACCTTGGACAGGACGCCCTGGTACTCCTGCAGCGTCGACCCGAAGTACCCGAACAGCGCCCCGCCGGACACGAACACCGCGGTGAACCCGAGCACGAACAGCCCGGCACCGGCGACCATGCGCCCGCGCCGCGCCTGAGCCAGGTCGGTGCCGCTGACCCCGGTGACGTACGACAGGTAGCCGGGCACCAGCGGCAGCACGCACGGCGAGAAGAAGGAGACGAGACCGCCGAGGACGGCGATGGGCAGGGCGATCAGCAGGGCGCCGCTGTAGACGGTCTGGTTCGGGTCGGTCGAGGCGGCCAGGACCGCGGGCGCGGCGAGGTCGGCCGTGGCGGTGACGAGGGACACGAGGTCACTTCTCCGCGAGGACCGGATCGATCAGCTTGCGCAGCTTCGCCTCGCTGAGCGCCTGGAGGGAGCGCGCGGCGACCTTGCCCTCCCGGTCGATGACGAGGGTCGAGGGGATCGCCTGCGGGTTGAGGGTGCCCTTCTTGAAGCGGAGCATCAGCTTGCCGGTCGGGTCGTACAGGCTCGGGTACTCGACCTTGTACGCCTCCTCGAAGGCCCGGGCCGGTCCGGTGCTGGTGTCGCGGGTGTTGATGCCGACGAACTGCACGCCCTGGCCGGCGAGCTCCTCGGAGACCTTGACGAGGTTGGGGGCCTCGGCCCGGCAGGGCGAACACCAGGAGCCCCACACGTTGACGACGACGATCTTGCCCTTGTAGGCGGAGGCGACGTCGAGCTGCTTGCCGTCGATGGTCTTGCCCGACAGGTCGGGGGCGTCCGCCCGGTCACCCTTCTTCACGGTGGCGATGCCGTCGGAGCTGGTGATGAAGCCGGTGCCGCCACCGCCTCCCGAGGTCCCCCCGGAGCTGCACGCCGAGACGGCGAGCACCAGCGCCGCGGCCCCGGCGGTGACCAGGGCGCCGCGGCCACGGCCGGTGCGGCTCATACGGGCCATGCGACTCATACGGATCTGACGGGGCTCACGGGTGCGGTTCGAGCGCTGGGGGGCGCGGGCGCGGCTGGCGGCACTCATGTGAAAAGTTTCGCATGCCCCTTTCGAGAGTCTTCCGCACCCCCCGCAAGGGCACGAAACCCCATTTCAGGCGCCCTTCGCAGGCGGTTTCCCCGCGTCCGCGAGGAACTTCTTCCAGCCTCCGGCCGGCGCCTGCCCCACTCCGAGCGACTGAAGCCTGTCCAGCACCTCCGGCTTCTGCACGTCCAGCCAGTCCACGAACTGACGGAAGGAGACGAGCCGTACGTCGCCGCCCTTCTCCTTCTCCCGCGCGATGTGCTTGAGGGCCTCCTCGACGGCGTCCATGTAGATGCCGCCGTTCCACTCCTCGAAGTGGTTGCCGATGAACAGGGGCGCCCGGTTCGTCTCGTACGCCCGCTGGAACCCGGCGACGTACGCCCCGGTGGCCTGCTCGCGCCAGGCCGGGTAGTTGGAGGGCGGGGCCTTGGTGGAGTTCTGCGACTGGTTGTACATGATGTTGTAGTCCATCGAGAGCACCTGGAAGCCGCGCCCGGGGAAAGGTATCTGCTGGAGTGGCAGGTCCCACAGGCCCTGCTTCCTGCGGGGCCAGACCTGCAGGCCGCCGGACGAGGAGGCGTCGTAGCGCCAGCCGAGCTCGCGGGCGGTCGGCAGCAGGTTGTCCTGGCCGAGCAGACACGGCGTCCGGGCGCCGATGAGCTCCTTGTCGTAGTCGAAGGGCAGCGGTTCGACGTCGGTCCAGCCGGTGTTGGTCCGCCACTCCTTCACGAACGACTTCGCCTGCTCGATCTCGCTGCGCCACTGCTTGGGCGTCCAGTTGGCGACCGAGCCGTGGCCGCCGCAGAAGTGGCCGTTGAAGTGGGTGCCTATCTCGTGCCCGTCGAGCCAGGCCTGGCGTATGTGCCCGAGTGTCGACTTGATGTGCTCGTCCGTGAGGTAGCCGATGTCGGAGGCGCCGGGCGCGTTGTTCGGCGGCAGGTAGGTGCGCTTCCTGGACTCGGGCAGCAGATAGATCCCGGAGAGGAAGAAGGTCATGTGGGCGCCGTGGTCCTCGGCGGTCTTCAGGAACCGCGGGAACAGCCCGTTCCCCACGTCGCCCGCCCCGTCCCAGGAGAACACCACGAACTGCGGCGGCGTCTCACCGGCCTGGAGCGGCCGCGGCTTCTCGGGCTGCTTGGGCTGCTTGCCGGTGTCGGCGGTGGACCCGTCCCCGATCGGCCTGGCCTCGCTCTTGCGGTTCTTGCCCCGCTTCCTGGAACCCGCGGCGTCACTCGACCCGTCTTTCGGGGCGGTACCGCATCCGGCCAGCCCCAGCGCGGCGGCGGCTCCGGCGCCGAGCCCGATCATTCCCCTTCGCGTGATGTCACTCACTGTGTCCCCCTTGGTCGGTCAGATCCCCCTTGAGGGGAGGACACCGATGTAGAGGGCACGGCGGTGGCGAGGGTTCCGCAGATCTGGCATGGATTTCGACGATTGGGCGGATATACGCTTAGATGCCCATGTCAGTACGCTTTGTGGCGGGGCGTGCGCCGATGGGGTGCGCGTAGGCACGGCGAACGGCCGTACGTCTGTGAGAGAGACGTACGGCTGATGGGGTTCCGTCGAACCGAGGGTTGCGCCCCTGAAAGGGGCGCGGGGCTGTGACATTGCGCGGCTCCGCCGCGTGGGCGCGAGCAACCACGAACAGCCCGCAGTCGCCCTACGACGTAAGGCACCCCGCCCCGCCTCCGCCCAACCCAGCGGAGCGCCTACGCGCCGAAGGCCTTGCCCTTGCCCTTGACCGGCTTGGCCCCCGCGAGGAGATGCGCCGGCACCAGGTCCCGCGCGGGCTCGGTGTACCCGACGGACACGATCTTGTCGCCGTGATACGTGAACGTCGTCAGCGAGGCGAGCGTGCACTGCCGTTTGCGCGGGTCGTGCCACAGCCGCCGCCGCTCGACGTACGACCGCACGATCCAGATCGGCAGCTGATGGCTGACCAACACGGCCTCGTGCCCCCGCGCCACGTCCTTCGCCGCGTCGAGCGCCCCCATCATCCGGATGACCTGGTCGACGTACGGCTCGCCCCAGGACGGCTTGAAGGGGTTGACCAGGTGCTTCCAGTTCTCGGGCCGCTTCAGCGCTCCGTCGCCGACGCCGAAGGTCTTGCCCTGGAAGACGTTGTCGGCCTCGATGAGGCGGGCGTCGGTGGCGAGATCGAGACCGTGGGCCTTGGCGATCGGCGTCGCGGTCTCCTGCGCGCGCTCCAGCGGCGAGGCGACCACGTACGTCACGTCCCGCGAGGCGAGGTGCTCGGCCACCCGGTCGGCCATGCGCCGCCCGAGCTCGGAGAGGTGGTAGCCGGGCAGCCTGCCGTACAGGATCCCGTCGGGGTTGGCGACCTCGCCGTGCCGCATGACGTGGACGACGGTGACGTCTCTGCTGTTCGTACCGTCGCCGTTCGTGCCGTCACCGGTCGCGCTGTTCACGGTGCTCATGCGGCGGCCTCCGCGGCGGCGCGGGCGGCGGCCGGGAGGGCGTCCGCGACGCGCTGGACGGCCCGTTCGTCGTGCGCGGTCGACACGAACCACGACTCGAACGACGACGGGGGCAGGTAGACGCCCTGCGACAGCATCGAGTGGAAGAAGGCGTTGAAGCGGAAGGACTCCTGCTTCTTGGCGTCGTCGTAGTTGCGCACCGGCTGGTCGGTGAAGAAGACGGAGAACATGTTGGAGGCGTTCTGCAGGGTGTGCGCGACGCCCTCCTTGGTCAGGGCCTCCGTGACGAGCGTACGGATCTGCTCGGAGACGGCGTTCACCTTGTCGTAGGCGGCGTCGTCGAGGAGCCGCAGCTGGGCGAGCCCGGCGGCGGTGGCGACCGGGTTCCCGGAGAGGGTGCCGGCCTGGTAGACGGGCCCGGCGGGCGCGAGGTGCGCCATGACGTCGGCGCGCCCCCCGAAGGCGGCGGCCGGGAACCCGCCCCCCATGACCTTCCCGAAGGTCATGAGGTCGGGCCGGACCCCGTCGATGCCGTACCACCCGGCCCGGCTGGTCCGGAAGCCGGTCATGACCTCGTCGGAGATGTACAGCGCCCCGTGCTCGGCGCACACGTCCTTCAGCCCCTGGTTGAAGCCGGGCAGCGGCGGCACGACGCCCATGTTGCCGGGCGAGGCCTCGGTGATGACGCAGGCGATCTCGCCGGGGTGGGCCAGGAAGGCCTCCCGTACGGCGCCGAGGTCGTTGTACGGCAGCACGATCGTGTCCGCGGCCTGCGCACCGGTCACGCCGGGGGTGTCGGGCAGCGCGAACGTCGCGACCCCGCTGCCCGCCGCCGCCAGCAGCGAGTCGACGTGACCGTGGTAACACCCGGCGAACTTGATCACCTTGGTGCGGCCGGTGAACCCGCGGGCGAGCCGGATGGCGGACATGGTGGCCTCGGTCCCGCTGGAGACGAGCCGCACCTGGTCGAGCGGGTCGACGCGGGCGACCATCTCCTCGGCGAGCGCGACCTCGCCCTCACCGGGCGTACCGAAGGAGGTGCCGCGGGAGACGGCCTCCTGGACGGCGGCGATGACCTCGGGCCGGGAGTGCCCGAGAATCATGGGCCCCCACGAACACACGAGATCTACATACTCGCGACCGTCCGCATCGGTGAGATAAGGACCGGTACCGGACACCATGAACCGGGGCGTACCGCCCACGGCGCGGAAGGCGCGCACGGGAGAGTTCACGCCGCCGGGCGTGACGGCCGACGCACGCTCGAAAAGAGTCTGCGAAACTGGGGCTTCGTACTGATAGGTCACACAAGCCATGGTGTCAGAGGCTCTGAAGATCCCGCGGACAGGTGTTTCAACGCACGTTTCGGCGCGCGGCCGTGGGGGAGGTCACAATGACACGATGATCGGGTTGCGCGGCGGGGGCCACGCGTCCTAGAACAGCAGTCGGGTGGAGATATGCATCGCGGTGGCGGACTGGGCGAGGGGACCGATGACCTCGGTCCCCGGCGTGCCCGGCGGGGAAGGCACCGGCGCGAGGCGGAGGAATCGACCGAGGCACGAGGCGAAGCACGGCAGGCACAGGGTGGACAGATTCCGCCGGGTCCTCCCGGACCGACAGGTCCGGTCGGCCCGCAGAGCCCCATTTCTCCGGTGGGTCCGCAGAGCCCCATCGGCCCTCTGGGTTCGACGGAGCCGCACGACCCCACGGATGGTCCGCACCCTCCCACGGGACCGCAGGGCCCCACGGCTCCACCGGAACCCACGGCGTCCGCGAACCACACGCTTCCCCTCGGCCCCACGGGTGCACACCAGGACGATTCCGTTCCGCAGCGCAGCGGCGCTGAGCGAATCGACCGACCGGACCGTATGGACGGTAAGGACCGTATGGATCGGATGGGTCGCATGGATCGCATGGATCAGACCGGCAGGACCAACCGCACGCCCGGCACGCCTCGGACACCCCGAATGGACCGGACGGACCACGTGGCCGATCGGCTGCGGGCAGGAAGCAGGAACGGTGGTCGGGTGGGGGTGACGTACAAGTACTTCGGCGCGCCCGACGGCGCGACGGCTGCCCGCGTCCCGATCTCGATGCGCCCGGAGGAACTCGGCGGCGACGAGCTCGGCATGAACGGCATGTTCACCAAGATCAAGCCGGAGACGATGGCCGCCATGGTGCTGACGGGCATCGAGGGTGTGCCCCTGCACAAGGTTCCCCCACTCGAACTGGTCGTCCTCCACCCCGACTACGCGGTCGTGAAGCTCCCCATGACCGTCGTCGACCCGCTGCGCGGCATCGGCGAGGAAGCGGTCGGCGCGGCCGCCTTCATCTGGTCGACGGTCCCGGACCGCGGCGGCCCGCGGGACGCGTTCAACGTGTACCAACTGCTGCACGAGTGGCAGGACTTCTCGCATCGGCTTCATGAGGCGGGGCATCAGCCTTACTGCCTTGTGTGGCCGTGACCCTGCGGTTTCATGGGATTTGGGCGAGGCCTTCGGGCCTCGCCCTTTTTGGTGCCGGCGAGGGACCGTCAGGCGGCCGCTGCACATTGAGCGCACGTCGAGCGCACATCGAGTGGTGTGCGTGACGTCACTTCCTGCTCGGCCACCCGCAACGACTCGGGGTGGTAGGTTATAGGTCAACCACTAACATAGGAGGGAAGATGACAGTCACGGAAGACGACGCCAACCGCCGCGCCGCTGCCCAGCACACCCTGGCCGAGCACCTGCGCCTCACCGCCGCGGGACGCGTCGACGAATGGGTGGAGCTGTTCGCCCCGGACGCGGTGCTCGAGTTCCCGTACGCGCCGGCGGGCGTGCCTCAGCGGGTGACGGGGCGCGACGCACTGGTCGCGCACATGAGCAACTTTCCCGAGACCTTCGACGTCGAGTTCGTCGACCTCGTGTTCCATGACACGGTCGATCCGAGTCTGGTGATCGCCGAGTTCCGCTCGAAGGGCACCGCGCTGCCGACCGGCAAGCCGTACGAGCAGGTGTGCATCTCCGTTGTCCGGACCGATGACGACGCGCGCATCACCCACTACCTGGACTACTGGAACCCGCTGGTGGCGATCGAGGCGCTGACGCCCCGCGATGTGCCGTCCGACTCCGACCTCGCCGTGACTTTTGGAGGCTGAAGGGAGCCGTGTTTAACTGACGCCCATGCCCGCCCCCGGCACCAGCACGAAGAGCGACGAACGACGTCGGGCCATCATGGCCGCCGCGGTCGACTGCTTCGCGCAAAAAGGTTTCTACGGCACGACGACGCACGAGATCGCGGACTGGGTCGGCATCTCCCAGCCATATCTCTACCGCCTGTACCCGAACAAGGAAGCGCTGTTCGCGGCGGCGGTCGACCACGTGTCCGTCGTCATGACAGAAACCCTGGTCGCTCACTCACCGGCGTCGGGTGGGGCGGGGTTGGCGCCCGAGGCGGCGTTGGATGCCGCACGCGGCGCCTACGCCGCGCTCGTCGCGGACCGGAACATCCTGCGTTTCCTCATGCACGCGAACTGTGCCGTCGGCGAGCCGCTGGTGGCGCAGGCCGTGCGCCGGTGCTACGCCAAGCAGGTCGACACCGTCCGGCAGCTGCTCGGCGACGACGAGGCCGTGCGGCGCTGGTTCGGCGCCGGCATGCTCGACAACGTGGTCGCCGTGCTGGGTCTGGCCGACATCGATGAGCCGTGGGCACGCGTCCTCACCGCTCGATGACCCGACACCAGTAGTTCGGCGACGACGGCCCCGAGTCTTCCTCACAGGCCGACTCGGCCGATGGGACTCGGGGCTTCCTGCTCCCGCATCCCCGCCCCCAACTCTCCCCTCCCGCCGACCCGGTGACGGATCGTAGGAGCGGCACCGCGGCAAGCGCAGCGGAACCCGAGGACGTCCCCGGACGACAAGTCAGCGGGCACTTGCCCCTTGCCCGGTCGCGCCGTGATACCGGTGAGGATGTCGCCCAGCCGACATGCCGCGTGAACTCCCGACAGTCCCGGACCGGGCGCCGGCCCGTCTGCGGATGGTGTCCTACTTGGTTCCGGCCGTGCGCAGCACCGTGAGCACCAACGTGCGCGCCACCTCGACGATCTCCGGCAGATCGACCCGCTCGCGGGTGCTGTGGCCGTGCCGGATGTCCCCCGGCCCGTACTGGAGCGTGGGAATGCCCGCCGCCGTGTAGTGCCGCAGATCGCTGCCGTAGGGCGCGCCGCGCTCACGCGGCCGTACGCCCCCGTTCGCGGCCGCGTGTGCCTCTCGTACGGTGTCCCGGAGCGGATGCCCGGCCGGGAGCCGGCCGGGGGCGAACTGGCCGCCGGGCCAGGTCACCGTCACCGGGTGCGCGCGCAGCCACGGGTCGGCGGCGCAGGTCTCGGCCACACGCCGCTCCAGCGCGGCCCTCGCCGCCGCCGGGTCCTCGTCGAGCCGTACGCCCAGCCGCCCCTCGGCGACCAGGAGATCGGGCACGCTGCTCGCCCAGTCACCGGACCGCAGGGTGCCGACCGAGAGCGCGTACGGGATCGGGTACTCGGCCATCAGCGGGTCGGGGTCGGTGTTGCGCTCGGCCTCCAGGGCCGCCAGGGCCCGGTGCACGGGCAGGTAGGCGTCGACGGCGCTCACGCCCTCGTCACGCGAACTCGCGTGCGCGGACCGGCCCGGCACGTCGAGGCGGAAGGTCAGCGCACCGGCGTTGGCGGTGACGAGGGTCCCGGCGGTCGGCTCGGCGATGACGCACGCGTCGCCCGTGTGACCGCGCCGGAGCGTGCCGAAGGCGCCCAGCCCGCCGTCCTCCTCACCGACCACGAAGTGCGCCGCCACCCGCCCGCGCAGCCGCACCCCGCTCGCCCGGATCGCCGCGAGGGCCGCGAGGTGGGCGGTGAGCCCGGCCTTCATGTCGCAGGCGCCGCGGCCGTGCACGGTGTCCCCCGTCACCCGCGGCACGAACGGGTCACCCTCCCACTGCTCCAGGTCTCCCGGCGGTACGACGTCGACGTGCCCCTGGAGGATCAGCGTCGGCCCGTCGCCCCCGTCCCGCGTGGTCCCCACGAGCCCCCACGCCTCCTGCCTCGGTGCCTCCGAGCCGGGGAAGTCCGGGTCCGCCCGCAGCGCCGGCAGATCCATCGGCCACAGGTCCACGTCCAGCCCGAGCCGGTCGAGCCGCCCCGCCAGGTGGTGCTGGAGCTCGGACTCCGCGGGGCTGCCGGTCACGCTCGGTATCGCGATCAGCTCCAGCAGGGTACGGGCGATGGCCGCCTCGTCGACCGCCGCGAGGGCCGCGGCCTCCTGGGCACTCAACTCAGCTGTCGCCATGGGTCGTTGCTCCCGGTGTCTCGTTGGCTCCCCCTCGTGTGAGGAGGGAGTGGCCGTGTGATGATGACCGGGAACAGGTGGGTGCGGGTAGGGGACCACGTGGGGGCGCCGATGACCAGCCGACTGCTGATGCCGTGCCGGACGTCCAACGCCGCGAAAGCCGCGAGCCCTGTGAACGCCGCGAGCGCGAGGCAACGCCCGGTGGAGGGCTCCACGCTCCCCACCCGCGTCCTGGACTGGCGCCACCCCCGCGTCACCGCGCTCACCTCGCGCGTCCAGGAGACGCGCCCGGCCACCCCGCTCGACGCCCTGCGCACCGCCCACGCCCTCATCGCCCGCGAGGTCCGCCCGGTGTACTCGGTCGACGACCGCCGCCGCGCCTCACGGACCCTCGCCCTGGGCCGGGGCTCGTGCAGCCAGCGCATGGCGGTACTGGAGGCGGTCGCCCGGGCGTCCGGGGTGCCGACGCGCGTGCGTGGCCTGCTCGTCGACGGGAGCTTCTGGTATCCGAGGTTCCCCCGTCTGAAGCCGCTGGTGCCGGAGCGGGTGGTGCTGGCGTGGCCGGAGTTCCGGGTCGACGGGGCCTGGCTGCCGATGGGCGAGCTGTTCTCCGACGGGCCCACGGGCACCTCGGACGGCTTCACCAACGAGGGCGGCGAGACCCTGTTCGACGCCGTGGCGCGTACCGGTCTGCGCTGGGACGGCCCTGGGAGCTGCGGCGCCCAGGGCGACGCCTGCGACCTGTCGGCCCAGGTCCGCGTCGACCTCGGCCACTTCGACGACCGTGACGGCCTGTTCAGCCACCACGGCCAGACCCTCTGCCGCCCCGCCCGCACCCTCGCCGAGCCGATCCTCGGCCGCTGGAGCGCGGGCGCACGAACCGCAACCACCCCCGCCCGTCCCGCCCCCGGGGCTCCGCCCGGTGCGCTGCGGTAAAGGTGGGCAGCCTGTTTCCGCAGGTCAGGCCGGTGGCCGCAGACCAAGCCACTGCTCGGCGCCCCAGGCCTCGAACCGCTCCACCTCGGTGAACCCCAGCTTCGCCGCGAGGCGCATCGAACGGACGTTTGCGGTCTGGGTGGCGAGCACCACCGGCTCGCCGGGAAGCGCGCCGGCGAGCCAGCCGAGTGCCGCCGCGCACGCCTCGGCGGCGTACCCGAATCCCCACGCCCGCGGCAGGAACAGGTAGCCGAGATCGGCCTTCCCCGCGGCAGCCGGGCGACGGTCCTTTGAGGCTCTCCTGAGCAGGATCTGGCCGATCATCACCCCGTCCAGATCGACGACGAAACTCCCGGGCCACCGCCCGGGCACCTCGGGCATCTCGCGCTCGAGCTCATCACGCGGCCGGGGGCCGCCGAGATAGGTGTGCACCTCCGGCGAGGCGTGCAACTCGATGAACGCCGCCCGGTCTCCGGCCTCGGATGCGCGGAGCACGAGCCGTTCGGTTCTGATCGGGGCAGGTGGCCAGTCGACGGCTAAGGGTTCGGTCATGGCGGGCAACCTATCGCCCGCCCGTGAGAGTGATCCCCCAGGCACGTCACAGTTCTCCCTCGGCTGCGCCTCTCGCCCAGGCCGACGTGCGTGTGTCTTCCTCGCCGGCGACAGCTCGAACCAACCCCTCAGTGCCCCCGCGCCGCCGCCTCCGTCCCCACCGTGAACCCGATGACCGACCCCCCGCCCTCCCGCCGGAAGGCGAAGGGCTCGCCCCCGTGCGCCGTCGCGACCTCCCGGACAATGGACAGCCCGAGCCCGGAACCAGGCAGACTCCGCGCGGCCGGCGCACGGTAGAAGCGGTCGAAGACACGGATCAGATCGGCGTCGGCGATCCCGGGCCCCCGATCGAGCACCTCCACGCGGACGACCCCGCCACCGTCACGGTCACCGTCCCCGGCGCCCGCACCGTCACCGCCAACGGCCCCCTCCACAGGCTCGGCGCCCTCCACCGCCGTACCGCCCCCCGACAGCACGCCCTCACCGGATCCCCCACCCGGCGGCCCGCTCACCACGACCTCGATCGCCCCCGATCCCCCGCGGTCGAACTTCGCCGCGTTCTCCACCAGGTTCGACACCGCCCGCTGCAACGCCCCCGCCCGCCCCGCGACCGTCGTGTCACCGTGCGCCCGCACCACGACCTCCCGCCCGGTCCGCCGGCGGGCGACCACCGCCACGTCCTCGACGATGTCCGCGAGCGCCACCCGCTGAACCGGCTCGGTGCTGGACTGACCGGCCGCGAGATCGACCAACTCGTTGACCAGGTCGGTCAGTTCGCGGGCCTCCTGGGCGAGATCGGCGACCAGCTCCTCGCGGACCGACGCCGGGAACTCGTCGATCCGGTGGAGCAACGAGATGTTCGTACGCAACGACGTCAGCGGCGTCCGCAGTTCGTGACCCGCGTCCTGCACCAGCCGCCGCTGGTCCTCCTCCGACTGGGCGAGCCGTACCAGCATGCGGTCGAAGGAGCGGCCGAGCCGCCCGACCTCGTCCCGCCCCGTGACCGGCACCTGGATGGAGAGACGACCGGTGCGCGCCACGTCCTCCGCCGCACCGGCGAGCCGCACCAGACGCCGCGTGATGCGCCGCGCCAGCCACCAGCCGAACAACCCGGCCGACACCACGACGGCCGCCTCCAGCAGCACGGTCCGCTGTTGCAGCTCCCGCAGCAGGTCCTCGGTGTCGCTGAACTCCTGCGCGACCTGGACGGCCCCCCGCCCGCCGCCGAGGGCGACGGTGGCCACGCGGTAGCGGTCGTCGCCGAGGGCGACCGCGTCGTGCTCGACCGTACGGCCCGCGACGGCCTCACCGGCGACCCCACGGTCACGGGCACGCACCGGCAGGGGCGGACTGCCCCTGTCGACGAGCTCGCCGCCCGGCCCGAGTACCTGGATGTCCGTACGGCCCGACCCCATCAGCTCGTCCCGCGGCCCGCCCTGGTCCGAGGAGGCGTAGTCCGCGGGGCTGAGCTTCCGCTCCCGCACCTGCCCCTGCAGGTCACGGACCACCGCGTCGAACACGGTCTGCTGGTCGACCCGCACCAGCCGGGCGGCCGCGCTGTAGCTGAGGACTCCGACGACGACCGTGACGGCGGCGGCCACGGCCGCGAAGGACACGGTGAAGGTCGCCCGCAGCGAGGAGACCCGGCGCAGGCGGAAGCGGAGGCGCACTCAGTCCTCCCTCAGCACGTACCCCACGCCGCGCACCGTGTGGATCAGCGCCGGAGCGCCCGGCTCGTCGAGCTTGCGCCGCAGGTAACCGACGTACACGGCGAGGTTCTTGGAGCCGGGGCCGAAGTCGTAGCCCCAGATGCGGTCGTAGATCGTCGCGTGGTCGAGGACGATCCCGGCGTTGCGCATGAGCAGTTCCAGGAGGTCGAACTCGGTCCGCGTCAGCTCCAGCTCACGCGCCCCCCGCCAGGCCCGCCGCGCCTGCACGTCCATGCGCAGTCCGGCCGCGGACAGCAGCCCGCCGACGACGTCCCGGTCACCGGACGAGGACGGCTTGGGGGCCTCGACGGCGCCGCCCGATCCGTTACCCGTTCGGCGCAGCAGGGCCCTGAGCCGGGCGAAGACCTCTTCTACGTCGAATGGCTTAACGACGTAGTCGTCCGCTCCGGCGTCCAGACCGGCGATCCGGTCGGCCGTCTCGACGAGCGCGGTGAGCATCAGGATCGGCGTCCGATCGCCCTCCGCCCGCAGCACGCGGCACACCTGGAGGCCGTCGATGCCCGGCATCATCACGTCCAGCACGAGCACGTCCGGGGGCGTCCGGTGGGCCTGCGCGAGCGCCTCGACACCGTCGGCGACGGCCGTGACCTCGTAACCCTCCAGGGTCAGCGCGCGTTCCAGGGCATGTCGGATGGCGCGGTCGTCCTCGGCGAGCAGCACATTCTGGGGCACCCCACCAGTCTGCCAAGACCTCGGCGGCGAACCACCTGCGGGAGTCGGACGGGAGCGGGCTTCTTACCCGCCTCTCACCGGCGCCGGGCGGGTGGCTTACCCCGCCGGGTCACCGTGTCCGGTATGCCAGGCGGACCACCGGAGCGAGGTCACGCCGGGAAGGGTCGTATGGGTCGCATGGATCATGTGGGTCCGTTGGGTCGTGTGGGTCCTGTGGAGGGCGGAGGGGGCAGCGCACACGCGGAAGGCGGGGCGCGCACGGAACGCGACCACCACGACCAGCCCGGCGAGCACGACGAGCGACCGGGGTACGGCGACCGCCCGGCCCCCCGCGCCCGGCCCGAGCGTGGCGATCGGGTGGAGTGCGGAGATCGGACGGAGTACGGCGAGCAGGACGGGTACGCGACTCATACGGACCTCACGGGAAGCGGGCCGCGCCCCGAGCGGACACGCACCCCGCGGACGACGACCCACCGCACCACGACGAAGGCCCAGCGCATGAAGATCGTGTTCCTGCTGCACAACGCGTACGCCATCGGCGGCACCGTCCGCACGACGCTGAACCTGGCGTCGGCACTGGCGGACCGCCACGATGTCGAGATCGTGTCCATGTCGCGGCACCGGGACACCCCGCGCTTCGGGATCGACCCACGGATCAGACTCGTCCCCCTGGTGGACACGCGACCGGGCAGCGCGGACCTCGCCGATCCCGCCTTCGGGCAGCCGGCCGTCGACTTCCCCGCCGAGGACAAGCGCCACCGCCAGTACACACGCCTCACCGACCAACGGGTCCGCGCCCATCTCGCCCGCTGCCGCGCGGACGTCGTGATCGGCACCCGCCCCGGCCTCAACGTCTACGTCTCCCGCTTCGCCCCCCGCCGCGCCCTGCGCATCGGCCAGGAGCACCTGCGCCACGACGCGCACCACAAGCGGCTGCGCAAGGTGCTCGCCCGCCACTACCGGGCGCTGGACGCGGTGGTGACGACCACCGAGGCGGACGCGAACGTGTACCGCGCCCACATGCCCCTGCCGGGCGTGCGCGTGATGTCGGTACCGAACATCGTCCCCGAGGCCGGAACCTCCCCCTCCACCGGCACCGCCCCCGTCATCGCGGCGGCGGGCCGGCTGGCCCCCGGCAAGCGCTTCGACCTGCTCCTGGAGGCGTTCGCGCGGGTCGCGGCGAAGGAACCGGACTGGCGGCTGCGCATCTACGGCGGCGGCAAGCAGAAGGAGCGCCTGAACCGCATCATCGACGAGCTCGGCCTCGCCGGCCGCGCCCGCCTCATGGGCCCGCGCACCCCCATCGAGGCCGAGTTCGCCAAGGCGTCACTGGTGGTCAGCGCCTCGGACGCGGAGTCGTTCGGGATGACGCTGGTCGAGGCGATGCGCTGCGGAGTGCCGGTCATCAGCACGGACTGCCCGCTCGGGCCCGCCGAGATCATCACCGACGGCGTCGACGGCCGCCTCGTCCCCGTCGACGACCCGGGCGCCCTCGCCGACGCCATCCTCGAACTGATCGCCGACGAGCCGGCCCGCCGCGCCATGGGCGCCGCCGCCCTGCAGAGCGCCCACCGCTACGACGCGGCCCCCATCCTCGCCCGCTACGAATTCCTCTTCGCCGAACTCCGCGCCACCCGCCACCGCCGCGCCTGGGAACGCGACCGGGCCCGCCTGAGGACCTGGACCCGCCGCCGGCACCGCTCACTGCGCCGCCGCGTACGGGCTTGGGGCACCCGCCTGGGCTGGCCGGGCACGCAGGCGGCCCGGGAGACGTGAGGGCCCTCGATTCCCGGCCCGTGAGGGGTGCGCCCCGAAAGGTGCGCCCCGAAAGGGGGCGCACCCCTCAAGGGGCGCGGGGAACTGCGCGACCAGCCACACTCACACCCGCACCTGGCTACAGCATCATGCCTACGGCGGTCTGCAACACCCCACCGCAGAAACACTCACCGCGGCGGGCCGCTCCTCAAACGCCCCTCGTCCCCCGAGCCCCAGCGGCAAGCTGAGCCTCAGCAAGCAGGGATCCATGCGTCGGCGCGTCCGGCACACCCGCCGCCCGCCCCTTCGCGAATTCCTCCCGCAGCACCGGCACGACCTCCTCACCGAGCAGGTCGATCTGCTCCAGCACGGTCTTCAGCGGCAGCCCCGCGTGGTCGATCAGGAACAGCTGCCGCTGGTAGTCACCGGCGTACTCCCGGAACGCCAGCGTCTTCTCGATCACCTGCTCCGGCGTCCCGACCGTCAGCGGCGTCTGGTCCATGAAGTCCTCCAGCGAGGGCCCGTGACCGTAGACCGGCGCGACGTCGAAGTACGGCCGGAACTCACGCACCGCGTCCTGGGAGTTCTTCCGCATGAAGACATGCCCGCCCAGTCCGACGATCGCCTGCTCGGGCGTGCCGTGCCCGTAGTGCGCGTACCGGGTCCGGTACAGCTCGACCATCTGCCGGGTGTGGCTCGCGGGCCAGAAGATGTTGTTGTGGAAGAAGCCGTCGCCGTAGAACGCGGCCTGCTCGGCGATCTCCGGGGAGCGGATGGAGCCGTGCCAGACGAACGGCGGCACGCCGTCCATCGGACGGGGCGTGGACGTGAAGCCCTGGAGCGGCGTACGGAACTTGCCCTCCCAGTCCACGACGTCCTCGCGCCACAGCCGGTGCAGCAGGGCGTAGTTCTCGATGGCGAGGTTGATGCCCTGCCGGATGTCCTGCCCGAACCACGGGTAGACCGGCCCGGTGTTGCCGCGCCCCAGCATCAGGTCCACCCGTCCGTCGGCCAGGTGCTGGAGCATCGCGTAGTCCTCGGCAATCTTCACCGGGTCGTTGGTGGTGATGAGGGTGGTGGCGGTGGAGAGGATCAGCCGCTCGGTGCGGGCGGCGATCCAGCCCAGCATGGTCGTGGGCGACGACGGAACGAACGGCGGGTTGTGGTGTTCCCCCGTCGCGAAGACGTCGAGCCCGACCTCCTCGGCCTTCTGCGCGATCGCGACCATCGCCTTGATGCGCTCGCGTTCGGTCGGCGTCCGGCCCGTGGTCGGGTCGGGGGTCACGTCGCCGACGCTGAAGATCCCGAACTGCATCATCGTGTGCCACCCTCCAGATTGTTCATGATTCAACCATACTCGCGAACGGGGGCCCGCACCCGGCTATTCCCGCGCGGACCGGGCCGCGGCCCCGCGCGAGCGACGCGCTCCGGCCGACTGTCGGACCCGGCGCCTACCATCCCCTCATGGCCGCCCCACGCCGCGACACCCGAGGCATCGTCGACGCCCCGGAGCTCTTCGCCCGCGTCCGCTTCCGCCGCCACGAACCGGCCGCACCGCTCCGCCCCTACCTGGAGCACTACTGGCTGATCGACTGGGACCTGACCGAGCCCTACGTCTCCCACGTCGTCCCGCACCCCTCGGTGAACATCGTCTTCCAGCGGTACGAGGACCAGGACCCCTCCGGCTTCGGGGAGGTCGCCGGCATCGGCCTCGGCCTCTTCAGCCAGAAACTGGAGGGCCGGGGCCACGTCTGCGGCATCCAGTTCCGCCCCGGCGGCTTCCGCCCCTTCTCGCCCGGCCGGCCGGTCAGCGACTGGACGGGCCGGCGCGTACGACTGCCGGAGGCGTACCCGGGACGCGACACCGCCGCCGGCACCCGGGCCGTCCTCGACCCCGCCACCGACGACGCCCGCGTCACCGCCCTCGACGAGTTCCTGCTCGCACTCGCCCCGAAACCGGACCCCCGCGCCGACCTCGCCATGGCCCTCGTCGACCGTGTCCGCACCGACCGCACCATCCGCCGCGTCGGCGACTTCGCCCGCGCCGAGGGCATGTCCGTACGACTCATGCAGCGCCTGTTCGCCGCGTACGTGGGCGTCGGCCCGAAGTGGGTCATCCTCCGCTACCGCATCCACGAGGCCCTGGAACGCGCCGAGACCGGCCGCGCCGTCGACTGGGCCGCCCTCGCCGCCGACCTCGGCTACGCCGACCAGGCCCACCTCGTCCGCGACTTCACGACCACGGTCGGGGTACCGCCGACGGCATACGCGGGGGCTATTTCGCGTGCTTGACCGCGTAGATCATCACGAACGCCACGAGGTGGATACCGAACAGGAAGTACCCCAGGTACCACCACACGTACCGCTCGTTCTTCTTCTCCTCGACGAGCCGCCGCCGCTCCGCGGAGAGCAGCTCCCCGGACTCGCCGGTCGCCCCGGCCCCTTCCGGCATCACAGCTCCCGGTGCACCTTGGTGTTGGAAGCCTGCGCACGAGGCCTCAGCACGAGCAGATCGACATTGACGTGACTCGGCCGCGTCACCGCCCAGGCGATCGTGTCCGCCACGTCATCGGCGGTCAGCGGCTCGGCGACGCCCTCGTACACCTTGGCCGCCCGCTCCTCGTCGCCACCGAACCGGGTCAGCGCGAACTCGTCGGTCCTCACCATCCCGGGCGCGATCTCGATCACCCGCACCGGCGTCCCGACGATCTCCAGCCGCAGCGTCTCCGCGAGCACGTGCGCACCGTGCTTGGCGGCCACGTACCCCGCACCCCCCTCGTAGGTGCCGTGCCCGGCGGTGGACGACACCACGACGACCGTGCCGTCACCACTCGCCGTGAGCGCCGGCAGGAGCGCCTGCGTCACGTGCAGCGTGCCGAGGACGTTCGTCTCGTACATCCGGCGCCAGTCCTCCGGGTCACCGGTCGCGACCGGATCGGCACCCAGCGCACCACCCGCGTTGTTCACCAGCACGCCGACGGTCTTGAACGCGGTGGCGAACTCGTCCACGGCCGCCCGGTCCGTCACATCCAGCGCGTACGCCACGGCCGAGTGCCCCGCCGCGTCGATCTCCTCCGCCAGCGCCTCGATCCGGTCCTTGCGCCGCGCCGTCAGCACCACGCGATACCCGGCCGCGGCCAGTTGCCGGGCCGTCGCGGCCCCGATACCACTGCTCGCCCCCGTGACGACGGCGATGCGGGAGGCCGGGGGCGGGGTGGCGGTGGCGGTCATGGACACAACTCCTCAATGCCTGACGGGCCGGACTACCGGATGGCCGGACTGGGCGATCCGCTCCCCGCAAGGATAGGCGTCAGCTCCCACCCCTCGGCGCGTACATGATCACCGCCATCCCGGCCAGACACACCAGCGCCCCGGTCACGTCCCACCGGTCCGGCCGGTACCCGTCTGCGACCATCCCCCACGCCAGCGACCCGGCGACGAACACCCCGCCGTACGCCGCCAGGATCCGCCCGAAGTTCGCATCAGGCTGAAGCGTCGCCACGAACCCGTACGCCCCCAGCGCGAGGACACCCGCCCCCACCCACACCCACCCCCGCTGCTCCCGCACCCCGTGCCAGACGAGCCACGCCCCACCGATCTCGAACAGGGCGGCGACGACGAACAGCACAACAGAACGGGCGACAAGCACGGGGCAACCTTCGCACGCGGCTCGGGGTAGTCCTAACCTCACTTCCCCGGCTTGTCGCCTGTGATGATCATCCGCCCCGGCACCAAGGGGTCACAGCGCTTCGAGCCCCGGCACCTGTCCGGGGCTCTGTGCTGCAGGTCCGCACTCACCCCTTCACACAAACGACCTGCTTGAGCTTGGCCACGACCTGCACCAGATCGCGCTGCTGATCGATGACCTGCTCAATCGGCTTGTATGCGCTCGGGATCTCGTCCACGACGCCGGAGTCCTTGCGACACTCCACGCCACGTGTCTGCTCCTCCAGGTCCTTCGTCGAGAAGCGCCGCTTCGCCGCGTTGCGGCTCATGCGCCGACCCGCGCCGTGGGAGGCCGAATTGAAGGACATCTCGTTGCCGAGACCCTTCACGATGTAGGAACCCGTGCCCATCGAGCCTGGAATGATCCCGTACTCGCCCGAGCCTGCGCGGATCGCTCCCTTGCGGGTGACCAGCAGGTCCACTCCGTCGTACCGCTCTTCCGCAACGTAGTTGTGATGAGCGCTGATCTCCGGCTCGAAGGTCGGCTTCGCCTTCTTGAACTCCTTGCGGACCACGTCCTTCAGAAGTGTCATCATGATCGTGCGGTTGTACTTCGCGTACTCCTGCGCCCAGAACAGGTCGTTGCGGTAGGCCGCCATCTGCGGCGTGTCCGCGACGAAGACGGCGAGGTCGCGGTCGACCAGGCCCTGGTTGTGCGGAAGCTTCTGCGCCACGCCGATGTGGTGCTCGGCCAGCTCCTTACCGATGTTCCGGGACCCGGAGTGCAACATGAGCCACACTGCATCGGATGTATCAACGCAGATCTCCACAAAGTGGTTGCCGGATCCAAGTGTCCCCATCTGAAGACCGGCCCGCTCCCTCCGGAACTTCACCGCCTCCGCAACATCTGCGAACCGCCCCCAGAAGTCATCCCAGCCAGCCGCACCGAACCCGTGCAGCCTCTCCGGCTCGACGGGGCTGTCATGCATCCCCCGCCCCACCGGAATGGCCTGCTCGACCTTCGACCGCAGCCGCGACAGATCCCCCGGCAGGTCATTGGCCGTCAGCGACGTCTTCACCGCCGACATCCCGCACCCGATGTCCACCCCCACCGCCGCAGGACACACCGCACCCCGCATGGCGATGACGGAGCCGACCGTCGCGCCCTTCCCGTAGTGGACATCCGGCATGACGGCGAGGCCCTTGATCCACGGCAGGGTCGCGACATTGCGCAGCTGCTGCATCGCGCCGTCCTCGACCGACGCGGGGTCGGCCCACATGCGGATGGGAACCTTCGCGCCCGGTACCTCTACGTACGACATCTCTTCCTCAATCCCCCGGAAAAACAACAGAAGCCTGAAATCGCAAAACCGGCGCCAAGGTCCATGAAAAGGGATGCCGGACCGGCGTCCACGGCAGTGCGTGCGATAGACATTGTGTCCAGCGGCCGCCCTGGTGCGGCAAGCGAATAACCCCAGATCCAGACCACCTCAGCCCCGGACCCCGGCCCGCCCCCGACCACGGCGGCCCGTCGAGAGGAGCCCTCCGTGCAGCCGAAGGCGTACGTACCTGGCATCGCCGTGCTCCTCGTGGCGCTGCTGGCCGGCTGCACCGGCTCCGACGAGCCGGACAGCTCCGAGGACAACCGGCCCGGCGCCGTCAGCACCACGGCGGCCACCGCTGAACCCGGCCGCTACCGCACGCTCCCGGAGCCGTGCGGCGCGGTCTCCCACGGCGTACTGGACGCACTCCTGCCCGGCATCAAGCAGCTGACGGACGCGGAGCAGCGGGAGACGGCGTACGAGGGCGAGGCGACGCAGACGTTCGACACGGACCGGCGGGTGGGGTGCCGCTGGAAGGTGGAGTCCGCCGAGGCGACGGATCATCTGTTCGTCGATTTCGAGCGTGTGGTGTCGTACGACGACGCGGTGAGCGACGACGACAGGGCGAAGGAGGTGTACGCCACCAAGGAGACGGCCGCGGATCTTCCCGAGCCGTCCCCCTCGGAGACCGAGCCGTCCGGTGAGCCGACACCGTCCGAGTCCGCCGCCTCCGAGTCCGAGCCCGAGTCCGAGTCCGAGTCCGACGACAGCGATTCACCTGATTCACCCAACTCCTCCGCTTCGTCCGGTTCGGCCGACTCCTCCGCCTCCGCGAGCGGGACCCCCGCCGCGCTCCAGCCCCGCACGCTCGACGACCTCGGCGACGAGGCGTTCCTGAACGACCAGCTGAGTACGGCGCAGCAGCGGACGGTGACTGTGGTGTTCCGCACGTCGAACGTGATCGTGACGGTGGAGTACGCGGAGCAGCCGGCGTCCGTTACGACGGTGCCGGACAGCAAGGAAATGCAGGACAGGGCGCGGAACCTGGCCGCGCGGCTGGCGGAGTCGTTCGACGAGTGACGGCCTCCGGGCGGACTTCGCAAACCTGTTGAACGGCAGCCGCCTTCTTGCTCAACGCGTACCGTGGCCCCTCGGACCCGATCCGACAGCAGTATCACAAGTGTCATGCAGGAACCACGAGCGTCATGAGCATCATGAGTGAAGGAACCATGCACCGATCAGCAGAGCGAGACCAGCGTCATCACCGAGTCGGGCGAGGCCGGGGAGGCCGGGGCGTCCGGCGGTTCCTCGTGGGTGCCGCGGCCCTTCCGGTGATGCTCGTCGCGGCCGGCTGTTCCTCGGACTCCGGCTCCTCCGGTGACGACGCGGCGAAGGAGTCGTCGAGTCCGTCGGCGAAGCCCTCGGCGACGGCTTCGGCGAACGAGGTGAAGGCGGCGGCGTACGCGAAGTTGCCCGAGGCGTGCACGGTGCTGTCGAAGAAGACTCTGGAGGACTTGGTCCCGGAGGGTGTGAAGTCGGGCAAGCCGATCAATGCCGGTGAGCCGGACGTGAGCGGGGACTGCCGCTGGATCAGTCTCGACAACAACGGTGTGAAGGGTTCGCAGTACCGCTGGCTGAGTGTGTCGTTGCTGCTCCTGGAGTCGGACGCGTCGCGTGGCGCGGGTGACGAGCGGGCGCAGGCGCAGTTCGAGAAGAAGCTCTCGGAGGCGCAGGCGGTCGAGGGTGCGAAGAACCTGAAGTCGGAGTCGCTGACGGGTACGGGCGACCAGGCGACGGCGGTGCGCTATGACCTGAAGAAGAAGGAAGGAACCTTCAAGCAGCAGACGGTCGTGGCGCGGACCGAGAACGTGGTGATCACGCTCGACTACAACGGTGCGGGTCTGGCCGGTGACAAGGCGCCGGACGCGGACGACCTGGTGAAGGAAGCGAAGGCGGCCGCGAAGGAGATCGTGGCGGCGATCAGCGCGGCGAACGGCAAGGGTGAGGGCTCGGGTGGTTCGAGCGCGTCGCCGTCCAAGTCGGCCGCGAACTCGGACTCCAAGGGTTCCGAGGGCTCGGACGACAGCAAGGCGTCGCCCTCCGCGTCGGAGAGCAAGACGAAGAGCTGACGCGGAACTGGCGCGGAACTGACGCGGAACCGACCCAGGACCGAAGTCTGCGGCTGCGCCCGAACGCGCGGCCCCATGAGGTGTTTTGCGGGAGCCCGGCCGCTGTGCGGACCGGGCTCCCTGGTGACCGGCCACGCGTGCGACACACACATGTGCCACTCTGTTGCGCGCAAGAAGCAGGCATGGGGAGGGAGTACGGGTGGCCGCGCCACTTCAGCTGACACGGATGCACCGCGTTCTCATCGGCGTTGTCGTCACCGGCGCCGTGATCATCGCGGGGATCGGTTTCGCCGGTTCCTACGCCGCCGTCCGAGAACTGGCCCTCCAGAAGGGTTTCGGGAACTTCAGCTATGTCTTCCCGATCGGCATCGACGCGGGCATCTGCGTCCTGCTGGCCCTGGACCTCCTCCTGACCTGGATCCGCATTCCGTTCCCGCTGCTTCGCCAGACGGCGTGGCTGCTGACGGCGGCGACGATCGCGTTCAACGGCGCGGCGGCCTGGCCGGATCCGCTGGGTGTCGGCATGCACGCCGTGATCCCGGTGCTGTTCGTGGTGGCGGTCGAGGCGGCCCGGCACGCGATCGGCCGGATCGCGGACATCACGGCGGACAAGCACATGGAGGGTGTGCGGCTGACGCGCTGGCTGCTCTCGCCGCTTCCGACGTTCCTCCTCTGGCGCCGTATGAAGCTGTGGGAGCTGCGGTCGTACGACCAGGTGATCAAGCTGGAGCAGGAACGTCTCGTCTACCAGGCGCGGCTGCGGTCGCGTTTCGGGCG
This sequence comes from Streptomyces sp. NPDC030840, assembly GCF_055572015.1. Taxonomy (NCBI): domain Bacteria; kingdom Bacillati; phylum Actinomycetota; class Actinomycetes; order Kitasatosporales; family Streptomycetaceae; genus Streptomyces; species Streptomyces sp. NPDC030840. The sequence goes on along the minus strand of NZ_JBVIEE010000040.1, from coordinate 30,741 downwards.
TGCGTGGCGGCGCAAGGCTCCGGTGGAGTCCCTGATGCCGTTGCGTCTGGCGCGGTACGGCGTGCCCTTGGCGGACACGGCTCCGGCTGGTCTGGCGGCGGCGGGCATCGAGCCGGCGCTGCTGCCCCCGGCGCCGCAGCCGCAACCGGAGCTGGAGCTGGAGGCCCAGACGCCGGCCCGGCCCCAGGCCCAGCTGGACGCGCCGGCACCCGAGCCCCAGCCCCAGCCCCAGCAGCGGAGCCTCGCCCAGGGCGGTCGGCCCACGGGGCAGCCGGAGTACGCCCAGCAGGACCCGCGGCGGGACCCGGCACAGGACCAGAGCCCGTGGTTCGCCGCTGCGGCGCCGCAGGAGGTCGTGTACCAGGGCGGCTACAACCCGGCCTACGACCCGGAGAAGCCGTACGACGAGTGGTACGAGGAGCAGCTGACCGATCAGCAGCAGTACCAGGAGGAGCAGTTCCCGGCGGAGCAGTACCAGGACGGGTACGAGGAGCGGTACCAGGAGCAGTACGAGGAGCCGGAGCCCTCGCCGGAGGAGACGGGCAGCTTCCCGATTCCGGTGGGCCCGAGGCGCACCCGCGAGCTCGGTGAGGGCGGCGGTACCCCGGAGCCGACCGAGGAGGACTACTACCTGGTCTTCAAGAAGTCGATAGACGGCAGCTATCCCACCTCGGGCCAGTTCAGGGACGACGTCGAGGCGACGTACGGCACGACGCTGCCGCAGCGCGAAGCCGACCGCATGGTCAACCGCTTCACGAACCGCCACACGGCGGAACTGCAGGAAGACCACATCGCGTGACATGAAGAACGCGACATGCGCGACATGAACGAGCATGCGGAAGGGGCCCTCAGTGAGGGCCCCTTCCGCATGCACGTCGACCTACTGTCTACTCCCCGAGCAGGGCCCGTACGCGCTCCTGACCCACCGCCAGCAGCAGCGTGGGCAGACGCGGCCCGGTGTCCCGCCCGACGAGCAGGTGGTACAGCAGGGCGAAGAAGGACCGCTGCGCGGTCTTGATCTCCGGCGGCAGTTCCTTGGGCGTCGCGTCGGCCGAGAACCCGGCCTGCACCTTGGGCACCCCGTAGACGAGATGCGTGAGCCCGTCGAGCGACCAGTGCGAGGCCAGCCCGTCGAGCAACAGCCGCAGCGACTGCTGGGACGCCTCGTCGAGGGACTTCAGCAGCTCCGCGTCGGGCTCGTCACGCACGATGGTGCGCTGGTCGGCGGGCACGTGGGTGTTGATCCAGGCCTCGGCCTTGTCGAGCCGGGGCCGTACCGCGTCGAGTGAGGCGAGCGGGTCGGCGGGGTCGAGTTCGCTCAGGATGCGCAGGGCCTGGTCCTGGTGGCCGGCGGTGATGTCGGCGACGGAGGCGAGCGTGCGGTACGGCATGGGCCGGGGCGTGCGCGGCAGCTCGCCGCCGGCGGTCCGCACGGCGCGCGAGTGCGCGGCGACGTCGGCGGGCAGGGCGGTGCCCTCGGCGACCTTGGCGTCGAGCTTGTCCCACTCGTCGTAGAGCCGCTGGATCTCCTGGTCGAAGGCGATCTTGAAGGACTGGTTGGGCCTGCGTCGGGCGTAGAGCCAGCGCAGGATCTGCGGCTCCATGATCTTCAGTGCGTCGGCGGGCGTGGGGACCCCGCCCCGGGACGACGACATCTTCGCCATCCCGCTGATCCCGACGAACGCGTACATGGGTCCGATGGGCTGCTTGCCGCCGAAGATCCCGACGATCTGCCCACCGACCTGGAAGCTCGACCCCGGGGACGAGTGGTCGACCCCGCTGGGCTCGAACACGACCCCCTCATAGGCCCAGCGCATGGGCCAGTCGACCTTCCAGACCAGCTTGCCGCGGTTGGACTCGCTCAGCAGCACGCTCTCGGAGTAGCCGCAGGCGTCACAGGTGTACGACAGCTCGGTGGTGTCGTCGTCGTAGGAGGTGACGGTCGTGAAGTCCTTCTCGCACCGCCCGCAGTAGGGCTTGTACGGGAAGTACCCGGCGGAGCTGCTGCCGTCGTCCTCGGCCGCGGCGCCCGACCCCTCGGCGGCCTCCAGCTCGGCCTCGTCGACGGGCTTCTGCGACTTCTTGGCCGGGGCCTTCTTGGTCCGGTACTGGGCGAGGACGGCGTCGATGTCCCCGCGGTGGCGCATGGCGTGCAGGATCTGCTCGCGGTAGACCCCGGAGGTGTACTGCGCGGTCTGGCTGATCCCGTCGAACTCGACGCCCAACTCGGCGAGCGAGTCGATCATCGCGGCCTTGAAGTGCTCGGCCCAGTTGGCGTGGGTGGAGCCCTTGGGGGCGGGCACGGAGGTCAGCGGCTTGCCGATGTGCTCGGCCCACGACTCATCGATTCCGGCGACGCCGTTCGGCACCTTCCGGTACCGGTCGTAGTCGTCCCAGGAGATCAGGTGCCGCACCTGGTGCCCCCGCCGCCGGATCTCGTCGGCGACGAGGTGCGGCGTCATGACCTCGCGGAGGTTGCCGAGGTGGATGGGCCCGGAGGGGGACAGACCGGACGCGACGACGACGGGTTTGCCCGGGGCCCGACGCTCCGACTCCTCGATGACCTCATCCGCGAAACGGGAGACCCAGTCGGTGGTCTCGGTGCTCTGAGCCACGATCGGCACGTCCTCTTTTTCTGGAAGTTCCTCATCGGCAGCCGGTACGGTCGCACGGCTGACCGCACCATTCTCCCAGCTACGGCCACAACCACGAAAACGGCTTTTCAAGAGCCCGCACCGTCCAGCCCTGCCCGCACCCTCCAGCCCCATCCAGCCCCTCCGGGGTACCCATCCAGTCCCTCCGGCGTTTGAGGAGCGGGGGTCCGGGGGCTGGCCCCCGAAACCGGGGCCCGGGGCGGAGCCCCGCGGCGGGTCGAAGGGGCGCAGCCCCTGGGGATGGGAACGGGAAGGGGCGGCGGGGGCGAGAAACCCCCCACCCCCACCGCCCCACCCACCCGCGCCGGGAGAAATCGGCTTTACCCCCCGTGGGATACTGGCGACATCCACCCGTACCCACGAGGAGAACGGCACCCACTCCTATGGCCCCGGTCACGTCCCTCACCGCCTCCGTCCACCAGCGCCTCGCGACCGCCCTCTCGGCAGCCCTGCCGGAGGCGGCCCCCGCGGACCCGCTGCTGCGACGCAGCGACAGGGCGGACTTCCAGGCCAACGGCATCCTCGCCCTCGCGAAGAAGGCGAAGGCCAAGCCCCGTGAGCTGGCCACCCAGGTCGTCTCCCGGGTCGAGTCCGGCGACGTGATCAAGGACATCGAGGTCTCCGGCCCCGGCTTCCTGAACATCACGCTCACGGACAGGGCGATCACGCGGAACCTCGCGGAGCGGTACGCGGACACGGACGGCCGCCTCGGCGTCCCGTACGCGGACCACCCGGGCACGACGGTCATCGACTACGCCCAGCCGAACGTGGCGAAGGAGATGCACGTCGGCCACCTCCGCTCCGCGGTGATCGGCGACGCGGTGGTCCAGATCCTGGAGTTCACCGGCGAGAACGTGGTGCGGCGCCACCACATCGGCGACTGGGGCACCCAGTTCGGCATGCTCATCCAGTACCTGGACGAGCACCCGCACGAGCTGGACCACAAGGCGGGCGAGGACCTCCAGCAGTCCGGCGAGCAGGCGATGTCGAACCTGGACCGCCTCTACAAGGCCGCCCGGAAACTCTTCGACTCCGACGACGAGTTCAAGACGCGGGCGCGCCGCAGGGTGGTCGACCTCCAGGCGGGCGACCCGCGAACCCTGGCCACCTGGCAGAAGTTCGTGGACGAGTCGAAGATCTACTTCTTCTCGGTCTTCGAGAAGCTGGACATGGAGGTCCGGGACCCGGACATCGTCGGCGAGTCGGGGTACAACGACATGCTGGCGGAGACCTGCCGCCTGCTGGAGGAGTCGGGCGTCGCGGTCCGTTCCGAGGGCGCGCTGTGCGTGTTCTTCGACGACGTCAAGGGCCCGGACGGCAAGCCGGTCCCGCTGATCGTGCAGAAGTCGGACGGCGGCTACGGTTACGCGGCGACGGACCTCTCCGCGATCCGCGACCGTGTCTTCAACCTGAAGTCGAACACACTCCTCTACGTAGTCGACGCCCGCCAGTCCCTGCACTTCAAGATGGTCTTCGAGACGGCCCGCCGGGCGGGCTGGCTGAACGACGACGTCAAGGCGCTCCAGCTGGCCTTCGGCACGGTCCTCGGCAAGGACGGCAAGCCGTTCAAGACGCGTGAGGGCGAGACGGTCCGGCTGGTGGACCTGCTGGACGAGGCGATCGACCGCGCCTCGGCCGTCGTACGGGACAAGGCTCAGGACCTGTCGGAGGAGGAGATCGCCGAGCGGGGTGCCCAGGTGGGCATCGGCGCGGTGAAGTACGCGGACCTGTCGACGTCGGCGAACCGGGACTACAAGTTCGACCTGGACCAGATGGTCTCGCTGAACGGCGACACGTCCGTCTACCTCCAGTACGCGTACGCCCGTATCCAGTCGATCCTGCGCAAGGCCGGTGACGTACGGCCGGCCGCGCACCCGGAGCTGGAGCTGCACGCGGCGGAGCGGGCCCTGGGCCTGCACGTCGACGCCTTCGCGGAGACGGTGGCCGAGGTGGCGGCGGAGTACGCCCCGCACAAGCTGGCGGCGTACCTGTACCAGCTGGCCTCGCTGTACACGTCGTTCTACGACAAGTGCCCGGTGCTGAAGGCCGAGACGCCGCAGCAGGTGGAGAACCGCCTGTTCCTGTGCGACGTGACGGCCCGCACGCTGCGCCAGGGCATGGCGCTGCTGGGCATCAGGACGCCCGAGCGCCTCTGATCGGTCGGTCCTGATCGGTCGGTCCTGATCGGTCGGTCCTGATCGGTCGGTCCTGATTCGTCGCTCCGGACCCGTCGCTCCGAAGAATCCACCGGCTGTGGGGCCCGTTGTCAGTGGCGGGCCCTACAGTCACCGGCATGGCGACTCTTCCCAACCCGCTGCCCAAGCTGGCGGCCGACCCGAGCGGGCGTTCGCTCGGGCTCGCGCTCCCTCCCGGGAGACTGATCGATGCCACCGACGAGGGTCCGTGGCACGAGCCGCTGCTGTGGCACGCCGAGCGGCCGGCGTCTCCCGGCAACTGGGCGTCGCTGGGCTCGCCCGCCGGGCGGGCCGGGCTCCTTCCGGTGCTGTTGGACGTCGGGGGCTCTCAGGGCGGGCCCGCGGAGTGGGACTTGATGCCGGGAGAGATGTCGTACCCCGGGGACCACGACGCCGAGGAGGTGCTGTCGGAGTACTGGGAGGACTACGCGGCGGACGACTCCGGCGCCGACCGGGACTCCGCCACTCCCCAGCGGGCCGTCGAACTCTTCGGAGAGCCCACGCCGTACGACGAGGTGGTCGCACCGTACGGTCCGGCGTGGCCCGGCCTCTCCCCCGCGCTCCCCCTCACCGCGGCCCCCGACACCCGCGCCGCCGAGGTCGCCGACTCCCTCGTCGGCGACGGCTCCTGGTTCAAGGAGCCGCGTCTCGCGCTCGTCCCGGCCCGCCGTTCGGCTGACATCCCAGCGGCCGTCGGCTGGAGCGGCCCGATGAACCACGAGGGCGACACGGCCCGTCTGTGCGCGGTGCTCCGCTCCTGGGAGGACCGCTTCGGCATACGTGTCGTCGCCCTCACCTTCGACCAGCTCGTGCTGTCGGTGGCGGCCCCGCCCGGCACGCGGGCCGAGGCCGAGGCAGTCGCCGCCGAGCACTTCGCGTTCTGCCCGGACAACATCACGCAGGGGCACCACGAGACCCTGCGCGCGTACGCGGAGCACGAGGTGCTGAGGCAGCGGGTGTGGTCGTTCTGGTGGGACTGAGGCAGCCTCACTCCAAAGAGGTACCTGCCCCGTTGACCCGTGGCTTTCCCGGTGCGGACAGGGCTCGGCACCCCTAGGCTGCGCGCATGCTGCCGAGCGTGGACACGGTCGACGAGTTGAACGAGGTCGTGCGGGACGAGGCGTTGCTGCGGCCCGCGGCGCAGGACCTCTGTGGGCAACTAGGGCTCGAAGGAGCCCGGTTGGTGCGGTTCGAGGACGGCTCACTGCCGGTGTACGCGGTCGGTGACTCACTCGTCCTGAAGCTCTATCCGGGTTTCGAGACCGCCGAAGCCGTCAGGGAGGCACGGGTGTTGTCCCACCTTTGGGGTCAACTACCCGTTCCGACACCTCGGTTGCACTCGGCCGACCTGTACAAGAACGGCTGGCGGTACGTGCTGATGTCACGGCTGCCCGGCGAGAGTCTGGCGATGGAGTGGCACCGAATCCCGGCGGCCGACCAGGACCGGATCGTCACCGCAGCGGCCGAGACGCTGGCGGCGCTGCACGCCCTGGATCCGACACCGCTGGCCGACGTGGTCGGGCCGGCGGACTGGACCCGGTTCCTGGCCGTGCAGCGCGCCAAGGTGGTGGAGCACCACCGCTCGGGCGGCCTCACGGAGAACTGGCTGGAGCAGATCCCGGACTTCCTCCGTTCCGTGACGCTCCCACCACCGCGGCGACGGGTGTTGCTGCACACCGAGTACATGCGCGAGCACCTGACCGTCGACCCGCACGACGGCTGGCGGGTCACCGGCCTCTTCGACTTCGAACCGGCCATGATCGGCGACCCGGCGTACGACCTCATGGGCGCGGCCCTGTTCGTGGCCCGCGGCGACGCCCGCCAGCTCAGGCGCTTCTACAAGGCGTACGGCTGTGCCCCGCACCCCCCACGGGAGCTGCTCGCGCTCGCGCTGCTGCATGTCTACAGCGACCTGCCGTGGTACCTGAGCGAGCTGCCCGCCCCGCCCCGGCCACGCCTCGACGACCTCGCGGAGGCGTGGTTCGGGACGGACAGTTGAGGACGCACAGCCGAGGACGGACAACAGACGATGGAGAACGGAGGATGGAGAACGGAGGACGGACAGGGCTACCGCTTACGGCCCGTCGCCACGTACACGTTGATGTCCGCGTCGCTGACGTCGTTGATGTCGGCGTAGCGGATCTTCTCGACCGGGTCGAGGCCGGCGAGGTGCGCCGGGTCCGCGGCCTCGGGCAGGGGTGCGCCATCCGCGCCGGACGGCCCGTCACGCCCGGAGGACCCGCCGGCGGAACCCCGATGCCCTGCTGACACCGGAAAGGCCGCCCGGGAGCGGACCGGGCGGCCTCATGGGCCTGCTGGGCGTCAGCCGGAGCAGGCGGCGGCGTCAGACGTGCGCCGGGATCTCCTTCGGGTTCGGGCCGTACTTGTTCTCGCCCGGCTGACCGTCCGTGCACATGAAGACAAGCAGGACGATGGAGCCGATGAGGGGGATCAGCCCGATCAGGAGCCACCAGCCCGTGCGGCCCGTGTCGTGCAGCCGGCGTACGCCGACACCGAGGCTGGGAAGCAGGATCGCGACGGTGAAGAGGAGGCTCAGCACCTGCGACCCCATGGCGCCGTCGATGATCGCCAGCACGATGGAGATGATCACGACGAACAGCGTGTACATCCAGTACTCCTTGCGGCGCGCCCGCCCGCTGAACACCGCGTACTTCTTGAGTACCTCGACGAACCAGTTCACTGCATCCCCCCAGGGGTCGACGTCGGCCGTTCCGAACGGATCAGGCCAGGCGCAGAAAGTAGGGGTGCCGACGAAGTCCGTCAATCCGTTGGACTTTCCGCCTCTGTGCGTCAATTTTCGGACAGATGCGCTGAACAGAACGGGTGGTTCCCGGGCGATATCCAGGCGCTTCCGGAACCGAGTCGCAACCGTTGCCGAACCGAAGGCGCAGCGATGCGGGACCGTCTCCGCATCGATGCCGGAACGAGCCGCAACCGTTGCCCGGAGGCCGCCCGGAGACGGACGTCAGCGCAGCATCCGCGCGGCCTCGACGGCCCAGTACGTCAGGATGTTCTGCGCACCGGCCCGCTTGATGCCGGTGAGGGTTTCCAGGATCGCGCGGTCCCGATCGACCCAGCCCTTCTCGGCGGCGGCCTCGACCATCGAGTACTCGCCGGAGATCTGGTACGCGGCGACCGGCACGTCCACGGTGTCGGCGACCCGGGCGAGGATGTCGAGGTAGGGGCCCGCGGGCTTGACCATCACCATGTCGGCCCCCTCCTCCAGATCAAGCGCCAACTCGCGCAGCGACTCGCGGACGTTGGCGGGGTCCTGCTGGTACGTCTTCCGGTCCCCCTGCAGCGACGAGGCCACGGCCTCCCTGAACGGACCGTAGAAGGCGGACGAGTACTTGGCGGTGTACGCGAGAACGGCGACGTCCTCGCGCCCGATCTGATCCAGCGCGTCCCGGATGACCCCGACCTGCCCGTCCATCATCCCGCTGGGCCCCACCACGTGGGCGCCGGCGTCGGCCTGAACCTGCGCCATCTCGGCGTACCGTTCGAGCGTCGCGTCGTTGTCGACGCGCCCCCGCTCGTCGAGCACACCGCAGTGCCCGTGATCGGTGGTCTCGTCGAGACACAGATCGGACATGACGAGAAGCTCGTCCCCGACCTCGGCCCGCACATCACGGATGGCGACCTGCAGAATCCCGTCCGGGTCGGTCCCGGGCGTCCCGAGGGCGTCCTTCTTGCTCTCCTCAGGCACGCCGAAGAGCATGATCCCCGACACCCCGGCCTCGACCGCCTCCAGCGCCGCCTTCCGCAGGCTGTCACGCGTGTGCTGCACCACCCCGGGCATCGCCGCGATCGGCACCGGCTCCCTGACGCCCTCCCGCACGAAGGCGGGCAGGATGAAGTCGGCCGGGTGCAGGCGCGTCTCGGCGACCATGCGGCGCATGACGGGCGTGGTACGAAGCCGGCGGGGCCGCGTACCGGGAAAGGAACCGTACTTCGTCATACCACCTACGCTACGCCTGCCCCGGGGGCCCCTTTGCCGACGGTATGTCGGACCGCTCAGGCCACCATGACGGCAGCCGCGGGTGGATACGAGGACCGGCAGTCACGGCACCGGCCCGGGTGCGGAGCTCTGAACGCACGCTCGCAGCCGTCGCACGTCTGGAACGGATGAGGTCCGGGCCGAGGGGCTGCGGCCGGAGTGGGTGGGGGTTCCGGAGCCGCGGGAAGAGGCGGTGGGAGTGACTCCCGAAGGCGGTGCGCTCCCGTACCCGCTCGATAAAGCCGTGGGCCTCCAGCTCGTCGACGGAGGCGCGTTCGGGCAGGGACAGGATGTGGGTGCCCAGCCCGATCGCAGTGAGCGACAGCTCGCGGTGCTGGGCGAGGTGCACCGGGTGCTGCGGCTGGTGCTCCGACCGGAAACGATCACCGAAGTGGTGTGACGGCCGAGTGTCTACGACGGTGGATGTCGCACAGGTCAACTCAAGGTCGTGACAGAGCCTGTCAGTTCTCTGGTCTAGGGTCGCCCGCATGGCTGAGCCCTCCTTTCTGACCGCTGTGCGCGAGTCGTACGACACGGTCGCCGCCGATTACGTCGAACGCGTCCCGCCTCCGGCCGAGATGGACCCGCTGTCACGCGCGATGCTGGCGGGGTTCGCCGAGCTCGTGCGGACGGCTGGTCTGGGGCCGGTCGCGGACCTGGGATGCGGCCCCGGCCGCGTGACGGCGCACCTGGCCGGGCTGGGGGTGTCCGCCTTCGGTGTCGATCTGTCGCCGAAGATGATCGGGCTGGCCCGGCACGCCTATCCGAACCTGCGGTTCACCGAGGGCTCGATGACCGCGCTGGAGATGAGGAACGACGAACTCGGCGGCATCCTGGCCTGGTACTCCACCCACCACACGCCCCCGCCGTGGCTGCCCACGGTGTTCGCCGAGTACCACCGCACGCTCGCGCCCGGCGGCTACCTGCTCTGGGGAGACTATGTCGGAGATGAACGACTGCAGCCGACCCAGGTATATGGCCACCCAGTGTCCTACGAGTCGTACCTCCTGCCCCTGAACCGCATATCCGGCCTGCTGGAGCAGGCGGGACTCGTCGTCACCGCGAGGCTGGAGCAGGAGCCCGGCGGACGGGTGAACAGACCGCACGCCTGCCTGCTGGCCCGCAAGCCCGAAAAGCCCTGACGGGGCTTGTTCCCGGAGGTCCGGCCGGAAGCCTGCTGCTCAGCTTCCATTCCAAGAGCCGGGTCATCGACGGCATGGAAGACGGCTTCTATCGTGAAGATCCTCTCCTGACGTCGCCGAGGGCGGAGGTGCCGCACTGTCGGCGCCCCCGCCATGCCGAGCTCAGGTCGTCGCGGGCCAGAACTGCACGAGGTACTTCTCCACGCCGTTGCCCGTGCCTTCCTGCTCCGACAGGGCCGCGGCCTCCTCACGCCCGGTGCAGCTCGCCCGCACGCGCCATGAGCCGCCCGAGTCGGAGAGCGTGATCACGTCATCGGCGCGGCCGTTGGACCACACGGCTACTTCACCGCTGGTCGACTCGAAGTCGGCCTCAGCCTGCTCGTCCCACTGCGAGGGGTCCTGGACGGGAGGCTCCCCGTCCCACACCTCAACAGTGACCGAAGCGGTGTGCGTGTGGCCGCCGCTGTAGAGGTCGAGACGCCCCGGGAATGCGTTCAGGAACACGCCCTGCGCGAATTCGTCAGGGAACGGGACGGGCAGGTCGGCGTCATAGGACTCCTGGAAACCGAAGCTGTGGAACTCCACATACACATCAAGCTGTTGCTGCCGGACAAGCTCGGCCATAAGAGCCCCCTTGGCGTGACAAGCGCCTTGTCATCCCCGTGATCGTAAGTCGGTTTCCCGCAGGGGCATTGGCGTTGGTTTCAGCGGTCGAGGTCCAGCTCAGCCCAGATCGTCTTGCGTGGCACCGGCCCGTCCACCACTCCCCAGCGATCTGCCAACTCCTCGACGAGCAGCAGCCCGTAGCCCCCTTCGGCGGGGGCCACGCCGGTGACCGGCGCACGGACGGGCAAGCGGTCACCACGCGTGTCGGTCACTTCGATACGAAGCGTCGCGGGCGGCGTGAGGGCGAGGTCGAGCCGGAAGCTCCGCCCGGGGACGCAACCGTGGAGGGCCGCGTTGGACGCGAGTTCAGCGACGATGAGCCGCGCCGGGTCCAGAGGCAGGTTCCACGAGCGCAGTTGCTCCGCCGCCAGGAGGCGGGCGAGGCGGGCTCCGCGGCGGGTGGCGGAGAGCGGTACCGAGAAGGTCCTAGGCGCGGTAACGGAAGTGCTGGTTCGGGTGATTTGGTCGCTCACGTCACACAGCGTGGTTGCGCGTACATAGCCTGTGAAGAGCTGGCGCCCGTGCGGACAGCGGCTGTCCGGGTGCGTTCTGGCTTTGTCCGGGCCGCACCAGGGTGACGCTCTGTGGGGGCCGGAGTTGGACTCGGGTGGGTTGGCTGAGGAAGGCGGACTGCGTGGGCGAGTGGGACGCGGGGTCGGACGACGACGAGGCCGGGGCCGTGATGAGGACCGTCGTACGGCAGCTGAAGCTGTGGCGTGAGGCCGCCGGCCTCACTCAGGCCGAGTTCGGGGCCGCCATCGGGTACGGAGAGGAACAGGTCTCGTCCGTGGAGCGGGGACGGCGCATTCCCCGGCCTGAGTACCTGGATCAGGCCGACCAGGTACTGCACGCCGGCGGCAGGATCGCGGCGATGAAGAAGGACGTGGAGGAGGTCCGGTACCCGAAGAAGGTACGGGACCTGAAGAAGTTGGAGGCGGATGCGGTCGAGCTTTGCGCCTACAACAACTCCGTTGTCCATGGGTTGTTGCAGACCAAGGAGTACGCACGCGCGGTGTACCTCGGAAGTCGTCCGCCCTTCATGGAAGACGAGTTGGAGCAGCGAGTTGCCGCACGTATGTCTCGCCAGGGCATCGTGAGCGAGTCGGCAGGGCGGCCCGTTTTCAGCTTCGTTCAGTGCGAGTCGACGCTACGCCGCCCCATCGGGGGCAAGATGGTCATGCGAGCACAGCTTGAACGCCTGCTGGAGGTCGGCCAGTTCCGCAACGTGGATCTGCAAGTCCTACCGCTGAGCCGTCAGGAAAACTCTGGTCTCGGGGGCTCATTCAGGCTACTCAGGCTCAGGGACGGCAGCACAGTGGGGCATACCGAGGTTCAGGAGATCAGCCGTGTGATCGCCGACCCGAAGCACGTACAGGTTCTGGATATGCGCTATGGGATCATCCGGGCGCAGGCTCTCACGCCAAGTGAGTCACTTGCCTTTATCGAGAAAGTGCTGGGAGACACATGATTCGCACCTCCTCATCCAATGCTGAACGAGAGCTCGGGTGGATAAAGAGCAGCTACAGCACCGCTGAAGGACCCGACTGCGTCGAGGTCGCAGCGCTCCCCCACCACATCCTCGTCCGCGACTCCAAGAACCCCCACGGCCCCCGCCTCGCCGTCACCCCCACCGCTTGGGCCGCCTTCCTGCCGTACGCCTCCGGGAACTGACAGAGCGCACACACGGCTCGCCGACCAGTTGGGCCCGCAGTCCCAGAGACACGCCGCGCGAGCAGTGTGTCTCTGGGACTCTCGCGCCAACTGGCGGCCGCCAAGGCCCGGACGGGCTTCCGCTAGCGCGGTGCGATGACCTTGAGCCAGTCCTCGACGGTGAGGACATCCGCCCACTGCGGGAACAGCTTCTCGGTGAGGACCCGGTGCACCTCGGGGTCGGTGTCGAGGCAGGCGTCCGTCAGGACGGTGAGGCCGAAGTCCAGGTCGATGGCGTGCCACAGGGTGGACAGCACCACAGCGCTGGTGGCGATGCCGGTGAGAACAAGGCTGTCGATGTCGCGGGCTCTGAGTACCAGGTCGAGGTCGCTGCCGGAGAACGCGCTGCCCCGCCTCTTGGTGACCACGACGTCGCCCTGCTGGGGCGCGACGTCGTCATGGATCCCGGTGCCGGGCTCACCCTCGGTGAACAGGCCGGCCCGCACGGCGTTGGTGATCACCTTGTTGCGAGGGCTGACCACTGGATCACCCGGCCGTAACGCCATCATCACGTAGATCACGGGGATGCCGGCAGCCCGGGCACCGTCGATCGCCCTGCGCAAGCGCGGCAGATATCCGGAACCGTCGTCGGCGATGGCCACGACGTCCCGTTGGACGTCCATCACCAGAAGTGCGCTGTTCGCCATCCTTGCCGCCCCTTCTCCGTCTTCTCCGTCGCGAGACAAGGACAAGTCTGGTGGATCAGCCGAGCTGCGGTTGAGGTATCACGCAGGCGCCCCGCGCAACGACAGGAACGGGGAGGACAGCGAAGGGACGGCGAGGCACCCCAGGCCCCGCCGCCCCCTCGGTCAGGTCGTCGTCGACCGCCGCCTCCGCGCCCCCGGCCGCCGCTCGCTCGGCCGGGTCACCGGATCGCCGGCCTCCACGGCGGCAGCCCTCCGCCGCGCACCGAAGTCCGCCAGCGCCTCCGCCAGCTTGAGAACCGACGGCTCCGGAGCCATCACGTCCACGCGCAGCCCGTGCTCCTCGGCGGTCTTCGCCGTGGCCGGACCGATACAGGCGATGACCGTCACGTTGTGCGGCTTGCCGGCGATACCCACCAGGTTCCGCACCGTCGAGGACGACGTGAAGAGCACGGCGTCGAACCCGCCGCCCTTGATCGCCTCCCGTGTCTCCGCCGGCGGCGGCGACGCCCGCACGGTCCGGTACGCCGTGACGTCGTCGACCTCCCAGCCCAGCTCGATCAGCCCGGCGACCAGCGTCTCCGTGGCGATGTCGGCGCGCGGCAGGAACACGCGGTCGATGGGATCGAACACAGGATCGTAAGGCGGCCAGTCCTCCAGCAACCCCGCCGCCGACTGCTCCCCGCTCGGCACCAAATCGGGCTTCACGCCGAACGCGATCAGCGCCTTGGCCGTCTGCTCGCCCACCGCCGCGACCTTGATCCCGGCGAAGGCCCGCGCGTCGAGCCCGTACTCCTCGAACTTCTCCCGGACCGCCTTGACCGCGTTGACCGAGGTGAACGCGATCCACTCGTAGCGCCCGGTGACCAGGCCCTTGACGGCCCGCTCCATCTGCTGGGGCGTCCGCGGCGGCTCGACGGCGATCGTCGGCACCTCGTGCGGCACGGCACCGTAACTGCGCAACTGGTCGGAGAGCGAAGCCGCCTGCTCCTTCGTCCGCGGCACGAGGACCTTCCAGCCGAACAGCGGCTTGGACTCGAACCAGGACAGCTGGTCGCGTCGGGCGGCGGCGGAGTGCTCACCGACCACGGCTATCACCGGCCGGCCACCCTCCGGTGACGGCAGCACCTTGGCCTGCTTCAGGGTCTGCGCGATCGTGCCGAGCGTGGCCGTCCAGGTGCGCTGCCGGGTGGTCGTGCCGGCGACCGTCACCGTCATCGGAGTGTCCGGCTTGCGGCCGCCCGCCACCAGTTCGCCGGCGGCCAGGGCCACGGTCTCCAGCGTCGCCGAGACGACGACGGTGCAGTCCGACGCCCCGACCTCGGTCCAGCACCGGTCGGAGGCCGTGCGCGCGTCCACGAACCGTACGTCCGTGCCCTGCGCGTCCCGCAGTGGCACACCCGCGTACGCGGGCACGCCCACGGCGGCCGCCACACCGGGCACGACCTCGAACGGCACGCCCTCGGCGGCGCACGCCAGCATCTCCTCGGCGGCGTACGTGTCGAGCCCGGGGTCACCGGACACCGCACGCACGACCCGCTTGCCGCCCCGCGCGGCCTCCATGACAAGATGTGCCGCATCCCGCACAGCGGGTGCACCAGCGGTTGTTGACGAGCCGTCGACAACCGACAGCTGCGGCGTGCCCGTGCCCGGAAACGTATCCGCGGAGGACGCGGAAAGCGCGGAGGGCCCGGAGGACGACGCAGCCGGATCGGCGTCGGTGTCCAGGACGGCGACGCCCGACCGGGCGTGCGCACGGACCACGTCGAGCACGTCGTGCTCGCCGACGAGGACGTCCGCGTTCGCCAGCGCCTCCACGGCGCGCAGTGTGAGCAGTCCCGGATCACCGGGTCCGGCACCGAGGAAGGTGACGTGCCCGTGGTCCTGAGCGGCGGGAAGGGTGGTGGGGCTCAATGTGCTCGCTCCCCCATCAGACCGGCCGCGCCCTTGGCAAGCATCTCGGCGGCGAGTTCACGGCCGAGCGCCATTGCTTGGTCGTACGTCTCGGGCACGGGACCGGTGGTGGACAACTGCACCAGCGTCGAGCCGTCGGTGGTGCCGACGACGCCGCGCAGGCGCATTTCCTTGACAATCTGCCCGTCGCCCAGAAGGTCGGCGAGCGCGCCCACGGGAGCACTGCATCCGGCCTCCAGGGCGGCGAGAAGGGACCGCTCGGCGGTCACGGCGCCCCGAGTGTACGGGTCGTCGAGCTCACTGAGCGCGGCGACGAGCTGCGCGTCTTCGGCGGTGTTCCCCGCCCTGCACTCGATCGCCAGTGCCCCCTGGCCGGGGGCGGGCAAAACCATGTCGGCCGGCAGGAAGTCGGTGACCTCGTCGCTCCGCCCGATCCTGTTCAGTCCGGCGGCGGCGAGGACGACGGCGTCCAGCTCGCCCTTCCTCACGTATCCGATGCGGGTGTCGACGTTCCCCCGGATCGGGACGGTCTCGATGCTCATCCCGTGGCTGCGCGCGTACGCGTTCAGCTGGGCCATGCGCCGCGGGGAACCGGTCCCCACGCGCGCGCCCTCGGGCAGTTCGGTGAACGTCAGCCCGTCCCGGGCGACCAGCACGTCCCGCGGGTCCTCGCGCTTGGGCACGGCGGCCAACGCCAGGTCGTCTGGCTGTGCGGTGGGCAGGTCCTTGAGGGAGTGCACCGCGAAGTCGACCTCGCCGCGCAGCAGTGCGTCCCGCAGCGCGGTGACGAAGACCCCGGTGCCGCCGATCTGGGCGAGGTGCTCGCGGGAGGTGTCGCCGTAGGTGGTGATCTCCACCAGTTCGACGGGCCGTCCGGTCACCTGGCGCACGGCGTCCGCCACCTGCCCGGACTGGGCCATGGCGAGCTTGCTCCGCCTGGTCCCGAGCCTCAGGGCCCCTTGTACGTGTGGCTCACTCATGCTCGCCCTCGGTTCTCGGCGTCCTTTGTGGAGCCGTCGGTCTCGTCTTCGGCCCGCGAGACGGCGGCGACCGTCTCCGGGTCCAGGTCGAACAGGGTCCGCAGCGCGTCCGCGTACCCGGCGCCACCGGGCTCCGCCGCGAGCTGCTTGACCCGTACGGTCGGCGCGTGCAGGAGCTTGTCCACGACGCGCCGCACGGTCTGCGTGATCTCGCCGCGCTGCTTGTCGTCGAGGCCGGGCAGGCGCCCGTCGAGCCGTGCGATCTCACTCGCGACGACGTCGGCGGCCATGGTCCGCAGGGCCACGACGGTGGGTGTGATGTGGGCGGCGCGCTGAGCGGCACCGAAGGCGGCCACCTCGTCGGAGACGATCCGCCGCACCTGGTCCACGTCGGCCGCCATGGGCGCGCCCGCGGAGGCCTCGGCCAGCGACTCGATGTCGACCAGCCGCACTCCGGCCAGCCGGTGCGCGGCGGCGTCGATGTCCCGCGGCATCGCCAGGTCCAGCAGCGCGAGCACGGGCTCCTGCCGGGGTACACCGGCGACGGGCTCGGGCCTGCGCCGCTCGGGGATCCGCCCGGTGACCCGGACGGTCGCGGCGAGCGCGGTGATGAGCTCGGCGTCGGCGTCGGGCGTACGGCGGCGCTCGCGGCGGTCCACGCTCGCGTTGTCCACCCAGGCGCCGTGCTGCTCCAGCGTCGCCGCGTCCATGCCCGCGACCGCGGCCTCACCCAGCACGGAGAAGCCGCCGCCCTGCACGGCCGACAGGTCGAGCGGGCAGCCCTCCTCGGTGCCGACGGAGGTGGGGGGCAGCGGGGTGCCCTCCAGTGCGGACCGTGCGCCCGCCCCGGGTGTCGTACGACCGGATCCGGCGCCGGAAGCCTGAGCGCCCACCGGCGCGGGGACGCGTCCCTCGACCGCCGCCGCGACCGACTCGGCCGTCAGGACCAAACCGGTCGCACCGGTACAGGACACGACAAGCCCGGCACGTGTCAGCTCGTCCGGCACGGCGTCCATCGGGACCGCGCGGGCCGTCACGTCCGTGTCGCCCTGCTCGGTGAGGATCTGCGCGAGGCGCTCGGCACGGTCGTACGTCCGGTTTGCGATCACGATCTCGCCCACACCGGCGCGCGCGAGGGTGGCCGCGGCGAGGGAGGACATGGAGCCCGCGCCGATGACCAGCGCCCGCTTGCCCCGGGCCCAGGTCTCGACGTCGGCGCCGGCGGCCAGCTGCTCCAGGCCGAAGGAGACCAGGGACTGGCCGGCGCGGTCGATGCCGGTCTCGGAGTGGGCTCGCTTGCCGACGCGCAGGCCCTGCTGGAACAGGTCGTTCATCAGCCGGCCCGCGGTGTGCAGCTCCTGCGCCCGGGCCAGAGAGTCCTTGATCTGTCCGAGGATCTGGCCCTCGCCGACCACCATCGAGTCGAGCCCGCAGGCCACGGAGAAGAGGTGGTGGACGGCCCGGTCCTCGTAGTGCACGTAGAGGTAGGGCGTGAGCTCGTCGAGCCCGACGCCGCTGTGCTGGGCGAGCAGCGTGGACAGCTCGGCGACGCCCGCGTGGAACTTGTCCACGTCGGCGTACAGCTCGATGCGGTTGCAGGTGGCGAGGACCGCGGCCTCGGTGGCCGGCTCGGCGGCGACCGTGTCCTGAAGCAACTTGATCTGCGTGTCCGGGGACAGCGCGGCCCGCTCCAGCACGCTGACCGGCGCGCTGCGGTGGCTCAGCCCGACGACGAGGAGACTCATGCCGGCATCACGGCGGGGACGTCCCCGTCGGGCCCTTTCCCGGCCTCCTTGGGAGCCTGTATCACGGCCTCGGGCTCACCCGCGGCGGCCTCCTCACCGGCCTTGCGCTGCTCGTGGAAGGCGAGGATCTGGAGTTCGATCGACAGATCCACCTTGCGCACGTCGACACCGTCCGGCACGGAGAGCACGGTCGGCGCGAAGTTCAGGATGGAGGTGACCCCGGCGGCGACGAGCCGGTCGCACACCTGCTGGGCGGCTCCGGCGGGAGTGGCGATGACACCGATCGACACGCCGTTCTCGTCGATGATCTTTTCCAGGTCGTCCGTGTGCTGCACGGGGATGCCCGCGACGGGCTTGCCGGCCATCGCCGGATCGGCGTCGATCAGCGCCGCGACACGGAAACCGCGGGACGCGAACCCGCCGTAGTTGGCCAGCGCGGCGCCGAGGTTACCGATGCCGACGATCACGACCGGCCAGTCCTGGGTGAGCCCCAGCTCACGCGAGATCTGGTACACGAGATACTCGACGTCGTACCCCACGCCCCGCGTGCCGTAGGAGCCCAGGTACGAGAAGTCCTTGCGCAGCTTCGCGGAGTTCACCCCGGCCGCGGCCGCGAGCTCCTCGGAGGAGACCGTGGGTACCGAGCGCTCCGACAGCGCGGTCAGAGCGCGGAGGTACAGCGGAAGCCTGGCGACGGTGGCCTCGGGAATCCCTCGGCTGCGGGTCGCCGGTCGGTGAGTACGGCCAGTTGCCACGGTGCTCCTGCGGGTAGCGCGGGGCTTTAGGCGGTCACACGTCCCCAGACCGCCCCGTCGAATGCAGGCTATGTCTTTGTGAACGCGTGCACAAAGATGGTGTCCGATTTGCCCGGCCAACGTGACCGGGGTCACGGACCCCCGGTCCATCCGTATGGAACCGGCGCACGAGCACCGTCGCTCCTCACATGATGGGGGCAAAGCCGCACACTCTCCTCAACGATCCCCGCCCCCGAGACCAGTCCGGCTCGATCCTAAGCGACGTTCTGGACCAGTTGGACTACTCAGTCAGGCCTCATGTGAGGGCTTTGCGGAGGCGTTGCTCGTTCACTCGCCAGAAAGTGTGCTGCTCGCCGTCGACGAGCACGACCGGGATCTGTTCCCAGTACTTCCGGTGGAGCTCCTCGTCCTGGGTGATGTCCTTCTCCTCCCAGGGAACCCCGAGCTCCCCGCACACCTTCTCGATGACGACGTGGGCGTCATCACACAGATGACAGCCGGGCTTGCGGATCAGGGTGACGAGGTGGGGCTCACGCGTCACATGAGCCGACTGCTTGTCCTTACGGTGATCGTTCCGCCTGAAGATGGGACTCATGCCGGCCATTCTCGCGCCGCTCCCGGCACGGGGACACGCCGATCGGGCCCCTTCCTTAACGGCACCGCCCCAGAGAGTTCACACCGTCCGAACCTCTCGACTCCGGAAGCGCCGAACAGACTGGCTATGCTCACGACATGGCCGCTCTTGGATGGCTCACTCCCCGTAGGCGCTCCGCCACGGCGCGGAGCGTTTTGGCAGGCGAGGCTTCGGCCGAGGCAGCGCGCAAGTCCTCGCAGGAACAGGAACTGCAGGGCCTCGAAGGCATGGAAGGCCTGCCCGGCGAGGCCGAACCGCAGTTCCCCGTGCACGGCGACGAGCGGGCCGCCGCGTTCTTCGACCTCGACAACACCGTCATGCAGGGCGCCGCGCTGTTCCACTTCGGGCGGGGCCTGTACAAGCGGAAGTTCTTCGAGACCCGCGACCTCGCCCGCTTCGCCTGGCAGCAGGCGTGGTTCAGGCTGGCCGGGGTGGAGGACCCGGAGCACATGCAGGAGGCGCGCGACTCCGCCCTCTCGATCGTCAAGGGCCACCGGGTGGCCGAGCTGATGACGATCGGCGAGGAGATCTACGACGAGTACATGGCGGAGCGCATCTGGCCGGGGACCCGCGCGCTGGCGCAGGCGCACCTGGACGCCGGCCAGAAGGTGTGGCTGGTGACGGCGGCCCCCGTGGAGATCGCCACGGTGATCGCCCGCCGCCTGGGCCTGACCGGCGCGCTGGGTACGGTCGCGGAGTCGATCGACGGCGTCTACACGGGCAAGCTGGTCGGCGAGCCGCTGCACGGCCCCGCGAAGGCGGAGGCGGTACGGGCGCTGGCGGCGGCCGAGGGCCTGGACCTCTCCCGCTGCGCCGCCTACAGCGACTCCCACAACGACATCCCCATGCTGTCGCTGGTGGGCCACCCCTACGCGATCAACCCGGACGCCAAGCTCCGCAAACACGCCCGCCAGTTCGACTGGCGCCTGCGCGACTACCGCACGGCCCGCAAGGCGGCCAAGGTCGGTCTCCCGGCAGCGGCGGGCGTCGGCGCGGTGGCCGGCGGCACGGCGGCGGCGATCGCGCTCCACCGTCGCCGCCGGTAGCCTCCGGCGGTTGGGCCGGTTTTGCGTGGTGGGTGCCTGGGGTTGGCGGGCGGCTTTCCCTGCGCCTCGGCCAGGGCGCCTACGCGCATCTTCGTGGGTCGGGGGCGCGCCGGGAGGTCTCCGTCCTCGGTCCGGCGGCTGATGTGGGTGTGTGAGGTTCTCGGCGGCGGACGCCGGCCGCTGCGGGCGGACACCTCCCGACACACCCCGTTGCGCGCGTACGCGGCTGCGGGTGCGCCGTGGTGCCGGTGCGCGGGGTAACGGTGCGTTGTGATGCCAGGCGCAGGCATGGCTCTCAAGGGGCGCGGGGGACTGCGCGACGAGCCACGACGGACCCGCAGCCGCCCGCACACAGAAGCCGGCAGACGAGACACCCCCGGCCACCCCCGGCGGGAACCCCAATTCACGACCCCTTACCCCCACATCACCCCCGCCAGTCACCCTCCCCGCACCCGGCCACAACACGCCCCGGAGCGGGGCTCAATGCGAGCCCATACGGACAACAAGCGGTCACGCACCGGCACCTGAACGGGCGTCAATCGATTACAGAAGCGACGTAATCGATGATTTTAGCAACTGGGTGTAGCGGTGCCTGCACGAAGCGTTATTCTCCTCAGACGCAAAACGGGTACCCCTCCGTCGCTACGACGGGTGAAAGGTCCCGTACTGCACGTGATGGAAGCTCTGCCTCTGGGAGTCCCGTGTACCCACACGTCGGGGTTGACGCCTCGGGCCTGGCTACGCTGCGCGCAACGGTCCAGAACATGTTGCGCGGCTTCGTCCCCACCGCGTACGCCGCGCCCGCGCTCGCCGTTCCCGCCGCCACCGTCGGCCCGTGTTACGCACTGGCCGACGGCACCGCGGTGGTCACCAGACGCGGCCGCGCCGGCTCGGCCACCACCGCCCGCCGTCCGGCCGCGGACAGCGACAGCGCCCGCATGATGGACCTCGTGGAGCGCGCCCAGGCGGGCGAGGCCGACGCGTTCGGCCGGCTCTACGACCAGTACAGCGACACCGTGTACCGCTACATCTACTACCGGGTGGGCGGCAAGGCGACCGCCGAGGACCTCACCAGTGAGACCTTTCTGCGCGCCCTCCGCCGGATCGGCACGTTCACCTGGCAGGGCCGCGATTTCGGCGCCTGGCTCGTGACGATCGCCCGCAATCTCGTCGCCGACCACTTCAAGTCCAGCCGTTTCCGCCTCGAGGTCACCACCGGCGAGATGCTCGACGCCAACGAGGTCGAGCGCTCCCCCGAGGACTCCGTCCTGGAGTCCCTGTCCAACGCCGCACTCCTCGACGCCGTACGACGCCTCAACCCCCAGCAGCAGGAGTGCGTCACGCTCCGCTTCCTCCAGGGCCTGTCCGTCGCCGAGACGGCCCGCGTGATGGGCAAGAACGAGGGCGCGATCAAGACCCTCCAGTACCGCGCCGTCCGCACCCTCGCCCGGCTGCTGCCGGAAGACGCCCGCTGAGCACGTCGACGGACCCTCCTCGCGCCCAGCGGCCGATGCCGAGCCGCGCATCGCCCCCTCACGAACCGGGCCCGGCCCCGTACGCTCAGCGACTCCCAACTCACCTTCCGTAAAAGACCGTTGACTTCTGGCACCGATCGTTCCTCGTCCGTAACCCAAGTGCTGCGCCGCTCGTTGTGCGGGATGCAGGCTCCCTGTGGTCACGCCTTGGCCTACATCGATCACTCGATCGTGTGGAAGTGGTCGGGGCGTGCAACCCTCAGGACCCCCTGGGGAGTCGACCGTCATGACGAGAGGAGGTGCCGCCAGTGATCGCGAACGTATCGGCGCACCGGCGGGCGAACGCCTTCGCCCAGGCTCTGGAGGAGCTGCCCGACCGGGACACGGCGGCCGAGCAGCCCGAAGGGCCGGCTTCGGCCTCTGCGGGACACACCGAGCAGGGCCGCCTGTTGGCCCTCGCGACCGGTCTCGCCGAGTTGCCCAAGCCGGAGCTGGACCCCGAGGTCAAGGTCGTCCAGCGGGCCCAGCTCGTGGCCGCGATGGAGGCCATGCTCCAGGAGGGCACGGCTTCAGGAGGCGCGGCCGCGGACCCTTCGGTGCCCGAGCAGCGACAGGGGCGGGGTGCTCACCGGGCGAGGCCACTGGGGAAGTTGCGACCACGTTCGCGGCTGACCAAGGGGCTCGCCGCGGGCGGGCTCGGCGTCGGTGTGGCCGCGGGTGCCTTCGGCGGTGTCGCCGCCGCCAGTGCGGACGCCCTGCCCGGTGACTCGCTGTACGGCCTGAAGCGGGGCATCGAGGACTTCAAGCTGACCTGGACCGACGACAACACGGACCGCGGCCGGCTCTACCTCGACCAGGCGTCCACCCGGCTCAGCGAGGCCCGCCGGCTCATGGAGCGCGACCGCCGCGGCCCCCTCGACCACGAGTCCCTCGGCGAGATCCGGCGCGCCCTCACGGGCATGCGGCACGACGCGGCGGAGGGCCACCGTCTCCTGCACGAGGCGTACGAGCGGGATCCCGGCTCCCTGGGCCCCATCCAGGCCCTCTCCGCCTTCTCGCGTTCCCACCGCGCGGCCTGGGGAGCGCTGCGTGACCGGCTTCCCGTGCAGCTCGGAGACGTCAGTCGGCAGGTCTCGTCGGTGTTCGACGCCATAGACGAGGACGTGGCCCCGCTCCAGTCGCTGCTGCCTCAGCCCCCGGACAAGGGGAGCGACGGCAAGAAGCGCGGCACCGACCCGGGCTCCACCGGCTCCGAGCGCACCGACCGCCCGGCCCCCAGTGCCACCGGCAGCGGCTCCTCCGGCCGCAGCACGAGCAGCGGCAAACCTCAGCCGTCCAGCTCGGGCTCGGAAACCGGCGGCGACGGCCTGCTCGGCGGCAACACGGGGGGCCTGCTGGACCCGCCCAAGGACAGCACCAGCAGCTCGTCCCCGTCGTCCGGCAAGACCACCCCGACCACGGCCCCGGACGTCACCGTGCCCCCACTCCTCCCGGGCCTCCTGCCCGGCCTGGGCATCGACGGCAAGGACGCGAACTAGATCCTCGCGATACGGCGGTGGGGGCGCCCCGGTTGTTGAGGGGCGCCCCCACCGCCGTAGCCGCCTCCACGAGCCCGGCGCGGTCAGAAGAACACAGACCGCCGCTGCACCAGCAACTTGGCCCCTCCTGATCCGCCGCCCTCGCACCGCTCCGCGCCACGTCGCAGAGCGGCATTTCGATACTGCGGACGGCTGCGTCGGACTCCGTCCGCCGACCTTCCCGACCGAGCCCCCCCCCACAGAGCAAACCCACGTCAGAAGAACACCGACCGCCGCTGCACCAGCAACTTGTACAGCGTGTGCTGGATCTGCTCCCTGACCTGGTCCGTCAGGTTGAACATCAGCATCGGGTCCTCGGCGGCCTCCGGCGGGTAGCCGTCCGTCGGGATGGGCTCGCCGAACTGGATCGTCCACTTCGTCGGCAGCGGAATCGCCCCCAGAGGCCCGAGCCACGGGAACGTCGGCGTGATCGGGAAGTACGGGAAGCCCAGCAGCCGCGCCAGCGTCTTCGCGTTGCCGATCATCGGGTAGATCTCCTCCGCACCCACGATGGAGCACGGAATGATCGGTGTGCCCTGCCGCAGGGCTGTCGACACGAAGCCGCCGCGGCCGAAACGCTGGAGCTTGTAGCGCTCGTTGAAGGGCTTCCCGATGCCCTTGAACCCCTCGGGCATCACCCCGACCAGCTCACCGCGCGACAGGAGCCGCTCGGCGTCCTCCGCGCACGCCAGCGTGTGACCGGCCTTGCGTGCCAGCTCGTTCACCACCGGCAGCATGAACACCAAGTCGGCCGCCAGGAGCCGCAGGTGGCGGCCAGCCGGATGGTTGTCGTGCACCGCGACCTGCATCATCAGGCCGTCCAGCGGCAGCGTGCCGGAGTGGTTGGCGACGATCAGCGCCCCGCCCTCGGAGGGGATGTTCTCGATGCCCTTCACCTCGACCCGGAAGTACTTCTCGTACACCGGCCGCAGCAGCGACATCAGCACCTGGTCGGTCAGCTCGGCGTCGTACCCGAAGTCGTCGACCTCGTAGTCGCCCGTCAGCCGCTTCCGGAGGAAAGCCAGCCCTCCGGCGATACGGCGCTCCAGACCGCCGCCCTGGGACTTCTCGGGCTCTTGCGGCGCCTCCGGCTGCTCCTGTGTCACAGGAACATCATCCTGCCTGAGCGGCCGATCCGGCAGTGCCTGGACCTCACGGACCAGCGCGGACTCGCCCTTGCGCCGGCTCCCCGCGCCACTCCGGCGGCGCGCCGGGCGCTGCACGGCACCGGCGCGCGACCGGTCGTCGTCGAACGGAATGACCTTGGCATCCGCCATCGTTGATGCGCTCCTCGGTTGGCGCCCTGCGTCAGTTGGCGCTCTGCGTCGGGGGCCGGCCACCGCCCAGGGCGGGCAGTGCGGCGATCCGGTCGACGGCCCTCGAAAGGGCCTCCGGCGGCAGCAGTCCGGGACCACGGCTGCGCGCGAAGTCCGCGAACGCCTCCGTCGTCGTGTACTTGGGTTTGTAGCCCAGCGTCTCGCGCATCTGGACCGTCGACACGACCCGCCCGTGGGTCAGCAGCCGGAGCTGCTCCGGCGAGAAGTCCGTCACACCCAGGGTACGCACCGCGGTCCCCACCCAGCTCAGGGCGGGCATCAGCAGCGGCACCGTGGGCCGCCCGAGCCTTCGCGCGCACTGCGACAACAGCAGCACCCCGTCGCCGGCGACGTTGAACGTGCCGCTGTTGAGCGTGCCGCGGGCCGGCTCGTGCGAGCCGATCCGGAGCACCTCGATCACGTCGTCCTCGTGCACGAACTGCAGCCGCGGGTCGTAGCCGAGCACCGTCGGCAGCACCGGCAGCGAGAAGTACGAGGCGAGCGGCGAGTCGGCGCTCGGCCCGAGAATGTTCGCGAACCTCAGCACGCACACGGCCACATCGGGCCGCCGCCGCGCGAATCCGCGCACGTACCCCTCGACCTCGACCGTGTCCTTCGCGAAACCACCGCTCGGAAGCGACTTGGGCGGAGTCGTCTCGGTGAAAACGGCCGGATCGCGCGGCGCGGACCCGTACACGTTCGTACTGGACTTCACCACCAGCCGCTTGACCGCCGGGGACTTCTGGCAGGCGCCCAGCAGCTGCATCGTGCCGATGACGTTGGTCTCCTTGAGCGTGGCCCGGTTGCCGCTGCCGAGCGGCGTGCCCGTCACGTCCAGGTGCACCACGGTGTCCACGCCGTGCTCGGCGAGCACGCGCGCGATCGTCGGCTGCCGGATGTCGGCCTGCACGAAGTCCGCGCCGCCGAGATGGTGCTGGGGCAGCACCGCGTCCACCGCGACCACACGGTCGACCTCCGGGTCACGCAGGATCCGTCGTACGAACCGGCCTCCCAGCTGACGGGCCACCCCGGTCACGAGCACGACCTTGCCCAAGATCAACGCCTTCCTTTCAGACGTCGGCGCCTACCTGTGTAGTGCTGCTCGTACTCTGCCGTGTTCCCCGTGGTTCGGCCACGTTAGCCGGTCGATGTTGCGCTGTGATGACCGCCCGGCGCACGAGATGCGAGTGCCGGCAGTCGTACGACACGACGGTATGCATGTGGCCCCCCACCGGACGGTGGGGGGCCACAGAGCGCGTTGTCGCAGCACTCGCGCAGAGCCGTAAGGCGTCAGCCTCTGGGTGGAAGGGCCACCCTCCAGGCCGGCCTTACTTCTTGTTGCGACGCTGAACGCGCGTGCGCTTGAGCAGCTTGCGGTGCTTCTTCTTGGCCATCCGCTTGCGCCGCTTCTTGATAACAGAGCCCACGACTACCCTCGCTCACTTCTCATCACTCGGTGCTGGGGCCATGGGCCCACACGACCTACGAGGGGCTAGCCTACCCGCCCGAGCGCTGAGCTCGTAATCGAGGAGGAGCCGAGGAGCCCCGGGAGCCCCGCAGGACCCCCGCGACCCCTCAACACCCCTGCGCCGTCAGGCTGTCTCCACCCCCACATAACTCTCGCGGAGGTACTCGTGGACAGCTTGCTCCGGCACCCGGAAGGACCTCCCCACCCGGATCGCCGGCAGATGACCGCTGTGCACCAACCGGTACACGGTCATCTTCGACACTCGCATCACCGAGGCGACTTCCGCCACGGTCAGGAACTGAACCTCGTTCAGAGGCCTCTCGCCAGCTGCAGCCATGACACACCTGAACCTTCCGCACTCGACGGCCACCGGCTTCCCCTTCCGGTGACTCTTCGTCGCTGCGTGCTCACTCCCCAATGTAGGGGCGGGTGATGCGAGTGGGGAAGAGGGGATGGCATCGGCGCCTTACTGTGACAGACACGCTCGATTGAGTACGTAGCGGGTAAGCGGTCGGTAGTAATCAGACCGCACAGCGTCATCAAGTGGAACGACGACGGACACCCGCCCCTCTGCCTGACCGACGAAGAGCGCGGGATCGTCCGTATCCGCCGGCCCCATCGCCTCAAACCCCAGCTGACCTGCCCCGCAGACCCAGCCGTGGTCCCCGATGACGAGCTCCGGGAGTGGCCCTCCACGCTCGGCGGCGGCGGCCAGAACGGTACGAACCGGGAGCGGCGAATGCGTGTGCGCGCCGGTCTCACAACCGGAGCTTCGGGCGCCGGGCTCGCGTACCAGCGCGACTCCCCGTACGTAGTCGAGGTTGTGCGTGCGTAGACCGAACCGGGTCGTTATGTCGACACGTCTACCCGTCGCGGGGGTGAGGATCTCACATCCCGCCGCCGACAAGGCGTCTGCTAGACCGCCGTAGAACCCGAGCAGCCGATGCGGATGCCCGGTCCCGAGAAGCACCGGTGCCCTGCGCCGCGCGGCCTCCCCGAGACGTTCCGCAAAGGCGTCCAGGGCCGCCAGAGTCCGTTCCGGATCGATCGCGTCGAGCCCGGACGTGACCCCCGGGTCCCCCGAGACCCCACACCTGTCCGCCATCAAAGCGATCAGTTCGGACTGCCCCCAGTTCCCCTCGGGATCCAGCCCCATCAACACCCGCGGATCCCGCGCCGCGAACAGCCGATAACTCCGCAGACTGGCCTCCCGCGTAGTGGCCACAACCCCCGCCAGCCCGGCAGCCACCAGATGCTCCCGTAACGCTCCACTGCTCAACACGGGCCTGATGGTGGCCCATCGGACGGCAAGGAACACCAGGAACAACCAAAGACCCCACGGTCGGCGTAACGACCCCGCCCCCAAGGATGCGCAGGGGGAGGCCGCGGGCGATGACGCGGGCTCTTCACGGGCACGGGGCACTGCACGTGCTCCTCAAGGGGCGCGGGGAACTGCGCGACCAACCACACACCACCTGCACCAACCCACCCCCCGCACCCCCCCCGGGGGGGAATGGGGGCGGAGCCCCCGGGGATGGGACGGGTAGGGGCGGCGGGGGCGAGAAAACCCCATGCGCACCCCTACGGCAACAGCCCCCGCAACGGAAACACCGCCCGCCGCGTAGCCAGAACGGCCTGATCCAACCGATCCGCCGGGTCGTACCCCGCCTCCCACCCGACCCACTCCACCGGCCACCGCCCATCAGTCATCCGCGCAGGCGCCAACTGCCGCGTCCGCGCGAACACCTCCTGCCGCCACCCTTCGGGAATCAGCGCCGACGGCTCGACCGGCCGCCCCGCCGCAACAGCCACCAGATGCGTCCACGACCGCGGAACCACCTCCACCACGGCGTAGCCGCCCCCACCCAGCGCCACCCACCGCCCGCCCGCGTACTCATGCGCAAGGTCATGGCAGGCGACCTGCACGGCCCGCTGCGCGTCCAACGACACGGCGAGATGCGCCAGCGGATCCTCGAAGTGCGTATCGGCCCCGTGCTGC
Source organism: Streptomyces sp. NPDC030840 (assembly GCF_055572015.1). Classification (NCBI taxonomy): domain Bacteria; kingdom Bacillati; phylum Actinomycetota; class Actinomycetes; order Kitasatosporales; family Streptomycetaceae; genus Streptomyces; species Streptomyces sp. NPDC030840. The sequence goes on along the minus strand of NZ_JBVIEE010000040.1, from coordinate 2,803 downwards.
GTCACCAGCACCTGCGGCCGAAAGTCAGCGATCACCTCGGGCACGACCGCATGAAAGGCCCGCAGCCACCCGGCGTCCCCGGTCCCCGCCGGAAGGGCCACGTTCACAGCCGACCCCTCGGCGCTCTCCGCCCCCGTCTCCTCCGGCCACCCGGTCTGCGGGAACAACGTCCGGGGATGCTCGTGCAACGAGATCGTCAGCACCCGCGGGTCCTCCCAGAACGCGGCCTGGACCCCGTCCCCGTGGTGCACGTCCACATCCACGTACGCGACCCGCTCGGCCCCCAGCTCCAGCAACCGCGCGATCGCCAGCGACGCGTCGTTGTAGATGCAGAACCCCGACGCGCCCCCGGGCATCGCATGGTGCAGCCCACCCGCGAAGTTCACCGCGTGCAGCGCGTCCCCCCGCCACACGGCCTCCGCGGCCCCCACGGACTGCCCCGCGATCAGCGCGGACACCTCGTGCATACCAGCGAACGCGGGATCGTCCATGGTCCCCAGCCCGTACGACCCGTCGGCCGCCCCGGGGTCCGCGGACGCGGCCTTCACCGCCGCCACGTAGTCCTCACGGTGCACGAGCCGCAACGTCGACTCCCCCGCCGGCTTCGCCGACACGACGTCCACCTCGCGGTCGAGCCCGAAGGCGTCCACCAGTCGTCGTGTAAGGGCGAGCCGGACCGGATCCATCGGATGGTCCGGCCCGAAGTCATACCCCGTTACTGCCTCGTCCCACATCAGCTGTGCGCGGCCGCTCATGCCCGCCACCGTATCGGTCCGGTTGAGCGGCGAACGACCTGGCATACACCAACGTCAGCAGCACCAACACCATCGGCACGAGCATGGCGCCCCGATACGTCCACGCGTCCCCCAACGCCCCCACCAACGGCGAGCCGATCAGGAAACCGACGTAGTTGAACACGTTGAGCCGCGCCACGGCCGTGTCCGACGCCCCCGGGAACAGCCGCCCCGCCGCCGCGAACGTCTGCGGCACCAGCACGCACAGCCCCACGCCCAGCAGCGTGAACCCGAGCATGCCGACCCACGGCCCCGGCGCCCCGGCCACCACGGCGAACCCGAGCGCCGCCACCAGCGCCCCGCCCCGGACCACCGCCACGGCCCCGAACCGCCGCACCCCGAAGTCCCCGATGGCCCGCCCGAGCAGGGTGGTGATCATGTAGACGTTGTACGGCACCGTCGCCAGCTGCTCCGAACTGCCCAGCACGTCCTGGAGGTACTTGGCGCTCCAGTTGGAGACCGTCGAGTCCCCGATATACGCGAACGTCATCACCAGACACAGCGGCAGCAGCATCCTGAAGACGACGGGCCCGCTCTCCGCCTCGTCCTTCACCTCGGCGGGCGCGCTCCCCCCGTCGACATACCACCGGCTCCCGACGAGCGCCGCCGGCAACAGCACCACCACGACCGGGAGATAGGACACGAACAGCGCCAGGTCCCAGTGCGCCCCCACCCACGCCAGCGAGGCCCCCACGATCCCGCCCAGGCTGTACGCCGCGTGGAAGCTGAGCATGATGCTGCGCCCGTACGTCCGCTGCAGGCTCACCCCCAGCATGTTCATGGACGCATCCAGCGCACCGACCGCGAGCCCGAAAGCGGCGAGCGCGATGCCCAGTTCGATCATGCGCTCCCCGGCTCCGACGCCGAGCAGCGCCAGAAGCACGACGGGCTGGGACCAGCGCAGCACCCGACTGGGCGGTACGCGCCTCACGAGCTTCTCGGTCGTCACGCTTCCGACGCCTGCGAGCACCGGCACGGCGGCGAGGAAGGCTGGCAACAGCGCGTCGGAGACGCCGTACCGGTCCTGAATGGCCGGGATACGCGTCACCAGCAGAGCAAAGGCGACGCCCTGAGCGAAGAAGCTGAACGCCAACGAGGCCCTGCCGCGCCGCAGCACATCTGTCATGGCGGCGAGCGTAGGGCCCCAACGTACTCGTGGGTAGATCCAGCCAAAGGTGAATTTCCCTCAGCTTTACCGGCGGGTCGCCGGCGAGCTCGAACTCCCGCACCGGCGCTTCCCTGTCACGCGCGCTGTCAGGCGAGCAGACCTGCCAACTCACCCATGTCGGAGAAGAGTCGGGTAGCACCTGCCAGCTTGGCGGCGGGCGTCATCGCGGTGAACCCGTACACGTCCATCCCGGCCGCGACAGCCGCCCGCACCCCGAGCGGGCTGTCCTCGACGACGACACAACGCCCCGGCGGGACTCCCATCCGGGCGGCGGCGTGGAGGAACAGGTCCGGCGCCGGCTTCCCCTTGCCGACGTCCTGCGAGCTGAAGATCCGCGACTCGTCGAACCACCGTTCCAGCCCTGTCGTCCGATGCCCCACCCGGATCCGCTCATGGCTCCCCGAGGAGGCCACACAGTACGGCACCTCGTCCGCGGCCAGCTTCTCGAGCACGTCCACGACCCCGGCCACGGGCCGCAGTTCCCGCTCGAAAGCCGCGAACACCCGCTGGTGGAAGACGTCGTCGAACTCCGGCGGCAGCCGGTCCCCCGTACGCTCCAGGACCAGGTCGTGGACCCGATGCATCGCGGATCCCATGTAGTCACGGATGGAGTCCTCGTACGAGGTCGGGTGCCCGAGCTCCGTCAGATAGGCAGCCAGCAGCCGATTGGAGATCGGCTCACTGTCCACGAGGACACCGTCATTGTCGAAGACAACCAAGTCGTAGCGCATGTCCAGAGCCTAAACGCAGAAAACCCCCGCACCGTGAGGTGCGGGGGTTTTCCCAATAATTGTTCGGCGGTGTCCTACTCTCCCACAGGGTCCCCCCTGCAGTACCATCG
>NZ_JBVIEE010000039.1:57241-81182 GCF_055572015.1 Streptomyces sp. NPDC030840 | reverse complement strand
GGATCAACGTGCTGTTCGCGATGCTCCGCGACGGCACCTTCTACGAACCCAGAACTCCACGCCTCGCTTGACGAAAGACATAGAGGCACCCCCCCGCGCCGTACCGGCCCCGTGAGTCCCGCTTCAGGTGGGGACGCGGGGCCGGTCGGCGTACGGAGGGACTGTTCAGGACCGACCGCGCACCGTCCGCGGCCCGGCCACGTCCGCCCCCAACTCGCATACCCGCGTGCGTAGTTCGCGATCGGCTGAGATGACGAGACGGGGTCGGTCCGAGGCCTCGGCGACGAGTTCGACGATCCGGTCGTCACCGCTCCCGGGCGCCTGCTCGACCCGTACGCCGGGGACCGACTCCACACCGCGGGCCGCCCCTTCGACGACCAGGACGAGCTCCGCGGCATCGTCCTGTCCGGGCACCCCGTCCCGGGCGAGCCGGTCGCGCAGCCGCTCCGCCGCGCCCCGCCGGTCGCGCCACCAGCCGTCGGGGACGGAGCCGATGACGTTCGCCGCGTCGATGATCACCAGTGTCGTCATGGTCTGCTCCACGGAGACAGTGTCGGTGCCGCACGGAAGAGAAGCGAACCATGGTGCGGGAACGGACACAGGGGGCCCGGCTCGGTGGGCTGCCCGGGGGCGGTACGCGGAGGTGCCGGGCACCCGACCGAGTCCGGAGAACTGGTGACCGAACGGCATATGATGTGTCGAGTTTCAGGGTTTCCGTGTTCGTGATGCGGTGGGCTTCAGGGAGGTGCACCAGACCATGCGGAGAAGGTCGGCAGGCTCCGTGGGTGCCGCCCGTCCGGTCGCCCTCACCGTGGCGGAGCAGGGACGCGTTGCGTCCGGTACCGCCCACGGCACCTGGCTCACCCGCGGCAAGGACGGTCGGCTGAGTCTCTACGCGCCCACCGAGGGCGGGCTGCTGCGCTGGACCGAGACGGCCGTCGGCGGCCCCGCCTGGACCGGACCGCACTTCGTGGCCGTGGCCGGCCTCACCGACCTCACGGTGGTGCAGGGAGCCAACACGTATGTCCACTTTCTCGGCCGCCGAGAGCGTGTCGGCGCCGACGGCGCCCGGAGTGTGGACATCGTGCACGCCATCCAGTACCAGACGGGACTGGCCTTCAGCGACTGGCGCTCGATCGGCAACCCCCATCAGGACAGGGAGCAGGGCAGGCTTCTGGGTCCGCCGATGGGGGCCGTCGCCGCGGACGGCACCGTGCACGTGTTCGTGCGGAGTGCGCGCCGCGGTCTGATGCTGCGGCGTGAGGCCCCGAACGGCAAGTGGAAGGCCTGGGAGGACCTGCTCGGCGGCGGCATCGACGCGCTGCCCGCGCCCGCCACCCTCGCGGGGGGACGGATCGAGGTGTGTGCCGCCGCCGAGACGGGCGTGCTGGTGTGGCGGCAGACGCAGCCGGGCGGCAGCTTCGAACAGCCGCGGGGCTTTTCGCTCCGCCCGTTGCCGGGCACGGTCGCCGCGCTGGAGACCGGGCCGGACCGTGTCACGTTCTTCTGGACGGACGCCGAGAGCCGTGGTGCGGCGGCGTGGCGGGCGGGCGGCTGGCCGGTCGCGCTGGGAGGGGCCGGAGCCGAAGGAGCGTACGCGGTGCTGCGCACGCCGCTGGACGGCTACGACTGCGTCGTGCTCGCCCACCGGGACCAGAGCGGCTCGGTCGTGCTGGGCCTCGGCGGTACCGAGAACGAGGCGAACGGTTTCTGGTGGTACGCGCTGGGTGAACGCTGCCAGGGCACACCTGCCCTGGGCCGGGACGGCCGGGGGCGGGTGGTCATGGCGCTGATCGACCTGGACGGGGTGCCGAAGGTGGCTCGCCAGGAGGAGCCGACCGGGCTGACCCTCAGCCAGTGGCAGCGACTGTGACCCGGCCCTCTGGCTGACCGCAGCCCCGGTGCCGTACCGGCTGCTCATCGCATTGCCCCTGGGGGTCCTGCCGGCCCGGTGGAAGCAGACGGTGGGCAGCAGGACCGGGGCGCCGGTCCGGCGCGGGACGGCGCCCCGCTGTCGGCCTCGGTGGGCTCAACCGCCCGTCGCGGGTGACTTCTTGGCGGACTCGGGGATGTCCGAGTCCGTGCGGATCGCCTTCCACAGCTTGGTGGCCTGCGGTTCCGCGGCCACCACCCGGTTCGGATCGATCTTGTCGTAGGCCACCGGGAGCATGATCGTCTCCATGGTGGACGGGTCCACTCCGTTCATGCTGCGCCCGAACTCCGCGAGTTTCGTCAGGGACGCCAGATCGGAGTCGGTGGTGAGCGCCGAGGTGAGTGTGTCGGCGATCTTGTAGGTCTTCGTCGGGCTGCCCAGCAGGTCCTGCTTCTTGATCTCGCTCAGCAGGGCGATCATGAACTGCTGCTGGAGACCGATGCGGCCCAGATCGCTTCCGTCACCGATGCCGTGCCGGGTCCGTACGAACGCGAGTGACTGGGTGCCGTTCAGCTTGTGCGTGCCGGCGCTCAGATCCAGGCCGCTGGACGTGTCCTTGATGTCCTGGTCGGTGGTGACCGTCACACCGCCTATGGCGTCGACCAGCTCCTTGAAGCCTGCGAAGTCGATCTCCACGAAGTGGTCCATCCGCACTCCGGACATCTTCTCCACGGTTTTCACCACGCAGGCCGGACCGGCCAGCGAGTACACGGAGTTGAACATCACCCTCTTCGCCGAGGCCAGGGTGGAACCGTCCGGTTTGGTGCACTCGGGGCGGGTGACCAGGGTGTCGCGAGGAATGCTGACGGCGACGGCCTTGGTCCGGCCCTCGGGTATGTGCATCACCAGGGCCGTGTCGGATCGGGCCCCGGAGACGTTGCCCGTGCCGAGCGAGGCGTTCTTACCGGATCGCGAGTCGGAGCCCAGGACCAGGATGTTCTGCCCCGACGTCGGCAGCTTCTCGGGCCGGTCGTCGCCGAGTGTCCTGTCGAGGTCGACGCCGTCGATGTTGCTGTTGAGGTTGGAGTAGAGCCAGTAAGCCGTGCCGCCCGCGGCCAGCAGCAGGACCAGGAGCACCAGCAGCACGATACGGCCCCACCGCCGTCCGCCGCGCTCCGGGCGCCGCCGTCTGCCGCCCTCGCTCTTGCGGCGCCCGCCGGGAGCGGCCCTGCGGGCACGTCGGGGCTCAGTGGTGGCGCTGTGCGTCATGCTCTTCGTTCCCTCTCCTCACGGGCTCCGCGCCGGCGGAGTGGTGGGGCCCGGGTGGGGGGAGGCCGGCCCGCTGATGTCGTCGATGCGCTGGGAGAACTATAGGCACCCCACTTAAGGGCGGGGGACCTTAGCGCATGACAGCGGTGAAGAACACATTACGTCCCCTTGACCACTCATAAGTGCGACATAAGATATGACGATCCTGGGGCTTGACGGTCAAGGGGGACCGGCGTGAAGCCACGGGATGGGGGTGCCAGAGCGATGGGGGTTGCACCAGGCACGCCGCGTAGGGGTGGGGCATCCGGTAAGGCCTGACGGTTTTTTCCGGATGTGGCGAATTGTCTTGGTGGGAGTGTCAGTTGGCGGAACATCCGCGTCTGAGTGTCGTCGTGCCCTTTCAGGATGTGGAGGTGTACCTCGCCGAGTGCCTGGAGTCGATAGCACAGCAGTCGTTCCGGGACTTGGAGGTGCTCCTCGTCGACGACGGCTCCACCGACCGGTCCACGGAGATCGCGGCCGAGTTCTGCGCCAGGGACCCGCGCTTCCGTCTGATCCGCCAGGAGCCGCACGGCCCGGGCCACGCCAGGAACACCGGGCTCAGGGCCATGCACCCCGAGGGGGAGTTCCTCGCCTTCGTCGACGGCGACGACGTCATCCCCGAGTACGCCTACGAGCTGATGGTCCGCACCCTTGAGGAGTCCGACTCGGACTTCGTCTCGGGCAACGTGCAGATGATGAACTCCACCAAGAAGTGGCAGTCCCCGCTGCACAAGGGCCCGATGCAGAAGAACCGGCGCGGCACGCACATCACCAGGTTCGAAGCACTGATCTACGACCGCACGGTCTGGAACAAGCTGTTCCGAAGATCCTTCTGGGACTACCAGTACATCGAGTTCCCCGAGGGCGTCCTGTACGAGGACTCCTGGGTCAACATGTTCGCCCACTTCCGGGCCGAGAAGGTCGACGTCATCACGGACGTCGTGTACTTCTGGCGCCGCCGGGAAGGCGGAGCCGCCCCGTCGATCACCCAGCGCCACACCGAACTGTCGAACCTCCGGGACCGTGTCGCGGCCGTGCAGTCGGTGAGCCGCTTCCTCGCCGAACGGCGCTCCAAGCTGTACGTGGAGGCGAAGCGCAAGTACGACCTCGCCTGTCTGAAGTCCGACCTCATGCTGCACCTGAAGGTGCTCCCGGACGCCGACGAGGAGTACCAGGACGCCTTCATGGACTGGGCCAACGAGTTCCTGGACGAGGCCGACCCCAGCATCATCGACGAGCTTCCCGCGGATGCCCGGGTCAAGTGGCTCCTGGTGCGCGACGGGCGTATCGACGAACTGCTCGACGTGATCGAGTTCGAGCGCCGCAGCGGCCCGATGCCGGTCCAGCGGCGCCTGCACCGCTACCTCAAGTACCCCTACCTCGGGGACCGCGAGGTGGGCATCGACAAGAAGGCGTACCGGCTCGACAAGGAGTTCTCCCTCCACGGTTCGCTGAGCGGTGCCCGCTGGAGCACTCAGAGCACCCACTTCCTGACGCTCACGGGGACGGCGTACGTCCGCTTCATCAACGTCCACAAGCGGCACATGTCGGTGAAGGCGATCGCCCTGCGGAACAAGAAGCAGGGGCGCATGGTGATCGGGGCGGCGAAGACCACCTACGCGCCGCAGGCCACCGAACACTCGGGGCAGAATCGTTACTGCTACGACTGGGCCGGTTTCGAGGCACGGATCGACGTGACCCGGCTGAAGCGCAAGGGCCAGTGGGTCGAGGGCACCTGGGACGTCGCGACCGGGGTGCTCAGCCGCGGGCTGTTCCGCTACCGGGGCATCGACCGGGGGAGCGCCGGAACCGCCGCGAACCCGCCGTACCGCTATGTCGACAAGAACACCCGCATCCTTCCGTTGTTCCTGCAGGGCAAGCTCAAGCTGCGCGTAGAGGTCGTACGCTGCCGGATCACCGCCCACCGGGTCGTGGGCGACAAACTCGAACTGCGCGGCGTCTATCTCGGCCCGAAGGTGCCCGAGTGGGGCAAGTTCCGGGTCACGAGCATGACCGGCGCCGGGCGGCACGACGCCTGGGTCCACTTCACCCCCGGCGGTGACGGGTGGTGCACCTTCGTGACGAGACTGCCGCTGCGCTCCCTCGTCCCGGGATTCCGGGCCGATGCGCAGCCAGGTGTGGAGATTCCGCAGTCCTGGAGCATGGGCAGCAACGGCTGGAAGACCACCTTCCACGTGGAGGGCCGCAAGGCGGCCCTCTACCCCGTCATGGCCGAGGAGACGCAGGACGGTCACTACCGCATGCCGGCGTCACTCCAGACGCGCGAGGACGACCGGGAGGTGGTCGTCCACCGCAACGGTTCCGGCTATCTCGTCCTCTTCGAGCGCGCGACCCTGCCCAGGGCGACCCACCTGGGCTGGCGGGAGGACGGGTCGCTGGAGATCACCGGCCGGTACACCGCCGCCGACCGGCTCTCCCCCGCTGAGTACCGGGCCGCGCACATGGTGGTGCGCTCCCGCGCGCACGGGGCGGAGCGCACCGTTCCGCTGACGTGGAACGGTGACGAGTTCCGCTGTGTGGTGGCCCCCGCCGCCATGCGGACGCTCGCCGGTGACATCCCGCTCGCCGCCGGCCGCTGGGACTTCTTCCTCAGACGCCAGGACCTCTCGGCCGTCTCCAGGGAGGAACGCCTCGAGGACCTGATGGTGAAGATCGAGCAGGATCTCGTCAGCGAGTTCCCGCAGCACTACGAGGAGAACGAACGGCGCTACGAGCTCCAGGCCGAGGCGTACGACCGGCTGTCGCTGATGGTCCACTCCGCCATGCCGGACTACGCCCGGGGCCCCTACCGCCAGAAGATCCTGCGCACCAAGGCCTACCCCGCGGCCCGCCGCAAGAAGGTCCGCCCCGCGATCCTCTTCGACGCCTTCAAGGGCACCCAGTACTCGGACAGCCCGCGTGCCCTGCACGAGGAACTGGTGCGTCGCGGTGTCGACCTCGAACACCTGTGGGTCGTGCGGGACGACCAGGTCGATGTGCCGGACACGGCCACACAGGTGCGCATGTGGTCGCCCGAGTGGTACGACGCGCTGGCCCGCAGCCGGTACGTCGTCGCCAACAACCACCTCCCCGACTGGTTCCAGAAGAGGGACGGCCAGGTCGTCGTGCAGACCTGGCACGGCACCCCGTTGAAGAAGATCGGCCACGACATCGAGGCCATCCACTTCGCCGACCAGCGCTACCTCGAGCGGGTGGAGAAGGAGGTGCAGAACTGGGACATGCTCGTCTCGCCCAACAGCTTCTCCACCCCGATCCTCAAGCGTGCCTTCGGCTTCCCGGGCGAGATGGTGGAGTGCGGCTACCCCCGCAACGACATCCTGCGAAGACCCGGCATGGAGCGGCGCGAGCAGGAGATCCGCCGCCGCATCGGATTGCCCGAGGGCAAGCGCGTGATCATGTACGCCCCCACGTGGCGCGACGACCAGTTCTACGCGCCGGGCAAGTACAAGTTCGACTTCCGTATCGACCTCGAAGACGCCCGGGCCCGCCTGGGCGCCGATCACGTCCTCATGGTGCGCCGCCATCCCAACGTGGTGGACCCGGTGCCGGGTGCCGGCGACGGTTTCGTCTACGACGTCTCCGACTACCCGGACATGGCCGACCTGTCGCTGATCACCGACGTCATGATCACGGACTACTCGTCCCTGATGTTCGACTACGTCAACACCGGGCGCCCGATCCTCTTCTTCACCTACGACCTGGACCACTACCGCGACACGCTGCGCGGCTTCTACTTCGACTTCGAGAACAGCGCTCCGGGGCCCCTGGTGTACCGCTCGGAGGACCTGGTGACCGCCATTCGCGAGATCGACGGGATCCAGGCCGCCTACACCGAGCGCTACCGCTGGTTCCAGGGCGAGTTCTGCGACCTCGACGACGGATACGCCTCCGCCCGGCTCGCCGACCGGCTGCTGATCGCGGGCGGCGATCTGGCGCCCGAGGACGCGAAGGCCCCGGCCGTCGGAACCGTGGACACCCGCCACACCGGCCGCGCCCTCACCCCGATCCAGTGGAACGCGCAGCACTGGTTCAGCCCGCAGACACAGCCTCAGAGCCAGCAGTCCGGTGCCGACCAGGCGTCGAACGCGATGTCCGGCCGGCCCGGGACGGACGGCTACGGATCTCAGGGGCAGGCACCCGCACCTCAGCAGGGCCGACGGCAACCCCATGCGCCACAACTGGTATCGACTCGTGTCCCGCTCACGTCCGGGCGGGTCTCCTCGACGCCGCACCCCGACGGCCGGACGTACGAGGGCGTGATCATGTGACGGCGATGACAGCGGCCGGGGACACCACCCGCGAGACGTGGCCGCGCCCGCCCGAGCCGGACGGCCACAGCGACCCATGACCGCGCAGCCGCTCGTGCCCCAGGCGTTCGACACACCCCGTGCCCACGGTGGGAGGATCGAGCGCCTCCTCGGCGTTCACTCAGCCGGCGCGCACCCGGATCAGCAGCGCCCGATGGTCGGACACCCCCGTGTCGCGCACGGTGCACGACACCCTCGGGAGGCCGGTGAAGAGGTAGTCCAGCTTGTGACCGGACTTGTGGGTGGCCCGGCCCGACCGGGAGGAGCCGGAGGTCTGCTCGCACTCCCTGTGGGTGCGGTACGGAGCCGACGGCCACACCCAGCCGGCGGGGTCGCGCGCGCCCGGCGGATCCAGGTTGAAGTCACCGCCGTACACCGTTCGCTTCTTCGGTACGGCGGCCACCAGCGCCCTCAACTGGTCGTCGCGGTACTCCCAGCCGGGGTGCGCCAGATCGCTGCCGGGCAGGCTCAGATGGGCGTTGCACACCGTGATGCGCGGCGCGGCCACCCATGCGCAGAGAATGCCCCGCTGCAGTCCGACCTCGGGCTGCCGCGCGGCCACCGAGGTCACGTCGGACAGGGCGGACGCCGAGAGGATGGCGAAGCCGGCCGCGCCCTGGCCGTTCGCCGCACACCGCACGGTGCTCTCACGGCCCGCGGCGTTGCGCCACTCGTACGCCTTGAACGCGGTGCGCCAGGACGGTCCCAGGGCCTTGCGCGCCGACTCCAGATCGGCGGCGCAGGTCTCCTGCAGCAGGATCACCCGGGCACCCCCCTTGGTGACCAGCCGCAGCAGTCGGCGGTTCTTCTCCTTGCTGCTGCCGCTCCCCGCGCAGCCCCACTGCTGGACGCCACACATGTTCCACGTCGCCACGGTCACCTTCCCGGCGGAGGCGAAGGAACGGGTCGGCGCGACGGACTGCGTCAGAGTCACCGCGGCGGCGAACCCCAGCAGCGCGAGCACCACGACCACGATCCTGGACACTCGGTGCCCGCGCCGTCCGGACGCGGGCCGGGAAGCCATGAACAGCATCCCGACATGATGTCCGATGAGCTGACCGGGCACCAATGTGATGACCTGTCAGCCCGGTCCGGGCATTCGACCCATCACGGGTACAGCACCCGTCCGACTTCGAAGTACCTGATGAGAGTGGAAACCGTACATGTCTAAACCAGCCTCGAAGCGGCAGCTGCTCAACGGGATCGAAGCTTCCGGGAGCTTTCCGGTCGAGTACCGGTTCGCCCACGCGAAGAACGGCAACCGGCATCTGGTCGTCGTTTTCGCCAACTTCTCCGCACCGGACGAGTACGGCTGGTCGAACGGCGTTTTCGACAATCTCCGGGCGAACATCCTCTGGATACGCGACAAGTTCCAGGACAAGAACACCTATTACTGGTGCAAGGAGATGGACTTCTCCCTGGAGAGATCCGTCATCACGCTCATCTTCAACGTGATGAAGTCCCTCGACCTCACCCCGGACAACGTCACCATGTGGGGCGGATCGAAGGGGGGCAGCGCGGCCCTCTACTTCGGGTTGCGGTACGGCTTCAGGAACATCGTGTCCATCGTTCCCCAGTTCCTCGTCGGGACCTACGTCCAGCAGAAGGTCCCGACCGTCGCCCAGTTCATGATGGGTGACGAGCCGCGCGACGAGAACGTGCGGATCCTGGACTCGATCATTCCCGACCTGGTGCGGTCCGAGGCCAACCGGAGCGCCAACATCTACCTGCTCTCGTCACCGCAGGACGAGCAGTACGCGGAGCAGGTGGAGCCGTTCCTCGGGCTCTTCCAGCGGTACGAGAACTTCAACTTCATCTTCAGCGAGTCCCCCTTCATCACCAACCACACGGACGTGACGAGGAGAAACGTCCCCGTCCTCATGGGGATCATCAACTTCCTCATCGACGGGATCGTTCCGCGTATCGGCTTCGTGCGGAACGGCTACGAGGAACCGGACCGTGACCGGTCGGCCATCGACGGTTACCTCGCGGCCACGTCCATGGTGAAGACGGAGTTCCTGCCGCCCGTGGTCGCGTCGCCGGCCCACCAGGAGGAGGTGTACGGCACCACCGTGCGGTTCTCGGGCTCCGCTCCGGGTGCCGTGCGCGTCAGTCTCTGGGAGCACGGCAAGTTCCTCGGGTCGCCCCCCGTCGCGGCGGACGGCAGCTGGTCCTGGGAGCTGGGCAGACCGTGGACCAAGGGGAAACACCTCGTCAGGCTCTTCGGGGTGGACCCGACCGGCTTCCACTCCGAGCGGACCGAGGTTCCCTTCACGGTCTCCGACAAGCCCTCGGCGCAGGGCATGGCCGCGGCCACGCCGCTGCCGGGCGCCACCGTGCCCACCGCCGGGCAGGGGCTGCAGACGCCGGTCGTCTCGATGCCGGCGGCCCACGAGCAGGTGATGGGCGCGACGGTCGCCTTCACGGGAGTTGCCGGGGGCGCCGCACAGGTGGGCTTCCGGGAGAACGGCGTGTTCCTGGGAGCGACCGCGGTCTCCTCCGACGGCAGGTGGTCCTGGGACCCGGGCTGGGCGTGGAGCGAGGGGATGCACCTCGTGGAGGTCTTCTCCGCCGACGCAACGGGCGCGGAGTCCCCCGCGGCGCAGGTGCCCTTCACGGTCATGGGCGCGTCGGCCGGCGCGGCGTTGGGCGCCTACTACGGCCAGGCCTACTGACACGAAAGGCGGGTTGGACGGGAAGCCCTCCCGTCCAACCCGCCTTTCACACGCGGTGCGCCGGTGTCACGCCGGAACCGAAGCCACCCCCGGCTCCAGGAACGTCTTGCCGTTCACCCGCTCGCTGACGCCCTCGCGGTCCAGGTACGGCGTGATGCCGCCCAGGTGGAAGGGCCAGCCGGCGCCCGTGATCAGGCACAGGTCGATGTCCTGGGCCTCGGCCACCACGCCCTCGTCGAGCATGATGCCGATCTCCTGGGCCACCGCGTCCAGCACCCGCGCCCGCACCTGCTCCTCGGTCAGGACCCGGTCGCCCTGCTTCAGCAGCGCGGCGACCTCCGGGTCGAGCTCGGGCTTGCCGCTGTCGTACACGTAGAAGCCGCGCTTGCCCGCCTCCACGACCGCCTTGAGGTTCGGGGAGACCTTGAAGCGGTCCGGGAAGGCGCCGTTGAGCGTCTCGGAGACGTGCAGACCGATCGCCGGGCCGACCAGCTCCAGCAGCACCAGCGGGGACATCGGCAGACCGAGCGGCTCGACGGCCTTCTCGGCGACCTCGACCGGCGTGCCCTCGTCGATGACGTTCTGGATCTCGCCCATGAAGCGGGTGAGGATGCGGTTCACGACGAACGCCGGGGCGTCCTTGGTGAGCACCGCGGTCTTCTTCAGCTTCTTGGCGACGGCGAACGCCGTGGCCAGCGAGGCGTCGTCCGTCTTCTCGCCGCGGACGATCTCAAGGAGCGGCAGCACCGCGACCGGGTTGAAGAAGTGGAAGCCCACGACCCGCTCGGGGTTCTTGAGCTTCGACGCCATCTCCGAGACGGAGAGGGAGGAGGTGTTGGTGGCGAGGATCGCGTGCGCCGGGGCCACCGCCTCGACCTCCGCGAAGACCTGCTGCTTGACGCCGATCTCCTCGAACACGGCCTCGATGACGAAGTCCGCGTCCGCGAAGCCCTCGGCCTTGTCCAGCACACCGGTGACCAGCGCCTTCAGGCGGTTGGCCTTGTCCTGGTTGATACGGCCCTTGCCCAGCAGCTTGTCGATCTCGGCGTGGACGTAGCCCACACCCTTGTCGACGCGCTCCTGGTCGATGTCGGTCAGCACGACCGGCACCTCCAGGCGGCGCAGGAACAGCAGCGCGAGCTGCGAGGCCATCAGACCGGCGCCGACGACACCGACCTTGGTGACCGGACGCGCCAGGTTCTTGTCCGGGGCGCCCGCGGGACGCTTGCCGCGCTTCTGCACCAGGTTGAACGCGTAGATGCCGGCGCGCAGTTCGCCGCCCATGATCAGGTCGGCGAGCGCCTTGTCCTCGGCGTCGTAGCCCTGCTGGAGGTCGCCGTTCTTGGCGGCGGCGATGATGTCCAGCGCGCGGTACGCGGCGGGGGCCGCCCCGTGCACCTTGCTGTCGGCGATGAACCGGCCCTTGGCGACGGCCTGGTCCCAGGCCTCACCGCGGTCGATCACCGGGCGCTCGACCTCGATGTCGCCCTTCAGGACCTGAGCCGTCCAGACCAGCGACTGCTCCAGGAAGTCGGCGCCCTCGAAGATCGCGTCGGCGATCCCGAGGTCGAAGACCTGCTGGCCCTTGAGCTGCTTGTTCTGGTTGAGGCTGTTCTCGATGATCACCGAGACGGCCTTGTCGGCGCCGATCAGGTTCGGCAGCAGGGTGCAGCCGCCCCAGCCCGGCACGAGCCCCAGGAAGACCTCGGGGAGCGAGAAGGCGGGCAGCGCCTTGGAGACCGTCCGGTACTGGCAGTGCAGACCGACCTCGACGCCGCCGCCCATCGCGGCACCGTTGTAGTACGCGAAGGTCGGCACCGCGAGCGCGGCCAGGCGCTTGAAGACCTCGTGGCCGCCCTTGCCGATGGCGAGCGCGTCCTTGTGCTCCTTCAGCAGCTCGACGCCCTTGAGGTCGGCGCCGACGGCGAAGATGAACGGCTTGCCGGTGATGCCGACGCCGACGATCTCGCCGGCCGCGGCCTCCTTCTCCACCTGGTCGATCGCGGTGTTGAGGTTCGCGAGCGAGGCCGGGCCGAAGGTGGTCGGCTTGGTGTGGTCGAAGCCGTTGTCCAGCGTGATGAGCGCGAAGCGCCCGGCGCCGAACGGCAGGTCGAGGTGGCGTACGTGCGCGGACGTCACGACCTCGTCCGGGAACAGCTCGGCCGCACCCTTCAAAAGCTCAGCGGTGGTGCTCACTTGCTGCCTCCGTCGAAGTTCGGGTTCTCCCAGATGACCGTCGCGCCCATGCCGAAGCCGACGCACATGGTGGTCAGGCCGTAGCGGACGTGCGGCTGCTCCTCGAACTGGCGGGCCAGCTGCGTCATCAGCCGGACGCCGGAGGAGGCCAGCGGGTGACCGAAGGCGATGGCGCCGCCGTACTGGTTGACGCGCTCGTCGTCGTCCGCGATGCCGTAGTGGTCCAGGAAGGCCAGGACCTGGACGGCGAAGGCCTCGTTGATCTCGAAGAGGTTGATGTCCTCGATCGACAGGCCGGCCTTGGCGAGGGCCTTCTCGGTCGCCGGGATCGGGCCGTAGCCCATGACCTCCGGCTCGACGCCCGCGAAGGCGTAGGAGACCAGGCGCATCTTCACCGGGAGGCCGTTCTCGCGGGCGAAGTCCTCGGACGCGATGATCGAGGCGGTGGCGCCGTCGTTCAGACCGGCCGCGTTACCGGCGGTGACCCGCCCGTGGACGCGGAACGGCGTCTTGAGGTTCGCCAGGTTCTCCAGCGTGGTGCCCGGGCGCATCGGCTCGTCGGCGGTGACCAGACCCCAGCCGGTCTCGCCGCCCTCGGGGTTCGTGCGGCGCACCGAGATCGGCACCAGGTCGGCCTGGATCTTGCCGTTGGCGTACGCCTTGGCGGCCTTCTCCTGCGAGCGCACGGCGTACTCGTCGGCGCGCTGCTTGGTGATCTGCGGGTAGCGGTCGTGCAGGTTCTCGGCGGTCATGCCCATGAACAGCGCCGACTCGTCGACCAGCTTCTCGCTGACGAACCGCGGGTTCGGGTCGACGCCCTCGCCCATCGGGTGGCGGCCCATGTGCTCGACACCGCCGGCGATGACGGCGTCGTACGCGCCGAAGGCGATGGAGCCGGCCGTGGTGGTGACGGCGGTCAGCGCGCCCGCGCACATACGGTCGATGGAGTAGCCGGGGACCGACTGCGGCAGCCCGGCGAGGATGCCCGCCGTGCGGCCGATGGTCAGGCCCTGGTCACCGATCTGCGTGGTCGCGGCGATGGCGACCTCGTCGACCTTCTTCGGGTCGAGACCGGGGTTGCGGCGCAGCAGCTCCCGGATCGCCTTCACGACGAGGTCGTCGGCGCGGGTCTCGTGGTAGATGCCCTTCGGGCCCGCCTTGCCGAACGGGGTACGGACGCCGTCCACGAAGACGACGTCCCTGACGGTACGAGGCACGATGGCTCTCCTCCAGGGTGCGGGATAGGCACTGCTGCGGCACGCACAGCTGAGCGCGCGCTCAGAACCATGCTACTTGCGGGTAACCATGCTGCCCAGTCCCGCGGCCGGGAGCGGCGAAGGTCACACGATTTTTGTACTCCGTTCAGGTGATCGCGCCCCGTCAGAGGCGCGGGACTGTGTCGACAGCGGCTCCGCCGCGGGGCGCGACCAGCCACAACGAACCCGCACTCAGGGATGTCGCTTCACCGAGACGGCGGTGCCGTGGACCCCCTCGGCGTCAAGACCGGCGTAGGCACCGCATGCGACCCGTCCCCCTCACCCGCGATCACCCCGAACAACGTCCGCGCCACCTCCGCCCCGAACCCGTGCACGTCATGACTCATCGCGGACAACGTCGGATGCGTCAACCGGCACAGCTGGGAGTCGTCCCAGGCCAGCAGCGAGAGGTCACCGGGCACGCTCAACCCCATCTCCGCCGCCACCGACAACCCGGCCACCGCCATGATGTCGTTGTCGTACACGATCGCCGTGGGGCGATCCGCCGCGCCGGCCGCGAGGAGAGACCGCGTCGCCCTCGCCCCCGCCTCCCCCGAGAAGTCGGTCGCCACCTGCCACGCCCCGGCCAGCGCCAGCGCCCTCGCGGCGTCGTCGAACGCGACCGTACGGATGGACGTGTGGCCGAGCGCCGCCGCGCCCCCCACCCGGGCGATCCGCCGGTGCCCCAGCGCCGCCAGGTACCGTACGGCCTCCGTCATGGCGGTGGCGTCGTCGGTCCACACGGAGGTGAGGCCGCCGGTCAGGGAGGGGTGCCCGACCGCGACCACCGGCATTCCGAGCCGTCGCACCGCGGCCACCCGGGGATCATCCGCGCGGAAGTCGACGAGGATCGATCCGCCGACCTGCTTCCCGCGCCACCAGGCGTCCTGGATTCCCACCTCCTCCTCGGGATTGCGCACGAGACGCAGGAGCAGTGAGCAGGACCGTTCGCTCAGCACGCTCTCCACCCCGGAGACGAACTCCATGTAGAACGGTTCGAGGCCCAGCAGTTTCGCCGGGCGGCAGATAGCGAGCCCCACGACGTCCACCCGCTGACCGGCCAGCGACCGGGCGGTCAGGTTCGGCGCCCAGCCCAGCTCGCGGGCCGCCGCGAAGATGCGGTCCCGGGTGGTGTCGGACAGCCCCGGTTTGTGGTTGAAGGCCAGCGACACCGCTCCCTTGGACACCCCGGCCCGTGCGGCGACGTCCTTGATCGTGACCCGGGGCGCCGACGGCGTTGAGGGTGTCGGCGGGGTCGAGGGCGTTGTCATCGGGTGGGCTCCACGCAGTACAGGGCGGACCGGACGGCGGCCGCGCCGGAGCCGTCACCGGGCGCCTGCCAGCCGCGTACGCCCATGGTGACGTGCTCCCCGGGCAGCAGGGTGACCAGCCCGGTGTCCGTCCGGGCCGCGGGGGCCAGCCGGTCGGCCTGCAGCAGCAGGTCCCGTACGAGCGTGCGGGCCGTCACGGTCACGGTGCCGGGTGCCACGGTGACGTCGAACTCCGGCCAGGGGTACGGGACTTCGCGGTCCGGCACCGGAAAGTGCAGGGCCCGCAGCCCATCCGCGTCGGCGACCAGGAACTCCTTCGGCCCGACGGGCTCCAGCTCACGCGGAACCCGTACGTCCGCGACCGTCCGCGCGGCGGCCGTGAGAGCCAGGTCCGTCTCGGCCACCACCGCCCCGTCCACGGACATCCGCCGCAGCCGGAGGGAGGGCGACCAGTCCTCGCCCGCCTGGTTCACGGCGGCCAGCACCAGCTCGCCCTCCCGTACCCGCAGCGTGAGCAGCCGGTCCGCGTACAGCCGGCGCAGCTCGTGGTAGAGCGGCTTGGGCCGTCCGTCGCCGTCGACCGCGGCCCAGGAGGTCACCGGCCAGCAGTCGTTGAGCTGCCACACGATCGTGCCCGCGCACACGGGCCAGTGCGAGCGCCAGTGCTCGATCCCGGCGGCGACGGCCCGGGCCTGGTTGACCTGCGTCAGGTAGTGCCAGCGGTCGAAGTCTCCCTCGGGAAAGGCGAAATGCCTCTTCAGGCCCCGCCGGAGCTTGCCGTTGCCGTCCTCCGCCTTCTGGTGGTGCAGCATGCCGGGGGAGTCCGGGGCGAGCTCCTCGCCGGGCAGGGCGCGCCGCAGTGTCGCGTACGCGGGCGGCGCCTGCCAGCCGAACTCGGCCACGAAGCGGGGCACGTTCGCGCGGTACTCCGCGTAGTCCTCCCGGTTCCACACCTCCCACGAGTGGTGCGTGCCGTGCGCCGGATCGTTCGGATGGTGGTCCCAGGACCCGGACCAGGGGCTGCCCGGCGTGTACGGCCGGGTCGGGTCCAACTCGGCCACGACACGCGGCAGTACGCCCAGGTAGTACCCCTCGCCCCACGACTCCCCGGCGAGCCGCTCCTCCCAGCCCCAGTCCCTGAAACCCCACAGGTTCTCGTTGTTGCCGTTCCACAGCACGAGCGAGGGGTGCGGCATCAGCCGTACGACGTTCTCGCGGGCCTCGGACTCCACCTCGCCCCGCAGCGGCTGCTCCTCGGGGTAGGCCGCGCACGCGAACGGGAAGTCCTGCCACACCAGCAGCCCCAGCTCGTCGCACGCGTCGTAGAAGTCCTCGCTCTCGTAGATCCCGCCGCCCCAGACCCGCACGAGGTCCACGCCCGCGCCGGCCGCCTGGGTGAGCCGCTCGCGGTAGCGCTCACGGGTGATCCGGGACGGGAACACGTCGTCCGGGATCCAGTTGACCCCGCGCGCGAACAGCCGCGTCCCGTTGACGACGAGCGTGAAGCCCGTGCCGTGCGCGTCCGCGCTCCGGTCCAGCTCCACGCTCCGGAAACCGATCCGGCGCCGCCACACGTCGAGCGGCGAGCCGTCCTGCGCCAGCCCGACCTGCGTCAGCGTCAACTCAACGTCATACAGCGGCTGTTCACCGTACCCCCGAGGCCACCACAGCGCGGCGTCCGGCACCTGGAGCCGTACGGTCCCGCTGGTCCCCTCGACCGCCGCGCTCACCCGTACGCCACCGATCCGGGCCTCAAGGGTGAGGTCCGCCTCGACGCGGGTGCGCTCGACGTCGACGACCAGCTCGACGCGCCCCAGGCCGTCCTCGACGGTCACCAGCGGGCGCACCCGGGCGATCCGGGCCGTCGACCAGTGCTCCAGGCGCACCGGTCGCCAGATCCCGGCCGAGACGAGGGTCGGCCCCCAGTCCCAGCCGAAGGAGCAGGCCATCTTGCGCAGGAACGGGAAGGGCTCCGGGTAGGCGTTCGGCCGGTCGCCGAGCCGGTCCCGCACCGCCTCCGCCTCGGTGTACGCGGAGGCGAAGCGCACCGCCAGCCGGCCGCTCATGCCGGTCACGTCGAAGCGGTACGAGCGGTGCATGTTCCGTACGCGGCCCAGGAGCCGCCCGTCCAGGACGATCTCGGCGGCCGTGTCGAGGCCCTCGAAGACGAGGTCGGTCTGCTCGTGCCCGGAGGCGGCCGCGAGGTCGGTCTCGTACGTCCACTCCCGCCGCCCCACCCACGCCACCTCGGTCTCGTTCCGCCCGAGGAAGGGGTCCGGGAGCACGCCCGCCGCCAGCAGGTCGGTGTGCACGCAACCCGGTACGGCGACGGGGAGGGCCCGGCCGTCGTACCGCAGGGTCCATCCCTCGGTGAGCGGTGTCGCGTCCAGCATGCGCACTCCCTAAACCGGTCCAGTCCAACACCCGAAAACACCCGGAGACACTGCCCGAAACCTTTCGGAACGCTTGGCGAAATAGGGACTTTACCGGTTCAGCGCCGACTGTCAGAGTGCCGAACCAGCCAACCCATTGGTGCTCTTCCGTCCCGAACGGAGCTGGTGCACATGAACCACCGCAGGAGTCTCATCGGAACACTGCTGGCCGCCGCGATCGTCACCGCGGGCTGCACAGGCACCGGAGGCACGTCGAAAGGGGCGGACGCCACAGCGCCTGACGACCCGTCGAAGGTGTCCGGAACCATCAAGGTCCTCACCCACCGCACCGACCTCGTGCAGGACGGCACGATGAAGAAGTACGCCGCCGAGTTCAACAAGACCTATTCCAGGGTCAAGGTCGAGTTCGAGGCCCTCACGGACTACGAGGGCGAGGTCAAGATCCGCATGAACACGGAGAACTACGGCGACGTCCTGATGATCCCGGGGGTCATCAAGAAGAACGACTACCCCAAGTTCTTCGCCTCGCTGGGCACCCAGGCGGAGCGGAGCAAGAAGTACCACTTCACCGACTTCACCACCGTCGGCGGCAAGGTCTACGGGCAGAGCCCCATGGGAGCGGTCCCCGGCTTCGTCTACAACAAGAGGGTCTGGAAGGAAGCCGGTGTCACCGACTGGCCCACCACACCGGCCGAGTTCATCGCCGCTCTCAAAGCCGTGAAGTCGAAGACCGACGCGGTCCCGTACTACACGAACTTCAAGGACATGTGGCCGCTGACCCAGTGGACGTACGTCGACGGCGCGGTCAGCTGCGACCCGCAGGCGACGACCAGGCTCGCCGAGGGCGACCCGTGGGCGGAGGGCGAGGACCTGCGCGTGGGCGACACCATGCTGTACGACATCGTCCGCGAGGGGCTCATCGAGAAGGACCCGACGACCACCAACTGGGAGGCCTCGAAGCCCAAGCTGGCCAAGGGCGACATCGCCACGATGTGGCTCGGGTCCTGGGCGGTCGTCCAGTTCCAGGCAGCCGCGAAGGAAGCCGGCGCCGACCCCGGCGACATCGGCTTCATGCCCTTCCCGGCGGCCCAGGACGACGGAACCTTCTGCGCGACCATGTCTCCCGACTACAACCAGGCCGTCAACATCAACTCGGACCACAAGGCGGCGGCCCGCGCCTGGATCGACTGGTTCACCGAGAAGTCCGGTTACGCGGCACAGAACCAGGCCCTCTCACCGGTCAAGGGCGATGCGCTCCCCGAGGTGCTGAAGCCGTACGAGGACGCCGGCGTGAAGCTCATCGAGCTCGATGACGCCAAGGGCGGGGAGGTCAAGGAGATCGACAACGCCTCCGAGGTCGGCATCTACAAGCCCGACTACCGCCAGGAACTGGTCGACCTCGCCCGCGGCGCGAAGAAGGGCAGCCTCGACGACTTCCTCGACGACCTCGGCAAGCGCTGGACCGAGGCGGAAAAGTCCCTGGGGTCCTGATGACGCACACCACCCAGAAGATGGCGCGGCCGACGACGGCCGCGCCACCGGCCGGCAGCGCCTCCCGGCCCCCGCGCGAGGTGCTGCTCCGGCGCCGGCTCACCCCGTGGCTGTTCCTGGCCGCCCCGCTGGCGCTGCTGATCACCTTCACCTACGCGCCGGTCGCCAACATGGTCGCGTACAGCTTCACCGACTGGGACGGCGTCAGCCCCGAGCTCCACTACACCGGCGCCGAGAACTACGCCGACATCTTCACCAGACAGGAGCTCTTCCAGGTCTTCCTCGTCAGCGGCTACTACCTCGCCGCCTCGGCGGTCCAGATCGTCCTCGCGCTCTACTTCGCCACCGTGCTCAGCTTCAACGTCCGCTTCCGGAACTTCTTCAAGGGCGTGCTGTTCTTCCCGTACCTGATCAACGGGGTGGCGATCGGCATGGTCTTCCTCTACTTCTTCCAGGACGGCGGCACCCTGGACTCGGTGCTGGGCCTGTTCGGCCACGACCCGGACCGCGCCTGGCTGGGGACCTCCACATCGGCGAACATCTCGCTCGCCGGGGTGTCGGTCTGGCGCTACCTGGGCCTGAACTTCGTCCTGTTCCTGGGCGCCATCCAGTCGATCCCCGGGGAGCTGTACGAGGCCGCCGAGATCGACGGCGCGAACCGCTGGCAGCAGTTCCGGTACATCATCGCGCCCGGCATCCGCCCGGTGATCGGCCTGACCGTCATCCTCTCGATCTCCGGCTCCCTGGCGGTGTTCGAGATCCCGTACATCATGACCGGCGGCGCCACCGGCACCGAGACCTTCGTGATCCAGACGGTGAAGCTCGCCTTCCAGTTCAACAAGACGGGACTCGCGTCGGCCGCCGCGGTCGTCCTGCTGCTGATCATCCTGGCGGTGACCTGGGTGCAGCGCCGCCTGGTCCCCGACGAGAAGGTGGATCTCGTATGACGCGCACGGCTCCGACGCCGACCGTCCGCAGGTCGGTCGCCCGCACGCTCACCTACCTGTCGCTGCTCGTCGCGGCCGTGGTCGTCCTGCTGCCGCTCGCCGCCGTCTTCCTGACCTCGCTCAAGTCCTCGAAGGAGATGGCGGACGACAGCGGCGCGCTCACCCTCCCCGACGACCCGCTGAACCTCGGCAACTACGCGACGGCGTTCCAGGACGGCCGCATGCTGACGGCGCTCGGCAACACGGCCTTCATCCTGCTCTTCGCCATCACGGGCACGGTCGTCATCGGCTCGATGGCCGCGTACGCGATCGACCGCTTCACCTTCCGCTTCCGCAAGCCGGTGCTCGCCCTCTTCCTCGTGGCGACCCTCGTCCCCGGGGTGACCACCCAGGTGGCGACCTTCCAGATCGTCAACAGCTTCGGCATGTTCGACAGCCGCTGGGCACCGATCGCGCTCTACACGGGCACCGACATCGTCTCGATCTACATCTTCCTGCAGTTCGTACGATCGATCCCCGTCTCCCTCGACGAGGCGGCCCGCCTGGACGGTGCCAACGCCTTCACCGTCTACCGCAAGATCATCTTCCCGCTGCTCAAGCCCGCGATCGCCACGGTTGTGATCGTGAAGGGGATCGCCGTCTACAACGACTTCTACATCCCCTTCCTCTACATGCCCTCCGAGGATCTTGGCGTGATTTCGACGTCCCTTTTTCGCTTCAAGGGCCCTTTCGGCGCGCACTGGGAGGTGATCTCGGCGGGCACGGTCCTCGTGATCCTGCCGACGCTGATCGTGTTCCTGTTCCTGCAGCGGTACATCTACAACGGGTTCATGAGGGGGGCTACGAAGTGAGGGGCCGCGCCCCCTCGGGGGCGCGGGGCTGTGTCGATGTGCGGCTCCGCCGCGCGGGCGCCAGCGACCACGACGAACGCGCAGCCGCCCTGCATCGGGACAGCCCTCGGCCGGCGACTACGCACCCTGCACTGTCAGCGCCCCCACCAGCACCGGAGTAACCTGCTCGACCTGCCACGGCCGCGCCCCGTACTCCGCGAGTGCCGCCCCCACCGACTCCGCGTCCACCACCTTCGGCGGCTCCCAGCAGACACGCCGCACCGTGTCCGGAGTGATCAGATTCTCCTGCGGCATGTTCAGCTGCTCCGCCAGCGTCGACACGGCGGCCCGCGCCGCGGACAGCCGCGCCGCGGCCGCCGGATCCTTGTCGGCCCAGGCGCGCGGCGGCGGCGGCCCGGCCACCGGCTGCCCCGGCTGTGGCAGCTGGGCGTCCGGCAGGGCCTTCGCGCGGTCGACCGCGTCCTGCCACTGCTCCAGCTGGCGCCGCCCCATGCGGTGCCCGAACCCGTTCAGCGCGGCGAGCGCCTGCACATTGGCCGGCAGTCCGAGCGCGGCCTCGACGATGGCCGCGTCACTGAGCACCTTGCCGGGTGAGACGTCCCGGCGCCGGGCGACGCGGTCGCGGGCCTCCCACAGCTCCCGTACGACGGCCATCTGGCGCCGCCGCCGCACCTTGTGCATCCCGGACGTACGGCGCCAGGGGTCCTTGCGGGGCTCCGGCGGCGGGGCGGACGCGATCGCGTCGAACTCCTGCCGCGCCCACTCCAGCTTCCCCTGCCGGTCGAGCTCCTTCTCCAGAGCGTCCCGCAGGTCGACGAGGAGCTCGACGTCGAGCGCGGCGTAGCGCAGCCAGGGCTCGGGGAGCGGGCGGGTGGACCAGTCGACGGCGGAGTGCCCCTTTTCGAGGACGTAGCCGAGGACGCCCTCCACCATCGCGCCGAGGCCGACCCGGGGGAAGCCGGCGAGGCGTCCGGCGAGCTCCGTGTCGAAGATCCGCGTCGGCACCATGCCTATCTCACGGAGACAGGGCAGGTCCTGGGTGGCCGCGTGCAACACCCACTCCACACCGGAGAGCGCCTCGCCGAGGCCCGACAGATCGGGACAGGCGACGGGGTCGACGAGCGCGGTGCCCGCGCCCTCGCGGCGCAGTTGCACGAGGTAGGCGCGCTGGCCGTATCGGTACCCGGACGCCCGTTCGGCGTCCACGGCGACGGGACCGGACCCGGCGGCGAACGCGGCGATCGTCTCGGCGAGCGAGGCGTCGTCGGCGATCACTGGCGGAATGCCGTCCTGAGGCTCCAGCAAAGGGATCGGCGCCTCCGTTGCAGACGATCCGCCGTCGTCCGGAGGGGCGCCTCCGGTGGTGCGCAGTGGGCTGTCTGCTGCGGTCTCTTGGGCGTCGGTCACCTGTCAAGGGTATCCGTGTGGGGACGACGCCCGCCGATGGAACGTTCCGTCGGCAGGCGTCGGAGGGGTGCAATCCAGCCACATGTCACACGTGTCAGTGAATTCGCCCGGTACGCGGTTCGTCGCGCGCGGTGCAGTCGTGTGGTATGCCGTCACACCCGACAGGGAACCGGTCGGCTCACGTACCCCGTGTCCGGGACCGGCGCGGGGCCGTCGGTCCCGGACACGGGGCACCGAGCGCCGGTCATCGTCCCGCGCTCAGTGGATGATCCCCGTGCGCAGGGCCACGGCCACCATCCCGGCGCGGTCGCCCGTGCCGAGCTTGCGGGCGATGCGGGCGAGGTGGCTCTTGACGGTGAGCGCGGACAGGCCCATCGAGACGCCGATGGCCTTGTTGGACTGGCCCTCGGCGACCAGACGCAGCACTTCGACCTCACGGCCCGACAGCTCGCGGTAGCCACCCGGGTGACTCGGGGCACCCGGGGGGCGGCGGTGCATACGGGCCGCCGCGGAGCCGATGGGGGCGGCGCCGGGGCGGGTGGGGAGGCCGATGTTCGTCCGCGTACCGGTGACGACGTAGCCCTTCACACCGCCGGCCAGGGCGTTGCGGACGGCGCCGATGTCGTCGGCGGCGGAGAGGGCGAGGCCGTTGGGCCAGCCCGCGGCGCGGGTCTCGGACAGGAGGGTGAGTCCGGAGCCGTCCGGCAGGTGGACGTCGGCGACGCAGATGTCGCGGGGGTTGGCGATGCGGGGGCGGGCCTCCGCGATGGACGAGGCCTCGATGACATCACGGACACCGAGGGCCCACAGATGTCGGGTGACGGTGGAACGGACGCGCGGGTCGGCCACGACCACCATCGCGGTGGGTTTGTTCGGGCGGTAGGCGACCAGGCTTGCGGGCTGCTCGAGGAGAACGGACACCAGGCCTCCTGGGGTGCGGGACGGGGCCGGCTCGTGGGGGTAAGACGGGACGAACCGTGCTTTCAAGGTCACAGACGTCTTCGGCACCCGGCGCATGCTCCTTTAGGAAATGATCACGATTTGGTGAGTAACAATCCGTGCAATTCGGACATGCCTTCGATCATTCGAAGATCGAACGGGTTCGCTCTGCGTCAAAACCGGTCCGAAAGTGGCCGTATCGACAAAGAGGTAGGGGCGAAAGAGTGATGTCCCGGGCGGGAACGCGTGATCAGAGCGAAACAGCCCGGACAAACGCTGCCGGAACCCCAGGTGAGCGGGTTGGCGGCGGGGTGCCGCGCGGAGGGCCTCCGGCGGGAGCGGCAGGCCGTGGGCCGACGGGCGCGTGTCCCGAGTGAAGGGCGCGAGGGCTCGCGCGCGAGCGGGACGGTGCCTCCGGCGAACGGACGCGCGCGCCGCCGACGGCGGCCGCGCCTCGGTGAGCGGCGCGGCAGCGCTGCCGCGCCCGGCCGGGGGCGGTGGGCTCCGGCGGTGTGGGTGTCCGGGGCGCGTGGTGGGCTCAGGCGGTGCGAGTGACAGGCGGCACTGCCGTGGGCTCAGGGGGCGCGGGCGCCCGGGCAGGCGGTGGGCTGAGGGGGCGCGGTGGGCTGAGGGGGCGCTGGTGTCCGGCCGCACTCCGTGGGCTCCGGGGCAGCGGGGAGGCGTTGTGGTTCGTGTGTCAGGGCGATGGTGCTGGGCGGGCTCCGACTGCCGGCGCGGGCCCGTCAAGGTTGCGCGGGGCGCGGGGCGCGGGGTGCTGGGCGCGGGTGGGTGTGGCGGGTGGCTGTGCCCCGGGGTGCATGGCGCGGCGGGCCTCGGCCGAGGTTGCCGGGCCCGCGCCACGGCCGCGATGACTGCGGCCGTGGCGGGTACGGCCGCGATGACTGCGACCAACACAGCACGACCACGGCCGCCACGGGTACTGCCGTGACGGGTGCGGCCGTCACGATCACGGGCGTCGTGGTCACGGCCGTCACCACCAACG
>NZ_JBVIEE010000039.1:34611-57148 GCF_055572015.1 Streptomyces sp. NPDC030840 | reverse complement strand
ACCACGGCCGTCACGATCACGGGCGTCGTGGTCACGGCCGTCACCACCACGGCCGTCACGATCACGGGCGTCGTGGTCACGGCCGTCACCACCACGGCCGTCACGATCACGGGCGTCGTGGTCACGGCCGTCACCACCACGGCTGCCATGACCACGGGCCGCCACTCCCCGGGCCATAGCAGCCGTGCGCGGAGGCGCGTCAGGAAGCCGGTTGTTCCTGGCTGTCGGCGGGTGCGGTGAGGCGGGCCTTCAGGGCCGCGTTCTCCGCTTCGAGGGCCGCGATCCGTTTCCTCGCGAAGTACAGTTCCATGACCGCGTCATGGAACTCCGCCACGAGCTCTTCCGGTGTCAGTTGCATCGTCGTCTCCACAGGCCCGGGGGCGGGGTCACGCCGGGGCGAGACGGGTGACCGTGCCCTGGGAACCGCGCCAGAACAACTGCCCGTTCGCGGCGTACAGGGAGCCGCCGCCCGCGGAGTCCACGGACGTCGGTGCGTTCGCGGCGTCGGCGATGCGGACCACGCCCTCCACGAGCAGGCCGGCCGGCGCGCCGGACCGCTGGACGATGTGGACCTGCGCGCGGGGCGTGGCCGCGCGGTCGACGCCGACGCCGATCCGGCCCGTGCCCTTCACCACGAAGTCGTCCAGGCCCTCGTTGTTGCGCAGGACGACGAGGTTGCCCGTGGTGGCGCCGTTGGTCGCGGTCAGGAAGATGCCCTGGGCCGCGGTGCCGGCCGTCTGCAGGTCGATCGAGAGAGCCGCGGAGTTCTTGTCCGAGCCGTCGGCGTGTCCGCGGTGGGCGATCTTCAGGGTTCCGCGGCCGGTCTCGGTGCCGGACAGGTACATGGCCGAGGTGCCCGGGTTGTCCGAGACCACGTTCAGGGCCGCCCCGGTCCCGGCGGTGCCGGCCTGGTAGACGGTCACCGCGTGCGCCGTCTCCGACGTCGTCTTGAAGAACGCGGACTCGGCGGTGGCGTTGGTGCTGAACTTCTCCGCCACCACCGGCCCGTCGAACGTCGTGACCTCACCCGCGCTCTCCGCGGCGCCTGCCGTACCGCTCGCCACCACGGTCACCGCACCCGCGGTGAAGCCACCCAGGAAAAGTCTGCGTGCCAGGGGCACGTACCCACCCACTTTCCGTCTCGCGCTTCTTCAGCCGGTCTCCGCGCCGCCACGCTCGGGCGGCCGGGGGCATGAAACACCCGGGGATGGGACTCCGGTCAGCGGTGTTTGGTTGTACGGCCGGTCACGCCTGTTCCGTGGTAAACGTCCTGCGCCGCGGGCATTCTGACGGCCCGTCGGTCCGGCCGCCGTGCGTCCTAGCGGGGCTGCGGCCCCCGGCGCTGGGGCAGGGTGACCACGGACGCGTCGCCCGGGACCGTCGGCGGCAGGCCGGCGACCTGGGAGAGCAGGTCGCACCAGGAGGCGAGGTGGGAGGCGGTGTCGGGGACGCCCCCGAGGCCCTCACGGGGCGTCCAGGATGCGCGGATCTCGATCTGGCAGGCGGCGGGGCGGGCACTGAGGCCGCCGAAGTAGTGGGAGCTCGCCCGGGTGACGGTGCCGCTCGGTTCGCCGTACGCCAGACCACGTGTCTGCAGCGCCCCCGTCAGCCACGCCCAGCACACGTCGGGGAGCAGAGGGTCCGCGGCCATCTCCGGCTCCAACTCGGCGCGGATCAGGGTCACCAGACGGAACGCGCCCTGCCAGGCCTCGTGTCCCGCCGGGTCGTGGAGCAGGATGAGGCGGCCGTCGGCCAGGTCCTCGTCGCCGTCGAGGACCGACGCCTCCAGGGCGTACGCGTACGGGGCGAGCCGCTGGGGCGGGCGCGTGGGCTCGATCTCGATCTCCGGCCGCAGCGCCGCGGCCCCCAGCGCGTCGACGGCCGTACGGAAGGGCAGCGGAGCCGTCTCCGTCTGCCTCCCATCCGGGCCCCCCTCCTTCGCGTCGTCCATTCCGCCAGCGCCGTCCGACAGTCGTCCCTGTGCCGCAGCCATGCGGGGAAGATTAAGGGGAACGGAGCCCGAGCGCAGGGAGAGACACCCGTGCACCGGGTCACGGTCGGATCGCGCTGAGCGAACGCGGCGCCCCTTTCAAGGCCTCCGCACGCCCTCGGGCGCCCCCTCCCGCTCCCCGGCAGGGTCCCGGAGACGGCCGCACCCGGCGTCGGCGGCGGCACGCGGCGTGCGAGACTTTCCGTCGTGAGTGCCAACGCCGGCCCCTCGGGCCACCAGCCGACCGCCACGACCGCCCAGCGAGACGCGGTCAGAGATTCAGCTTTCCTCAAGGCGTGCAGGCGTGAGCCCGTGCCGCACACCCCCGTGTGGTTCATGCGGCAGGCCGGCCGGTCCCTCCCCGAGTACCGGAAGGTGCGCGAGGGCATTCCGATGCTGGAGTCCTGCACGCGCCCGGAGCTGGTCACGGAGATCACCCTCCAGCCGGTCCGGCGGCACAACGTGGACGCGGCGATCTTCTTCAGCGACATCGTCGTCCCGCTCAAGGCCATCGGCATCGACCTCGACATCAAGCCCGGTGTCGGCCCGGTCGTCGAGCACCCGATCCGCACCCGCGCCGACCTCGCCCAGCTGCGCGATCTGACCCCGGAGGACGTCTCCTACGTCACCGAGGCCATCGGCATGCTCACCGCGGAGCTCGGCGAGACCCCGCTCATCGGGTTCGCGGGCGCGCCCTTCACCCTGGCCAGCTACCTCGTAGAGGGCGGCCCGTCCCGCACGTACGAGAACGCCAAGGCGATCATGTACGGCGACCCGGAGCTGTGGGCGGACCTGCTCGACCGGCTCGCCGAGATCACCGCGGCCTTCCTGAAGGTGCAGATCGAGGCGGGCGCGAGTGCCGTCCAGCTCTTCGACTCGTGGGCGGGGGCCCTCGCGCCCGCCGACTACCGCCGCTCGGTCATGCCCGCCTCCGCGAAGGTCTTCGACGCCGTCGCGTCGTACGGCGTACCGCGCATCCACTTCGGTGTCGGCACCGGCGAGCTGCTGGGCCTGATGGGCGAGGCCGGCGCGGACGTCGTGGGCGTCGACTGGCGGGTCCCGCTCGACGAGGCCGCCCGGCGCGTCGGCCCCGGCAAGGCCCTCCAGGGCAACCTCGACCCGACGGTCCTCTTCGCGTCCCAGGAGGCGGTGGAGGCCAAGACCCGCGAGGTGCTCGACGCGGCCGCCGGGCTCGAGGGCCACGTCTTCAACCTGGGCCACGGTGTCATGCCGTCCACCGACCCCGACGCGCTGACCCGGCTCGTCGAGTACGTCCACACGCGGTCGGCGCGCCAGGTGTATTGACGAACGCGGTCGTCAGGTGCGCCGCGGGGACGAAAGGGGGGCCGCCCGATGTCCTGAGACGGGACATCGGGCGGCCCCTTGCCGCTGTGCCGCCCCACGAGGCGGCCGGCCCGCTATACGCCGACCCGCTCGCCCTTGGCCGCCGGAGCGGCCGCCTGCCGGGCTGCGGCAGCCGCCTTCTCGCCGCGCATCACGAGGAGGGTGACGATGCCGCCGACGGCGGCGACGGCGGCGGCGCCCAGGAACGCGGCACGGAAACCGTGGGTGAGCGCCGGCAGGTCGCCCAGCTGTCCCGCCCCCTGCGAGGTGGCCAGGGCGGTCAGGGCCGCCAGGCCGAGGGCCGAGCCGACCTGGTAGGTGGTGTTGACGATGCCGGAGGCCAGGCCCGCCTGCTCCTGCGGGGCACCGGACATGGCGGCCATCATGGCCGGGATGTACGCCAGCGACATGCCGAGCGCCGCGACGAGCGAGGCCGGCAGGACGTCGACCGCGAAGGTGCCGGCCGGTTCGGCGGCCGACAGCCACAGCAGGCCGAGGGCGAGGACCAGCAGGCCGCCGCCGATGAGCGGCTTGGCGCCGAACCTGGCGAGCAGCTTCGCGGTGATCGCGGTCATGAAGATCATCAGCAGGACGGTCATCGGCAGCAGCGCCGCACCGGAGGCGAAGGCGCCGTAGCCGAGGACCTGCTGCAGGTACAGGTTGAGGAAGTACCACATCGGGATCCAGGCGGCACCCAGCAGCGCCATCGCCAGGTTGGCCGAACCGAGGCGCGGCACCCGCCAGATGCCGAGCGGCATGAGCGGCTGACGCACCGACCTCTGGATCACGAAGAACACCACCAGGAGGGCGGCGGCACCGGTCAGTTGGAGAACGGTGGCCGTCGAGCCCCAGCCGGCGTGCTCCGCGCGGACGACGGCGAAGACGGTGAGCGCGAGGCCGGCGGTGACGGAGGCGGCACCGAGCACGTCCACGGCCCCCCGGCGCGACTCGACGGCGGGCAGCAGCCTGGTGGCGGCGAGCGTGGCGACGCCGATCGGGACGTAGATGATGAAGATCCACGGCCAGCTCAGCCACTCGGTGAAGACGCCGCCGAGGAAGACGCCGGCGGTGCCGCCCGCGGGGGCCGCGGCGCCGTAGAGGGCCATCGCCTTGCCGAGCTCCTTCGGGTCGTGCGCGAAGAGCATCATCAGCAGCGTCATGGCCGCCGGTGCGATCAGGGCGCCCCCGACGCCCTGTACGGCGCGGCCCACGACCTCGGCCCAGGCGGTCTGCGCGGCGGCGGCCACCACCGACCCCGCGATCAGGACGACCCAGCCGGCGTTGAAGACCCTTCGGGCGCCGAGCAGGTCGGAGAGACGTCCGCCGAGCAGGAGCAGTCCACCGAAGGCGATGACGTAGGCATTGAAGACCCACTGCAAGTCGCCCTGTGAGAAACCGAGTTCACGCTGCATCTCGGGGAGCGCGACCCCGATGATGCTGGTGTCCATGATCACCATGAACTGGGCGGCGGCGAGCACGACGAGCGCCCACCAGCGCCGGGGATTGACAGTCGACATGGTTCCACCCCTTCTTCTAATACCCCTGGGGGGTATCTCGGAGAGGGAAGGTAACATACCCCCTGGGGGTATGCAACGCGTGGTGCGGAGGGTCGGTCGGCCGCCGGTCGGTGAGTCGTACTGCCGATCGCTACGTACTAAGCGGGTACGTAGTAGTCGGCGACCGGAGAGCCGTGACGGCTCCCGTGAAGGGTGGCGGCGTGACGGGACACCTCCTGGGCTGGACGCTGGTGGTGCTGGGAGCCGGAGTGGCTGTCGGGAACCTCGTCCGGATGGCGCTGGTCAGTGGCTGGGCGAGGTACGAGGCGGGGGCCGAAGTCGTGATGGGGGCGGGGATGGCCGTGATGGCGGCGCCTCCGACCGCGGCTCTCTATGGCACGTACGGCATGTGGTGGGCGGCGGTGTTCGGACTGCTGTGTCTCGGGGGCGTCGCCCTGTCCGTACGGCAGGTGGCGGTTCAGGGAGGCGTGCGGCACCTGAGCCATCGCCTTCACCTCGTGGTCGGCAGCGCGGCCATGGTCCTGATGACCCTGGCCATGCCGGGCTCCACGTCGGGGCCCGTGCTGGCGCTGGCCGGCTCTTCCGGGCACGGACACGGAGCCATGCCCGGGATGCAGGGCATGGCCGGGATGGAGGGGATGGGTGCCCACGGCATGACCGAGGCTGCCGCCTCCTCGGGTTCCGCGGTCGCCTGGCGTGCCATCTTCTGGGTCCTGGCCGCGTACTTCCTGGTCTTCATGGCGTTGGCCGTGCGCGCCCGGATGCGCGGTGCGGCCGGTGCGGCGCAGGCCGAGGCCGTGCTCGCCCGCAGGGCCCGTCACCGTCGGGCGTCCCGCACTCCCGCGATGCTCTCGGTGCCGAACGCGCGCCTGGCCGGTCACGTAGGGATGGGCGGATCGATGGCGACGATGCTGCTGATGATGACTGCCTGACCCGGTTGATCCACGCGCGCGAGTTCGGCTGCCGCCTTCCGCCCATCGGGCCTCCGGTACCCCCAGGGGGTAAGATGCCGTGGACGGTGGCGGCGATCAGCAGAGGCGAAGCACGTGACGATCCGGTCAGTACGCGAGGGCGGCACAGCCGTCCGCCTGTCGTACGGGGTGTTCCTCGCCCTGTGCGTCGCGCTGGCCGTGCTCGTGCACCACGAGACGTCGGCGACGCCTGCCTCATCCCGCGCCCCCTCCATGCCGGGCGCCGCCCATGCCGTCCACGCGACGCAGGGCGGGACGGCACCGTCCGCCTCGGACAGCTCCCCGCACAACGCCGACGGCGGCGGGTGTGCCCTGCCCGGGACGCAGCACTGCACCACGGCGAGTATCGACACGGTGCAGCTCGCCGTGCCCGGCCGCGGCGGGTTCGCCCCACGGGCGGAGCCGCCACATGTCACGGCCGGACGCGCACCCGGCGCCGTGACGGCCCGAGCGCCGCCCGACCTCTCCGTCCTCTCCCAACTGCGCATATAGGCCGCGCCGGACGGCGCGCGATGTGCCGTCCCCCGTGACCACATCGGCAGTTTCGAACAGAGGACACGACTCGATGAACAGCATCAAGCGTCGCTCCGTGCTGCTCGCCGGCCTCGGCATCGCCGGGGCGGGTGCGATCAGCGCGTGCAGCAGCGACTCCGGCTCCGCGGGCAACGACCTGGCCGGTCCCTCGGGCGCGGCCGTCGCCGCCGCGGAGAAGAAGCGGGCCGGCACCGGGCGCGAGCGGAAGGTCACCCTGACGGCGGCACCCGCCAGGATCGATCTGGGCGGTGGCATCACGCCCAGGACCTGGGCCTACGACGGACGCACCCCCGGCCGGGAGGTCCGCCTCTCCGCCGGTGACACCCTCGTCGCCGAGCTGTCGAACCAGCTCCCGGACAGGACGCCCACCTCCATCCACTGGCACGGCATCGCACTGCGCAACGACATGGACGGCGTGCCTCCCACCACCCAGAGGGCCGTGCGGGCCGGCTCCGCCTTCACCTACCGCTTCATCGCCGACGCGCCCGGCACGTACTTCTTCCACCCGCACGTCGGCGTCCAGCTCGACCGCGGCCTGTACGCCCCGCTGATCGTCGAGGACCCGAGGGAGCCCCTCGCGTACGACGACGAATGGGTCGTCCTGCTCGACGACTGGGTCGACGGCGTCACCGGCACCCCGGAGGAGGTCTTCGCCGAACTCGGGCAGGGCATGGGCGGCATGCACATGGAGGAGAGCCACAGCACCTCCTCCGGCGGCATGTCCATGAAGTTCATGCTCATGGGCGCGGACAGCGACCTGCTCGGCGGTGACGCCGGCGACGTGAAGTACCCGCACCACCTGATCAACGGCAGGGTGGCGGCCGACCCGGACGTCCACACCGGCAAGCCCGGCTCGAAGGTGCGGCTGCGGATCATCAACGCCGGCGGCGACACCGCGTACCGGGTGGCCCTCGGTGACCACAAGCTGACCATCACCCACACCGACGGCTTCCCGGTCCGGCACCGGGAGGTGGACGCGCTGCTCGTCGGCATGGGGGAGCGGTACGACGTCCTGGTCACCCTCGGGGACGGGGTCTTCCCGCTCGTCGCCGTGGCCGAGGGCAAGGACGCGAACGGGTTCGCCCTGGTGCGCACCGGCTCAGGGAGTGCCCCGGAGGCGACCGTCCGCCCGAAGGAACTCGACGGCATGATCATGACGGCATCCCAGCTGCGGGCCGCCGACGACGTGCGCCTGGAGTCCGCCGGGGCCGACGTCACGCACCGGATCAGGCTGACCGGCGGCATGGCCATGTACGACTGGGCCATCAACGGCAAGGCCTTCGACATGGACGACCCCGAGGCGAACCCCCTCCTCGTCGAGGAGGGGCAGCGCGTACGGCTCGACTTCGTCAACGACACCGACATGTGGCACCCGATGCACCTGCACGGCCACACGTACCAACTCGGCACCGCCGGGCCGCGCAAGGACACCGCGATCGTGCTGCCCCGGCGGAAACTGTCCGTCCACTTCGACGCCGACAACCCGGGCCAGTGGATGCTGCACTGTCACAACGCCTACCACGGCGAGGCCGGGATGATGGCGAATCTCGCCTACCGGGCCTGATCAGCGGCTCGCACCCGCTGTCCGGACGGGCTCACCGACCGCCGGTGGGCGCGTCCGGACGCGGGGGCCGTCCCCGCACGTGTCCGTGTGGGTGCTCAGGGCCGCGACGCGGCGAAGAAGGGCATGGAGTCGAGCGGGACGATCTCGATGTTCTTGCCGGTGCGCGGCGCGTGGATGGCCTTGCCGTCGCCGACGTACATGCCGTTGTGCTGGTTGTCGTTGTACCAGTAGATGATGTCGCCGGGCTGCAGGTCCGACCTGGCCACCTTGCGGCCGGCGTCGTACTGCTGCTTGACCGTGCGCGGCAGCGAGACGCCCGCGGCGCGCCAGGAGGCGCCCGTGAGCCCCGAGCAGTCGAAGGAGTCGGGGCCGGTCGAGCCCCACTCGTAGGGCTTGCCGAGCTGCGCGTACGCGAAGTCGAGGGCGGCCTTGGCGCGGCCGCTCGCCGGGCCGTTGTAGGTGGCGGCGGCGTCGCTGACGCCCGCGGCGGCGTCCTCGCGCTTCTGGTCGGACTCCATCCTGGCGCGCTGTGCGGCCGTCAGGCTGTTGAGGAGCTTGCGTGCCGCGGTGAGCTTGTCCTGGACCTCGTCCTTCGTCCTGGCGGCCTTGGCGCGGGTCTCCTCCAGGGCCTTCAGACGCTTCTGGGCGTCCTGGCGCTCCTGCGCGAGTTCGCGCTGCCCGGCCTGCATCGCTCTGAGGGCGTCGGCCTGCCGGCTGCTCGTGCGGCCGAGCATCTCGGCCTGGTCGAGGTAGTCGTCGGGATCGCCGGACAGGAAGAGCTGCACGCTCGGGTCGATGCCGCCGCTGCGGTACTGGGCGGCCGCCAACGGGCCTATCTCCTCGCGCAGTTCGTTGATCTCCTGCTGCTTGCGGGCCAGGCGGTCCTGCGCGCGGCGGGCCTCGCGCTCCAGCTTCTTCTGCTTCTCGCGGATACCGTTGTACTCCTCGGTGGGGCCCTCGGCCTCCTCGTAGAGCCGCTCCACCTCCTTGCGGACCTCGTCCACCGTGGGCTTGGGGGCCGCCTGGCTCTGCGTCGGCAGGAGGCTGACGGCGCCGGCGGCCATGCCGAGCGTGGCGATCCGGGCGCGGCTGGGCGGCTTCGGCCGACGGTGCGTTCCCATGCGCGGACGACTCCTTCGTCTGAGTTGGTGAGAACTTAGTAGCTTAGTAGTTCGAATCGCAAGTGAGGCCGTGCGGCAGGGGCTTGCGGGAAACCGTCCGGTCGAGGACGGGAGCGTCCGTCAGCCCAGGCCGGGCGGGCAGGCGGTGAGCAGCGGCAGCAGCGGAACGACCACCGCGGCGGCGGCCACGGACCCCCACAGGGCGGGATGAGGGGCCCTGCGCGGGCCGAGCACCCGCTTCAGGCGGATCAGGACCGTGTGCCCGCCCGCCGCGAACGCGCCCTTCGGGATCCGGGCCGCCGCCATCTCGTACATGGCGGTGGCCAGCGCCTCGTCGGAGTGGCCGCGCAGCGCGCGGTCGTCCGCGACCATCTCCAGCAGGAGCGCCGTCTGCTCGCGGGCATGGCGGGCCAGGGGGAGCCGGCGGAAGACCGAGTGGAACGCCTCCACGGCCGCCAGGCCCAGATGGTGACGGCCCAGGATGTGGGCCTGCTCGTGCTCCAGCACGGCGGCGAGCTGCTCGGGCGTCAGTTCGCGTACGGCCGCGTCGCTGACCACGACGCGGGGGTGCCGGCCGGGGAGGCAGTAGGCGGCGGGGAGTTCGTAGGGCAGGACGGTGGCGCGCAGCCGGGCCGAGTGGCGGCCCACCAGGTCCACCGCTTCACGGTGCCGTGCCCGCGCTCGACGGGCCCGTCCGGCGTGGAAGGAGAAGGACCAGATCAGGGCCACGCCGATCGAGGCGGGCAGGGCGACGGCGAGTCGGTGCGCTGTCGCGGGGTCGGGACCGTTCGCGCCGATGTCCAGCCCGCAGGAGTGCAGCAGGCCCAGCACTCCCGTGTGGGGATGCTCGGTCGGCATGGCCAGGTGGTACGCGGTCAGCGCGACACCGATCGAGAAGGAGACGGTCAGCGCGTGCCAGACCGCGACGGCGAGGGCGGGTGCCCGGTGGGGCCAGCGGGCGCGAAGGACCAGGTGCGGGGCCACGAAGCCCACGACCACGGTGTAACCGGCCAGCCAGGGTGCCGCGTTCACGGTTTCGCCTGTCGTCCCACGGTGCGCAGGGCCTTGCGCAGGGCCGCCAGCTCTTCCTCGGACATGTTCTCGACGAAGTGCACGAGGGCGGCCGGGCGGTCCTTGCTCTCACCCAGACCGTCCTCCATGAGCGCGGCGGCGTACGCCTCGCGGCTGCGCACCGGGGAGTACAGCCAGGCGCGGCCCTGCTTGCCGCGCAGCAGCCAGCCCTTGGTGTACAGGATGTTGGTGACGGTCATCACCGTCGTATAGGCGATGGGGCGGGTCCTGTTGATGTCGTCGACGACCTCGCGCACCGTCGCCGGACGGTTCCACGTCCAGAGGCGGTCCATGATCTCCGCCTCGAGGTCCCCCAGCCGCCGCATGGCCCTGACTTCCTTTCGCCACCGGATGCGCAAGCGTGTACGCAAGGCCATAGTAGACGGCTGACCGGTGGGTCTTCCGCACGGCCGCCGTGGCCGGCCGTGCGGGGCTGGTCGCACCCGTTGTCAGCGGTGCATCGTTTCCAGGGCGGCGGCCAGCACGTGGGGGTCGTGGTGGCCCTTGTGGACCGCGGGCGGCCGCTCGGTGAGGTCGAGGAGCCGTGCCACCGCGGTCCAGGCGGTGCGGACCGAGTACTCGACGGTGAAGACGACGTCGTCGGGTACCTCGGCGAACTGGCCGATGAAGGCGAGGTTGACCGACCCCTCGGGTACGGCGTCGGGCCGGTCGTCGCGGCGGCGGGCCAGGAACGGGCTGGTGACGTAGGGCATGAGGCAGGGCACGACGGTGGAGGTCCCCAGGACCCGGGCCCTCGTCGGCTCGTCGAAGGGCAGGTGGTGCAGGACCTCTTCGAGGATCTCCCGGCCGGAGCACATCGTCATCGGCTTGGGGGTGTGGTCGCCGGCGCGGCCGGGACGCAGGCCGTAGCCCCACCAGACCGAGACGCCCTCGGGCTGGTCGCGGTAGACGGGCTGGCGGGGCGCCACGATGGTGAGCAGCCAGTTGGAGGCGGTGAACGTCATCAACCCGCCCCGGCCGGTCTCCCGGCCGCTGAACTCCGCGAGCGCGTCGAGGAAGGCGGGGCCCTCGGCGGTGACGGTGAACGACTCCCAGCGGGATTCCTTGACGTGCTTGTCGAAGGCGTCCGGGTTGCCGAAGTCCTCGCGCCCCCTGGACAGCCGGTGCCACAGCAGCCAGGCGTCCGAGCGCCGGGGAGGGGGCGGCGGAGCGGCGAAGTGGGAGCCGACGCCGGCCGAGTCGGTCATGGAGCCGTTGGTGACCAGGACCAGGTCGTCGGGGGCCACGTCGATCCGTTCGTCACGGCCGTCCCGGGTCAGGTGGATGCGCTTGACCGTCGTGGACCGGAGCCCCGGCGCGAAGGCGAGGTCGGTGACGTGACAGCGGGTGTGGACGGTGACGCCGCGTTCGCTCAGCCAGGCGGTCAGGGGGCGCACGACGGAGTCGTACTGGTTGTAGCGGGTGCCGTACGTGCTCGTCAGCGAGGCGAACTCGGGAGCCAGGTGGATGAAGCGCTTGAGGTAGCGGCGGAACTCGATGGCGCTGTGCCAGGGCTGGAAGGCGAACGTGGTGCACCACAGGAACCAGAAGGTCGTGGTGAAGAAGTGCTCGGTGAAGCAGTCGGTGATCCGCTT
Source organism: Streptomyces sp. NPDC030840 (assembly GCF_055572015.1). Classification (NCBI taxonomy): domain Bacteria; kingdom Bacillati; phylum Actinomycetota; class Actinomycetes; order Kitasatosporales; family Streptomycetaceae; genus Streptomyces; species Streptomyces sp. NPDC030840. The sequence continues at coordinate 45,441 of NZ_JBVIEE010000039.1, read as the reverse complement.
GCCGTCCAGGCGCCCCTCGGGGGTCGCCAGGCAGCGGACCAGATCCAGGCGGTCGCGCTCGGAGAACCCCATCGAGCGCACGTCGGCGATCTTTCCGTCGCCGTCCACGAGGCGTGCGATGTCGTCCCAGGCGAACTCCTCGTGCCCGGCGAGGATCTCCTGTGTCACGGACACCGCGGGGTCGTCGAGGGAGGGGATGCCGGACAGCAGGTCGTACGTGCAGCGGTACTCGGCATCGAACATCCGCCCGCCGCGCATGGTGTAGCCGGCGTGCGCCGTGCCGCCCGCGTCCAGGCTGCCGCCGATGTTCCGCTGCTCCTCGAAGAGGTGGATGTCCGCTCCGTCGAACCCGCCGTCCCGGATCAGGAAGGTGGCCGCGGCGAGCGCCGCGATACCGCTGCCCACCAGATACGCCTTCGCCATCACACAACTCCTCGTTCTCGCCCGACGATCGGGAAACCGCGCATCCCACTGTTCCCGTGCCTGGGGGCGCCGTCAGGGGGCCGTTGGTCACCCGCCTGGTCCGGACGGCCCCATGGGGCCCGCCGCGCGGCGGGGAGGACGACGGGCCCGGTCGGTGGACCGTCACCGACCGGGCCCGTACTCACCGCCGGCTCACGCCGGGTGGGAGCCGGCCGCCCCACCGCTGCCCGCGGCGGGACCTGGCTCCGGGCTGCCGCCGCGCCACGGCGGTGCCGGTGTGCGCCGGCCGTGGTGCCCGGCGCGAGCCGCCTTGTCGGTCTGGCGGCGCAGCCGGTCCTGGAGCTGGTCGACGAGCTCCCGGCCGGTGGCCGCCTCGGTGAGGACGACCACCTCGCGCCTGCCGACGTGCAGGGCCGCCGTGGCCGACCAGGGACGGTCCGCGTGGTGGGCGGCCGCTCGCGTGATGCGCACCTCGCCGATGGCGGCGGGAAGTCCCGGCCTGCCGACGACGGCGTCGATCTTCGTGCGGGCTTATGCCAGGGTGTCCTCGTCCACCTCGCCGTCCGAACGCAGCAGCACGGTGGGAGCGGTGGTGCGGGCGTCGTCGCTGGTCATCTCGGTTCCTTTCGTAAAGGTGCGGTGGGGTGCCCGATGTCGTTCAGGCCGTCGTGCCGGGCAGCCACAGGTCGGGGTCGAAGACCTCGTAGCGGATGCGCCGTGCGGGGACCCCGGCGCGCAGCAGCTGCCCGCGGACGTCCCGCATGAACGGCAGCGGGCCGCACAGGAACACCGTCGCGCCGTCGGGCAGTTCGACTCCTTCGAGGTCCATCCGTCCGGTACGGGCGTCGGGTTCGTCCTGACCGGGGCGCTCGTACCAGAAGACGGCCCGGGCGTCCGGCAGCCGCTCGACCAGCTCCCGGGTCTCACCGCGCAGGGCGTGGTCGGCGGGGGAGCGGTCGGCGTGCAGGACCAGTACCGGGCGGGGCGAGGCGAGGGCGGCGAGACGGGCGAGCATGCCGGCCATGGGGGTGCAGCCGATGCCCGCCGAGACCAGCACGACGGGGGTGGTGGCGTCGGCCGGGTCGTCGAGGGAGATGTCGCCGAAGGGGGCGGAGAGCGTCAGCTCGTCGCCCTCGCGCACGCAGCGGTGCAGCAGGCCGGAGACCTCGCCGTCCGGCGCGTCGTCCGTGGCGGCGACCCGTTTGACGGTGATCCGCCGCAGGTCGCCGCCCGGGTCGGAGGACAGGCTGTACTGGCGCGGTTGGTGGACCCCGTCGGGCATGCGCAGGCGCACGCTGACGTACTGGCCCGCTCGCGCACGCGGTGCCGGCCGGCCGTCGGAGGGGCGGAGCAGGAAGGACACCACGTCCGGCGTCTCGGTGCGGCGTTCGACGACCGTCCACTGCCGCCAGATCCGGCCGGGCTCGACGCCCGCGTCCTGGTAGAGGCGGGCCTCCCGGCCGATCAGGGCGCCGGCCATCAGCCAGTACACCTCGTCCCAGGCCGCCGCCACTTCCGGTGTCACCGCGTCGCCGAGGACCTCGGCGATCGCGCCGAACAGGTACTTGTGCACGATCGTGTACTGGTCGTCGGTGACTCCGACGGCGGCGTGCTTGTGCGCGATGCGGTCCAGCAGCGCGTCCGGGCGGGTGTCCGGGTCGTCGAGCAGCGCGGTCGCGAAACCGGCGATCGAGCCGGCCAGGGCCTGGCGCTGGGCTCCGCTGGCCTGGTTGCCGCGGTTGAACATTCCGTCGAGCAGCTCGGGCCGGTCGCGGAACATCGCGCCGTAGAAGCGGGTGGTGATCTCGTCGAGCGCTCCGGCCACGGCGGGCAGGGTGGCACGCACCACGGCGGCGGATTCTGCGGACAGCATGGAGCCTCCCAGGCAGGGGGTGAGGTGGGGGTAGGTGCCGCATCCCGAGGGGGCGACCGTCTTCTGTGTACCAGGCACCGGACCGCGTTTCGGCGGCGTTTCGCGGCGCTGGGCGAAGAGGGGCCGAACGGCCCCATCGAACGAGGCACAGCGGCCCCATGGGCCCCGCCCGCACGGGGGCCGGATGGTGCGGGGACGGCCTCCCGTCGGCCCTGTCCGCTGCCGCGGTCGGATGCGCCCGAGGAGGACGGCGTCCGCGGGCACGTGATCGACGCCGCGCCTTCGGGCAGCCGATGAGTCGGGGCGGGGCGGGGCGGGGCGGGGCGTGGCGGGGCGGGGTGGCGGATCCGGGGGGAAACCGATCCGCGTCGCCCTGCGGTCGTCGACTCGGCCCGGCGACCGGTGGCAGTCGGCGGCACCCGCGTACGCGACCACCGGGAACGAGGTACGCGGCCACCGTCACCCCGCCCAGGATGTCGCCTTCCGCCACGAGTAGCGGTAGCCGGTCAGCGGACGCTCCTTCCGACAGTGGTCCCAAGGGCCCGCTGGGCCAACGGGCCTTGCGACGGGGGGTGTTGCCCGTACCGGCCCCCGCCGCGCAGGGCCCACCGGCCCCGGTCGGGGACCTGCGGTCCCTGCACCACCGGCCTCCCGCGCCACCACGCTGGGACCGAATCCCCGATGAGGAGGCGGAACATGATCCGCAGTGTTGTCGCAGGTCTCGACGGCTCGGCCGAGAGCCGTGGTGCGGCCGAGTGGGCGGCCCGCGAGGCGAAGCGGCGCTTCCTGCCGCTCAAGCTGGTCCACGTCCGCGAGGAGGTGCCCGAGCCCATGGCCCTGGCGCGGTTCCTCGGCGGCGAGACGCAGCAGCAGTGGAACGAGCGCGTCGCGCGCGAGGCTGTGGAAGCGCTCAAGCAGCGGCACCCCGGACTGGACGTGACGGTGGAGCAGGTCTCCGGCCGGCCCGCCGAGGTGCTGCCCCGGGCGGCGAGGGACGCCGAGCCGCTGGTCCTCGGGTCCCGCGGGCTGAGCGGCCTCGGAGGATTCCTCGTCGGGTCCGTGGGCCAGGCCGTCGTGGCGCACACCGAGCAGCCGGTGGTCCTGGTCCGTGCCGGCGAGCGGGCCGCCGACGGGCCCGTCGTCCTGGGGCTCGACACCGACCACCCCGACGACACGGTGATCGCCTACGCCTTCGAGGCGGCCGCCCGCCGTGTGACACCCCTGCGGGTCGTCCACGCCTGGACCCTGCCGCCGTACTTCGCCTACGGCCTGCCAGCCGACCCCGAGCTCAACGCCGCGCTGGGCAAGCAGGACGCCGCCACGCTGGCCGAGGTGCTGCACCGCTGGAAGGAGAAGTACCCGGCCGTCGAGGTCATCGAGGAGTCCCTTTCCGGCAGCCCCGCCGTCCACCTGGTCGACGCGTCACGCGAGGCGTCCCTGCTCGTCGTCGGCCGCCGGATCCGCCGCGGCCCGCTCGGCGCGCACATCGGCCCCGTCACGCACGCCGTGCTCCACCACGCCACCGCCCCCGTAGCGGTCGTCGCACACGAATGACGCGCCCGGGACCCTCGGGGACGCCGACCGACCAGCCCGTCCGCGCGCACCTGCTGCGCCTGGTGCCGGGACATGGGCCGCCCGGCACCGCGCCCGGGCCCTTCGGCACCCTGCGCCCGGACGGGCCCGGCGGTTCGATGAAGACGAAAGCCGATCCGAGGAGAAGTGGAAGGGGGTGTACAGCGTGGGTACGTCACTGACACCGGAGTTCTGGAGGCTGTTCGCCGTTCTCCTGGGGATCTCCATCGCGGTCACCGTCGTGCTCAGTGCCGCGGTCGACGCGCTGGTGCTCAGGGCACAGCGGCGCCACCGCGTCCGTCGCCGCCGGCCGGCACGCGCCGGGGCGGCCGAGGCACCCCGCCGACCCGGTCGCATCGCGCTCCATCGCTGAGCCGGAAGCCGCCTGCCGGGGTTCGAAGCCCCGGCACGACGACGTCGACGCGGTCCGGCACTCGGTGTTGAGTGCCGTCGTCACCGGCACGGCCACGGTGGTGACCGACCACGCCGACCCCGCCGAGCACGAACGCGTGGCCCGCACCGTTCCGGCGTCCCGGGTGCCCTTAGGGGTCCTTCGTGCGCAGCGCACGGGTGGGGCCGTGGACGCCGGGCTGTCCGTGGTTCTCGGTCCCACGAGGGCCGCGAACCCCGCGCACGAAGAGAAGGGAACTGGACAATGACTCTGCGTCATGTGGCCGTCGGCGTGGACGGCTCGCTGGTGGCCGTACGGGCGCTGGACCGGGCCGCCGCGGAAGCGGCGCGCCGCGGCACGGCGTTGCGCGTCGTGTACACCGTGGCCGACCGCGACGAGGCGGGGCCGGTTCTGGCATCGGCGGCCTCACGGGTCCACGAGCGTCATCCCGGTCTGCCGGTGGAGACCCGGGCCGTGGAGGCCGGCGCCGTGCGGGCGCTGGCGCGGGAGAGCGAGAGCGCCGTCCTCACGGTCGTGGGCACCCGGGGGCTCGGCGGTGTCACCGGCCTGCTGGCGGGCGCGGTGAGTCAGCGGCTGGCCGCGCACACGCACGGTCCGCTGCTCGTCGTCCGCGGGGACCACCCCTGCGACAACGGGCGCGACGTGCTGCTCGGGCTGGAGAGCAACGCCGACGCGGACGCGGCCGCCTACGCCTTCCAGGAAGCCGAGCGGCGCGGGACCCGGCTGCACGTCCTGCACTCCGCGGCGCACCGGCACACCGCGCCCGCGCCGCCCTCGCCGGCCCCTGCCACGGCCCCGGCCGGCAGCGCCGGTCCCGCGACGACCGGGCGGAGGAAGCCGTCGCGCGGTTCGGCATCGCCCGGCTGCGGGAGGCGCACCCCGACGTCGACGTCGACAGCCGTACGGTGCCTGCCGGCCCGGCCCACGCCCTGCTGGCGGCGACCCGTGAGGCCGGCGTCGTGATCATCGGCGCGCACCGCCGTGCGGGCCGGGTCGGTCCGCAGCTCGGTGCGGTCGCGCATGTCCTGTTGCACCACTCCCACTGCCCGGTGGTGCTGGTGCCGGCGACCTGATGGCGGGCACGGCTGTCAGCGGCCGGCCCGGGACCAACGGCCCGGCACGAGAGGGACGGGTGGCGCGCCCCGGATGCGCCAAGAGGCCCTCCTCGGGGGCATCCCGAGCGACCAGCATCGAGAGCGAAGAAGTTCTACGGGCAGAGTGAGGGAGAGACCGGCGATGACGGCTACGGTGACGGCTGGACCCCGGGCGGCGACCGAGGCGTGGCGGGACTTCGCCGGCACGCGCTGGCGGGACCAGGTCGACGTGCGCGACTTCATCCAGGCCAACTACACGCCCTACGAAGGCGGTTACACGTTCCTGGCCGGGCCGACCGAGCGCACGCTCGCCGTATGGGGCAAGGTCGCCGCCTTGTTCCCCGAGGAACGGCGGAAGGGCGTCCTCGACGTCGACCCGGGCAACCCGTCCACCATCACCTCGCACCGGCCGGGCTTCATCGACCGCGACCGCGAACTGATCGTCGGCCTGCAGACCGACGCCCCGCTCAGGCGGGCGATCATGCCCAACGGCGGCCTGCGGATGGTCGAGAACGGACTGAAGGCGTACGGCTACCAGGCCGACCCCTTCGTCACGCGTGTGTTCGGCACCTACCGCAAGACCCACAACGACGGTGTCTTCGACGCCTACACCCCCGAGATGCGGGCCGCCCGCAAGGCCGGGATCATCACCGGCCTGCCGGACGCCTACGGCCGCGGCCGGATCATCGGCGACTACCGGCGTGTCGCGCTGTACGGCACCGACCGGCTGATCGAGGCCAAGCGCGCCGAGCGGGCCCTGCTGGACGCGCGGCCCTCCGGCCCGGACGTCATCCGGGACCGCGAGGAACTGGCGGAGCAGATCCGGGCGCTGGGCGAACTCGCGCAGATGGCGGCCTCGTACGGCTGCGACGTCACCCGGCCCGCCGCCACCGCGCACGAGGCGGTGCAGTGGCTCTACCTCGGCTTCCTGGCGGCGGTGAAGGAGCAGAACGGTGCCGCGATGTCGCTGGGCCGCACCTCCACCTTCCTGGACGTCTACCTCCAGCGCGACCTGGACGAGGGCGTCATCGACGAGTCCCGTGCCCAGGAGCTGATCGACGACTTCGTGATCAAGCTGCGGATCGTACGGTTCCTGCGCACCCCCGAGTACGACGCGCTGTTCTCGGGCGACCCGACCTGGGTGACGGAGTCCATCGGCGGCCTCGGGACCGACGGCCGTCCGCTGGTCACCCGCACCTCCTTCCGCTTCCTGCAGACCCTGTACAACCTCGGCCCGGCCCCGGAACCGAACCTGACCGTGCTGTGGTCGCCGCGGCTGCCCGAGGGCTTCAAGCGGTTCTGCGCGCAGGCGTCCATCGACACCAGCGCGATCCAGTACGAGTCGGACGACCTGATGCGCCCGCGCACCGGCGACGACACGGCGATCGCCTGCTGCGTCTCCGCGATGGCGGTGGGGAAGCAGATGCAGTTCTTCGGCGCCCGCGTCAACCTGGCCAAGGCCCTGCTGTACGCGGTCAACGGCGGCCGGGACGAGATGACCGGTGAGCAGATCGCACCGGAGACGCCGCCGCTGACGGGCGAGTACCTGGACTACGACGAACTGTCGGCGGCGTACGACCGCGTGCTGGACTGGCTGGCGGCCACGTACGTCGACGCGCTGAACGTCATCCACTACATGCACGACAAGTACGCCTACGAACGCGCCGAGATGGCGCTGCACGACTATCCGGTGCACCGCTTCATGGCGTGCGGGATCGCCGGTCTGTCGGTCGCCGTGGACAGCCTGTCCGCCGTCCGGCACGCGCGCGTGAAGGTCTTCCGGGACGCCACCGGACTCGCCGTCGACTTCCGCACGGAAGGGGAGTTCCCCGCGTACGGCAACAACGACGACCGCGCCGACGGCATCGCCGTCGACCTGGTGGAGTCGTTCATGGCCAAGGTGCGCGAGCACCCCACGTACCGCGACGCCGAGCACACGCAGTCGGTGCTGACCATCACCTCGAACGTGGTGTACGGCAAGCACACCGGCAACACACCCGACGGCCGCCGCGCGGGCGCCCCGTTCGCACCGGGCGCCAACCCGATGAACGGCCGTGACCGGCACGGTGTGGCCGCCTCGGCCCTCTCGGTGGCCAAGCTGCCCTACGAGCAGGCCCGCGACGGCATCTCGCTCACGACGACGATCACGCCCGAGGGCCTGGGCCACGACCCGGCTGAACGCGCGGGCCACCTGGTCGGCATCCTCGACGCGTACATGGCCTCGGGCGGCTTCCACATGAACGTCAACGTCCTGGACCGGGCGACGCTGGAGGACGCCATGGAACACCCGGAGAAGTACCCGGAGCTGACGGTCCGGGTCTCCGGGTACGCCGTCAACTTCGTCCGCCTGACCCGCGAGCAGCAGCTCGACGTGATCAGCCGCACCTTCCACGGAGCGCTGTGAACACCACCGTCCAGCCGGTGACGGGCCGAGTCCACTCCTGGGACCTGTCCACGGGAGTGGACGGTCCCGGGACCCGGTTCGTGCTCTTCCTCAGCGGCTGCCCGCTGCGCTGCCTGTACTGCGCCAACCCGGACACCTGGCACATGCGCGACGGGAAGCCGGCCACCGTCGACGAGGTGATGGCGGAGATCGAGAAGTACCGCCCCTTCATCACCACCGCCGGCGGGGGAGTGACGCTCACCGGCGGCGAGGCCCTGCTGCAGCCCGCGTTCACGGCCGCGGTCTTCCGCCGCTGCGGGGAACTCGGACTGCACACCGCCCTCGACACGTCCGGCTTCCTCGGCGCCCGCGCGAGTGACGAACTGCTCGCCGACACCGACCTGGTCCTGCTGGACATCAAGTCCTTCGACGTCCGCGCCTACCGGAAGCTGACCGGCGGCGACCTCGCCCCCACCCTCAGCTTCGCCACCCGCCTGGACCGGCTCGGCGTCCCGGTGTGGATCCGCTACGTCCTCGTGCCCGGCTGGACCGACGACCCGGCGGCCGTGGACGGGCTCGGCGCGTTCCTCGCCGGGCTCGGCAACGTCGACCGGGTGGACGTCCTGCCGTTCCACAAGCTCGGCGCCCACAAGTACGACGCGCTGGGCATCCCCTTCCCGCTGCGCGACACACCCGCGCCGGACCCTGACCTGACCGAGCGGGTGCGCGAGCAGTTCCGGGAACACGGCCTGAGGGCCCTGTGAACGAGCAAGGGTGCGGAGCCGCCCGGTCCCGTCGGTGGACATGGGGGTACCCGGACACGCGACGGCGGCAGGCGAAGGAGGACGCCATGGCTGTGCGACAGATCGATCGGAAGACGGTGGCCAGGCTGGTGGCCGAGGCCGCCGCGGCCCCGTCCATGCACAACGCGCAGCCGTGGCGCTTCCGCTTCCTGACCGGTGAGGGTGTCCTGCTGCTGCGGGCCGACCCGGAGCGGGCCATGCCCCGCTCCGACCCCGGCGACCGGGCCCTGCACATCGGCTGCGGAGCGGCACTGTTCAACCTGCGCGCGGCGGCCGCGTACGCGGGCCTCGTCCCCGAGACGCGGCTGCTGCCCGAACCGCGGGACCCGCTGCTGCTCGCCGCCGTCCAGCTGTCCGGCGGCGGCGCCGGGCACGCGCGGGACGAGGATCTGGCGCGGTTGCACTCCGCCATCGGGCAGCGGCACACCAGCCGCCATCCCTTCGCCGAGAAGGACATCCCCGAAGAGGTGCGGGACGCCCTGCGGGCCGCCGCCGAGCGGGAGGGGGCCGTGCTGCTCTTCCCCGGCCCCTGGCACGCCGAGACGGTCCTCGACCTGATCCATGACGCGGAGAGCCGCGACGCCCTCGACCCGGACGCCGACGACGACCTGCGTCGCTGGACCCGCCTCGGACCGGAGGCGGACACCGCCGTCGACGGCGTACCCGAGTACGCGTTCGGGCCGCGCAAACGGGACGGCAGGGCCCCGTGCGGGACTTCGCCGGGCGCCGGCCCGTCGCGGACCGTGGCACCACCACCTTCGAACACACCCCGCACCTGGCCCTGCTGAGCACCCCCGGTGATGGACCCGCCGACTGGTTGCGCGCCGGCCAGGCGCTGGAGCGTGTCCTGCTGGAAGCCACCCGGGCGGATCTGGCCACCTCCCTGACCTCGCACGCTCTGGAGGATCGCACGCTGCGGCTGCTGACCCGCGACCCCTCATCGGGCGCGGGCCAGGTGCAGATGGTGCTGCGGCTCGGCTACGGGCCACGGGGACCGGCCACACCGCGCCGCCCGGTGACAGACGTTCTCGACGTCGTGTGACCGGGGCCCGTAGCCGAGCCGCGTGTCCGGGCCCGCTGCCGACGGGCCCGGGAGCCCGGAGCGGGCGATCGGCATCGCGTTCCCACGTCGAACGCCCGGGGCCCGCGAAGACCCCGGGCGCGCCGCACCGTGCCCGAGCGCAGGTGACCCGGTCAGTCGTGCGGGACCACCGCGACCGGCGCCGTCGCGTGGTGGAGCACGGCATGGGTGACGGGCCCGATGTGGGCGCCGATCGAGGTACGCCGGATACGCCGGCCGACAATGACCAGCGACGCGTCGGCCGCGGCGTCCGCCAGGTGGGCGCCGGCGTTCCCGATCGCGGTCTCCTCGTCGACCTCCACGCCGGGGAACTTCTCCCGCCACGGTGCCAGGGCCGCGTCGACGTCGCCTTTCCCCTGCCGGGCCAGTTCGTCGTTCAGCCCCGGGTCCGCGGTGAGGCCGTAGGCGAAGTAGGGCGACGGGCTCCAGCCGTGCACCACCCGAAGCCGGGCGGCGCGCTGGGCCGCCGCCTCGAAGGCGAACGCGATGACCGCGTCGTCGAGGTGCTCGTGGTCCAGGCCCAGGACGACGTCCCGGAACGGTGTGTCGGTCGACGGGCGGCCGTCCGCGTCCGGCTGGTGCTCGTCCTCGGCCTGTGCCTCGGAGCGTACGAGGACGAGGGGCCGGGACGTCTGCGCCGTGAGTGCCAGCCCGACCGAGCCGACCAGGAACCCGACGACACCGCCCAGGCCGCGTGAGCCGATGACCATCGGGTCCGCTTCGGCGGACGCCGCCAGCAGTGCCGTCACCGGTGGCTGCGGCACCTGCTCCGAGGTGATCTCCAGGTGGGGGTGGCGGTCGTGCAGGCGCTCGGTCGCCTCGCGCAGAACGCGGCCGCCCCAGTGCCGCTGCGCCGCGGTAGGGGGCACCGGCCGGGCGTACGGCTGCCAGTCCCAGGCATGCACCAGGTGCAGGGGAAGGCCCCGTCGTTCCGCTTCTCGCGCGGCCCACCACGCGGCGGAGAGGCTTTCGGGTGAACCGTCCACTCCGACGGTCACGGTACGGGGCATGGCAAGGACCTCCTTGGGGGGAAAACGGGGCCTCGGGCGGCCCGTTGTCACGGTGTCACCCGGAGCGGACCCGCCAGCAGGGCCGAACGGCCCGCGGCCGCGGAGCGGACGGCCCTGATGATCGGGAATGCGGGGCTGGGCATGCGGGTCGGGCCCTGCGGGGTGATGGTCCTGGCGTC
>NZ_JBVIEE010000039.1:0-34515 GCF_055572015.1 Streptomyces sp. NPDC030840 | reverse complement strand
CGTCGGGGTTAGGGCACGGTCGCACGGTCATGCGGCGGGGGCGCCCTGGCGCTGGGGTCCGCGGGCCGTACGGCCCTGATGGTCGGGAAGGCGGGGCTGGGCATGCGGGTCGGGCCCTGCGGGGTGATGGTCTTGGCGTCGGGGTTAGGGCACGGTCGCACGGTCATGCGGCGGGGGCGCCCTGGCGCTGGGGTCCGCGGGCCGTACGGCCCTGATGGTCAGGAAGGCGGGGCCGGACATGCGGGTCGGGCCCTGCGGGGTGATGGTCTTGGCGTCGGGTGTCGGCCACGGTCGCACGGTCATGCGGCGGGGGCGCCCCGGGGCTGGGGTCCGCGGGCGGAACGGCCCGGCGAAGGGTCCGGCGAGACCGTCACGCGGCGAAAGCGCGGGCAGGAGGCGGGGAGGACCGCGGGCAGTGCGTGCCGGGTCCGGGCCAGGCGGCCGGCCGGCGCCTCGGTGAGCAGGCGCGGGCACTCCTGTCGGCCCGGCCGCGAGACCTTCGGCGCGAGCGTCTACGTCACCCGCAAGGGCGGCACCATCACCACCTGCGCCTCGACGTCGGGTTACATGCACGAGTACGACAACAAGTGCGCGAGAGGTCCGCCGTCCCAGCGGCCCCCGCGTGGGGCAGGGCGGACCGGCCCTCCCTCCGCGGTCGCCGTCGGCGGCGACCTGTTCCGTGTGAAGCCGGAACGGGCCCGGCTCCGGCTTCGGCTCCGGCGATTTCCCTCGGGTCAGTGCTCCACTACCGGCGCCCGCCAGACCAGCGTGGTTCCGCCGCCGGGTGGGCTGGTGAGTTCGCACGTTCCCCCCAGCTGCTCGGCGCGCTCGGCCAGGTTGCGCAGGCCGCTGCGGCGCCCCTCGGGCGGGATGCCGACGCCGTCGTCGGTGACGGTGAGGGTCACTTCGACGGCGTCCGTCTTCAGACTCACGTCCACTCGGCTCGCGTGGGCGTGGCGGGCCGCGTTGGTCAGTGCCTCGGACAGGACGGCCACCACATGGTCGGCGATCTCCGGGGGCACGTTGGTGTCCAGCAGGCCTTCCATCCGGAGGCCGGGGGCGAAACCGAGAACCGGTGCCGCTTCCCCGGCGGCCCGCGCCGCGCGCGAGCGCAGCGTCTCCTTGCCGCTGGTCTCCCTCGCGCGGAGCCCGAAGATCGTCGAACGGATGATCTTGATGGTTTCGTCCAGGTCGTCGACCGCCCGCAGTACCCTCTCGGACGCGTCGGGGTGGTCGATGAGGCGACCGGCGCTCTGCAGCGTCATCCCGGTGGCGAACAGCCGCTGGATGGCCAGGTCGTGCAGGTCCCGGGCGATGCGGTCCCGGTCGGCGAGCAACGCGATCTGTTCGGCGTCGGCCCGTCGCTCGGCCAGTTCCATGGCCACGGCCGCCTGTCCCGCGAAGACCATCAACGGCGCAGTCTCCCCCTCGGCGAAGACGGTGCGTCCGGCGGCCCGTACCAGCAGCAGCACACCCCGGACGCCGTCCCCCGTGCCGATGGGCACGGCCACGGCGGGCCCCAGCCCGCTGAACCGCGGCGGACCGGCCGAGATCCTCTCGTCGCGCGTGACGTCCGCACTGGTGACCGGCTCGGCGGCGGAGAACGCCGCGCCGATCAGGCTGCCGTCGATCGGCAGCACCAGGCCGCGGTGTGCCTCCGCCTCCTGGCCGATGGCCAGCTCCACCGCCAGGGTGTCGGTGTTCGTCACCGGCACGGCGACCACGGCCAGTTCGGCACCGGCGATCTCCCGCGCCCGCTCGGCGATGACCCCGAGGACCTCGGTGCGGGGGCTGCCGGACATCAGGCTGTGGGTGATCTCCCCGCTCGCCCGCAGCCAGCGCTCGCGCTGTGTGGACTCCTCGTACAGGCGGGCGTTGTCGATCGCCACACCGGCCGCCACGGCCAGGGTGGACAGGACCGACTCGTCCTCCTCGTCGAACTGCTCGCCGCCGCGCTTCTCGGTGAGGTAGAGGTTGCCGAAGACGTGGTCGCGGACCCGGATCGGCACGCCGAGGAAGGTGTTCATCGGCGGGTGGTGAGCAGGGAAGCCGTACGAGGCAGGGTGGTCCGAGAGCTTCCTCAGCCGCAACGGCTCCGGGTTCCTGATCAGCTCGCCCAGGATGCCGTGTCCGGAGGGGAAGGGGCCGATCTCGACGATCTGCTCCTCGGACACGCCGACCGTCAGGAACTCCGACAGCCGCTTGCCGTCGGGTCCGATGACACCGAGGGCCGCGTACTGGGCGTCGACCAGCGTCGCCGCGGCTTCCACGATGCTCCGCAGGGCCTGCTCCAGGTCCAGTTCGCGGCCCACCGACAGGACAGCCTCCAGCAGACTGTGCACCCGGTCCCGCGTACCGCGGGCCGCGTCCAGCCGGGCCTGGAGCTCTTCCAGCAGCTCGTCCAGCCTGAGCTGGGGCAACCGGACGCGGCTGTCCTTGGAGCTCTCCACCGCTGCTTCCTCCGTGTGCGCTTCCCGTACCGACGGCGCGAACGGCAGATCGTTCCCGCGCTGTCACCGTATCCGGCGGGGGCCGTGCGGTGGAACGGGCGGGAGCCCGGGCGCCGGAGCGGGACGGCGGGTGGCCCGAGGGCCCGGAGTGGAGATCCGGGCCCTCAGGCCACCGCGCACCCGTGGTGACGGGGCCTCACCTCTGAGGGAGCCGGGCGACGACGTACTCGGTGAGGTCGAGGAGGCGGTTGGTGTAGCCCCATTCGTTGTCGTACCAGCCGAAGACCTTGACGAGGTTGCCGTGGGCCTGGGTGAGCGGGGCGTCGAAGACGCAGGAGGCCGGGTCGCCGACGATGTCGCGGGAGACGATCGGGGCGTCGGACACCCGGAGGACGCCCTTCAGGGACCCGGCGGCGGCCTCGCGGAAGGCGGTGTCGACCTCCTCGGCGGTCACCTCCCGGTCGAGGACGACGGTCAGGTCGGTGAGGGAGCCGTCCTCGACGGGGACGCGGACGGCGAGACCGTCGAGGGTGCCGGCCAGCTCCGGCAGGACCAGGCCGACGGCGCGGGCGGCGCCCGTGCTGGTGGGGATGATGTTGACGGCCGCGGTGCGGCCACGGCGCGGGTCCTTGTGCGGGCCGTCGAGGACGACCTGGTCGTTGGTGTAGCCGTGGATGGTGGTCATCAGGCCCTTGTCGATGCCGAAGGCCTCGTCCAGGACCTTCACCATCGGCGCCACGCAGTTCGTGGTGCACGAGGCGTTGGACACGACGTGGTGGCCGTCCGGGTCGTACGTGCCCTCGTTGACACCCATCACGACGGTCGCGTCGACGTTCTTGCCGGGCACGGACAGCAGCACCTTCCGGGCACCGCCCTTGAGGTGCAGTCCGGCGTCCTCGCGGGTGCGGAAGCGGCCGGTGGACTCGATGACGACGTCCACGCCGAGGCCTGCCCAGTCCAGGGCGGCGGGGTCGCGCTCGGCGGTCACGGCGACGCGGTGGCCGTCGACGGTGATCGACGTGTCGTCGTGCTCGACGGTGCGGGCCAGCCTGCCGTAGGTCGAGTCGTAGGCGAGCAGGTGGGCGAGGGCCGCCGGGGAGGTGAGGTCGTTGACCGCCACCACCTCGATCGGCGTGCCGGTGCCCGCCTCCGCGCGCTCCAGCACCAGGCGCAGGTAGTTGCGCCCGATACGCCCGAAGCCGTTGATTCCCACCCGCACGGTCATCTTCCTCGTCCTTCCTTCGGTCCGGCGATGTCCTCGACCAGCCTGCGAGCGCGGGGGAGAAGCGGGGAGGGGCCGTATGGGGGCGCGCGGGGGGACGTTCGGCCCGGCTTCGGGGGCTGGGTGGGCCGGCGCAGGGCCGCTGAGACGAGCGCGGCACGGCGGCCGGGGCGGCCGAGGGGCCGACCGGGTGCCGGCCGGAGGGCCGAGTGGCCGTGGGAGGGGACCAGCGGCCCCTGGGTGCGCGGACGGTGTCGCCGTGACGATCGGTGTGGGGGGACCGGTGGATCCGCGTGGAGGTGCTGAGGCAGCGCCGCCGGCGCCGCGCGGATCCACCGGACTCCCGGGCCGGCGGCTGTGCCGCGGGCCTCGCAGGACGTAACCGGATACGGAGGTGTCCCCCATGCTTTCCCCCATCGTCGCCGGCCTCGACGGTTCCGCCGAGAGTCGTGCCGCCGTTGACTGGGCAGCCCGCGAGGCTCAGCGCCGCGGCCTGCCGCTGCGCCTGGTCACCGCCTGGATCTGGCGGCCGGTCGACGTCCCCTCCGCTCAGGAGGCGGAAGCCCAGAAGCAGTGGGCGCTGCGGTTGCTGAACGAGGCCAGGCAGGACCTCCTGGCGACTTACCCGGATCTGCCGGTCTCCGTCGAGCAGGTGTCCGATCTGGCTCCCAGGGCGCTGCTGGAACGCGCGGAGGGAGCCGAGATGCTGGTGCTGGGCTCGCGCGGGCACGGCGCCGTCGCCGGTTTCCTCCTCGGGTCCGTCGGTCAGCACGTGCTCGTCCGGGCGCACGTTCCCGTGGTACTCGTACGCGCTCACAAGTCCGGCGCCGCCCAGGGCGCCCAGGCAGCCGACGAGGACGGCGGCGACGTGGTCGTCGCCATCCAGGACCGGGAGGAACCCGCCGAGGAACTGCTGACGTTCGCCTTCGCCGTAGCGGCCGCCCGCGGGGCCACGCTGCGCGTCGTCCACGCCTGGAGCCGTCCGCCGGTGTTCGCGTACAACCCGGGAGCTGTGCCCACGGGCGACGAGGACGGCGGTATGGAGGCCCGGGTCGAGAAGGAACTCCTGGAAGCCCTCATGCCCTGGCAGCAGCGCTGTCCGCAGGTCAAGGTGGTGTATGACACCAATCTCGCGGCTGCCGCGGAGCTCATCCTCCAGGCCGCCCGCAACGCCGCACTCGTGGTCGTGGGCCGCAGGACGCACCGGCCGGCCCTCGGCATGCGCGTCGGCCCCGTCACCCACGGCGTGATCCACCACGCCGCCGCGCCTGTCGCCGTCGTACCCCACGGCTGAGGACGACACGGCGCGTCGGGCGCGCGACGGGTCTGGGCGCACGACGCGCCGCACGCACCGCGCACGACAGCCCCGGCGCACGACAGCCCCGACGCACGACAAGACCCGCACGACAAGACCTGCGAGAAGACCCGAGAGAAGACCCGAGAGAAGAGGGATGCAAGGCCATGCCCCGATACGTGTACGACTTCACCGAAGGCGGCCGGGACATGGCCGGCCTCCTCGGCGGCAAGGGTGCCAACCTCGCCGAGATGACCCGGATGGGCCTGCCGGTCCCGCCCGGCTTCACCGTCACCACCGAGGCCTGCCGGGCGTTCCTGGACACCGGCGCCGAGCCGGACGGCCTGGCCCGCGAGATCTCCGGTCACCTGACCGCTCTGGAGCAGGCCGCCGGGCGGCGGCTGGGGCAGCCGGACGATCCGCTGCTGCTGTCCGTGCGCTCGGGGGCCCGTTTCTCCATGCCCGGCATGATGGAGACGATCCTCGACATCGGGCTGAACGACGACTCCGTGCTGGGGCTGGCCAAGGCCTCGGGGAACGAACGCTTCGCCTGGGACTCCTACCGCCGCCTCGTACAGATGTTCGGCAGTACCGTGATGGGCGTCGACAGCGCGCTGTTCGAGAACGCCATGGCCGGCCTCAAGGAGGCCCGCGGCGTCCGCGACGACCTGGGCCTGGACGCGAGCGATCTGGCCGGGCTCGTCGAGGCCTACAAGGAGATCGTCCGCCAGGAGACCGGCGAGTACTTCCCCCAGTCCCCGGCCGAGCAGCTGCGCCGGGCCGTCCTCGCCGTCTTCCAGTCCTGGAACGGCGAGCGCGCCCGCGTCTACCGCAAACGTGAGCACATCCCCGGCGACCTGGGCACCGCCGTCAACGTCCAGACCATGGTCTTCGGCAACCTGGGCGCCGACTCCGGCAGCGGCGTCGCCTTCACCCGCGACCCCGCCACCGGGCGGCCCGGCGTCTACGGGGACTATCTGTCCAACGCCCAGGGCGAGGACGTCGTCGCCGGCATCCGCAACACCGTCCCGCTCGACGAACTCCAGCGGCTCGACCCGGAGTCGTACCGGCGACTGTGCGGGCACATGCGGACGTTGGAGAACCACTACCGCGACCTGTGCGACATCGAGTTCACCATCGAGCGCGGCAGGCTGTGGATGCTCCAGACCCGCGTCGGCAAGCGGACCGCGGAGGCCGCGTTCGCCATCGCCGCCGCACTGGCCGACGAGGACCTGATCAGTCCCGCCGAGGCGCTGGCCCGGGTGAGCGGCGAGGGGCTCGCCCGGCTGATGTTCCCCCGCTTCGACACCTCGGACGCCGGTGCCCCGCTGGCGCACGGCCTCCCGGCCTCACCGGGCGCCGCCGTGGGGGCCGCGGTCTTCGACTCCGCGGAGGCGGTGCGGCGGGCCGCGGCGGGGGAGAAGGTCGTCCTCGTACGCCAGGAGACCAACCCCGACGACCTGCCCGGCATGGTCGCCGCCCAGGCCGTTCTGACGAGTCGCGGCGGCAAGACCAGCCACGCGGCCGTCGTCGCCCGCGGCATGGGCAAGGTGTGCGTATGCGGCGCCGAGGAACTCGCCGTCGACCCCGTAGGGCGACGGTTCACCGCGAACGGCGTCACCGTCGAGGAGGGCACCGTCCTCTCCGTCGACGGCTCGGCGGGCGCCGTCCATCTCGGCTCGCTGCCGCTGGTCGACTCGGCGGTGATGCGGTACTTCGAGACGGGCGAGCAGGGGGAACAGGGCGAGCAGGGGGAACAGGGCGAGCGGGGCGAGCGGGGCGAGCGGGCCGAGCAGTCGGCCGGAGTGGTCCAGGCCGTGGCCCGTGCCATGGGGCAGGCCGACTCCGTACGGCGACTGGGCGTGCGGGCCAACGCGGACACCCCCGAGGACGCGGCCCGCGCCCGCCGCTTCGGCGCCGAGGGCATCGGGCTGTGCCGTACCGAGCACATGTTCCTCGGCGAGCGCCGGAAGCTGGTCGAGGCGATGATCCTGGCCCGCACGGACGCAGAGCGGGACCGGGCCCTGGACGGGCTGCTGCCGCTCCAGCGGCAGGACTTCATCGAGATCCTGGCCGCGATGGACGGCCTGCCGGTGACGATCCGGCTCCTCGACCCGCCGCTGCACGAGTTCCTGCCGGACCGCACGGAACTCGCGGTGCGCGTCGCCGCCACGGAGGCCCACGGCGACGCGCCGGATCCGCACGACGCGGAGCTGCTGGAGGCCGTGAACCGGATGCACGAGGAGAACCCGATGCTCGGCCTGCGCGGCGTACGCCTCGGCCTGGTGGTGCCGGGACTGGTCGCCATGCAGGTACGGGCCATCGCCGAAGCGGTCGCGGAGCGCAGGCGTGCGGGCGGGGATCCCAGGGCCGAGATCATGGTGCCGCTCATCGACGCGGTCGAGGAACTCCACATCGTCCGCGCGGAAGTGGAGCGGGTACTGGCCGAGGTCTCCGTGGAGACCGGTATCGCCGTCGACTGCCCGGTGGGCACGATGATCGAGCTGCCCAGGGCCGCGCTGACGGCCGGCCGGATCGCGCGGGAGGCCGCGTTCTTCTCCTTCGGAACCAACGACCTCACCCAGACCACCTGGGGCTTCTCCCGTGACGACGTCGAGGCGGCGTTCTTCTCCGCCTACCTCGACAAGGGCATCTTCAAGGTCTCCCCGTTCGAGACGATCGACCGCGAGGGAGTGGGCCGGCTGGTGGAGATCGCCGTGGCCGAGGGCCGCGCCGCACGGCCCGACCTGAAGATCGGAGTGTGCGGCGAGCACGGCGGCGACCCGGACTCGGTGCACTTCTTCCACGGCGCGGGACTGGACTACGTCTCCTGCTCCCCGTTCCGCGTCCCGGTCGCCCGTCTGGAGGCGGGCCGGGCGGCACTCCCGGACACCGAGGGCAGCGACAGCAGGTGAGTTCCGGCTCCTGGGGGCCGCCGGTTGGGATTCGGGTGACCCCGGAGACGCCGGTGGTCACCAGGGCCCGGCGCTCTCGGGATTCCGAGACCGCGGTGCTCTCGGAGCCCCGGCGGTCCCGGAGGCCCCGGCGGCCCCGGCTCCTGGCAGGCTCAGTCGTCCCGGCGGCCCGGTTCTCCCGGCTCCGGGCAAGGCCCAGTGGTCCCGGCGGCCCGGTTGTCCCGGGTCTCGGCGGTCCCAGTGGTCCCGGGGGTCCCGGGGGTCCCAGTGGTTGCGGGGGCCCGGCGGTTGCGGCAGGCCCGGCAAGGCCGAGTGGTCCCGGCTGTCTCGGCTGTCCGGGGTTCCGGCGGTCGCGAGACAGGCGGGTTCTGGCTGTTCGGGTAATGCCGGCGGTCCCGGCGGTCCCGGCGGTCCCGGCGGTCCCGGCGGTCCCGGCGGTCCCGGCGGTCCCGGCAAACCCAACAAGGCCCAGTGGTCCCGGCTGTCTCGGCTCTCCTGGGTCCCGGCGGTCGCGAGACAGGCAGGTTC
Source organism: Streptomyces sp. NPDC030840 (assembly GCF_055572015.1). Classification (NCBI taxonomy): domain Bacteria; kingdom Bacillati; phylum Actinomycetota; class Actinomycetes; order Kitasatosporales; family Streptomycetaceae; genus Streptomyces; species Streptomyces sp. NPDC030840. The sequence continues at coordinate 26,106 of NZ_JBVIEE010000039.1, read as the reverse complement.
AGTGCGCGCCCGCCAACCCGCGACAGGCCGGCGGCCCGGGCGTGGTCGTGGCCTACGAGGCCGACGCCATCGACCCGGACACGCACCTCGGCTGGAGCGTGGTGGTCACCGGCTACGCCCACCTGGTGACCGACCCGCACGACGTGGCCCGCTACCAGGCGGTGCTGCGCCCCTGGGTGCGGCAGGCCATGGACTACGCGGTCCGTATCCGCCCCGACCTGATCACCGGCATCCGGCTCACCACCGCCGAGGGGCCCACCGACGCCTGAGGGAGCGCGTCACGGGACGCGTCGAGTCGAGCGGCCGTTTCTCCCGGGCGGCCTGGGCAGTGCGGCGGCGGGGCGGAACGGCCCCCGGAGTGAACTCACCGGCCCACCGGGCCGGTCGGGGGGAGCCGTCCCCCGCCGTCCGTTCCGTGGTCCCACGCGGGCAGCCCGACGCACCGTCCGGCCGGTTTCACGCGGCCGGACGGTGCGCGGGGGCCACTTCACGCGTGCGGTACGACGGCGACAGGGCAGCGGGCGTGATGCAGCACCGCGTGGGCCACAGGCCCGATGTGGGTACCGAGGTGGCTGTCCCGTGCGCGTCGCCCCACGACGACCAGCGCGGCGCCCCTCGACGCGTGCACGAGTTCGGTGGCCGCCCGCCCTTCGGTGACGGTCTCGGTCACGGAGACCTCGGGGAACTTCTCGCACCACGGGCGGAGCGCCGCGACGACGGTGCGTTCATGAGCGGCGAGCAGTTCCGGCCCGGACGCCGGCTCCTGACGGCCCCCGGGGTCGTCGGCCCGCGCGGCGCGGAACGCGTGGACCACGTGCAGGGGGGCGCCACAGTGCCGGGCGGACGCGAAGGCGAACGCGACCAGTTCGTCGCAGGGGTGTCGTGTGTCCAGCCCGAGGACGACGGCACGGTACGGCGACTCGGGTATCTCCTCGGGTGACATGCCGTCAGCGGCCGGGAGGTGTTCGTCGGCGGAGGTCTCGCCGGCGCGGACGAGCACCACGGGCAGCGGGGACCTGGCCACGACCCGCTGGGACACCGAGCCGAGCAGGAACCCCGCGACGCCGCCGAGACCGCGGGAGCCGAGGACCAGCAACTCCGCGTTGCCCGCCGCCGAGAGAAGGCCGGCGGCCGGGGAGTCGGACACGAGGTGGTCGACGACGTGCAGCCCGGGATGGGCGGCACGGACACTGGCCACCACCCGGTTCACGGTCTCTTCGGCCCACTCGCGCTGGGTCCTGTCCAAAGGAACGGAGGCGGCCGGGCGCGGGTGCCACTGCCAGGCGTGCACGATCCTCAGTGCGGTGCCCCGGCGCACGGCCTCCCGGGCCGCCCAGTGCGCTGCTGACAGACTCTCCGCCGATCCGTCGACTCCTGCGGTGACGTGCCGAAGCATGATGCGTACCTCCTGTACGGGCTGTGGCCGCTCACTCGTAGGCTCGTGCCGAAACAGCCCGCCGCCCAGGGGCCGCAGTGCCCTTCCAAGGGCCCGTTCGGCCCCACTTCCCAGCGGCCGCGGCCTCGACGGGCGGGCTGGCTCCGGCGTCTTGCCGGACGCGGCGATGGCGCGCCCGCTCCGCCAGCACGTCGAGCACGGCGCTGACGACGAACGCGACCGCGGCGGAACTCACCAGAAGAGCGGCGGACAGCTTCCACGCGTCGGGAGCAGATGACGTACTCACCGTGATCCCCCTTCCGAGAGGCCTTCCTTCCGAGAAAGTCCCTTTTGACGTCCGGCCGGTCGTGGCCGGCCGGTGGATCAACCGGTCTTGTGTCCCCACCGAGGCCCGACCAGGTCCCATTCGAGGCCCCACCGCTCGATGCGTCGCCGTTCGAGCCGCCGTCGTGCGACGGCTCCGGCGCCGAAGGCCGGGCCGCCGAAGGCGAGCGCGGCTCCCGAGCCGATGACCACCGCCCGCGTGACGGCCTGTGCGGCAGTCGGCGGTGGGGAAGTGAGGTCTCCGTGGCGGTCGGTGAAGACCAGGACACGCGATCCGGCCTTGTGTCCGGTGGCCACCAGGGTCGTACCCGTACGCGTGAAGCCGTCCTCGTCCGTCCAGCGGACTTCCGCCCGGGCCCGGGTGGTGGTCCTCCCGATCGCCGTGGCGTGCGGTTCGTACTGGACGAGCAGCGCACGCACGGAGCGCTTCTCGGCACGCTGCCCGGTGAAGTACCCGTCGGCGACCTGGGCGGTCGCCGCGCCGACGAGCGCGCCGCCCAGCGCCACGACCGTCCACACGATGAGGACGACCCACGCCTCGATGACGTCGTCGCGCCCTCGCAGCGGGTTGTTCCGTCACCGCCACAGCCACGGCCTCCGCTGGGTGTGACTCCACGTGTTCGTATCCTCGCCACGGGACATCGGCCGCACCTCCTCGTCGTCCAGCCAGCAAGGTGACACCGGACAGCGAGCGCCGGCAGGGGCCCAGCAGGCGGCATCGTGGGGCCGAACGGACCCGATTCCCGCCGGGGAACGGGCCGTTCGGCCCTGCCCGCAGGAGCGGTGACGCGTGTGGTCCGACCAGGCCCCGGACGAGGGACTGTCGGCCCCTCACGGCCTTCCCGCCGGCCTCCCACACTCGGGAGGACACCACACCGACGACGGTCTTGTGAGGAGGGCGTCATGCCCATCAGGCAGCTCGATGCCGCGACTGTGGAGAAGTGTCTCGCCGCCGCCGTCGCCGCACCCTCGATCTTCAACACCCAGCCCTGGCGCTACCGCCTGGACCCCGACACGGTCGCACTCGAAGTGCGTGCCGCTCCGGAGCGGGGCCTGCGCCACGCGGACCCGGCGGGCCGTGCCCTGCACCTCTCCGTCGGGGCCGCCGTCCTCAACCTGCGGGTCGCCGTGGCCCACTTCGGCTGGCTGCCGGTCACACGCCTGCTGCCGAAGCCCGACGACCCCGGTCTGCTCGCCACGGTTCGCCCGACCAGCCCCGCGGCACCTGGCCGCACGGGCCGTCGCGCCGACCTCTACGAGGCGATCTGGCGCAGGCACAGCAGCCGGTTCCCCTTCTCGGGCAAGCCGCTGCCCCCGCACGTACGTGCCGAACTCTCCGAGGCCGCGCGCATGGAGGGCGCCGCGCTCACCTTCTCGATGCCCGCAGAGACGGCGCGGTTGATGCGCCTGACCGCGGAGGCCGAGCAGCGCAACAGGAACGATCCCGACCGCGGGGCGGAGAGCCGCCGCTGGGTTCACCGTGACCCGGACGCGCCCACCGACCTCGGTCTGCCGCGGGCGGCACTCGGGCCGCAGGACGCTCGTGAACAACTGGCCCTGCGCGACTTCACCGCCCAGCGGCACCCGGAGCGGCTCCGCTCCCAGCCGTTCGAGACCGTCCCCGTCATCGCCCTGCTGACGACGGAGCACGATCGCCGTACGGACTGGCTGCGGGCCGGCGAGGCACTGGAGCACGCTCTGCTCGTCGCCACCGTCCACGGGGTGCGCGCCTCTCTCCTCCACCAGCCGATGGAATGGCCCGACCTGCGCCGTTCCCTGAGCTCCGCCCCCGAGCACGCCGGTCACGCGCAGATGCTGATCCGACTGGGCTACGGCCCGGAAGGGCCCGCCACTCCGCGCCGCGGGCCGCAGGACCTGCTGGACGGCGGGGTCGGCGGACCGTAGCCGGCGCGGAGTTGCCGTCGCGCGGCGGTCGCGACCGGACAGGCCGGGCCGCGGACCGGTCCTCACCGGCGCCTGCCGCGGATGGGCGGAGCCGGGGTTCGGGCAGACGAGAGGGCGTCCAAAGGCGTCGGCAAGGTGCGCGCACCCAAGGATTCGGGACGCGGCCGGGACCGAGGAGACGGAAGTGCGCCAGGGCGGAAGGGCGCCAGGGCGGAAGGGCAAGAGGGCGGAAGGGCAAAAGGGCGGCGGGGGGGCGACAGGGCCCAGGGTCGGCAGGGCGGAAGAGCCCGACGCACAGGCCCGGGCCGTGGTGAACCCCAGGGGCGCGGCAGGACGCACCGGCTGTCGCCGCCACCCGGGCGCCATGGTCGAGGGTCGTCCGGGTGAAACCACGCCCGTCCACCGGCCGACGGGCGTTCAGCGGCATGCCGGCCTGCTTGCCTGGGCCTCGTGGCCGACCCGGTGCACCACGACGTGGCTTCGCCGCTCGGCCGGTCCGGCCGGAGAGGAACCCGTCCCCATGCGCTACGCCGTCTTCGGCACCGGCATCGTCGGCCGGACCATCGCCGCCAAGCTCTCCTCCCTGGGCCACGAGGTCGTCATCGGCACCCGCGACCCCGCCGCGACCCTGGCCCGTACCGAGCCGGATGCCATGGGCACCCCGCCCTTCGCCACCTGGCACGCGGCCCATCCCGCCGTGGAGCCGCGGTCCTTCGCCGAGGCCGCCGTCTTCGGCCAGCGGGTCCTCAACGCCACCGCCGGCGCCGCCACACTCGACGCCCTGAACGCCGCGGGCGGCGCCGGCCTGGCGGGGAAGGTGCTCATCGACATCGCCAACCCGCTCGACTCCTCCCGGGGGATGCCGCCCTCGCTGCATCCGGTCAACACCGACAGCCTCGGCGAACAGATCCAGCGCGCCTTCCCCGACGCCCACGTCGTGAAGACCCTCAACACCATGAACTGCCGCGTCATGGTCGAGCCCGGCCGTGTCGCCGGGGCGCACAACGTCTTCGTCTCCGGCGACCACGGGGCCGCCAAGCAGCAGGTCACCGAGATGCTGGTCTCCTTCGGCTGGCCCGAGAGCAGCGTCATCGACCTCGGCGGCATCGAGACCGCCCGGGGCGCCGAGATGGTGCTGCCCCTCTGGCTGCGCCTGTACGGCACCCTCGGCCACACCGACTTCAACTTCCACATCCAGGGCGCCCGCCAGGACACCTCCTCGCGTTGAGGGGCGCGGCGAGCGGGGCGGGGGACAGCGTCACTGAGGGCGCCGGCCGCGTGAGCCGGCACCGTGTCCCGCGGCGGTGGGCGGCAGCGGGGCGGCACGGCGGGTGGGGGCGAAGCGGGTGAGAACGGGCCCGCAGACGGCGAGGAGCATCACGTACGTGGTGACCAGGGCTCCGAGGCGGTCCTGTGCGGGACCGGCGAGCCCGATGATGACGACGGAGAACTCGCCTCGGGCGATGAGCACGGTTCCGGCCCGCAGCCGGCCGCGGCTGCCCGCGCCGTCGCGGCCGGCGGCATACCAGCCGGCGGCCAGCTTCGTGGCCACGCCGACCAGCGCCAGCGCCGCCGCGGCGGGCAGCACCGGCATCAGGTCACCGGGGTCGACGGACAGCCCGAGAGCGAGGAAGAACACCGCGGCGAACAGGTCGCGCAGGGGGCTGAGCACGGCCCGGGCCCGGTCGGCGGCGGTGCCGGTCAGCGCGAGCCCGATCAGGAAGGCCCCGACGGCGGCGGAGACATGGATGGCCTCGGCCAGCGCGGCGACGATCAGGGTGATGCCGAGCACCCGGAGCAGGACCTGCTCCTTGTCGGGGTGGGACAGGATCCGGCCGACATGATGCCCCCAGCGGCCGGACGCGGCGATCGCCGCGACGACGGCGCCCGTGGCCGCCAGGACGGCGAGCAGCGCCTGCCACCAGGTGCCGCCGGAGGTGATGACGGCGAGCAGCGGCAGGTAGGCGGCCATGGCGAAGTCCTCCACCACCAGCACGGACAGCACCGCCGGTGTCTCCCGGTTGCCCAGTCGCCGCAGGTCCGCCAGCAGACGGGCGACGATGCCGGAGGAGGAGACGTAGGTGGCGCCGGCGAGGGCGAGAATCCCCGAGGCGTCCAGGCCGAGCAGCCACCCCGCCACGGCGCCGGGTGCGGCGTTGAGGACGAGGTCGACGGCGGCGGACGCCCGGTGGCGGTGGAGGCTGGCGGTGAACTCACCGATGGTGAAGTCCAGTCCGAGGACCAGCAACAGCAGGATCACACCGATCGAGGCGCCGGTGTCGACGAACTCCCGGGCCGCCGGAACCGGGGCGAGGCCGCCGTCGCCGAGGGCCAGTCCGGCCAGCAGGTACAGCGGCACGGGGGAGAGGCCGAAGCGCCGTGCGGCCGCGCCGAGCACGCTCAGCGCGGTCAGGATGACCCCGAGCTCCAGCAGCAGGCCGATGGGGGTGTGCACCGCTCAGCCCTGCACGATGCGCCGGACTCCGGCGATGCCCTCACGCGTGCCGATGACCACCAGGACGTCTCCCGCCCGCAGGATCTGCTCCGGCCCGGGCGAGGCGATCACGTCCTCGCCGCGGACGACGGCCACGATCGAGGCGCCGGTGCGGGTCCGGGCCCTGGTGGCCCCCAGCGCCCGGCCCGCGAACGGACTGCCGGAGCGCACATCGATCTGCTCCGCGCCGAGTCCCGGCACCTCGCGGGTCAGGTCCGCGAACCGCTCCGCGATGCGCGGGGCGCCGAGGATCTCGGCGAGGGCGTCGGCCTCCTCGCTCGTGAGCCGGAGCACCGGCCGGGCCTCATCCGGATCGTCACCGGGATACACCACCAGCTCGAAGTCACCCGAGCGCTGGGCGACGACCCCGACCGTGTCGCCGTCGTGGTTGACGAACTCGTACCGCAGCCCCACCCCGGGCAGCAGCACCTCGTTGACGTCCATTGGGATCACCCCGTCAGCCATGAATCCGATACCGGTGCGGCCCGTACGCACGGCCCGCCGTGCAGAGATCTTCGGCAGGGTCCGCCGGGTACTGGAGCGGCGGCGCCCGCCGTCGCTTCCCGGCCCGGTCCGTACGGCCCGACGGCCAGTGTCCTGATCCTCAGCCGGCGTCGGCAGGGGCCGAGCGACCCCTCCGGCGGTCCGACGGCCGTCCGGCGGTGACGTCGTGGCAGGGCCCGAGCGGCCCTCGCGCAAGGGCCCTTCGGCCTCTACGCCCGTACCGGCAAGCGCGTGAGGTTGTAGGGACCGGACTGTGAAGAAGGCACGAGGGAGGTGCCATGGACGCTTCCACCGCAGCCCCGGTGCCCACGCTGCGCGCCGCACACGAGGAGTTCGTGACCTCGTCGGCGACGCCGCGGACGGTCCGGCGCCTGGTGGCGGACTCGTGGCGGCGCTGCGCGGCGTGCGGCGTACGCCCCGACGGCGGCAGCCTGCCGCCGGTGCGCAGGACAGCCGGGGAACTGGCCGCGTACCGGCGCACGCATCCGCTGGCCGCGGCGCTGCCGTTGTTCCGGGAGCTGCTGGGAGCCGGTGCCGCGGACGACGGTCACGTCTTCGCGGTCGGCGACACCGACGGCACCCTGCTGTGGGTCGAGGGTGACACCGCGGCGGTGGGGCGCGCCGAGCGGATGCACTTCGCCGAGGGCGCCGTGTGGTCGGAAGCGGTGGCCGGGACCAACGCCCCTGGTCTCGCGGTGGAGTTGGGGCAGCCCGTCCAGATCGTGACCGGCGAGCACTACAACTCCGCCGCGCACGGCTGGTCGTGTGCCGCCGCCCCCGTACGCGACCCCGGCACGGGCCGCCTGCTCGGCGTCGTCGACCTCTCCGGCGGCGGCACCATCGCCACGCCTCCCGCCCTGGCGGCCGTGCGGGGGGCCGCGCTGGCCGCCGAGGCGGAACTCGCCCGAGCGCTGCCCGCTCCGGCGGTACTGCTCGGCCCGGACGGGCGCGTGGTGCGCCCGAACGGCGCGTCCTGTGAGGACCGGGACCACGCCGTACGGCTGATGGCGCTGGGCCGGGACAGCGCCCTGCTGGAGTGCGACGGACGGGTCCACCGGCTGAGCCCGCGGCACAGCGAGATCGTGGTGGCGCTCGCTCTGGAGGGCCGTGGCATGACCGGCGACCGGCTCGCGGTGGAGCTGTCCGAGCGGGAGCTGTGCGCGTCGACGATGCGGGCCGAGCTGACGCGGCTGCGCACCGTCCTCGGGTCCGCTCTGCTCGGGTCGCGGCCGTACGCGCTGCTGCGGCCGGTGCGCACCGACTTCACCGACGTGGCCGCGCTGCTCGCCGAGGGGCGGGTGGGTGAGGCGCTGGCCGGCTACCCGGGCCCGCTGCTGCCGCGCTCCGAGGCGCCGGTCGTCGTGGAGCACCGGCGGGCGCTGGAACAGCAGGTGCGCGGCGCCGTGCTCGGCAGCGGAGACGTGCTTCTGCTGCGCCGCTGGGTGAACACGGTCTGGGGAGCGGACGACGCCTCCGCGTGGCAGGCCCTCGCCCGGGGGCTGCCGGGCGGTTCGCCGCAGCGCGCCGCGGCGGCGGCCCGCGCCCGCGCGCTCGACGCCGAGTCGGCCGTGTTACCGCGGGCCGGCCGCATTGCAGCGCTGTTGCAGCGTTCCGGTTCCTAGCGTTCTGACCATCACCACGCACCACCACGAATCACTACGCGCCACCACGCGCCATCGCGCGCCACCGTGCATCACGGCGCATCACCACGAACAGCACCACGATCCTCGGAAAGGGGACGGTCATGAAGTACGAGCCTCCGGGAAAGGCGGGCAGCCTCGTCCATGTCGCGCCCAGGTACGAGAACTTCATCGGCGGCAAGTGGGAGGCACCCACCACCGGTGAGTACGCGACCAACCTGAGCCCCGCCACCGCCAAGCCGATCTGCGAGATCGCGAAGTCGGGTCCGCGGGACATCGAACTCGCCCTGGACGCCGCGCACGCCGCGAAGGACAAGTGGGGCGAGGCGTCCACCGCCCAGCGGGCCGCCGTCCTGAACGCGGTCGCCGACGCCATCGACGCCCACCGCGAGGAACTCGCCGTCGCCGAGAGCTGGGACAACGGCAAGCCGGTCCGTGAGACCCTCGCCGCCGACATCCCGCTGGCGGCCGACCACTTCCGCTACTTCGCGGCCGCGATACGGGCCGAGGAGAGCTCGATCACCGAGATCGACAAGGAGACCATCGCCTACCACTTCCACGAGCCGCTGGGCGTCGTCGGACAGATCATCCCGTTCAACTTCCCGCTGCTGATGGCCGCGTGGAAGCTCGCCCCGGCCCTCGCCGCGGGCAACGCCTCGGTCATCAAGCCGGCGTCGCCCACCCCGTGGTCGATCCTGAAGCTGATGGAGGTCATCGGCGACATCCTGCCGCCGGGCGTCCTCAACGTCGTCAACGGGCCGGGCGCCGCCATCGGCAAGGCGCTGGCCACCAACAAGCGCATCGCCAAGGTCGCCTTCACCGGCGAGACCACCACCGGCCGGCTGATCATGCAGTACGCGTCGGAGAACATCATCCCGGTCACCCTGGAGCTGGGCGGCAAGTCGCCGAACATCTTCTTCAACGACGTGGCCGCCGAGGACGACGACTTCCTGAGCAAGGCCGTCGAGGGACTCGTCCTGTACGCCTTCAACAAGGGCGAGGTGTGCACCTGCCCCTCCCGCGCCCTGATCCAGGAGGACATCTACGAGGAGTTCATGGGCCGCTGCCTGGAGCGCATCCGCGCCATCAAGCAGGGCAACCCCCTCGACACCGCGACCATGATCGGCCCCCAGGTCTCCCGGCAGCAGGTCGAGAAGATCGCGTCGTACGTCGACATCGGTCTGCAGGAGGGCGCCGAACTGCTCGCCGGCGGTCGCCGTCCCGCCATCGGCGGCGAGTTCGCGGACGGCTTCTTCCACGAGCCGACCGTGCTCAAGGGCCACAACAAGATGCGGATCTTCCAGGAGGAGATCTTCGGACCCGTCCTCGCGGTCACCACCTTCAAGGACGAGGCCGAGGCCCTGGAGATCGCCAACGACACGCTGTACGGCCTCGGGGCCGGCGTGTGGAGCCGCGACACCAACCGCACCTTCCGGATGGGCCGCGCCATCAAGGCGGGCCGTGTCTGGACGAACTGCTACCACCAGTACCCCGCGGGTGCCGCGTTCGGTGGCTACAAGGTCTCCGGCATCGGCCGCGAGACGCACAAGATGATGCTCGAGCACTACAGCCAGACCAAGAACCTCCTGGTCAGCTACGGCACCAAGCCGCTCGGGCTGTTCTGAAGGAGAGCAGCGACATGCCCGCGAAGGTCGTGAACGGCAACGCCGGGCGCGTCACCGCCACCGAGGCGGCGCACAAGGCCATCGCGGCCCTGCGCGCCGCCCACGGGCGGCCGGTGATGTTCGTCCAGTCCGGCGGCTGCTGCGACGGCAGCGATCCGATGTGCTTCCCCGGCGGTGAGTTCACCCTCGGCGAAGGCGACATGCTGCTCGGCGTCCTGGACGGCTGCACCTTCCACATCGACGCCGACCTGTACGAGGCACTCGGCCGCCCGCGCCTCGTCCTGGACGTCGCACACGGCACACCGGGCGGCTTCTCCCTCGCAGCAGGGGACGGGCTGCGTTTCGTCACCCGGGTCAGACAACCACGGCACAAGGCCAGTTGAGGAACAGATCATGAAGGCAGCAGTCGTCACCGACCTCGGGAAGCCCCTGGAGATCCAGGAACTCCCCGTCCCCGAGCCCGGCCCCGGCCAGGTGCTCGTCCGTATGGAGGCCTCCGGCCTCTGCCACACCGACATCCACGCGGCCCACGGCGACTGGCCGGTCAAGCCCAGGCCGCCGTTCATCCCCGGACACGAGGGCATCGGCCCCGTCCAGGCCGTCGGCGAGGGCGTGAGCGCCGACCTGGTCGGCGAGCGCGTCGCCATCCCGTGGCTGGGCTCGTCCTGCGGCACCTGCCGCTACTGCGTCTCCGGCTGGGAGACCCTCTGCGAGAGCCAGGTCAACTCCGGCTACTCCGTGGACGGTTGCTACGCCGAGTACGCCGTCGCCGACGCGGGCGCCGTGGTCCGGGTACCCGAGGGCGTGTCGTCGTTCGACGCGGCGCCGCTGACCTGCGCGGGCGTCACCACGTACAAGGCGATCAAGGTCGCGCGCGTGGTCCCGGCCGAGCGGGTCGCCGTCTTCGGCATCGGCGGCCTCGGCCACCTGGCCGTGCAGTACGCGCGGCTCGTCGGCGGCTTCGTCACCGCCGTCGACCTCGAACCGGACAAGCTGGGCCTGGCCCACCGGCTCGGCGCCGACCAGCTCGTCAACGCCCGTACGCACGACCCGGTCGAGGAGATCAAGAAGGCCGGCGGCGCGGACGTGGCCGTCGTACTCGCCGCCAGCGCCAAGGCGTTCGAGCAGGCCTACCGGTCCCTCAACCGGGGCGGGCGCCTGGTCATGGTCGGCCTGCCCGCCGACAACGCGGCGATCAACGTGCCGATCTTCGAGACCGTGCTCGGCGGCATCTCCGTCATCGGCTCCATCGTCGGCACCCGCCAGGACCTGACCGAGGTGTTCGCGCTGCACGCGGCCGGACGCACCCAGGTCATCGCCGAACCCCGGCGCCTGGAGCAGGTCAACGAGTCCTTCGACGAAGTCCTCGGTGGGCGGGCCGAGGCCCGGCTCGTCTTCGAGTTCTGAGAGTTCCGGGGCCCGGCACCCACGGGTCCGGGCCCCGGGGAGAGGCAGCAGATCATGGGAACCCTCACCGTGGGCGCCCTACGGGAACGGGCGCCCGGCGAACGCTGCGTCGCCCTCGTCCCCGAGGCCGTCACCCTCCTGCGCCGGGCCGGACTCGACGTCCTGATCGAGACCGGAGCCGGATCCGGCGCCTGGTTCACCGACACCGACTACACCGACGCCGGCGCGACCGTCGTAGCACCCGACGAGCTGTACGCACGTGCGGACGCCGTCCTGTGCGTCGGCCCGCCGCACCCGGAGACGGCGCAGGCCCTGCGCGCCGGGCAGACCCTCATCGGCCTGCTCGAACCACTGCGCCACCCCGGTCTCACCGAGGAGCTGACCGAGCGCGGCGTGCGCACGGTGAGCCTCGACCTGCTGCCGCGCACCCTCAGCCGCGCCCAGTCCATGGACGCGCTGACGTCCCAGGCCAGTGTCGCCGGCTACAAGGCGGCCCTGGTGGCGGCCGACTCGTACGACCGTTTCTTCCCGATGCTGACCACGGCGGCGGGCACCATGCGCCCGGCACAGGTCCTCGTCCTCGGCGCCGGAGTGGCCGGGCTGCAGGCCATCGCCACCGCCCGCCGTCTCGGCGCCGTCGTCACGGCCTACGACGTACGTCCCGCGTCCCGGGGGGAGGTGGAGTCGCTCGGCGCCCGGTTCCTCGACATCCAGAGCCACCGGAGCGGGGAATCGGGCGCCGGACAGGGCGGCTACGCACGGGAGCTGACGGAGCAGGAGCAGCGGGCACAGCGCGAGGCGCTCGACGCGCACATCGCCCGCTCCGACATCGTCATCACCACGGCCCAGGTGCCGGGGCGCAAGCCGCCGTTGCTCGTGACCGAGGCCGTACTGGAGCGGATGAAGCCCGGCTCGGTCGTCATCGACCTGGCGGCGAGCGAACTCGGCGGCAACGTCGAGGGCACCGAGCCCGACAAGACAGCCGTCCTCGCGGGCGGCGTCACCCTCATCGGCGCCGGCCGGCTGCCCTCCGCGATGGCGACGGCCGCGTCCACGGCATACGCCCGCAACCTCGTGGCGCTGCTCGGGCACCTCGTGCGCGACGGCGAACTGAACCTCGACCCGGCCGACGAGATCACGGCCGCGCTCATGGGAGGAGCGTCATCATGAACAACCTCGATCTCCTCACCGCGATCACCGTCTTCGTGCTGAGCGTCCTGGTCGGCATCGAGGTCATCAGCAAGGTCCCGGCGACCCTGCACACCCCGCTGATGTCCGGTTCCAACTCGGTGCACGGGATCGTCGTCATCAGCGCCATGCTGATCGCGGCCGAAGCGCACACCTGGATCGGCTACGTCCTTGCCTTCGCGGCCATGGTCTTCGGCGCCATGAACGTCGTCGGCGGATACGTCGTCACCGACCGGATGCTGGAGATGTTCAAGGCCAGGCCGGCCACCGGAAGACCCACCGCTGACACACAGGAGAAGGCGGAGGTGTGAGAAGCCATGAACACCGTCTCCAACGCCGTGCACTACATCTTCCTGGCCGCGGCCGCCTGCTTCGTGATGGGCCTGCACCTGATGAACCACCCGCGCACGGCCCGCCGCGGCAACACCCTCTCCGCGGCGGCCATGGCCCTGGCGATCGCCGCCACCGTGTGGCTGGTCACGGACGAGAACGCGATCAGCGGCACCGGCTGGCTCGTCCTGATCTCTGGAGGTGTCCTGGGCGCGGCACTCGGCCTGTGGGCAGCGAGAGAAGTGCGGATGACGGTCGCAGCGGGCCCCCGCACCGGCCGTGCGGGGGCCCGTCCCGGCCGGAACCCGGGGACGTGGACGCCGGCGGGAGCCGTACGTGGGGGGGATCAGCGGGTCGTGCGCCCCCACTGCGGACCCACCACGTCCCACTCCCTGCTCCACCGGTCGAGGCGCCGGCGGTCGAGCCACCAGCGTGCGGTGCGGCCGGCGGCGAAGACGGCGCCGCCCAGGGCGACGGCGGCCGCGGCTCCGAGGACGCCGGCCTCGACGGCCGCCTCGGCGGGGGTGGGCGGTTCCGTACGCAGGTAACCCCGTCGGTCGGTCCAGACAGTGACGCTGCCGCCCGCCCTCTGCCCGGCGTCCACCAGGGTCCTGTCGGTGCGGGGGGAGCCGTCGGGCGCCGTCCAGCGCACCTTCGCCAGAGCCTCGTCGCCGGCCACGCCCGAGTCCGTGGAAGCGGTGCGGGGGGCATCGGTGACGAGCACGGCCCGGACCGGAGTCCGGTCGGCCCGCTGCCGTGCGAACTCCTCCTCGGCGGCTCGGGCGACCACCACTGCGGTGAGCGTTCCACCCACCACGATCAGCGCCCACGCGGCCAGCAGGAGCCACGCCTCCAGGACGTCGTCGCGTCGCCGGACCGGATTGCTCCGCCACCGCCACAGCCCCAGGCTCGTACGCCTGGGCTTCCTCTTCGTCCGCGGCTCTCCGCGCATCGGTCCGCTCCTTCCCGTCGTCACCCCCAGGAACGTGGCAGACAGGGGTGCGCGACGGGATGGGCCGACCAGACGGCGTCGCAGGGCCGACCGGCCCCAGGTCCGCCCCCGGACAGCCCCTGGGACGACCCTCCCTCCCGCCGGATGCTCGAAGAGTGACGAGGTGTGGAGGAGACCTGCCATGACGAACGACACGCTCGGCCCCCGTACCGCTCACGCCCTGCTCGTGGACGGCACCACCGTGTGCATCCGCCCCGTGGAACCCGGCGACGGCGAGCAGGTGCGGGGGCTGTACGAGGAGATGTCCCCGGAGAACCTCCGGCTGCGGTTCTTCGCCGCGAGCCGGCGTTCCGCCGCGATGGCCGCCGACCGGGCCTGTGCTCCACCTCGCCCCGGCTGTCGGGCCCTGCTGGCCGAGACGCACGGTCAGGTGATCGGTCTCGCCGAGTACGCCGGCGACGAGGACGCGGCCACGGCGGACGTCTCCATCGCCGTGGCCGACGGACTGCACCACCGGGGCGTCGGCACCCTCCTCCTCGAACACCTGGTCTCGGCCGCCCGCGCGGACGGCATCACCACGTTCACCGCCGACGCGCTCAGCGAGAACCACGAGGTGCTCCGGCTCTTCGCCGACCTGGGCCTGCGCACGACCCGCCGCTTCGAGGGCCCGGAGGTGCGGTGCACCGTCGAACTCGGCGAGGACGACACCTACCTCTCGGCCGTCGAGGCCCGCGGCAGGGCGGCCGACGTGGCCAGCCTGGTCCCGCTGCTGCGGCCGGGCGCCGTCGCCGTCGTCGGCGCCGGGCGCAAGGCCGGCTCCGTGGGGCGGGCCATCCTCCACCACCTGCACACCGGCGGGTTCTCCGGGCGGCTGTTCGCCGTGAACCCCCGCGCTTCCTCGATCCTCGGTGTGCGCTCCTACCCGTCGGTAGGCGCACTGCCCACGACACCCGACCTCGTGGTCGTCGCGGTGCCCGGCGCGGCGATCCCGGCCACCGCCGAGGAGTGCGGCAAGGCGGGTGTACGAGCCCTCCTCGTCGTCTCCGCCGGCCTCGACAGCGAGCAGGCCGAGGCCCTGATGGCGGCGTGCCGCACGCACGGTATGCGGCTCGTCGGCCCCAACTGCCTCGGCATCTCCAACACGGACCCGAAGCTGTCCCTGGACGCCACGTTCGCCGCCCGCCACCCGCGCCCCGGCACGGCCGGCGTGGCCGTGCAGTCCGGCGGTGTCGGCATCGCGCTGCTCGACGGGCTGTCCCGGCTCGGCATCGGTGTGTCGTCCTTCGCGTCGCTCGGCGACAAGTACGACGTCAGCGGCAACGACATGCTCCAGTGGTGGGAGAGCGACGGCACGACCGACCTCGCCCTGCTGCACCTGGAGTCCTTCGGCAACCCGCGGGCGTTCTCCCGCACCGCCCGCCGGGTGACCCGCCGCATGCCGGTGCTCACCGTGGACGCGGGCCGCACCGACGCGGGCCGCCGCGCGGCCGCCTCGCACACCGCGGCCGCCGCCACCCGGACCATGACCCGGCAGGCGCTGTTCACCCAGGCGGGCATCACCGCGACCCGCTCGGTGGGCGAACTCCTGGAAACGGCCGCCCTGTTGCACGCCCAGCCGCTCCCGGCGGGCACCCGCGTCGCGATCGTCACCAACGCGGGCGGCGCGGGAGTCCTGGCCGCCGACGCCTGTGCGGAGGCGGGACTCGCCCTTCCCCCGTTCCCGCCCGAAGTGGTCGACGACCTGCGCGACGCGCTGCCCGAGGGCGCCGCCGTCGGCAATCCCGTCGACACGACCGCCGCGGTCACCGAGGAGCAGCTCAGGAACTGTGTGGACCGGATCACGCGCCACGGCGGCATCGATGCCGTCCTGCTGGCCCTCGTCCCGACCGCCGTCGCCGCGGCGACCGGCGACGACCTCATCAAGGCCGTCACCGGCGGCCCGGGCCGCCGGACACGGCCCGTCGCCGCGATACGGCTCGAACAGGAGCCGCCGGTCACGCTGCTGCCCGCCACCGGCGGCGGCGCGATCCCGTCGTACGCCGAGCCCCAGGCGGCGGCACGGGCGCTCGCCCACGCGGCCCGCCGCGCGGCCTGGCAGAGCCGGCCTCCGGGGACGGTCCCCGACCTCGACGGGGTCGACACGGCGCGCGCCCACCAGGTCGCCGAGACCTTCCTGACCGGCCACCCGGACGGCGGCTGGCTCGACCCGCGCACCTGCGCCGACCTCCTCGCCTGCTACGCCATCCCGCAGCTCGCGTGGGCCTGGGCCGAGACGGAGGACGACGCCGTCATCGCCGCCGAACGGCTGCGCGGCCCCGACGGCCGGGTCGTGATGAAGGCCCACTGGCCGGGGCTGGTCCACAAGAGCGAGCAGCACGCCGTCCACCTCGACCTCCAGGGCGACGCCCAGGTACGGGCCGCCTTCCGGGACTTCGACACCCGGTTCGCGGGCCTGCTGACCGGCGTGGTCGTGCAGCCGCTCGCGGCGCGCGGCACCGAACTGTTCGCCGGCGTCGTGCAGGACGAGGTCTTCGGCCCGCTCGTCCTGTTCGGGCTGGGCGGCACGGCGACCGAGGTACTGGGCGATCACGCCGCCCGGCTCGCCCCGCTCACCGACCACGACGTGCACGACCTGATCACCGCGCCGCGCTGCGCGCCGCTGCTGTTCGGGGCACGCGGCAGCGGTCCCGTCGACCTGGAGGGCCTGGAGCAACTGCTGCTCCGGCTGTCCCGCATGGCGGCCGACCTGCCGCAGCTCGCCGAGGCCGACTTCAACCCCGTACTCGCGACACCGGCCGGAGTCTCCGTGCTCGACGCGCGGGTACGCCTGCTGCCGCGCAGGCCGAGTGACCCGTACCTGCGCAGGCTCCGCTGAGGAGGAGAACAGCCATGAGACACCACAAGGTCGGTTCCGTGATGACAACGCCGGTCGTCCGCGCCGAGTACGGCACGCCGTTCAAGGAGGTGGCCCGGCTGCTGGCCGACCACCGGATCAGCGGACTGCCGGTCGTCGACGAGGAGGGGAAGGTCCTCGGGGTGATCTCCGAGACGGACCTCATGGTCCGGCAGGCGGAGACCCCCGACCCGTTCCGGCCGCCGGAGCGCCGCCTGCCGTTCGCCGGGCTGACGCGTACCGCCCGGAGGCGGGCCGTGAAGGCGCGGGCCCGGACCGCCGGACAGCTGATGACCGAACCGGCCGTCACCGTGCACGCCGACGCCACCATCGTCGAGGCCGCCCGGACCATGGCCCAGCGGCGCGTGGAGCGGCTGCCCGTCGTGGACGAGGAGGACCGGCTTGTCGGCATCGTCACCCGGCGCGACCTGCTCCAGGTCTTCCTGCGGCCCGACGAGGACATCCGTCAGGAGGTGATCGACGAGGTCCTGGTGCGGGCGCTGTGGCTGGCGCCGAGGAGCATCGACGTCTTCGTGGTCGAAGGGGTCGTCACGCTCGGCGGTCACATGGAACGCAAGAGCGAGACGGAGATCGCCGTGTCCATGACCCGCCGGATCGACGGCGTGGTCGGCGTGGTCGACCAGCTCACCCACCGGCTGGACGACTCGCGTCCCCAGCCCGGGCCGCAGGCGCTGCACGGCGTCGCCGACGACTGGCTGCACACACGGTGAGAGGAGGCGGACTGTCCGGCGATGTGGCCGCCGACCGGCGGGGAACGCCGAACGCCAGGTCGGCGACGCCGGGCAGGGCCGCCGGCAACGGGCCCAGCCCGGCGATGTTGAGGGCGATGGGCAGGTTGAGCCAGAGCTGCTGCCCATGGACGGGGTGACCGGCGATAGTGATCTTGCTGTAAAGGGCGCGTCCAGGACGGTTGTCCGTGCGCCGGCCCTTCCAGCCTCTCCCTCCACGCGCAGCAGCGCCGACTGGGGCCCGTCGCCTCTGCGAAGCGCCGCCAGCCGCTCAGCCGCCCGGTCGCAGATGACGCCGACGGGGTTCGTGTTCGCCCTCATGGGTACCTGGTGTGTCCTGTGTCACAGCACCTGGCAAGGAGTTCGTCATGCGTGTGGGGATCATCGGTGCCGGCAACGTCGGCGGGGGTCTCGCCTCGGCGGCCACCACGGCGGGACACGAGGTCACTGTTACCGCGGCACGCCAGGACCACGCGGCGAAGGTGGCCGAACAGACCGGTGCCGCGGTCGCGGCCGACCCGGCGGAGGCGGCTCGGGGTGCGGACGTGGTGGTGCTGGCCGTGCCGGCCGCGGCCGCCGCCGAGGTGTTGGGCCAACTGGGTGCGGCCGCCGCGGCGGGCACGGTCGTTGTGGACGTCACCAATCCGCTCAATGACACCTACAGTGACCTGACCACCTCCGGGATCAGTCACGCCGAGCAGTTGGCCGCCGACGCGCCGCAGGCCAGGCTGGTCAAGGCGTTCAACACGATCCTGGCGTCCCGGCTGGGCAACCCCACTGAGGACGGTCAGCCGCTGGACGGCTTCTACGCGGGCGAGGACGAGGCAGCCAAGGAGACAGTGGCGCGGTTGCTGAGCTCTCTGGGCTTTCGGCCGATCGACGCCGGCGGCCTGCGGATGGCCCGCTCGCTGGAGGAACTCGGGTTCTTGAACATCAGCCTCAACGCCCGCAACGGCTGGTCGTGGCAGACCGGCTGGAAGCTCGTCGGTTCGACTGCCTGACCGCGAGGATGGTCCATGGTGTCGCCCTGAGGCCGACGCTCAGGCCGACCGCCGGCGGTGCGGGCAGCGTGAACGCGGTGCACAGGACGCCACGCTCACCGAGCCGGAGGATGCTGGGGAGCGTCTCCTGTTTCGTCATCCTGGCTGGTCAGGACGCTGATCATTCCGTTGGGTTCGAGGTACGCCAGGTGCACGCGGGAGGGGTCGTGGATGCCGTGAAGGCGCAGTTGGCTGCGCACTTCCTGGGCGGTCATGAGCTCACGCCGCATCACGTGGTGATCGAAGCGTCCGTCCCTGATCAGGATCTTGGGCTCGGCTTTCAGCACCGCTGCGACGCGAGGGGATCGATAGGCGGCGGCGTCGACGGCAAGGTGGCAGACGAGGATGGTGGCCACGACGATGATGCCGTCGGTCACCGAGTGAGATTCCCCGACGAGCCCTCCTGCGGTCGCTTCAGCGATCAGCACGACCAGGAGCACGTCGGTCAGTCCGAGGCCGCCGGATTCGCGCTGGCCGGTGACGCGCATGAGGAGCAGCAGGCCCAAGAAGATGGCTGCTCCACGGATGACGAGTTCCAGGACCGGCGTCTCAAGAGTGAACATCGCACTCCAGTCAGGCATGCGTTGTGTCTATCCGATCCCGTGGGCAGGCGGGGGACGGCGCGCTGAGCGTTCAGCGATCAAGCCAAGTCCGCCGCTGACCTGAGGGCGCCGCGAGGGCGAGTCGAACGGCAGCTCGCATGTGGGCATACGAGGCGTCCTCGGTCGGCCCGTCCTGGACCGGGGCGGAGAAGGGCCGTTGGACCCAAGCCGTGGCGGATGCGGGGGCCGTTCGACCCTATCCGCCCAGGGGGCCCCGCCAACGATCATGTCGAGGCCGGGAAGCGCCGCGCCAACCACCGCACGCGCGCCTCCCGGCCTGTGAGCGACATGAGCAGACGAGGAGGACGCCGTCCGATGGACGAGGCGCAGCTGGGCCGGGTGAGACAAGGGGGAGAGGCGCTGCTACGCCCCGCGGCCCGCGAGGAGGCCGGTGCGGCCGGGCGGGCGGCGGACCGGCCGTCGTGGGTGGAGTGGCTGACGACCACCGACCACAAGAAGATCGGAACGCTGTACCTGGTCAGCGCGTTCGTGTTCTTCGTCGTCGGAGGCGTGATGGCTCTGATGATGCGTGCCGAACTCGCCCGCCCCGGGCTGCAGGCGATGTCGAACGAGCAGTTCAACCAGGCGTTCACCATGCACGGCTCGATCATGTTGCTGATGTTCGCGATGCCGCTGTTCACCGGCTTCGCCAACTGGATCATGCCGCTGCAGATCGGCGCGCCGGACGTCGCCTTCCCCCGTCTGAACATGCTTGCCTACTGGTTGTTCCTGTTCGGTTCCTCGATCGCCGCGTTCGGCTTCCTCACTCCGGGCGGGGCCGCGGACTTCGGCTGGTTCCTGTACGCCCCGCTGTCGGACGCCGTCCACTCGCCGGGCCTGGGCGCCGACATGTGCGAGGCGAGGGAGATCGCCCGCCACTGGGCGGCACTGAGCCACACCTCGCCCCCCGGCCACCGCGGCCACGCCCGTTCGCGATACTCCTTCGCGGCCCTCACCGGCTCCGGACTGGTTGCCGCCGTCGCGACCGCGGCCGTTCTGCTCGCAGCCGGACCCGAGGGCGGTCCGCACTGGCTGCTGGCCGCCGCCGCCCCGGCCGTGATCGTCGCGGCCTTCCTCACTGTCGCGTACACGCACACGCGCGTGACCCGCCGTGATGTGGAACGCCACGCGGGGCGGTGACGGTCGTCGAGGGCGCCATCCGCGGTGTCGTCGCAGGTCTCGCGGCTCGGCCGGGAGCCGTGCCGCGGCGGAGTGGGGCCCGCTCACCCATCGGCTGCCTTCTTCCGCGTGACCTGGTCGTGCCGCCCCAGGAATCGGAAGGCGCCGTCCGTGACCTGGTACAGGAAGTTCATGTTCACCCGTTCCAGGAAGTGGCTGTTGTCCTCGGCGAACCGGATCCGCTTGGCCACCCCGTCATGGGTGGTCCGGAAGAGGCGTTCGGCGACCTCGCCGGGCTCGATCCCCGCGCCCGTGCCGAGCGCGTCCACGGCGCGGGCGAGCAGACCGACGGCGTCGTACGCCTCGGCGGCCCAGCGGCCGGGGGGCTCGCCGTAGCGTTCGCGGTGGGCGGCGGTGAACGCCTTGGCGGCCTTGGTGCCGGCCGCGGCAGGATCGGTGTAGGGGGCTTCGAACAACCAGCCCTCGGCCGCCTCGCCCGCCTCCTTCAGAAAGGCCGGGCGCATCACGGGCTCGAATCCCATCCGCGGCCCCGCGAAGCCCCGGTCGGCCAGTGCGCGGGCGCAGAGAGCGGCCCGGACCGGCGAGGTCCCCGTGTAGACGACCGCCTGTGCCCGGGCAGCCAGAGCGGCGTCGACGGCGGAGCGGAAGTCGTTCTCGTCCGCCGCCACGGAGTGGACGGTGGCGGTTCCTCCGTCGGGCGGGAACTCGCGCAGGTCGCTGACGAGGTCCCAGGACCTCTTTCCCGCCGCGCGGTCGTCGATGACGGCGGTCCGGCGTGTGGGGCGTACTCGGGTCAGATAGTCGAGGACCGGAAGCTGCCGGGAGTTCTCGGAGACCACGGTCGCGCAGACGGTCGGCAGATCCGAGTCGGGCAGTCCCACGGTCTCGGGTGCCAACGACACGAGGACGAGCGGCATGGACGCGTCCGCGTACAGAGGTGCCGCGGCGCGCACGGCGGTCGCGGTCGTGGGACCGATCACCGCCAGGACCGCAGGGTCCGCGGTGATGCGGCGGGCGGTCTCCTGCGCCCTGGCTGCCTCGCCCCCGTAGTCGAAGGGTTTCAGGGCGAGCTTGAAGCGTGCGTCGGCATGGGTGTTGTGGGCGGTGACGGCGAGCCGGGCCCCGCGCTCCTGCGCTTTTCCCAGGCTCTTCTGCGGCCCTGTCAGGTCGAGTTGGAGGCCGATGGTGTGGGTCGGCAGGGTGCGCGGCGTGCCGCCGGCGGTGCTGTCCCTGCGGGTGAGCAGGACGGCGGCGCCGGTGCCGGACGCGGCGAGTACCGCGGCGGCCGAACCGACGACAGTGAGGAGGCGGCGGCGTGAGGGCGGGTGTGCCGTGTCCCTGCCGGATCGTTCCGGCAGAGTGGCGGCGGCCAGGCGGGGCGGCGGGTCGAGTGCGCGGGCGGACCGCTCGGCCACCAGGCGCAGCACCCCGGGTGGCAGCCAGTCGCCCCGGCCGGTGGGGTCGGCGGGTGCGTCGGCGGCTGCTTCCAGCCGTTGTTGGAGGCCGGCCGCCGTGGGCCTGCGCCCGGGATCCTTGGCCAGGCAGTCGGTGACCGCCTCGTACACCGGCGGCGGCAGGAGCCGGTCGAGGCCGGCGAGGTCGGGTTCCTCATGGACGGTGCGGTAGAGAACGGCCGCCGGGTCGCCGGTGCCGAAGGGACGTCGTCCGGTGGCCGCGTAGGCCAGCACACAGCCGAGGGAGAACACGTCGCTCGCCGGGCCCACCTCACCCCCGCCCGTCCGGGTCTGCTCCGGGGAGAGGTAGCCGGGCGTGCCGATGACCGCGTCGGGCGCGGTCAGCGCCGTCGCACCGACGTCCTGCGCGATACCGAAGTCGATCAGCCGCGGTCCGTCGAGGGCGAGCAGAACGTTGCCGGGCTTGACGTCCCGGTGCACCAGACCCGCCGCATGTACCTCCGCCAGAGCCCGCGCCAGCAGGCGGCCCAGCGTGATGACCGTGTGCGCGGGCAGCGGCCCGTGGCCGTCCACCGCCTCGGCCAGCGACGGGCCGGGCACGAAGGTGCTCGCCAGCCACGGCTCGCGCGCCTCGGTGTCGGCGGTCGTCACCGGCACCACCCAGCGGCCGGTGAGCCCGGTCGCCAGCCGTACCTCGCGCCGGAACCGGGACCGGAAGGCGGGATCGGCGGCATGCTCGGCGCGGATCATCTTCAGTGCCACCAGGGCCCCGGCCTCCGTACGGGCCAGGTAGACCACGCCCATACCGCCCGCCCCCAGCCGGGCCAGCAGCCGGTGCCCGCCCAGGGCCTCGGGGTCCTCCGCCCGCAGCGCCCGCATCGTCCATCCCCCTTTGTCCTCGAGTGCCCTCAGAGGCTCTCGGAGAAGTTCACCGAGCGGACATAGGCGAACCGGCCGCCGTCCACTCGGTAGTGGTGGAACCGCGGCGTCTTGAGCCGTCTGTTTTCGTCGAACGCGTATGTGGCGACCAGCCCCTTGAACTCGGCCTTCGTGAGGGCCTCGGTGACCTGCGCACGGCTGGGGCGTCGGCCGCTCCTCGCGGCGAGTGCGGTGAGCCGGTCGATGACCAGGCGTGTGACGTCGTACGCCTCGGCCCCCCAGACGGCCGGAGCGCCGCCGTACCGCTCGCGGTGGGCGGCCGCGAAGTCCCGCAGGGGCTCCGCCTCCGGGGCGATGTGTGAGGCCAGGACCTGCCAGCCCTCGGCCGCGCTGCCCGCCCCGGAGATGAACGACGCCGTGGCCAGGGAGGATTCGAGGAACCGCGGACCGTCGAAGTCCCGCTCGGCCAGGGCCCGGGCGACAGCCGCGGCGCGCTGTGGGGTGCCCATGTAGTAGAGGCCGTCGATGCCGTGGTCGAGCATGTCGGCGACCACGGGAGACAGGTCGGGGGCGAGGGCAGGGACGACCCGCGTGTACAGGTCCAGCCGCTGGCTCTTCGCCGTGCGGGGGACGAGGGGGGCGGACTCCATCCCGACGGCTCCGCCCGCGCGGTCGGCCAGCAGACCTGGGCGGCGGGACCCTGACACACCGAGCGCGGTGACCGCGCGGACGGCGGCGAAGTCCGTTGTCGGCGTGGTATGGAAGTAGACCCGTGAGTCGGCCGGCAGGACCGCCGACGCCGCGTACGGGGAGAGTTCGGAGACGGTCAGCAGCGGCATCCCGACGAGCTCGTAGATCTCCACGCATGCCCGGACCGAGGTGTATCCGGTGGGGCCGAGGACGGCGAGTACCTCGCGGTCGCGCGTCAGACGCCGGGCCGCTTGCAGGGCCCGTGCGGTCTCACCCCGGTCGTCCACCACCTTGAGCGCCAGCGTGAACGGCTTGTCCTCGCGGGCGTTGAACCGCTCAACCGCCAGCCGGGCGGCCCGTTCCTGCGCCCTTCCCGCCTCCTTCTGCGGGCCGCTCAGATCCGCCTGGACCCCGATGACCCGGCGGGGCCCCGTGGTCGGTGCCGCCGAGGGCTCCTCGTCGTCCCGCAGCGCCGCCCACAGCGCCGCGCCGCCGCCCGCCGCGAGCACGGCCGCACCGCCCGCGGCCAGGGCCAGGATCCGTCGGCGGCCCGGTACCCGGGGCGGAGCCTCGCCCGGGACCTCGGTGGGCTCGATACCGGGCAGGGCGAGAAGCTCGGCAGACCGGCCCGCGACCATCCGCACCACGGCGTCCGGCAGCCAGTCGATGGAATTGTCCGGAGCGTCCTCCACCAGCTCCGCGTCCACCTCCGCTGCCGTGGGCCGGCGTCCGGGCTCCTTGTCCAGGCAGCGCACCAGCAGCGCCCGCAGCCCGTCGTCCTCGACACCGTTCAGTTCCGGTGCGTCGTGGACCGTGCGGTACAGCAGCGCGTCCATGGCGCCGGTGCCGAACGGCGGCCGTCCGGTGGCGGCGTACGCCAGGACGCAGCCCAGGGAGAACACATCGCTCGGCGGGCCCACCCCCTGGGCCCGTGCCTGCTCGGGGGAGAGGAACCCGGGCGTGCCCACCACCATGTTGTCCGTGGTCAGCTCCGTCGCCTCGGCGGCTGTGGGCCGCGCGATGCCGAAGTCGATCAGCCGTGGCCCGTCGAGGGCGAGCAGGATGTTGCCGGGCTTGACGTCGCGGTGCACCAGGCCCGCGTCGTGCACCGCGGACAGGGCCTGAGCCAGCATCTTGCCCAGCACCCGCACCGCGCGCGCCGGCAGCGGCCCGCACGCCGCGACCGCCTCGGCCAGCGACGGCCCCGGCACGAACGCCGTCGCCAGCCACGGCGCCTCGGCCTCCGCGTCGGCGCCCAGCACCGGCACCACCCAGGCACTGCCGACCCGTCCGGCGGAGGCCGCCTCACGCCGGAACCGGGCCCGGAACTCGGGCTGCTCGGCGAACTCGGGCTGGATCACCTTCACCGCGGCCAGTTCCCCGGCCCCGGTGCGGGCCAGGTAGACCACGCCCATGCCGCCCGCGCCCAGCCGCCCCAGCAGCCGGTGCCCGCCCAGCCACGACGGATCGGACGGAACCAACCGCTCCATCAGGCACCCCCCTTCGTGCCCGGCACGGACGCGGTCGGCGAGACCTTCGCCTCCGGCGAGACCTTCGCCTCCGGCGAGCCGGAGGGCGCCCCGGCATCCCACCCGATCGCTTCCTCCACCCGCGTCGTCGCCTTGGTGTACGCCTCGCCGACCGGGTCCCACACGTCCGCCTCGGTGTGCCCCGGGCCCCCGCACCCCGAGACGGAGACCACCACCGGTCCGAGCGTCACCTGATGCCATGCGTAGGGATACGGGCCGCCCCGGAAGTCGCTCTGGCACATGCCGCGCTCGGTCACCCAGTCGTCGTAGCCGGTGTTGGTGCCCTCACCGAAGACGCTCCCCAACGAATACAGATTCGTCAGGCGCTCGCCCGGCCGCAGCAACTGCTCCTCGCAGCCGAGGGCCTCCTCGAGCATCCGGGCCTGCTCCCAGGCCGCGTCCAGGGGCGTCCGGTGCACGGTGACCGTGGCTGACAGCCGCATCGCGCCCTTGCCGCCCGCCGCGGGTAACACGAAGTGCCGGGTCAGGGAACCCAGGACGTTCTTCGGCAGCTCCCGCTGCTGCCACACGCAGTCCTCGCCCAGCACCGCCCAGCGGCCGGGGTCACCCTCGTACGGCGTCGCCCGTACCACCCCCGGCCCGAACAGCTCCGGGCCGGGAATCACCTTCCGGATCAACTCCCGCGCCCGCACCCGGGTCTTCGGCTGCTTCGCCGCATCGAAACCCGGTGTCGACCGCGCCTTGTCCCCTCCAGTCGCTCCGGCCCCGCCCCCCGCTCCCGCGTCCGTGCCGGCGCTCCGGCCGGCCTTGGGCGTCGCCGCCCCGGCCGTGCCTTCGCCACTGCCTCCGCCGTCACCGCCGCCGGTGCACCCGAGCAGGAGGATCCCGCACGCCGCGAGGACCCCCCAGACGCGCAGTGCTCTCGCATACACCACGATTCCCCCCTGCCCCTTGGTCTCTTTTGAGTTCCTTCCCGCACTCCCTTGCCACACCCCGCGCCGACGGCTGACGCATGCCTGTACCGATGCGACTCGCACCCCACGCGGTTCCGCGGTCCGCATCCGGCGCCCATGCCGCCGACAACTTCCCCAGTCGGCCGAATACTACCTACGGACTTCCCAACTCCCAGCAGCTACAAGCAAGTTACGACTACCCGGCAAGGGTGGAGGGCCGGCTGGGCCGGGCTCAGACGGTCACCCGCAGCGAAGCGGTGTGCCGATGGCGGCGCGCTGAGCGGGACTCCGTGCCCGGCCCTGGCCGACCGGGTCGCCGCCCCCTGCCGGACCCGGTCGCCCGCCCCCTGCCGCCCTTCACCCCACACGCCGAGCAGACCCCCGCGGACCTGGCCGGGACTGTAAATCGTTCGGTGTAACTCCCGATCATGGAAGATGCATCGATGACCAGTGAGAACGTGTCCGAGTCCGAGGCTGCCGGGCCCACGAA
>NZ_JBVIEE010000038.1:0-83484 GCF_055572015.1 Streptomyces sp. NPDC030840 | reverse complement strand
ACCCCCCAGGTCATCGGTTCGACAGGGGGGACCAGCCATGCCGGGCCCGGAGGCCAGCGGTCCTCTTGCAGGACCGCGGAAAACATAACGGGGGGTGACTACTGGGCGTTGACTACCCGGCGTCGCGGCTCGGTGTCCGCGCGGCCTCGCCCGCCGCGGTCTCCTGCCTGCCCAGCCGGCTGTGCGTGCGGCCGTACACGAAGTACAGGACGAAGCCGAGCACCATCCAGACGGCGAAGCGGGTCCAGGTCTCGGCCGGCAGGTTGAGCATCAGCCACAGCGAGGCGAGGACGGACAGGACCGGGATGACGGGCACCCACGGGGTGCGGAACGCGCGGGGCAGGTCGGGCCGGGTCCGGCGGAGGATGATGACGCTGACCGCCACGACGACGAAGGCGAACAGCGTGCCGATGTTGACCAGCTCGGCGAGTTCGCCCAGGCTGGTGAAGCCCGCGACGACCGCGATGACCACGCCGAGCAGGATGGTCGGCCGGTGCGGGGTCTTGTACCGGGGGTGGACGCGGGAGAAGAAGCGCGGCAGCAGCCCGTCACGGCTCATCGCGAAGAACACCCGGGTCTGGCCGAGCAGCAGGATCATGCAGACCACGGTCAGGCCGACGGCGGCGCCGAAGCTGATGAAGCCCGCGAACCACGGGTGACCGGTGGCCTTGAACGCGTCGGCGAGCGGGGCGTCCACGGAGAGCTTCGTGTAGTGCTGCATGCCGGTCACCACGATCGACACCGCCACGTAGAGCGCGGTGCAGATGAACAGCGAGCCGAGGATGCCGCGCGGCATGTCCCGCTGCGGGTTGCGGGTCTCCTCCGCGGCCGTGGCCACGATGTCGAAGCCGATGAAGGCGAAGAAGACGACGGACGCGGCCGTGAAGACGCCCATCACGCCGAAGTTGGAGGGCGCCCAGCCGAACAGCAGCTGGATGAGCGGGGAATGGATGTCGCCGCCCGCCTCCACGGGCTGCGCCTTCGGGATGAACGGGTCGTAGTTGGCGCCCTTGATGAAGAAGGCACCCGCGACGATGACCACGAGGACGACCGTCACCTTGATGGCGACGACGAGCGAGGTGATGCGGGCCGACAGCTTCATGCCGATGACGAGGACGGCGGTGAGGACGAGGACGAGTGCGGCGGCGAGGATGTCGAAGCCGAAACCGTCGGCCCCTTCCCTGCCGCTGAGCGCCTCGGGGATGTGCCAGCCCGCGTTCTCCATCAGCGAGCGGATGTAGCCGGACCAGCCGACGGCGACCACCGCCGTGCCGAGCGCGAACTCCAGCACCAGGTCCCAGCCGATGATCCAGGCGGGCAGCTCACCGAGCGAGGCGTACGAGAAGGTGTACGCGGACCCGGCGACCGGGACCGAGGACGCGAACTCGGCGTAACAGAGCGCGGCGAGCGCGCAGACGACTCCGGCCACGACGAACGCCAGGGCGACCGCGGGCCCCGCGTTGTCCTTGGCGACCGTACCGGTGAGGACGAAGATGCCGGTGCCGATGATGACGCCGACGCCGAAGACGGTGAGATCCATGGCGGACAGCGACTTCTTGAGCGCGTGCTCCGGTTCCTCGGTGTCCTGGATCGACTGTTCGACCCGTTTCGTCCTGAAGAGGGTGCTGCTCACGGGCGTACCTCCCACGCTGCGTCGTCCCCGACATGATCGAGAGGGGGCGTAGGGGCGTATGCCCCGGCATGGGGGAACTACGCGAACGGGCCGGTCTCACCACCGTAAAGGGTTGTGAAACCGGCCCGTCCGTACAGGTCAGTCGCGCGCGGGCTCCACCGAGTCCACCTGGTCGAACCGGCCGTCCAGCTTGGAGACGAGGCCGGTGACCTGCCGGGCGATGTCCGGCGCGGTGAGGCCGATCTCCGCCATGACCTCGGCGCGGGAGGCGTGGTCGAGGAAGCGCGGCGGGATGCCGAAGTCGCGCAGCGGGACGTCCACGCCGGCGTCGCGCAGGGACTGGGCGACGGCCGAACCGACGCCCCCGACACGGGAGTTGTCCTCGACGGTGACGACCACGCGGTGCTGCTCGGCGAGCGGCGCCATGGCCTCGTCGACGGGCTTGACCCAGCGCGGGTCGACGACGGTCGTGGAGATGCCCTGCTGGTCGAGCAGGCCGGCGATCTCCAGGCACATCGGCGCGAGGGCGCCCACCGACACCAGCAGCACGTCCGGGGCGTCGGTGCCCGGCTCGCGCAGCACGTCCATGCCGCCGATCCGGCCCACGGCGGGCACGGCGGGACCGACGGCGCCCTTGGAGAAGCGGACCACGGTCGGGGCGTCCTTGACCTCGACGGCCTCGCGGAGCTGGGCGCGGACCTGGTCGGCGTCGCGCGGCGCGGCGAGCCGCAGCCCCGGCACGACCTGGAGGATCGACATGTCCCACATGCCGTTGTGGGAGGCGCCGTCGGTGCCGGTGATGCCGGCGCGGTCCAGCACGAAGGTGACCCCGCACTTGTGCAGGGCCACGTCCATCAGCACCTGGTCGAAGGCGCGGTTGAGGAAGGTGGCGTACACGGCGAAGACGGGGTGCAGCCCGCCCGTGGCGAGCCCCGCGGCCGACACGGCGCCGTGCTGCTCGGCGATGCCGACGTCGAAGACCCGCTCGGGGAAGGCCTTGGCGAACTTCTCCAGACCGACCGGCTGCAGCATCGCGGCGGTGATGGCGACGACGTCCTTGCGCTCCATGCCGAGCCTGACCATCTCCTCGCCGAAGACGGACGTCCAGTCGGCGCCGGAGGTGGCGATCGGCAGACCCGTGTCGGGGTGGATCTTGCCGACGGCGTGGAAGCGGTCCGCCTCGTCCTGGAGGGCGGGCTGGTAGCCGCGGCCCTTCTCGGTGAGGCAGTGCACGATGACGGGGCCGCCGAAGCGCTTGGCCCGCACCAGCGCGGACTCCAGGGCCTCGATGTCGTGCCCGTCGATCGGGCCCACGTACTTCAGGCCCAGGTCCTCGAACATGCCCTGCGGGGCGATGAAGTCCTTCAGGCCCTTCTTGGCGCCGTGCAGCGTGTCGAAGAGCGGCTTGCCCACGACCGGGGTGCGCTCCAGCACCTCCTTGGTGCGGGCGAGGAAACGCTCGTACCCCTCGGTCGTGCGCAGCGTGGCGAGGTGGTTGGCGAGCCCGCCGATCGTCGGGGCGTACGACCGCTCGTTGTCGTTGACGACGATGACCAGCGGGCGGTCCTTGGCGTCCGCGATGTTGTTGAGCGCCTCCCAGGCCATACCGCCGGTGAGGGCGCCGTCACCGATGACGGCGACCACGTGGTCGCCGCGTTTGCGGAGCTGGTTGGCCTTCGCGAGGCCGTCGGCCCAGCCGAGGACCGTGGACGCGTGCGAGTTCTCGATGACGTCGTGCTCGGACTCGGCCTGCGACGGGTAACCCGACAGGCCGCCCTTCATCTTCAGCTTCGAGAAGTCCTGACGGCCGGTGAGCAGCTTGTGCACGTAGGACTGGTGGCCCGTGTCCCAGAGCACCTTGTCCTTCGGGGAGTCGAAGACGCGGTGCAGGGCGATGGTGAGCTCGACCACGCCCAGGTTGGGCCCGAGGTGGCCGCCGGTCTTGGACACCGCCTCGACGAGGAAGGTCCGGATCTCCTCGGCCAGCTGGTCCAGCTCCTCCAGGCTGAGCCGGTCCAGATCGCGCGGTCCCCTGATGCGGGTCAGCAGCGGCACCCGTGCCTCCTTGCAGTAGTGCGTTCGAGCGTTGCCGGGTCCGGTCGAGTCTAATGTTCCGCCGGTACGGCCGACGCCCGGCCCGCGCGCCGGACTCACACAATCGGCCGCAGACGCTCCCGCACGGCCACGCCCGTACGAAACGTCTTCGGGCACGCGGAAGTGCCCGGCACCGCCGTTGGTACCGGGCACTTGTCCAGGAGAGGGCGACTGGCGCGCCCTCAAGGGGCGCGGGGCTGTGTCAATCTGCGGCTCCGCCGCGTGGGCGCGACAAGCCACGACGAACCCGCAGCCGCCGAACACCCCGCACCCCCACGGCGCTCCCGTTATGCGCGACCGGCGGTCTTCTGCGTCCTCCGCGTCACCGAGTCGATGACCACCGTCGTGAGCAGAACCCCCGCCGTGATCATGTACTTCACCGGCTCCGCGATCGACTCCAGCTGCAACCCGTACTGGATCGACACGATCACCATCACACCGAGCAGCGCGTTCCACGTGCGCCCACGCCCGCCGAACAGCGACGTACCGCCGATCACGGCCGCCGCGATCGCGTTCATGAGCAGGTCACCCGTACCGGCGCTCTGGTTGGCCGAGGCGATCTTGGAGGCCAGGAACAGACCGCCCATCGCCGCGAACCCACCCGAGACGGCGAACACGGACATCCGCACCGCCGTCACGTTGATACCCGCGCGCCGGGACGCCTCCACACTGCCGCCGAGCGCGAAGATCTTGCGCCCGTACGGGGTGCGGCGCAGCACGAAGTCGGTGGCCACCAGAAACACCAGGAAGATCACCGTGGCCAGCGGCAGGCCCTTGTACTGGTTGTACATGTACGCCGCGACGAACGAGACCACGGCGAGCAGCGCCGTGCGCAGGACCGTGTCACTGAGCGGCCGGGACGGGATGCCCGCGGCCTCACGGCGGCGGTTGCCCAGGAACGAGGTGACGAAGAACACCGCGACCACCACGACGGCGAGACCGTAGGCGGCCGCGATGTCCGTGAAGTAGTACGTGGTCAGCTTGCCGATGAAGCCGTCGCTGTCCAGGTTGATCGTGCCGTTCGCGCCGAGCGTCTGGAGCATGAAGCCGAGCCAGAAGAGCAGACCGGCCAGCGTGACGGCGAACGCCGGCGCGCCGAGCACCGCGAAGAAGAAGCCGTGCGCCGCGCCGATGGCCGCACCCGCGGCGATGGCGAAGAGCACCGCCGCCCACTCGGGCCAGCCCTGGTTGACCGCGAGGACGGCCGCGATGGCGCTGGACGCGCCGCTGACCGAGCCGACCGACAGGTCGATCTCGCCGAGCAGCAGCACGAAGACGATGCCGACGGAGATCATGCCCGTGCCGACCATGGTGACGGTGATGTCGCTCAGGTTCTGCGCGGACAGGAACGCCGAGTTCAGGCTCTGGAAGACGACGCAAATGACGAGCAGACCGATGACGACCGGGATGGAGCCCAGTTCACCGGCCTTCATCTTCCGCCTGAACTCACCGATGTAGCCCGTGAGTCCGCGCTCGCGGACGAGGAGGCGGGGGTCGACGGCGGTCACCGCGGCCGCGGCGGCCTCCGGGTTCTCGACGGCGGTCGCGTCCTCGGCGGTCGTGGAGGTCTTGTCGATGCTCACTTGGAAACCTCCCCGGTCGTGCGCGCCGCACGGCGGGTCACGGCGTTGTCGGTGGCACCGGTGATGGCGGAGATGATCTCCTCCTGCGAGGTCGTCTTGACCTCGAAGACGCCGTTGTTGCGGCCGAGGCGCAGCACGGCCACCTTGTCGGCGACGGCCTTCACGTCGGCCATGTTGTGGCTGATGAGGATGACCGCGTGGTCGCGCTCGCGCAGCCGCTCGACCAGGTCGAGGACCTGGGCGGTCTGCTCGACGCCGAGGGCCGCGGTGGGCTCGTCGAGGATGACCAGCTTGGGCTCGCCGAGCATGGAGCGGGCGATGGCCACGGTCTGGCGCTGACCGCCGGAGAGCGAGGCGATCGGGATGCGCACGCTGGGGATGCGGATCGACAGCGTCCGCAGCAGTTCCTGGGAGCGCCGCTCCATCTCGACCTCGTCGAGGACGCCGAACTTCCTCAGCTCACGGCCGAGGAAGAGATTGCCGACGACGTCGATGTTGTCGCACAGCGCGAGGTCCTGGTAGACGGTCGCGATGCCCAGGCTCTGGGCGTCGTGCGGCCTGTTGATCTGGACGGCCTTGCCGTCCCACTCGATGACGCCCTCATCGATGGGGTGCACGCCGGCGATCGTCTTGACCAGCGTGGATTTTCCGGCGCCGTTGTCGCCGACCAGGGCGACCACCTCACCGGCGTGGACCTCAAGCTCTACGTCGGTGAGCGCCTGTACGGCACCGAACCGCTTGGAGACCCCGCGCAACGCCAGCACGGGCGTAGCGGACACGTGAACCATCTCCTTCGCCGCCTGACCCGGCGGAAGGTTTGTGCAGAGAAAATTGGGGGGTGTTCCGTCCGGCGCCCCGCTCGAGCTTGCGGGGCTGTCTGATGCGCGGGGCGCCGGAGGAGCGTGAGGCGGGGCGGGCCGTGCCACGGAACCGCTCCGCGCGAGCCGGTCCCCGGCGCCGCGGTGGAGTTCCAAGGCGAACTCCCCTGCGGGAGCGGGGACGTGCGGCTGTCCGTTCGGACGCTTACTTGTGTCCGTTCGGACGCTTACTTGATGCCGGCCTCGTCGCAGGCCGACTTGTACTTGGCCGTGCAGATCTCGGCCGCGGTGTAGAAACCGTCCTTGATGACGGTGTCGTTGACGTTCTCCTTGGTCAGCGAGACCACCGGGATGATGGCCGACGGAACGTCCTTGGCGCTGTTGCTGGAGACCTTGTCCTTGGCGAGGGAGTCGAGCTTCTCGCCCTTGGCGAGCGCCACGGCCAGCTCGGCCGCCACGGTCGCCTCCTGCGGGTAGGACTTGTAGACGCTCATGAACTGCTCGCCGGCGATGATGCGCTGCACCGCGGCGAGTTCGGCGTCCTGACCGGTGACCGGGACGTCGAGGCCGGCCGCCTTGAGGGCGGTGATGATGCCGCCCGCCATGCCGTCGTTGGCGGAGTAGACGCCGATGATCTTCTTCTTGCCGAGCGCCGTGATCGCCGACTCCATGTTGGCGTTGGCGTTGTCCGGCGACCATTCCTTGGTGTCGAACTCGCGGCCGATGTTGACCTTGCCGTCGAGGACGGAGTGGGCGCCCTTCTTGAACATGGCGGCGTTCGGGTCGGTGATCGCCCCGTTCATCATGACGATGTCGCCGTCCTTGGCCTTGTCGCCCAGGGCCTTGAGGAGGGCCTCGCCCTGGGTCCTGCCGACCTCCTCGTTGTCGAAGGAGGTGTAGGCGCTGATCGGGCCCTCGGCCAGGCGGTCGTAGGCGACGACGGGGATGCCCTGGTCCTTGGCCTTCTGCACGGAGTTCTGGATGGCCTTGGCGTCCACGGCGTCCAGGATGAGCACGTCCACCTTGCTGGTGATCATCGTGTCGACCTGCTGGGCCTGGAGGGTGGGGTCCTGCCGGGCGTTGCTGTAAAGGATCTCGGCCTTGTCGTTCGTGAGCTCCTTGACCTTCTTCTCGATCAAGGGCTTGTCGAACTTCTCGTACCGCGCGGTCTTGTTCTCCGGCAGGAGCAGGCCGACCTTGATGTTGTCGCCCTTCGCCGCGCCCGACGACTCACTGTCGCCGCCACCGGACTCCTTGGCGCTGCCACAGGCGGCCAGCGAGACGGCCATCGCACCGGCTGCAACGGCGACGGCGGCGCGACGCATACGCGTGTTCACTTCAGAAACCTCCCTGACGAGGCCGCGACACTGCGGCCGAGGTGACGGGAAGTCAACTCGGCTACGCGTTCGACGTCAAGAAGTAAATCCTTAACGGCTTGGCAACGGTGCCATTCGTTATCTAAGTGAAGGCAGGCGTGGCGGCAGTCAGTGTTCCGTCCAAAAGGGTTGAATCCCCCATCTCGCTGAGGGCCAGCGCGAGGGCGCCGAGGACCTCCGCACGACCGCCAAGTGCCCCCGGGAGGACCGAGAGTTGACGTGCCGCACTGGGGATCGCGTACCGGCCGACGGACTCCCTGATGGGCCCGAGGACCAGCTCACCGGCCTCGGCGAGGTCGCCGCCGAGGACGACCCGGCTCGGGTTCAGCAGATTGCAGAGGTTGGCGACTCCGCTGCCGATGTGGCGGCCGACGTCGGCGATCACCCGACGGCACCCCGGGTCTCCGTCCCGCGCCAGCCTGACCACGCCCTCCATGGTCAGGCCGGTGCCGTGGGTGGACCGCAGGAGCGGCAGGACGTAGCGCGCGGCCGCGAAGGTCTCCAGGCAGCCGCGGTTGCCGCAGCGGCAGACGGGGCCGGACTCGTCGAGCGTGATGTGGCCGATCTCGCCGGCCGTGCCGCCCGGGCCGCGGTAGATCTTCCCGGCGATCACCAGACCGGCGCCCACACCGCTCGCGACCTTGATGTACGCGAGGTCCTTGACCCCCCGGCCGCTCCCCCAGACCAGCTCGCCGAGGGCTCCGAGGTTGGCGTCGTTGTCCACGTGGACGGGCACACCGAGCCGCCCCCGCAGCTCCTCGGCGGGCCGGGTCCCGGTCCAGCCGGGCAGGATGGCGGTGGAGCCGAGGGTGCCGGACTCCACGTCGATCGGGCCGGGCACGCCGAGGCCCACACCCGCGATCTTGGTGCGGTCCACGCCGGTGGCCGCGATCAGCCGGTTGACCAGCTGCTCCGCCCGGTCGAGGCCCTGCGCGGCGGAGGCGTCCACGTCGAGCGGCTCGGACTCCTCCGCCAGCACCTGGTGCGCGAGGTTCCCGACCGCGACGCGCAAATGCGTGTGCCCGAAGTCCACTCCTATGACGATGCCGGCGTCACCGCTCAAGGACACGGCCCGGGCCCGGCGGCCACCCGCCGAGGTGGGCGTGACCTCGACCGTTCCGCCGTCCTTGAGCTCCCGGACGATGTTGGAGACGGTCGCCGCCGACAGGCCCGTCGTCCGTGCGATCTCCGCCTGGGTGAGGGATCCGGCCAGCCGCACGGCGCGTACGACGCGCTCCAGGTTGGCTCGGTGCAGCGACGACTGCGACCCCGGAGTCTCCACGACGACCTCCTGCGCGCGGGACCGCTTCAGCGAGGCCCCGTCCATGTCCAACAAGTGAACTCTAAGTCGAGCCGTTCGGGGCGCGTCCCGTCAAGAGGTTGAACCAGATCGTGAGCGTTGCACATGCATGCGAATGCCGCTCCCGGCCTGGCCGGGAGCGGCGTGGGAGGAGCGAACGCGTCGTGGCGGTCGGGTGCCGGAATCCTCCTACTTCAGCGCGCCTGCCGTGAGCCCCGCCACCACCTGCCGCTGGAAGACGATGTACGCGGCGAGCACCGGCAGCATCGCCATCACCAGCCCGGCGAAGAGTCCGGACCAGTCGCCCTTGTAGCCCTGGCTGACGGCCAGCTGGACCAGGCCCTGGGTGAGGACGCGCTTGTCCGGGTCGGTGTTGAGCACGGTCGGCAGCATGTACTGGTTCCACTGCCCCAGGAAGTTGAAGATGCCGACGCTGATCAGGCCGGGCTTGGCCATCGGCAGCATGATCTGGAAGAACGTCCTGGAGTGCGAGGCACCGTCCACGAACGCCGCCTCCGCCACCGAGGTCGGCAGGGTGCGGAAGAACGCGGTCAGGAAGAACACCGTGAAGGGCAGCGAGTAGGCGATGTAGACGAGGATCAGCCCGTGGATGGTGTTCAGCAGGCCCATGTTGTTCACCACGTAGAACAGCGGGACCAGCGCGAGCATGATCGGGAAGCTCATGCCGCCGATGAACAGGTAGTAGATGAAGCGGTTGCCCGGGAAGTCGAAGCGGGCGAGCACGTACGCCGCCATCGAGCCGAGCACCAGCGTGCCGATGAGCGAGCCGCCCACCACCAGGATGGTGTTGAGGAAGTAGTCGCTCATGTTGGCCTGGGTCCAGGCCCGCGACCAGTTGTCGAAGTGCAGCTTGTCCGGCAGCGACCAGGGTGAGCTGAAGATCGACTTGTCGTCCTTGAAGGAGGTCATCACCGCCCACAGCAGCGGCATGACGACCATGAACGCCCACAGGACGAGCATCCCGTGGGAGAAGACGTTGAGGACGGTGCCCTCCTTCTTCTCCTTCGGGGGCGGCCCGGCCGGGGAGTCCGCCTTGACGACGGGGGCACCGGACTCGGCGGGTACGGGAGCGGAGGTCTCGGTCGTCTTCATCTGATCAGTACTCCAGCCGCTCGCGCCGGCCCAGCCGCATCACGACGGCGGCGAAGGCCAGCGTGACGACGAGCAGGGCGACGCCGATGGTGGTGGCGTAGGCGGCCTGACCGTCACGGAACGCCTTCTGGTACACGTACAGGACCATGACGGTGGTCGAGTAGTCGGGGCCGCCCGGCCCGGTCGTCATGATCTGTACGACCGCGAACGACTCGGCGCCGAGGGCGAGGATCCCCATGTAGACCCAGCCGGACTGCACGGTGTCCCACAGCAGCGGCAGGGTGATCCGGAAGAACGTGGTGACGCGGCTGGCGCCGTCCAGCAGCGCGGCCTCGTACAGGTCGGCCGGGATGGAGGCCATGCCCGCGGAGAACAGGACCACGAAGAAGCCGACCGTGGACCACACGATCACCGCCATCACGCACCACAGCGCCAGGTCCGGGTCGCCCAGCCACAGCGGCTGGACGCTGCCGAGCCCGATCCCGCGCAGCAGGGAGTTGATCGCCCCGCTGTCCGGGTTGTACGCGAAGGCGAACAGCAGGGCGACGATCGCGATCGAGAGCACCTGCGGGAAGAAGTAGACGATCTTGTAGAACGAGGAGCCGCGGACACCGGAGATCACCGGTCCGCCCCTCCTCCGCCGGCCGCCCACATTGATCATGAAGGCGAAGAACAGCGCCAGGCCGATCGTCACCAGCGGCACCAGCAACGCGAACAGGACGCTGTGCTGCAACGACTTCCAGAAGATCGCGTCGTCGAGCATCCTCGAGTAGTTGTCGAAACCGACCATTTCGAACTCGGGGCTCAGGCCCGTCCAGTCCGTGAACGAGTAGTAGATGGACTGGATGAACGGCCAGACGACGAAGAGCGCGTACAGCCCCAGGGGCAGGGCGAGGAACCCCACGATGAACCGGTACTTGCCGTGCTGCATTACCACCGACCCCGATCCGTGCGCGGACGCCGTCGGGGCCTGCCCGGCGCGCACACGCCGGGCAGGCCCGTGGGACGGATCCTCACTGGTGCTTGTAGTGCTTGATCGACGTGTCCTTGGCGGCCGCGTCGGCGAAGGCCTGGATCTTCTTGATGGCCTCGGCCGGTGTGATGCGGCCGGCCATCATCTCGCCGAGCCCCGCCACGCCGATCTGCTCCTTCTGGAGCTGCACGTACCAGTCCTGCATACGCGGGTTCAGCACGTTGTCGCCGGCCTTCTCCAGCGCCGCGACTCCGGACTTCAGGCCCGGGGTGAGGCTGATGCCGTCGGTGCCGCCGTTGTAGGCGGTCAATGACTTGACCTTGCTGGTGAAGTTCTTCGAGGACGCCTCGCTGAGCATGATGCGCAGCTGCTCCATGCCGCCCGTGGCGTTCTTCGCCTTGGCCGGGACGATGAAGGGCTCG
The DNA here is from genome assembly GCF_055572015.1 of Streptomyces sp. NPDC030840. Classification (NCBI taxonomy): domain Bacteria; kingdom Bacillati; phylum Actinomycetota; class Actinomycetes; order Kitasatosporales; family Streptomycetaceae; genus Streptomyces; species Streptomyces sp. NPDC030840. The sequence goes on along the minus strand of NZ_JBVIEE010000038.1, from coordinate 72,172 downwards.
CCGCCGGAGGCCCAGATGGTGCCGAAGGGCATCTTGTCGGAGGAGTCGAGGCCCGTGGGCGCGGAGACGGCCAGGTCGAAGTCGCTCGGGATGACCTTCGCGGACTCGTTCTCCACCCAGGAGCCGTTCGGGATGAACAGCGCCTTGCCCTCGGCCCACGCCGTCTGCGACTGGATGTGGTCAAGGCCCGGGGTGCCCTTGAGGACATAGCCCTTCTTGTAGAGCTCGTAGTAGGCCTCGAAGCAGGCCTTGACCGCCGGGTTCTTCCAGGCGTTCGGCTCCAGGTTGTCGATGGCGTCGAGCACCTCTCGGCCGCCGACCTTGCCGATCATCGGGTAGAGCGAGAAGGGGAGGTAGTACGGGTACTTGCCCGCGTACGTCCAGCCCGCCATGCCCTTCTTCTTGGCCTTCTCGCAGACCGCGAGCATCTGGTCCCAGGTCTCGGGGTACTGCTCGTCGAGCGAGTCCAGGGCCTTCTGGGAGTACCAGACGCCGTACACGGTGTAGGCGTAGTACATGATCCAGACCGGGTCGCCGTCGAACTGGCCCATCTCCACGATGCCGGGGCGCAGCGTGTCGCGGACCTTCTTGTTCGGGTCGTCGTACGACGGGGAGTCCAGCAGCGGGGTGAGGTCGGCGAGCTGCTTCTTTCCGACCAGGACGCCCATGTCCATCTGCTCGGCGCCCGAGTTGTCGATCAGGTCGGGCGGGGTGCCCTGGTTGAACCGCGGCTGGAGCGTGGACTGGATCTTCTGGGTGGCGGAGAACTTGACCTTCGCCTTGGGGAAGGACTTCTCGTAGATCTTCACGGCGTCCTCGGCGTACTCCTTGCCGAAGCCGCCGTCGAAGAGGACGAACTCCATCTGCGCGGTGTCGTTGACGCCGAGCGGGTTCTTCGCGGTCTTCTGGCCCGCCTTGGCCTTCTCCTCGTCGCCGCCACCGCTGCTGGCGCACGCCGACAGGAAGCTCATGGTCGGGACGGAGATCAGGCCCAGCGCAGCGGAGCGCTTGATCAGATCACGGCGGCCGACACCCTCGGGGCCGTCGGTCCGGTCGGTGGTGGATCCCATGCTCAAGTCCTCGCCTTCTCCAGGACTCAGGCGGTGAACCGGATCCTCCCGGCACCGCGGTCGGTTCGTGCTGGGGTCGTGCGTGAGGATTCAACAGGGGCGAGACGGCGGACGGCGTGCGTGACACGGTCCGCGGCCCCCGTTTCCCCCCAGGTCATGCCCGTCCGAGCGAGGCGGACGCCGACAGGTATAGTCCACTCCCCGTCGCCGGACAAGATCGAAGGCAAGGTTGGCCGGTGGTCTTTTCCGAGTTGAGACCTCTCGGAAATATGACACGACTGTGACTTTCTTGAGCGAAGATCCACACCATTTCGCCCCGATTCGACGTCACTTCTACGGCCGGGAATCAGCCACAGGACACCCTGGCGGCACCCTCAACACCCTTGACATCGTCGTTCACTTGAACCCCTACTAGTGCCTTGCGCAGCGAAGTTGACAACGTTGTCCATCTCTGATCGTTCCGATCAGGCGCAGGGAGGGTGCTCGCGCATGCGGCACAGACGATGCTCCACGGCGGTGCTCGGCGCCGCCGCCTTCGCCCTCGTGGCGGCCTCGCAGGGCGTGGCCGTGGCACTGCCGGTCACTGCGGCGGCCGCGGACCGGGAGTTCCACTCGTCGTTCGAAGCAGATGAGCCGGCACCGGACTGGCTCAACACGGTCGATACGGGACCAGACGGAACCAAGCGGTCAGCCGGCGTCGACGGCGGCTACAGCAGCGGCATCCCGGGCAATGTGAACGACCACGTCACGGACGTTCGGGCGAGCGGTGAGTTCGCGGGCGCGGGTGAGGTGAAGGAGAACCTCATCGACGGCGAGCCGACCACCAAATGGCTGACCTTCGCCTCCACCAGTTGGGTCGAGTTCGACCTCGACGCCCCGGCCAGGATCGTGCGCTACGCGCTGACGTCGGCCAACGACCACTCCGAACGGGACCCGAGGGACTGGTCGCTCCAGGGCTCCACGGACGGCAAGGACTGGAAGACCCTCGACACCCGCTCGGGCGAGTCCTTCGGCGAGCCGTTCCGGACCAAGACCTACGACATCGGGGGTGCCCCGGCCGAGTACCGGCACTTCCGGCTGGAGATCAGCGGGAACAACGGCGCCTCCGACGCCACCCAGCTCGCCGACGTGCAGTTCTCCACGGGCGGCACCGGTGATCCCATCCCGCAGGACATGCTCTCGCTGGTCGACCGCGGTCCCAGCGGCTCGCCCACCGCGAAGGCATGGGCGGGCTTCACGGGCAAGCGTGCGCTCAGGTACGCGGGACGGCACACGGCGGACGGCCGGGCGTACTCGTACAACAAGGTCTTCGACGTCGATGTGGCCGTCGGCCGGAACACCGAGCTGGCCTACCGGATCTTCCCCTCCATGGCGAACGGCGACCGCGACTACGACGCCACGAACGTGTCGGTGGACCTCGCCTTCACGGACGGCACCTACCTGAGCGATCTCGCCGCCACCGACCAGCACGGCTTCGCCCTCACCCCGCGCGGCCAGGGCGCCTCCAAGGTCCTGTACGTCAACCAGTGGAACAACGTCACCTCACGGATCGGCTCGGTCGCGGCCGGCAGGACGGTGGACCGGATCCTCGTGGCGTACGACTCGCCGAAGGGGCCGGCGAAGTTCCGGGGCTGGCTCGACGACGTGGCCCTGCGCGTCGCCGCTCCCGAGAAGCCGAAGGCCCACCTGTCGGACTACGCGGTGACGACCCGCGGCACGAACTCAAGCGGCGGCTTCTCGCGCGGCAACAACTTCCCCGCGACGGCGGTGCCCCACGGCTTCAACTTCTGGACGCCGGTCACGAACGCGGGTTCCACGGACTGGCTGTACGACTACGCACGCGCGAACAACGCGGACAACCTGCCCACCATCCAGGCGTTCAGCGCGAGCCACGAGCCGAGCCCCTGGATGGGTGACCGGCAGACCTTCCAGGTGATGCCGTCGGCCGCGTCCGGCACTCCGGAGAACAGCCGGGCGGCCCGAGCGCTGGCCTTCCGGCACGACAAGGAGACGGCTCGGCCGTACTACTACGGCGTCCGCTTCGAGAACGGCCTCAAGGCGGAGATGGCGCCCACCGACCACGCGGCGGCGCTGCGCTTCACCTATCCGGGAGACGACGCGAGCGTCCTCTTCGACAACGTCGAGGACAAGGCCGGCCTCACCCTCGACAAGGAGAACGGGATCGTCACCGGCTACTCGGACGTGAAGTCCCCGCTGTCGACAGGCGCGACCCGCCTCTTCGTGTACGGGGTCTTCGACGCGCCGGTGAAGGAGGGCAGCTCGTCGGGTGAGAAGGGCTACCTCCGCTTCGACGCGGGCGCCGACCGCGCGGTCACCCTGCGCCTGGCGACCTCGCTCATCGGCGTCGACCAGGCCAAGGACAACCTGCGCCAGGAGATCCCGGACGGCACGTCATTCGAGACCGTGAAGACGCGGGCACAGCGCCAGTGGGACAGGATCCTCGGCAAGGTCGAGGTGGAGGGCGCCACCCCGGACCAGCTGACGACGCTGTACTCCAGCCTGTACCGGCTGTACCTGTACCCCAACTCGGGCTTCGAGAAAGTGGGTTCGACGTACAAGTACGCCTCCCCGTTCTCGCCCCCGTCCGGCCAGGACACGCCGACGCACACGGGCGCGAAGATCGTGGACGGCAAGGTGTACGTGAACAACGGCTTCTGGGACACGTACCGCACGACCTGGCCCGCGTACTCGTTCCTCACCCCACGCCAGGCGGGCGAGATGGTCGACGGCTTCGTGCAGCAGTACAAGGACGGCGGCTGGACGTCCCGCTGGTCCTCTCCCGGCTACGCCGACCTGATGACCGGCACCTCGTCGGACGTGGCGTTCGCGGACGCGTACGTGAAGGGGGTCGGCTTCGACGCGAAGGCGGCCTACGACGCGGCGGTGAAGAACGCCACCGTGGTCCCGCCCTCGTCGGGCGTGGGCCGCAAGGGCATGACCACCTCCCCCTTCCTCGGCTACACGAGCACCGACACGAAGGAAGGCCTGTCGTGGGCGCTGGAGGGCTACCTCAACGACTACGGCATCGCCCGGATGGGCCAGGCGCTGTACAAGAAGACGGGCGAGAAGCGCTACAAGGAGGAGTCCGCGTACTTCCTCAACCGCGCCCAGGACTACGTGAACCTGTTCGACAAGAAGGCGGGCTTCTTCCAGGGCCGGAACGCGAAGGGTGACTGGCGGGTCGAGTCCTCGAAGTACGACCCGCGCGTGTGGGGCTACGACTACACGGAGACGAACGGCTGGGGCTACGCCTTCACGGCCCCCCAGGACAGCCGGGGCCTTGCGAACCTCTACGGCGGCCGGAAGTCACTGGCCGGGAAACTGGACGAGTACTTCTCCACTCCGGAGACGGCCTCACCGGAGTTCAAGGGCTCGTACAGCGGGGTCATCCACGAGATGACCGAGGCCCGGGACGTCCGGATGGGCATGTACGGGCACTCCAACCAGGTGGCCCACCACGCGATCTACATGTACGACGCGGCGGGCGAGCCCTGGAAGGCGCAGAAGAACGTCCGCGAGGTCCTCTCCCGTCTCTACACCGGCAGCGAGATCGGCCAGGGCTACCACGGCGACGAGGACAACGGCGAGCAGTCGGCCTGGTACCTCTTCTCCGCGCTCGGCTTCTACCCGCTGGTCATGGGCAGCGGCGAGTACGCCATCGGCTCCCCGCTGTTCACCAAGGCGACGGTCCACCTGGAGAACGGCAGGGACCTGGTGGTGAAGGCCCCGAAGAACAGCGCGAAGAACGTCTACGTCCAGGGCCTGAAGGTGGGCGGGAAGAAGTGGACGACCACGTCGCTGCCCCACTCCGTCATCGCGAAGGGCGGGACGCTGGAGTTCGACATGGGCCCGAAGCCGTCCTCGTGGGGCACCGGACGGAACGCGGCGCCGGTGTCGATCACGAAGGACGACAAGGTGCCCTCGCCGCGCCGGGACGTGTCGCGGGGTGAGGGAGCGCTGTTCGACAACACGTCGGCGACGGACGCGTCGGTCACCTCCGTGGACCTTCCGGTCGGCGGCGGGGCGAAGGCCGTCCAGTACACGCTGACGTCGTCCAAGGACCGCACGAAGGCGCCGACCGGCTGGACCCTGCAGGGTTCGTCCGACGGCACGACCTGGAAGACCCTCGACAGGCGCACCGGCGAATCGTTCACGTGGGACCGGCAGACCCGGGCGTTCTCGGTGGCCGCCCCGGGCACGTACACGACGTACCGCCTGGTCCTCTCCGGTGAGTCGACGCTGGCGGAGGTGGAACTGCTGGGCTGACCGACACCGGCCGGCGTGGGCGGGCCCGGAGGTGACTCCGGGCCCGCCCGCGCGTTCACCGCGTGAGCCGGGCGATGTGCGGCGTGCGGCAGGCGGCGTGCGGCAGGCGGCAGGCGTTTACATGTGCGCCGCTCGGCGCTAACTTCCGAAGCAAGGCGTGGTGGGAGCGCTCCCATATCGGTGGACCGGAACCCGCCCCTCGGAACGCTCCCGCCACCCTCACGCAGGGGCGCCGCCCGCACCCGGCGACCCCTGTGCGCGACCGGCGCACATACGCACGCCCGCGCAGGTCCACGCAGGTCCCTCAAGGCCGTACACCCGAGGAGCATTTGTCATGCGCGTGACAATGATGCGATTAAGGCCGCCCCGCCGCCACCGAGCTCTCTTCCTCGTCCTGCTCGCCCTCGTCACCACCATCCCCGCGCTCGGCCTGGTCATGACGGCCGGCAGCGGCGACGCGGAGGCCCACGGAACCCCCATGAAACCGGGCAGCCGCACCTTCCTGTGCTGGCAGGACGGGCTGACCGACACCGGAGAGATCAAACCGGTCAACCCGGCCTGCAAGGCGGCCCAGCAGGTCAGTGGCACCACGCCGTTCTACAACTGGTTCTCCGTGCTCCGCTCGGACGGCGCCGGCCGCACCCGCGGCTTCGTCCCCGACGGTGAACTGTGCAGCGGCGGCAACACCAACTTCACCGGGTTCAACACGCCCAGCAAGGACTGGCCGCTGACCCACCTCACCTCGGGCGCGACCGTCGACTTCTCGTACAACGCGTGGGCGGCGCACCCGGGCTGGTTCTACGTCTACATCACCAAGGACGGCTTCGACCCGACGAAGACGCTCACCTGGAACGACATGGAGGAGCGGCCGTTCCTGAGCGTGGACCACCCGCCGCTGAACGGCAGCCCGGGAACGGTCGAGGCCAACTACTCCTGGCGGGGCCAGCTGCCCGCGGGCAAGTCCGGCCGCCACATCATCTACATGGTCTGGCAGCGCTCCGACAGCCAGGAGACCTTCTACTCCTGCTCGGACGTCGTCTTCGACGGAGGCAACGGCGAGGTGACCGGCATCAAGGAGCCGGGCAACCCCACCGACCCCGTACCCGGCCAGTGCTCGGCCACCCGCCGCACGACGGGCAGCTGGAACGGTGGCTACCAGTCCGAGGTGACCGTCAAGAACACCGGTGACGTGCCGATGCTGGGCTGGATGGTCGACTGGACACTGCCGGGCGGGCACTCGGTCCGAAGCCTGTGGAGCGGCAACGCCACGTACAGCGGACAGCACGTGATGGTCCACAACGTCGACTGGAACGGCTCGCTGGATCCCGGCGAGAGCACGACGTTCGGTTACGTGACGGACGGCTCGGGAGGTGATCCGGCCACGAGCCTGGCCTGCCGGGTGGGCTGAAGCGCCCTCTCGGCCTGCCGGGGAACCGGACCGGCTCCGGCGGACCGGCTCCGGCGGACCGGGTGGGGGCGATGCGTCCTCACCCGGTCCGCGAGCCGTTCCGGTCCCGGGGGGAGAGGACCGGCACGGGTGGGGGTGGCTGGATGGCATGGTGGCTGGGTGGCTTGGGTGGCCGCAGGGACGACAACGTTGTCTGCGCCTCCGGGCGTGACTCTACTCCCTCAACGGACAACGATGTCAAGTCAGTTGGGGCTGAGCTCGCGTGGCGGCTCGGTGTACGCGGCCGCCCCCGAGGGGAGAGGCCCCGGCGTTCCTCCGGTGCCGCACGGCTTCCTCCGTAGCGCCGGACGCGGGGCCGGTGCCGCACGGCGGGGACGCGGGGCCGGGTGCGCGCCGCGCGGGTCCGGCCCTGGCGAGGGCGCCTCGGCCGTCCCGATCGTCCCCCGGTGGCAGCAGAACATATGGGCGTGTCTGTCCAGGTATGCGATTCTGATGTGTGGGTGCCCTGCCGCTCATCGGCGGCGCGGTCCGGCGTCGTCGGGTCACGCGCCCGCGCCGTCGCCGCCTGAGTTCCGGGGAACCTCCACCTGCCGGTACCTGCGGCATGGACGGGAGGTAGGTACGGACAATGCCCCATTACGGCGGTGCCCGGGCCACGGCCCCGGGTCTGCGGGCACTCGGGGCCGGGACAGAGGACGCCGGTCCCGCCCACCCGGCGCCGGAGCCCACCGCGAGGCAGCGGGTCCTGGCGTTCGCCGGGGCGGCGCTGGCGGCTGTCTATGTGCCCAGTGACGGAAGCCGGGAGCTGCGGCTCGTGGAAGTGGCCGCGTCGGCCGGAACCGACACCGCCGAGGAGCGGCTGCCCGAGCGCGTCCCGGTCTCCGGCGACTCCCCGGTCGCCGACGCCTTCCGCGTCGGCCGGCAGCTGTGGCTGAGTTCCGCGGTGGTCACCTCCTGCCCGGAGGCCGGCCCGCTCGCCGTGCTGCCGCTCGGCGCGGCAGGCGGATGGCTGGGCTGTCTCGTCGTCGTGGGCGACTCCGGGAACGGCTTCGGGGCCGAGCAGCGGGACTTCCTGGAGCAGTACGCCGACGCGGTCGCCGGGCGGCTGCGCGGGGAGGCCGACCCCTCGGCGCCCGCGGAGCTGCTGGACCCGGCGCTGCGGAGTATGCGCGTGGGTTCCTTCGTCCTGGAGCTGGGCACCGGCATGGTCGGGACGGACACGACGCTGCTCGAACTGTTCGGCATCTCCGAGGACGACTTCGACGGCAAGACCGACACCCTGCTCTCGTACACCGTCCCCGAGGACCTCCCCTCACTGATGTCGGTGGTCGAGCCGTCCCCACAGACCGGTGGCCTCAGGGAGCTGGAGTTCCGTATCCGCCGGCCGACCGGGGAGCTGTGCTGGCTGCGTCTGAGCTGCCGGGTGCTGAGGGGCACGGACGACGGCCCGGAGCGGGTGGTGGGCCTGGTTACCGCGGCCCCCGTGCTGCGTCAGAGCGCCAGTGACGTCGCGCGGGTGCAGTGGCTGACCGCCGCGCTCGACGACGCCACGACGGTCCGCGAGGTCAGCCGCGTGGTGGTCGCCGCCCTGCGCGAGCCGCTGGCCGCCGACCGGGTGGCGCTCGCCGAGCTGGTGGACGACAGGCTGGCGGTCACCGTGCTCGATCCGCCGGCGGCCGGTGCCTGGCCCGAGTTGTGGCGTTCGGAGTGGCGCTCGGAGTGGCCCGACGCGCCGGTCGGCGCGCTGCCCACGCTGCAGGCGGCGCTGCGGGACGGCCGGATGAGCCTGTGGCCCGCGGGCGCCGCCCTCGAACCCGGGCTCACCGGGGTCGGTCCGGGCGGGCTGGCCGTCCTGCCACTGCGGGCCAAGAGCGGGGTCGCCGGGGTGTGCCTGGTCGGCTGGGACGAGCCGCACGAGTTCGGACCGGAGGAGCGGTCCCTGCTCACCGCGACGGCGGGGCTGGTGGGACAGGCGCTGAAGCGGGCGCACGCGTACGACGCCGAGCAGGAGCTCGCGACACTGCTGCAGCGCAGTCTGCTGCCGCGCCGCCTCCCGGAGCTGCCCGGCGGAACCGCCGTGGCCCGCTACCTGCCCGCCCAGCGCGGCCTGCAGGTGGGCGGAGACTGGTACGACGTCATCGCGCTCTCCGAGAGCCGGGTGGCCCTGGTCATCGGGGACGTGCAGGGCCACAGCGCCGGGGCCGCGACGATCATGGGCCAGATGCGTACCGCGGTGCGGGCCTACGCCGTGGAGGGCCACCCGCCCGACGTGGTCGTCTCGCACGCGAACCGTCTGCTCGTCGGCATGGAGACCGACCTGTTCGCCACCTGCTGCTACGTCGAGCTGGACATGGAGGAGGGCAACGCGCTGTTCGTCCGGGCCGGGCACCTGTCGCCGCTGTTGCGCCACCCGGACGGCAGCACGGAGGAGGTGGTCGTGGAGGGTGGCCTCCCGCTGGGCATCGCCGCGGACGCCGAGTTCCCCCTGACCGCGGTCGCGCTGTCCCCCGGCGCCGTACTCGCGCTGGTGACCGACGGCCTGGTCGAGGCGGCCGATCTGCAGCTGGACGAGGGCATGCGGCTCACCCGTGAGGCGCTGGCGGGCGCCGACCCCTCGGATCCCGGGCGGATGGCCGACGTGCTGCTGGGCGAGGACGGCCGCCGTGAGGACGACGTGGCGTTGCTGCTGCTGCGCTACGACGGGATGAAGGTCCGGCCGGTGCGGGCCGGCTGGGTGGTGTGGCGGCTGCCCGACGCCGTCATGCACGCCCGCCGTTTCGCCGCGCGCACCCTGCGCTCGTGGAGCGTCGGCGACGAGGCCGACACGATGCTGCTGGTCGTCTCCGAGCTGGTCACCAACGCGCTGGTGCACACCCAGGGCGCGGTGCGGCTCGACCTCACGCATGCCGGGGACCGGGTGCGGGTCGCCGTGACCGACTCCTCGCCGCGCGCCCCCGCCAAGCCGGTGATCGTGGACTGGGAGTCGACGGGCGGGCGGGGCCTGTTCCTCGTCGAGGCGATGTCGGCGTCCTGGGGCTCGGTGCCGGTCGCCGGGGGAAAGCAGGTGTGGAGCGAGGTCGTCCTGACACCGCCCGAACCGGAGCCGGTGGAGGACGGACCCGCGCGGGACGACGCCGGACCCGGCCGCGGCGACGCGGCGTCCGGACGCAGGCGATTGGGCCTGAGACGGAAACGAGGGGGCCTGAGATGAGGACCCGCACACACAACGCCCTCGCCGTCGTCATCGCGGGGCTCATGGCCGTGTCGGCGGCCGGCTGCGGAGGAGGCGACTCGGGAGGCGACGACGGTTTCACCGTCGGCCTGCTGCTGCCGAGCAGCGTGCTCCCGCGCTGGGAACGCTACGACAAGCCCATGATCGAGAAGCGGGTGAAGGAGCTGTGCCCCGACTGCAGCGTGGCGTACGCCAACGCCCAGAACGACGCCGCGAGCCAGCGGCAGCAGATGAACTCCCTGATCACCAAGGGGGCCGGGGTCATCATCCTGGACCCCGCCGACCCCAGGTCCCTGCGCTCCTCGGTCCAGGCGGCACGGCAGGCGGACATCCCGGTCGTCTCCTACGACCGGCTGGCCGAGGGCCCGATCTCGGGCTACGTCAGCTTCGACAACGTCCAGGTCGGCAGGCTCCAGGGCCAGGCACTCCTCAAGGCCATGGGCGACAAGGCGGACGGCGGCCGGATCGTCATGCTGAACGGCGATCCGGCCAGCCCCAACGCGGCCGAGTACGAAAGAGGTGCCAGGTCGGTCCTGGAAGACAGGGTGAGGATCGAGAGGTCCTACGACACGCCGGGCTACCGGTCGGACAACGCCAACGCCAACATGTCCGCCGCCATCGCCGCGCTGGGCCCGAACGGGATCGACGGCGTGCTGGCGGCCGGCGACGCCATCGCCACCGGCGCCATCTCCGCCCTCAAGAGAGCCGGTGTCTCACCGTTGCCGCCCGTCACCGGCCAGGACGCCGACCTCGACGCCGTACAGCGCCTCCTCACGGGCGAGCAGACCATGACCGTCTACAAACCCTTCCATCAGGAGACCGACGCGGCCGCCACCATGGCCGTCGCGCTGGGGCGCGACGAGGACATCGACTCCATCGCCACGACGACGGTCGACAACTCCACCACCGAGGGCATCCCGGCCGTTCTGCTCACCCCGATCCCCGTGACGGCCGGCAACATCAAGCAGACGCTCGTCAGAGACGGCATGTACACGGTCGACCAGATCTGCACCCCGGAACTCCGGCTCGCCTGCGACCGGGCCGGGCTCACCGGATGAGAGAAGGTGGCCCCGGTGGCGTTCCCACCCGTGCTGGCGTTGCGCGGCATCTCCAAGCGGTTCGGCGGTGTCCAGGCCCTCCAGGACGTGGAGCTGCAGCTGAGGGCCGGTGAGGTGGTCGCCCTCGCCGGGGACAACGGCGCCGGCAAGTCCACGCTCATCAAGGTGATCTCGGGGGTGGGTCCCGCCGACCGGGGCGTCATCGAGTGGGAGGGCCGGGTCGTCCACATCAAGCGGCCCCACGACGCCCACGCGCTGGGCATCGCGACCGTCTACCAGGACCTCGCGATGTGCGACAACCTCGACGTCGTCGGCAATCTCTTCCTCGGCCGGGAGATCGACCGGGTGGGCATCCTCGACGAGGTGGAGATGGAGCGCCGCGCCCGCGAGCTGATGCGCACGCTGTCCATCCGCATCCCCGATGTGCGCATGCCGGTCGCCGCGCTGTCCGCGGGGCAGCGGCAGGCCGTGGCGATCTCCCGCTCGCTGATGGGCTCCCCGAAGGTCCTGCTCCTCGACGAGCCCACCGCCGCTCTGGGCGTCGAGCAGACCAGCCACCTCCTCGACCTCATCGAGCAGGTGCGCGACCGCGGCACGGCGGTCCTTCTGATCAGCCACAACATGGGGGACATCAAGGCCGTCGCCGACCGTGTCGCCGTACTGCGCCTGGGCCGCAACAACGGGCTGTTCGACGTGAGCACCGCGTCCCAGGAGCAGATCATCTCCTCCATCACGGGCGCCGCGGACAACGCCGTGGCCCACCGCACGACGGGCGAGGAGGCCTGGCCGTGAGCGACGGCGGACCGCTCCCGGACGCCGTCGCTCACCGGGCCGGGCGGAGGCGCGGGTACCGAGACGCCCCGCCCGGCCGGGGCCCGCGCGCCCGGGTGGCCCCGGAGCGTTCGGGGGTACGCCGACCAGGTCCGCGGCCGGGTCGGGTCACCTCCCACACGGCGTCGGCGACCAGCGCCGCGAGGTCTGCCTCGGAGGACTCAAGCGGCCGGCCCTCGTCCAGCCGGGCGAGCAGCAGCAGGCCCTCCACGAGCCCGGTCGTGCGCGCGGACTCGGCCGAGACCCGGCTCCAGGCCAGCACCGGCTCGATGCGCCCCGCACCGCGGTGCGTCAGTTCCGCGTGCCCGGCGATGGAGGCCGGCGGCGTACGGAGTTCGTGGCTCGCGTCGGCGAGGAAGCGGCGCATGCGTTCCTCACCGCGCCGGCGTTCGGCGAGCGAGGACTCGACGTGGTCGATCATCCGGTTGAGGGCGGCGCCCACCTGCCCGGCCTCGCTGCCGGGGTCGGTGTCGCGCTCGGGCACGCGGACGAGGCCACCGGTGTCGTCGCGGCCCAGCGGCGACCGGGAGACCGCGACAGCGGTGGCGGCGAGCCGTCCCAGTGGCCGCAGCTGACGCCGGATGACGACGGCGCGGACGCACGCCGCGACGATGAGCCGGACGACCCCGATGGCGGCCTCGACCACGACGAGCCCGCTGATCATGTCCTCCACGTCGCTGGCCGGCAGGCCGGTGAGGACGGTGAGCCCGTCGCCGCTGACCACGGCGACGCGGTAGGTGCCGAGGCCGGGGACGGTCCGGGTGTGCGGTGAGCCGTCGGCCTCGACACCGCGCAGGGCGGCGCGCTGGGCCGCGGTGAGCGACCGCCGTCCACCGTCACCGGTGATGACCTCGGCGGCGGTGACGTCCCCGTCGTCGATCCGGGCGGAGAGCGTGCCGGCGGCCTGGCCCTGCTCCCGTGGGAACGCCAGGTCGGTGTGGCCGCGCGGTCCGACCTGGGCCTCGCCGAGGCTGGCGCGGCGGCGGCGCCCGCCGGCGGCGCCAGCACCGGGCCGCGCGCTCGGCGGCGTCGCTGACGCGATCGTCCAGGTCGCCCAGCAGACAGGCACGCTGGGCGAGCACGGTGGTGAGCGCCATCGCCGCGCACACCGCGACGAGAGTGGCGCCGATGAAGAGCAGCAACCGGGTGCGCAGTGACCGTCCGCGCGGCAGGAGCCTCATCTCGTGGTCTCCGCGGGTCTGACCACGCGCCCGACGCCGCGCAGGGTGTGGATCACCGGTTCCTGGCCTCGTCGGTCTCGCGGCGCAGGCCGGAGATGTACACCTCCACCTCGTCGTCGACGATCAGGACAGGGACCCGGTCGTTCCGGGACACGGGAGTTGCGGCCATGTGCGGATCGTGTCCCGGTTCGCTGAGGGCCCCCTGTGTTCCACCTGAGGCCCGGCGATGTCCTGGGCGGGAACGGCGAGGGGCCGCACCCCCCGAGTGAACAGGGGATGCGGCCCTCGACTGCCGTAACTGCCGTGCCGTACCGCTTACTTGCGGATCAGGCTGCGCAGCACGTACTGCATGATGCCGCCGTTGCGGTAGTAGTCGGCCTCACCGGGGGTGTCGATGCGGACGACCGCGTCGAACTCGACACCGGTGTCGGTGGTGACCTTGACCGTGCGCGGCGTGGTGCCCTCGTTCAGCTCGGTGACGCCGGAGATGGAGAAGGTCTCCTCGCCGGTCAGACCGAGGGACTGGGCCGAGGCGCCCTCGGGGAACTGCAGCGGGAGCACGCCCATGCCGATGAGGTTCGAGCGGTGGATGCGCTCGTACGACTCGGCGATGACGGCCTTGACGCCGAGGAGCGCGGTGCCCTTGGCCGCCCAGTCGCGGGACGAGCCGGAGCCGTACTCCTTGCCGGCCAGGACGACCAGCGGGATGCCGGCGGCCTGGTAGTTCTGCGAGGCGTCGTAGATGAAGGAGACCGGGCCGCCGTCCTGCGTGAAGTCACGCGTGTAGCCGCCCTCGGTGCCCGGCGCGATCTGGTTGCGCAGGCGGATGTTGGCGAACGTGCCGCGGATCATGACCTCGTGGTTGCCGCGGCGGGAACCGTAGCTGTTGAAGTCGCGGCGCTCCACACCGTGCTCGGTGAGGTACTTGCCCGCCGGGGTGTCGGCCTTGATGGCGCCGGCCGGGGAGATGTGGTCGGTGGTGACCGAGTCGCCCAGCTTGGCGAGGACGCGGGCGCCCGTGATGTCCGAGACCGGGGTGGTCTCCATCGTCATGCCCTCGAAGTACGGGGGCTTGCGGACGTACGTCGACTCGGTGTCCCACTCGAAGGTGTTGCCGGTCGGGACGGGCAGGGCCTGCCACTGGGCGTCGCCCGCGAAGACGTCGGAGTAGGACTTGTTGAACATGTCCTCGCCGATGGCGTTCGCCACGACGTCGTTGACCTCGGCCTCGGTCGGCCAGATGTCCTTCAGGAAGACCGGCTTGCCGTCCTGGTCCGTGCCGAGGGCGTCCTTGGTGATGTCCACCTTCATGGAGCCCGCGATGGCGTACGCGACGACCAGCGGCGGGGAGGCCAGGTAGTTCATCTTGACGTCGGGGTTGATGCGGCCCTCGAAGTTCCGGTTGCCGGAGAGGACCGAGGTGACCGCGAGGTCGTGGTCGTTGACGGCCTTGGAGACCTCCTCCGGCAGCGGGCCGGAGTTGCCGATGCAGGTGGTGCAGCCGTAACCGACCAGGTTGAAGCCGACCTTGTCGAGGTACGGGGTCAGGCCCGCCTTGTCGAAGTAGTCGGTGACGACCTTCGAGCCCGGGGCGAGGGTGGTCTTGACCCAGGGCTTGCGGGTCAGGCCCTTCTCCACGGCCTTCTTCGCGACGAGCGCGGCGGCGACCATGACGTACGGGTTCGAGGTGTTGGTGCAGGAGGTGATGGCGGCGACCGTCACCGCGCCGTGGTCGATCTCGTAGGTCGAGCCGTCGGGGGCGGTGACGGTGACCGGGTTCGACGGGGCGCCGTTCGGGGCGACGGCCGGGGCGTCGGAGGCCGGGAAGGACTCCTGGCCGGCCTCGTCCACGCTCTCGACGTAGTTGAGGACGTCCGACTTGAACTGCTCGGCGGCGTTGGCGAGGACGATGCGGTCCTGCGGGCGCTTCGGGCCGGCGATCGACGGGACGACCGTGGAGAGGTCGAGCTCCAGCTTCTCGGAGAAGTCGGGCTCGGCGGCCGGGTCGAGCCAGAGGCCCTGCTCCTTGGCGTAGGCCTCGACGAGCGCCAGCTGCTGCTCGCTGCGGCCGGTCAGCTTCAGGTAGTTGATGGTCTCGGCGTCGATCGGGAAGATCGCGGCGGTCGAGCCGAACTCCGGCGACATGTTGCCGATGGTGGCGCGGTTGGCGAGGGAGGTGGCGGCCACGCCCTCGCCGTAGAACTCGACGAACTTGCCGACGACACCGTGCTTGCGGAGCATCTCGGTGATGGTCAGCACCAGGTCGGTGGCGGTGGTGCCGGGCTTGAGCTCACCGGTCAGCTTGAAGCCGACGACACGCGGGATGAGCATCGAGACGGGCTGGCCGAGCATCGCTGCCTCGGCCTCGATGCCGCCGACGCCCCAGCCGAGGACGCCGAGGCCGTTGACCATGGTGGTGTGCGAGTCGGTGCCGACGAGGGTGTCGGGGTACGCCTGGCCGTTGCGGACCATGACCGTGCGCGCCAGGTGCTCGATGTTCACCTGGTGGACGATGCCGGTGCCGGGGGGTACGACCTTGAAGTCGTCGAAGGCGGTCTGGCCCCAGCGCAGGAACTGGTAGCGCTCGCGGTTGCGGCCGTACTCCAGCTCGACGTTCTGCGCGAAGGCGTCGTTCGTGCCGAACTTGTCGGCGATGACGGAGTGGTCGATGACCAGCTCGGCCGGGGAGAGCGGGTTGACCTTGGCCGGGTCGCCGCCCAACTCCTTGACGGCCTCGCGCATGGTGGCGAGGTCCACGACACAGGGAACGCCGGTGAAGTCCTGCATGATCACGCGGGCCGGCGTGAACTGGATCTCCTGGCTGGGCTGGGCCTGCGAGTCCCAGTCACCGAGGGCCCGGATGTGGTCGGCGGTGATGTTCGCGCCGTCCTCGGTACGGAGCAGGTTCTCCAGCAGGACCTTGAGGCTGTAGGGAAGGCGGGCCGAGCCCTCCACCTTGTCCAGCCGGAAGATCTCGTACGACTCGTCGCCCACCTGCAGCGTGCTGCGGGCGTCGAAGCTGTTCGCCGACACGACAGTCTCCTTCATTTTTGTGCGCGTACCACCGCATCCTGCCGCCACGCTGTCTCGACGATCCGCTAAGGTAAGGCTAAGTTAGGTAACCCTTACCGCCATGGGATGATGGCGTGCGGCTGCGGCGCGCCTCGGCAGATATCTCGATGTCGAGATAACTCTAGTACATGTGCGCGGCTTGGTCATGCCCCGAGCCCTGCCGCGCCGTTCTCCCCTGCGTGGCGCCCACTGCACCCACGCCCCGGGGACCCTCCCGCGACGGCAGGCCACGGCGGCAACCCACGGCGACAGGGCCCCGGCAGCGGACCGTCACACCCCCGTCCGGGAGAAGTGAGGGACCGCGACGCGCGCACCGAAGGCCATCGGGCCGCAGCACGGCGTGCGGGACGGACCACGAGCCAACCGCCCCATCGCGGGCATTCGTTGACGCATCGGGGGTACCCGGCCCGCGACGGAAGGAGGCACACATGCCGCTCACGTTCCGCAAGAGCTTCCGGATCCTCCCCGGGGTCCGGCTGAACATCAACCGCCGCTCCTGGTCCATCACCACGGGCGGTCATCACGGGCCGCGACGCACGCACAGCAGCACGGGCCGTCGCACCACGTCGATGGATCTGCCGGGCCCGTTCGGCTGGCGGCGCACCACCACGCGCCGCCGGCACGACTGAGGTCCCCCGCCTCACTCGGAGGGCTCACCCGGTAGGCGGTCTTCCGCTTTTCGTATATCTCACATCCGATATACGGTCGCCCCATGGCAGACGACTACCTCGTACGCATCGGCAGGCTCATCCGTGACGCCAGGCAACACCGGGGCTGGACACAGTCGCAGCTGGCGGAGGCGCTCGGCACCAGTCAGAGCGCCGTCAACCGCATCGAGCGCGGCAACCAAAACATCAGCCTTGAGATGATCGCTCGAATCGGTGAAGCCCTGGACAGTGAGATCGTCTCACTGGGCTACGCGGGTCCGATGCATCTGCGCGTGGTCGGCGGCCGTCGGCTGTCCGGCGCCATCGACGTGAAGACGAGCAAGAACGCGTGTGTCGCGCTGCTGTGCGCCACGCTGCTCAACAAGGGACGCACGGTGCTGCGCCGGGTGGCCCGCATCGAGGAGGTGTACCGCCTTCTGGAGGTGCTCTCGTCGATCGGCGTCCGCAACCGGTGGATCAACGACGGGGTCGACCTGGAGATCGTGCCCCCGGCCGGGCTCGACATGGAGGCCATCGACGCCGAGGCGGCCCGCCGCACCCGCTCGATCATCATGTTCCTCGGCCCGCTGCTGCACCGGATGGACCGCTTCCGGCTGCCGTACGCGGGTGGGTGCGACCTCGGAACGCGGACGATCGAGCCGCACATGATCGCGCTGCGCCGGTTCGGCCTGGACATCACCGCCACCGAGGGCCAGTACCACGCCACGGTGGACCGGACGGTCACCCCGGCGCGGCCGATCGTGCTGACCGAGCGCGGCGACACCGTGACCGAGAACGCCCTGCTCGCCGCCGCCCGCCACGACGGCACGACCGTCATCCGCAACGCCTCGTCCAACTACATGGTCCAGGACCTGTGCTTCTTCCTGGAGGCCCTGGGCGTACGGGTGGAGGGCATCGGCACGACCACGCTCACCGTGCACGGCGTGCCGGACATCGACGTGGACGTCGACTACTCCCCCTCCGAGGACCCGGTCGAGGCGATGAGCCTGGTGGCCGCCGCCGTGGTCACCGAGTCGGAGCTGACGGTGCGCCGCGTCCCCATCGAGTTCCTGGAGATCGAACTCGCGGTCCTGGAGGAGATGGGCCTCGACCACGACCGCACGCCCGAGTACGTCGCGGACAACGGCCGTACGCGCCTGGTGGACCTCACGGTCCGGCCCTCCAAGCTGGAGGCGCCGATCGACAAGATCCACCCGATGCCGTTCCCGGGACTGAACATCGACAACGTCCCCTTCTTCGCGGCCATCGCGGCGTCCGCGCAGGGCAAGACGCTGATCCACGACTGGGTCTACGACAACCGCGCGATCTACCTCACCGACCTCAACCGCCTCGGCGGCCGTCTCCAGCTCCTCGACCCGCACCGCGTCCTGGTCGAGGGCCCGACCCGCTGGCGCGCCGCCGAAATGATGTGCCCGCCCGCCCTGCGGCCCGCCGTGGTCGTCCTGCTGGCGATGATGGCGGCGGACGGCACGTCGGTCCTGCGGAACGTGTACGTGATCAACCGCGGGTACGAGGACCTGGCGGAGCGGCTCAACACGGTGGGGGCGCAGATCGAGATCTTCCGGGACATCTGACGCGGCTCGGGATGAACGCTGCTGTACCCGTTTTGACCAGGGCAAACACAGGTCGGGGCGGATGCGGCGGCGCCTCTGGAACTTCTCCGGGACTCGCGGCCTCACGGGGAGTGCTCCCAGTCGGCCGCGATCGACAGCTGTCGCATTGGCATCCGCTATCGCTCTGCGAGACTTTGCGCCACAAGGGCCAGGTGCTGAACGCTGCCCACCCGATTCCAGACGGTGCGGTTGCCCGTGCCGGTGATGCCCTGGGTCCGGTCTCGCAGCCACCTCTCCCCCGTGTGGGGCAGTGCGCCCAGGTCGGGGAGCAGGTCGACGGGGTACCTCGGCGGAAGTCGATTCAGCAGGTCAAGGACTTCCGAAGTCGTCGGCGAACGGCGCCTCCAGCCGGCCGGACCCCTGACGATGGGCAGTGGTGACGCCACCGGCCTCCTTCAGGAGCCGTTGAGCCAGCGGGGTCGGCAGGAAACCGGGACGAGGCAGCTCCTTCTCGGCATGGCCGGCCCCGGCCCCCCTCGAGACCTGTGCCGAAAAAGACGACAGCACGGGGAACAAAGGAGCGAGGCTTTCCGGCCAAGACCCTCAAGAGCGACGTGTTGACAACGTCAACGGAATGGTGTGATGCTCGCAAACAGGTGAAGGTATACGCTCCCTACGGAATGTACCCACCTTGTATGCAACGGGTGAGACGGGGGATGGCAAGTGCGCCTCGAGACGGTCGACGGACGGTTCCGGATCGTGGGGATCCTGGGCCGCGGGAACATGGGCGAGGTGCACCGGGCCGAAGACCTTCAGGCAGCCGCGGACTCCCCCCACCGGGAAGTCGCCGTCAAGACCGTGCTGCGCAGCCGAACCGGAGTCGCCGTCGACGCCTCGGGCTCCGGCAAGGAGATCGACCGCTTCCGCCGCGAAGTGCGGATCATGCGCATGCTCTCCCAGGGCCACCCGAACCTCACCCTGCTGATCGACGGTGGCGTGGACCGGGCGCCGGGCGGCAGCGGCCTGCCCTACCTGGCCATGGAGGTGCTGGACGGCCATCCGCTCGCGGACCTCATCGACGAGGAGCCTCAGCTGCCGGTCTCCTGGGTCGCCGCAATCGGGGCGCAGCTCGCCGCCGGTCTCGCCGCCGCACACACCGCCGGGGTCGTCCACCGCGATCTGAAGCCGGCCAATGCGATGCTGACCCGCGACGGCACCATAAAGGTCCTCGACTTCGGCATGGGTTCGGTCGTCGACGATCCCGACCAGACGCGTCTGACCAGCACGGGCGTCAGCGTCGGCACGGCTCGCTACATGGCGCCCGAACAGTTCCGTGCCGAACGGGTCTCCGCGTCGGCCGACCTCTACGCGCTCGGCTGCATCCTGTACGAGCTGCTGATAGGGCGGCCGCCGTTCTCCGCCAGAACTCCATACGAACTCTCCGAACAGCACCAGCACGAGAAGCCACCGCGGCTCACTCTGGTGCGCCCGGACCTGCCCGCCGAACTGGTCCGGCTGGTGGACCGCCTCCTGGAGAAGGACTCCGAACTGCGGCCCGAGAACGCCGCCCTGGTCCGTGAGACGCTGGTCCCGCTCGCGCTCGCACCGGACGACACGGCCGCCCTGCTGGCTCCGCACTGGCAGGTGATGGACCCGGTGGCACGGCTGCGTGCCCTGCTCCCCGAGCCTGCCCCGGCCGCCCCCGCACCCGTGCCGCGCAGGGATCCGCGCCTGCCCGAGGCGATGGACGTCTTCGGCATCCATGCCGACCTGATCAGCGAGTACAAGAACTTCACCAAGAGCGCGACGGTCATCCGGGACGCCCGGATCGACAACTTCGTCGAGGAGGACCTGGCGGCGAAGTCGCAATGGCCCGACCCGTGGCTGTCGCTGAACCCGTTCTTCGCCGACGGCGGGCAGGTCACCGACCTCGTGCGCGACGGAGTGCTGCACCCGAAGTGCGCGGAGATCTTCCAGGCCGGCAAGAAGGAGACCTCGCAGCGCCCGGACGGCCGGCCGCTGACGTTCCACCTCCACCAGCGGCAGGCGATCGAGGCCGCGCAGGCAGGCGACTCGTATGTGCTCACGACCGGCACCGGTTCCGGCAAGTCCCTGTCGTACATCGTCCCGATCGTGAACCACGTACTGAAGGAGCGTCAGGCGGCGGGGCCGGGCGCCGGTGGCCGGGTGCGCGCGATCGTCGTCTACCCCATGAACGCGTTGGCCAACTCGCAGCTGGGGGAGCTGGAGAAGTACCTGCGCCACGGTTTCGGAAAGGGTCGCGAGCCGGTCACCTTCGCCCGTTACACCGGCCAGGAGTCCGACGAGGACCGCCGGCAGCTGCGCAAGAACCCTCCGGACATCCTGCTGACCAACTACGTGATGCTGGAGCTGATGCTGACCCGGCCGGACGACCGGTCCAGCCTGATCCGGATGGCCGAGGGGCTCCAGTTCCTCGTCTTCGACGAGCTGCACACCTACCGGGGCCGGCAGGGCGCGGACGTGGCGTTCCTGATCCGCCGGGTGCGTGAGGCCTGCCGCGCGTCCGCGACGCTGCAGTGCATCGGCACCTCGGCGACCATGTCCACCGAGGGCTCCTGGGAGGACCAGCAGCGTGAGGTGGCCAGGGTCGCCGGCCGGTTGTTCGGTACGACGGTGCTGCCGAAGCGGGTCATCGGGGAGACCCTGGTCCGGGCGACCGGGGAGGCCCCCGAGTCAGTGCCCGCCGAGCGGCTGCGGGTGCCGGCGGCGCCCCGCTCGTACGAGGCGTTGACGAAGGACCCGCTGGCCCGCTGGGTGGAGTCACGGTTCGGTCTGGAGGAGGAAGAGGGCACGGGGCGGTTGCGCCGCTGCCCTCCGGGCACCGTCGAGGAGGCGGCGGCCGAGCTGGCAGAAGAGTCCGGGGTGCCCGAGGACAGCGTGCGCGAGGCGATCCGTACGACCCTGGAGGCGGGCGCGCAGGCCAAACACCCGGTGACGGAGCGGCCGCTGTTCGCGTTCCGGCTGCACCAGTTCCTCTCCAAGGGCGACACCGTCTACACGACGCTCGAGGATCCGCTCACCCGGCCGCTGACCCGCACCTACCAGTTGGAGCAGCCGGACAGCGACGGCAAGCCGCTGTTCCCGCTGGCGTTCTGCCGTGAGTGCGGCCAGGAATACCTGACGGTCTGGCGCACCGAGGACGGCGGCGCGTTCCGGTACGAGCCGCGCCGGGACACCTCCGCCTCCGGGGGCCGCGCGGGCGAGGGCTACCTGTACCTGGGCATGCCCGGGGAGGACTACGAGTGGCCGGCCGATCCACAGAAGGCCGTGGACGACAGGCGGTTGCCGGAGTCGTGGCTGGAGCCGGACGCGCAGGGCGTGACGGTCGTCAAGAAGTCCTACAAACCGCGTCTGCCCAAGCGTGTCGTCGTGGACGCCCACGGAAACGAGGCGGGCGAAGGGCTGGTGGCAGCCTTCGTCCCGGCGCCGTTCCTGTTCTGCGTGCACTGCCAGGTCTCCTACGAGCAGACCCGCGGCCGGGACTTCGCCAAGCTGGCCACCCTGGACCAGGAGGGGCGTTCCTCGGCGACCTCGCTGATCTCCGCGTCGATCGTGAAGTCGCTGCGGGCTGTGCCGGAGGAAAGCCTCAGCAAGGAAGCGCGCAAGCTCCTCACCTTCGTCGACAACCGGCAGGACGCCTCGCTCCAGGCCGGGCACTTCAACGACTTCGCTCAGGTGACGCAGTTGCGTGGTGCCCTGTACCAGGCGGCGCTTCAGGCGGGCGAGGAGGGACTGCACCACGACGACCTCGCCGAGGCCGTCACCGAGGTCATGGGCCTGACGCCCCGCGAGTACGCGGCGGGTACGCGCCTTGCTCCGTCCATGGAACGACGGGCGACGAAGGCCTTCCGGGATGTCGTGGGGTACCGCCTCTACCGCGACCTCGAGCGCGGCTGGCGTATCACGATGCCGAACCTGGAGCAGACAGGGCTGCTGCGGATCGACTACGAGGACCTGAACTGGATCGCCGCCGATCCCGAGGCCTGGGAGTCCTCCCACGCCGTACTGCGCGACGCCGATCCGGCGCTGCGCGAGGAGATCGCCCGTACACTGCTCGACTTCATGCGGCGGGCTCTCGCCATCGACGTGCAGTACTTCCGTGACGACTTCGACGCCCTTCAGCGGGCAAGCGAGGAGCGCCTCACCGGGCCGTGGGTGCTGGGCGATTCCGACCAGCCGACCGTCGGTACCGCCTACCCGTACGGCTCGCGGCCGGGCATGGAGCGGTCCGCGCTGTTCCTGTCGGCACGCGGCAAGTTCGGCAGGTACCTGCGGCGGAACATGCCCGAACTGCGCGAGGCCTCCGCTTCCCTGGACGACGTCCAGTGCGTCATCGAGGACCTGCTGAAGGTGTTGCGGGACACGGACCTGGTGCGCGAGGTGGAGGCGACCCCCGAGCGTTCCGGCCCGGCCTTCCGCCGCCGTGCGGCGGAGAAGCGCACCGGCTACCGGGTGTCTGCCGCCGCCCTGATCTGGCGGGCCGGTGACGGCGAGCGGGGCGCGATCGACCCGCTGGCGCGCACCTACAGCAGCGGCGAGGGCCCGCGCGTCAACCCGTTCTTCCGCGACCTGTACCGGACGGCGGCCGCCGAGCTGACGGGTCTGTTCGCGCGGGAGCACACCGCGCAGGTCACTCCGGAGGACCGGCTGGAGCGCGAGCGGCAGTTCCGCGACGCCGAACTGCCTCTGCTGTACTGCTCGCCCACGATGGAGCTGGGCGTGGACATCTCCTCGCTCAACGCCGTGATGATGCGCAATGTGCCGCCGACCCCGGCGAACTACGCACAGCGCTCGGGCCGGGCGGGCCGTTCCGGTCAGCCCGCGCTGGTGACGACGTACTGCGCGACGGGCAACAGCCACGACCAGTACTACTTCCGCCGCTCCCAGGACATGGTGTCGGGACAGGTGGCCCCGCCGCGGCTGGACCTGGCCAACGAGGATCTGGTCCGCTCGCATCTCCAGGGCATCTGGCTGGCGGAGACCGGTATGAAGCTGGGCACCGCGATCCCGGAGGTCGTCGATGTCGCCTACGACCCCGACGGCGACGACCGCCCCGACCCGCACATGCCCCTGCCGCTGCTCCCCGAGATCCTCAGTGCGTCCCTGGACGAGGACGCCCGCAGGCGCGCGGCCGCCACCGCCCGTACCGTCCTCGCCCCGCTGATCGCGGACTTCGAGTCGACCACCTGGTGGTACGACGAGTGGATCGAGGACCGGATCGAGCGGGCCCCGGACAAGTTCGACGCCTCCTTCGACCGGTGGCGGGACCTGTTCCGGGCGGCCGTCATCGACCAGTACGAGCAGAACAAGCGCGTCGTCGACCACACTCTCTCCCCGGGCGAGCAGAGCCGCGCGCGCTCTCGGCGCCGGGAGGCCGAGACGCAGACGAACCTGCTGCTGAACCGCTCGACCGACAGCAAGTCGGTGATGAGCGACTTCAATCCGTACCGCTATCTGGCGTCCGAGGGGTTCCTGCCGGGCTACAGCTTCCCGCGGCTGCCGCTGGCCGCGTACATCCCGCGCTCCGGCAACCGTCGCAACGCGGACGGCGACTATCTGCAGCGTCCCCGGTTCCTCGCGATCCGCGAGTTCGGCCCCGGCGCGCTCATCTACCACGAGGGCGCCCGCTACCAGGTCACCCGGGTTCAGCTGCCGCCGGACGCATCGGGCGAGCTGGCGACGGCGGAGGCCAGGCGCTGCGACGGCTGCGGCTACCACTACGTCGTCAAGCCCGGCTCCGACAAGTGCATGATGTGCGGCGAGGAGCTGCGCGGCAAGCGCACCGGCCTGCTCCACCTGCACACGGTGTACACCACACCGCGCGAGCGCATCTCCTCAGACGAGGAGGAGCGCCGCCGGGCCGGTTTCCGCCTGGAGACCTCGTACGCGTTCCAGGACCACGGCGCCCGCAAGGGACGCCTCACTTCGCATGTCGCCGACGCCGGCGGGGCACCCGTTCTCGACCTGGACTACGGCGATTCGGCGACCGTGCGCATCACCAACCTCGGCCGCGTCCGCGACAAGGAGGGCGAGCCGGACGGCTACTGGCTGGACCTGGGCGACGGCCGCTGGCTCAACGACCGGGCCGCCGCGGACGCCATCGAGGGCACCGGCATGCCGGTCGTCGACGAGGACGGCAACGAGAAGCGCCGCAAGAAGCGGGTCCTGCCCTTCGTGGAGGACCGCCGCAACATCCTCGTGGTCACTCTGGAGGAGCCGCTGCCCGAGCCGGTGGCGCTGTCGTTCCTGTACGCGCTGGAGCGGGGCATCGAGGCGGCGTTCGAGCTGGAGGACTCCGAGCTGACCGCGGAGCTGCTCCCACCGGACGACGGCCCGCGCCGACGCATGCTGTTCACGGAGGCAGCCGAGGGCGGTGCCGGTGTGCTGCGCCGGATCCAGCACGACAAGGACGCTCTCGCCAAGGCCGCCGAAACCGCCCTGGACATCTGCCACTTCGACCCGGAGACCGGCAAGGACGAGGGCGGACCGGCGGACGGCGAGAAGTGCGCCCGCGGCTGCTATGCCTGTCTGCTGACGTACGCCAACCAGACACACCACCGTCAGTTGAGCCGGCACGCCGCCAAGCCGCTGCTGGTGCGGCTGGCCACATCCCGTACCGAGCGGGAGGACCGCGGCGAGTCCCGCAGCGAGCGCTTCCGCAGGCTGGCCCCGGGGTCCTCGCCGACCCCGGTGGAGGCGGACCTCGCGGACCTGGTCGCGCAGGGGGATCTGCTCGGCTGGCTGAGGGCGAAGGGCTACCGGCTGCCGGACGAGGTGGAAGTCCTCGTCCCGGAGGCCGGGGCCTGCCCCGACCTCGTCTTCCGCCTCGACGGCGCCAACCTCGCCGTGTTCGTCGACGTCCCCGGCCACCCGGCCGACTCCACCCGTGACGTCGAGGCCGGGTATCGCCTGGAGGACGCCGGCTGGGACGTCCTGCGCTTCCCCGCGGACGCGGACTGGGACGCCATCGCGGACCGCAACGCCGCCTACTTCCACCTCCGTTGATCGCCGCGCCCCTCTCTCGACCTCCTCTCGTCCTCTTCTCGACCTCTAGGAACTGAGACATCTCATGAGCCTCACGTACACAGCCGGCTCCCTGGTCGCCGCCCGTGGCCGGGAATGGGTGGTGCTGCCCGAGAGCGCCCCCGACATGCTGGTGCTGCGCCCCCTGGGCGGGAGCGAGGACGACATCGCGGCCGTGTTCCCCACCTTCGAGGAGGTGCGGCCTGCCGAGTTCGCGGCGCCGAGCCCGGCCGACCTGGGCGACCAGCGGGCCGCCGGTCTGCTGCGTACGGCGCTGCGCATCGGCTTCCGCTCGGGTGCGGGCCCGTTCCGCTCGCTGGCGTCGATCGCCGTCGAGCCCAGGGCCTACCAGCTGGTCCCGCTGCTGATGGCGCTGCGGCAGCGCACGGTACGGCTGCTGATCTCGGACGACGTGGGCATCGGCAAGACGGTCGAGGCAGGTCTGATCGCCAAGGAGCTGCTCGCCCAGGGCGAGGCGACCCGGCTGGCGGTGCTCTGCTCCCCCGCGCTGGCCGAGCAGTGGCAGGGCGAGCTGCGGGAGAAGTTCTCCATCGACGCCGAACTGGTCCTGGCCTCCACGGTGTCGCGCCTGGAGCGCGGCCTGGAGCTGGGCCAGTCCCTGTTCGACAAGCACCCCTGCACGATCATCTCGACGGACTTCATCAAGTCGACCCGCCACCGCGAGGACTTCGTACGGAACTGCCCTGACCTGGTGATAGTCGACGAGGCCCACGCCTGCGTGGCGGCCGACGACACCACGCAGGGCGGAACGTCGTCCGCCGCGAACCAGCTCCGGTACGAGCTGCTGCGCAGGATCTCCGCCAAGGAGGACCGGCACCTGCTCCTGCTGACCGCGACCCCGCACTCCGGCAAGGAGTCCGCGTTCCGCAACCTGCTCGGCCTGGTGCGGCCCGATCTGGCGTACGTGGACCTGGAATCGGCGGCAGGACGGGCAAGGCTCGCCGAGCACTTCGTGGCCCGCAAGCGCGCCGACGTCCGCGACTACCTCACCAAGGAGGACGGCCTCGCCGACGACTCCCTCGCCGAGCGGACCGCCTTCCCCTCCGACCGCTGGACCAAGGACGAGCCGTACAAGCTGACGCCCGCCTACCGGGCGTTGCTCGACGACGCCATCGCCTATGCGCGGGACCGTGTGACGGCGGCCGGGGAACAGGGCAGGCGGGAGGCCCGGATCGCCTGGTGGTCGGTAATCGCGCTGCTGCGCTCGATGGTGTCCTCACCGGCGGCCGCCGCACAGACCCTGAAGACGCGTTCCGAGTCCGCCACCGCCCGCACGGCGCAGGAGGCGGACGCGCTGGGCGCCCCGGTGGCGGCCGACTCCGCCGAGAACGACCGGCTGGAGGGCATGGACGTCGCGCCGGGCGCCGCAGAGACGGAGGAGGCGGGTGCCCGGCTGCTCGAACTCTCCCAGCGGGCGGCGCAGTTGATGGGACTGGCCGAGGACGCAAAGCTGAAGGCACTCACCCGGCACCTGAAGGGCCTGATCGCCGACGGGTACCACCCGATCGTCTTCTGCCGTTACATCCCCACCGCCGAGTACCTGGCCACACAGCTGGAGGGCAAGCTCGGCAAGAAGACGAAGATCGCCGCGGTGACCGGCACCCTCTCCCCGCAGCAGCGTCTGGAGCGCATCGAGCAGCTCGCCGCCGAGTCCGCCGAGGAGGCCGGCGACCCCGCCGTACGCCGCGTGCTGATCGCCACCGACTGCCTCTCCGAGGGCGTCAACCTCCAGCACCACTTCGACGCCGTGGTCCACTATGACCTCGCCTGGAACCCGACCCGCCACGACCAGCGGGAAGGCCGCGTCGACCGCTACGGCCAGAAGCGCGACCAGGTCCGCGTCATCACCATGTACGGCGAGGACAACGGCATCGACGGCAAGGTCCTGGAGGTGCTGTTCAAGAAGCACCGGCAGATCAAGAAGGACCTCGGCATCTCCGTCTCCGTCCCCGACGAGACCGCCTCCGGAGTCACCGACGCCGTCGTGGAGTGGCTGCTGCTGCACGGGCGGCAGGGCAGCCAGGAGAGCCTGTTCGAGATGGACGGCCACCAGGAGTCGTTCGACCGTATCGAGCGCGAGTGGAGCTCGGCCGCCGAGCGGGAGAAGACCTCCCGCTCCAAGTACGCCCAGCGTGCCATCCACCCCGAGGAGGTGGCCCGCGAGGTCACCGCCGTACGGGCCGCGCTCGGCGGCGCCGACGAGGTGCGCGGTTTCGCCCTGGAGGCGCTGCGCGACCTGGACGCGCTGGTCCGCGAACCACGCGACGGCTCCGGCGACTTCACCGCCCAGGCCGGCGGCGCCCCGGCCGGCCTGCGCGACGCGCTAGCTGCCACCCTCGGCGGGCGGCTCATCGAGGAGGACCGGGAGATCCCGTTCCGTACGACACCGGCGATCGCCCGTGGCGAGGCGGCGCTGGTCCGCACCGACCCGGCGATCGGCGCCATCGCCTCGTACGTCCTGGACTCGGCGCTCGACGCGAACACCGCGGGCCCCCGCCCGGCCCGCCGCTGCGGCGTCGTGACCACGGACGCGGTCGCCATCCGCACCACGCTTTTGCTGGTCCGCTACCGCTTCCACCTCACGCTGCCGTCCCGCACCGGCGACCGGCAGCTGGTCGCGGAGGACGCCCGGCTGCTCGCCTACGAGGGGATGCCGTCGCGCGCCCGCTGGCTGGACGACGACGCGGCCGCCGCGCTCCTGGCGGCCCGTGCCGCCGCCAACACCCACGAGCAGCTCGCCCGCAACCAGATCACCCGTGCCCTCGACGGTCTGCCGGACCTGTCCGCGCACCTCACCGAGTACGGCACGCAGCTGGCTGCCGAACTCGACGCCTCGCACCGCCGCGTGCGCAAGGCCAACGAGGAGATCGTCCGCGGCCTGAAGGTCGTCCCGCAGGAGCCGGCCGACGTCCTCGGCGTGTACGTCTACCTGCCGCAGCAGCCCGTTTCTATCTCGTCGGGAGCCGAAGCCTGATGTCCGCCGCCACCCGCACCGCCCTGGCCTTCACCGCTGTCACCACGGTCGGCGGACTGCTCCCCGCCGACATGCTGCTGCGCATCGCCGAGGCGCGGAACCTGCCGGGCACCAAGTCCGCCGACTACGGCCTGCCCGCCTCGGTGCCCGTGCGCGACGAGGCCGAGCGCGCCTGGGAGTACCTCAAGCCGCTCTGGCGCGACCTGCGCACGGCCCTGCCCTCGGATCCGAAGACTGGGGCGCCCGCCGCCGACCCGACCGGCCGGGCGGGGACGGACTGGCTGGCCCAGCTCTTCCGAAAATTGGACTTCGGCGCGCTGACGGAGGTCGGCGCGGCGGGCATCCCGGCCGACTCGGACCCGGAGAAGCGGTTCCCGGTCTCGCACCGCCACGGTCCGGCGCTGGTCCATCTGGTGGCATGGAAGCAGGAGTTGGACAAGCGCCCGGCGGCCGGCCAGGTCCCGGCCCAGTCCATGCTCCAGGACTGCCTCAACCGGACCGAGGCCCACCTGTGGGCGGTCCTCACCAACGGCCGCCGCCTGCGACTGCTGCGCGACTCGTCGTCCTTCTCTACGGCTGCGTATGTCGAGTTCGACCTTGAGGCGTTGTTCGACGGTGAGCTGTTCAGCGAGTTCGTGCTGCTGTACAGCTTGCTGCACGCGTCCCGGTTCGCGGTGCCGGAAGGGGCGGCGCCTGCGGGGTGCTGGCTGGAGAAGTGGCGTGCGGAGGCCGTCACTTCGGGGGCGCGGGCGTTGGATCAGCTGCGGCTGGGGGTGCAGAACGCGCTGACGGTGCTTGGTACCGGGTTCCTTCGGCATCCGGAAAATGCCCGGCTGCGGGAGGACGTCGATCCAAAGGCGCTTCGGGATGCTCTGCTGCGGCTCGTCTACCGTCTGCTGTTCGTCTTCGTCGCCGAGGACCGCGATGCGCTGCTCGACCCGGAGGCCGGCGAGCGGCAACGGGAGGCGTATGAGCGGTACTTCTCCTCGGCGCGGTTGCGTGAGCGGGCCCGGCGGCGTCAGGGCACGGCGCATGGTGATCAGTACGAGGCTCTGCGGATCGTTCTCGACGCGCTGGGTACGGAGGGTGGCCGTCCTGAGCTGGGGCTGCCGGGCCTCGGTGGCCTGTTCTCCCACAAGGAGGCCGATGCGCCGCTGGACGGCTTGAAGCTGTCCAACGAGTCGCTGCTGGCTGCCGTACGGCACCTCGCACAGGTCCGCGACCCGGGCGCGCGGCGCTGGCGGGCGGTTGACTACCGTCACCTGGACGCCGAGGAACTGGGCTCGGTGTACGAGTCCCTGCTGGAGCTGGAGCCGAAGCACTCGGCGACGGACCGCTCGTTCGAGTTGATCGAGGTGGCGGGCAACAGCCGTAAGACGACGGGCAGTTACTACACCCCGTCGTCGCTGATCGAGTGCCTGCTGGACACGACGCTCGACCCGGTCATAGACGACGCCGTGAAGCGTGGCGAGCAGCGGGCCACCGAGGCCGGCCGTCCCGACCCGGCCGACGACATCGTCGATGAGCTGCTGTCCCTTACGGTGTGCGACCCGGCCTGCGGGTCCGGGCACTTCCTCGTTGCTTCGGCCCGTCGTATCGCCAAGCGGGTGGCGTCGGTGCGGGAGCGCAACCCTGAGCCGACGGTCGATGCGATGCGGCATGCGTTGCACGAGGTCGTCGCACGGTGCATTTACGGCGTCGACCTCAACCCCATGGCCGTGGAGCTGGCCAAGGTCTCGCTGTGGATTGAGGCCATGGAGCCGGGGAAGCCGCTCGGGTTCCTGGACGCCCATGTCAAGCACGGGAACGGTTTGATCGGGGCGACGCCGAAGCTGCTGGCGGACGGGGTTCCGGACGACGCCTTCAAGCCGATCGAGGGGGACGATCGGAAGTACGCGGCCGGACTCGTCAAGCGGAACAAGGCCCAGCGGGGTGGGCAGGATGAGCTTCTGTTCGACGCGGATGCGCTGCCCGGCAACGAGCGTTACGCCGCCGAGCTGGCCCGGATCACGGCTGCTCCGGCCAACTCCCTGAAGCAGGTGCGGGCGCAGGAGTCCGCCTACCAGGCCTACGTGGAGTCGACCGCGTATGTGCAGGATCTGCATGCCGCTGACGCTTGGTGTGCCGCTTTTGTGTGGCCCAAGCATGAGAGTGCGCCGGAGGCGCCGACGGATCAGGTGTTTCGGGCGCTGCGGGGGCGTGACCAGTCTGTGGTGCCGGACAGCACGCATGAGGAGATTCTGCGGCTTCGGGATCAGTACAGCTTCTTCCACTGGCACTTGGAGTTCCCTGAGGTTTTCTCCGTCCCGGAGTCGGGTGTTGGTGTTCAGGGGGGTACGGGCTGGGCTGGGGGGTTCGATGCGGTGGTGGGTAACCCTCCGTGGGAGAGCGTGAACTTTCCCGAGACGGAGTTCTTCGCGGTGCGTGCCCCTGAGATCGCAGCGACAAACAACACGGCTGCACGCAAGAAGAAGATCCGCGAACTCAAGGACAACCCGGACACCGCCCGGCTGTACAGAGAATATGAGGACGCTAAGCGCAAAGTATACGGCGAGAGCCATTTCTGGCGCACTTCAGCCCGGTATCCTTTGACCGGACAGGGAAATCTCAATCTCTACGCGCTCTTCGCCGAGGGCGATCGCACCCTCACCTCTGACCGCGGGCGCACCGGCGTCATCATCCCCACCGGAATTGCAACAGACGCACGAACTCAGTACTTCTTTAAGGACCTTGTCACAAATGGCCAGCTTGCAGCCCTCTACGACTTCGAGAACGAGGACAAGGTTTTCCCCGAGGTCCACAACCAGCTGCGGTTCTGCCTGTTCATGCTGCGCGGCTCAGGCAGCCTTCACGAACCAATCCGGATGGTGTTCAAGGTACGACAGCCTGAGCAGATCGCCGATCGGAGATACCTGCTGGTAGCCGAGGACATCCTGATTATGAACCCGAACACCGGCACCTGTCCTGTGTTCAGCCACAAGCGGGACGCAGACATCACTCTGGGCATCTACCGCCGTATCCCGGTCCTGATCAACGAGGCCAAGAAGCCGGACGGGAACCCTTGGGGCATCTCGTTCATGCGCATGTTTGAAATGTCGCACGACTCTCACCTGTTCCGTCCCTCCGCCCAAAACAACGAGACCTTCGACGACCTACTTAAGACCGGCTGGACCCTCGACGGCAACGTGCTCGTTCGTGGCGAGGAGCGCCTGCTCCCGCTGTACGAGGCGAAGATGCTGCACCACTACGACCACCGCTTCTCCACTTACGAGAACGCCACGGAGAAGCATCTCAACAAGGGCACCCTCCCGCGCTTCACCGGGGAACAACACCAGGACGCCTCCGCCGTACCGACGCCTCGCTATTGGGTGCCGGAGCAGGATGTTGCGACTGGTGAAGTCGGCAGGAACGGCAAGCCGGTCCTGGAACCGGGCGTCCGCACCCGTCTGGCTGCCAAGGGGTGGGATCGGGACTGGGTGATGGGATGGCGCGACATCACAAACAAGAGCAACGAGCGAACAATGATCGCGGCGGTCGCTCCCGCACACGGCTTCGGTCACAAGTACCTGCTGGCCCTTGCCCCGCAAGGCGCACTGCTTACAGCGGCCTGGTCATCGTTCGTCGTTGACTATGTGGCTCGACAGGCCATCGGCGGCACTTCGATGAGCTACTTCATCGTGAGGCAGCTGGCCATACCCACCCCCGACCAGCTCGCGCCCCACACAGCGTTTCTCATCCCCCGCATCCTCGAACTCACCTACACCGCAGACGACATGCACCCATTCGCCAGCGACCTCGGTGACACCGGCGCCCCCTTCCGCTGGGACGAGGACCGCCGCGCCGTCATCCGCGCCGAACTGGACGCCCTCTTCTTCCACCTCTACGGCATCACGCGCGACGACACCGCCTACATCCTGGACACCTTCAATGTCGTCCGCGACAACGACATCAAGGCACACGGCGAGTACCGCACCAAGAACCTGATCCTCGCCGAATACGACCGCATGGCCGCCGCTGGCCTCACCATGGAGAACCCGCTCACCGAGGGAGAGTCCGGCACCTACCGCTCCACCCTCACCCCGCCCCCCGGCCAGGGCCCCCGCCACAGCTGACCCATCCCACAGCTCACCCGAGGAGGGAACACCTGTGGTGCGTCGAAGCCAAAGCAGCAATCCCCGCGCCGTCGTCGTCTTGACGGGCGGCGCCGACTGGCCTGGCCGTGCTGCTCGCGAGCAACGTTCGACCAGTACCGAGCTCCAGCTGCCCGAGGGGGAGGCGGAGAAGATCAAGGCGCTACGCCGCACAATCAAGGCGCTACGCAAAGCGGTCAACGCCAAGCGCAGCACAGCGGCACGCTACCTTTTCCGTCGGGCCCGTGCCCTCGTCAATGCACTCCCCGCCCACAAGACCAAGCAAGAACGCGAACAACTCACCGTCCTGCGGGAGAAGTTCAATGCGCAGGGCAAGCCAGTGGTCTCCAACACCAACAAGTCGAAGGCAGCTGCACGCTCCCACGGCAAGAAGCCCGCCCCGAAGAAGTCCACGGCGAAAAACGCCGTGCAGAAGCCGAAGCCCGCGCCCGTTCGCGACCTCAGTGACCGTTTCATCAACCGCGCGGCCCTCGGTTACGCCCCTGCGGACAAGCCCAAGGATTCCTGAGCACGGCGAAAGCGTGCCGTCCACCGCTCAGCGGACGACACGCCCTCCAGTCGCTTAGCGCTCCGACGCGAACCGTACGAACTGCCCCCAGCCTGCACGGCCCACGGCGAAGGCCGGGCGGGTCACGTCCTTGGAGTCCCGTACGTGGACGACCTGTTCGGCGATCGCGACCTCCACACAGTCGTCGCCCTGGCTGCCGCTGTAGCTGGACTTGAACCAGGCGAGTTCCGTCACACTGCCGCTCATAGCTCTCCTCGGAGTCGCTCCAGCAAGGCCCGGGATTCGTCGGGGCTCAGGGCCTGCGAGCGCAGTGTTTCATAGCGCTGGCAGAGCAGGCTCACCTCTTTCCGGTCGGCGATCAACCGGCCGTTTTCCTGCCCTTCGGAGTATCCGAGCCGCTGCCCCGCAGGAGTCTCCAAGATCCGCACTGGACCGTCCAGGCACGGGTGCAGCCCCGCCTCCAGTGGCACCACTTGAAGCATCACATTGCGCGGAGCACTCCGCTCCAGGACATGGTCGAACAGCTCCCGCATCGCCTCCGCGTCACCGAACCGCCGCCGGAACACGTGCTCCTCCACGATGAAGCTGAACGGCACCTTCGGCCGCTCCCGCATCATCGCCTGCCGCTCCATCCGCGCGGCGAGCAGAGCCTCCAACTCCTCATCCGTCGGCAGCGGGATCGTGCCCTCGAACACCGCCCGCGCATACGCCTCCGACTGCAACAACCCCGGCACCAGCCGGCACTCGTACGTGCACAGACTCACCGCCTCCCGCTCCAGCCGCGCCCACCGCCGGAACCACGCCGCGAGGCCCGCCTCACCCCGGGTGAGATGACGCGCGGCCTTCCGCAGCGCGCCCGTACTGCCGGTCGCCTCCTCCCCACGCTCCACAAACGCCTCGTCCGGCATCCGGCGACCCAACTCCACGGACGCCACCGTGTGCTTGGAGTACCGCACGATGTCGGCGAACTCACTCCGGCTGAGCCCCGCGTGTTCCCGTAGGGCCTGGACGACCGCGCCGAACGTACGCAGACTGTCCGACGGATGGGGTTCGCGCTCCCAGTCCCCCGCCGACACCGTCCGGTCGTCCACGCCCACGCTCGTGGCCGCCCCGCCTTCGACGATATCCATCCGCCGCCCCTCTCTCCAGCCGCTCGGGCCCGCACACGTTCGGCACACAGCGTGACGGGGCGGCGCGCGTACTGTCCACTCAATGTGCTCGTACGCTGACTCCGCGTACGCGGTCCGGAGCTCGCACCGGCCCTTCACGGACGCCACGCTGGCGTCATGAACCAACCCGCTCCCCAACTCACCACCTCCCCGCACACCTTCACGCAGCTGCTCTCCTCCACCCGGCGCGGCGCTCGGCTCGCCCGGCTGCTCGCCGTGAGCCAACTCCAGTCCTGGGGCGTCCCGCAGGACCTCACGGAGCGTGCCGAAATCGTCGTCGCGGAGCTCGCGGCAAACGCCGCGCTGCACGGCCGTCTGCCCGGTCGGAGTTTTCGGCTTACCCTCGTCCTCGCCCCACGGGCCGACCACCTCCGCGTGGAGGTCACCGACGCGCGCGGGGACCTCTACCCGCAGATCGTGATGTGCGCCGACGCACCCGATGCGCTCCGCCCCGGCGGACGCGGCCTGTCACTCGTCGCCGCCCTCGCCGACCATTGGGACTGCGTCCCCTACCCACCCGCCGGCAAGACCGTCCGGGCAGTGCTCTCGACGCGAGGGGAGGCGCCTGCCGTCACCCGCGGAGCGTCCGGCGCTGATCGATTCCCGGAGGGCTAGAAGAGGTCGACCGAGGTGCCCTGCCTGAGGTTCTCCAGGACCGAGCGCAGCCACGGGCTGCGAACCGCGGGCAGCCGAACCAGGGTGTGCTGGAACGTTCCCCGGTCGGCCCGGAACAGCTGGTCGGGGAGCAGCGGAAGCGGGTCGTCGCGGAGGACGTCCTGGGGTATGCGGCCTGACGCGGTGACCGGCAAGTACGGCTGGGGACAGACCAGCCACAGCCACACCCCCAGCGGCAGGGGCACCAGGTAGGCCGACGCGGTCGGGCCGGCTGGGGCCCAGGTGTGACCCGTCTGGGGATGGACCGGTACGAGGAGGATGTCGGCGCCGGCATCCGGGGAGGGTTGTCCGGGTCCGGCCAGGATGGCACGCCGCTTCGGGGTGCCTGCGGGCAGCAGGGCGTCGAGCGTGCGTTGGAACACGTCCGCGGTCAGACCGCCCGGGACCTGCACCGGCTGTCCTTGGGAGGCGACCAGCAGGTGGGCGAGCGCGTGACCGGCTGCCGCCTCCCACCGCGGACTCCACGACCAGTAGTGGTTCGTCCCCGACCGTCCTCCCCACGTGGCGATCGGCTCGAACGGCGGCGTCTTCTCCCCCTTCTCCGCCAGCTCCGCCCAGGAGAGGGGCGCGGCGTGGACACCGTCGACGGGGACGCGGTGCACGGCGTCCGGGCTGAGTCGCACCGCCTGCCAGAGCGAGCAGTCGTCGATCCTGGTCGCCACGGGGAGGTCGCATGTCTCGCAGGCCATGTTGGGCCCGTCGGCCCCGTCGAGGCCACAGCAGGCACCGCCGCGCTTCTCAGGAATCAGCCGGGTTCCACGGATGTCACCGGGCGAGATGACGCTCTCCCCGGGCGTACCGTCGGAAAGGGCGTGGACCGGCGCGCAGATGCCGCGTGCCTCCGCCTCCCCCGGATCGATCTCGTCCCACATCCGCCAGGGCCCTCCCCATGGGTCCGGGTCCACGGCGAACGTCCCTGATCGCATGAGCACCGGAAGCTGGGCCCCGTTCCCGTACGTCTGACGGGCGTGGACCGGCAGTGAGACCTGGGACAGCGGAGTGGTCAACTCGGCGCCGCACCCCGCACACACGAAAACGAACAAATGCCCTCCACCTGGGAATCAGACGCATCTTCGCAGCTCGCCGACAGCCGGCCGACACCCGGGACGCGCACGCCGCCTCGGACGCCGCTGAGAGCCGGGAGGATCAGGCGACCCCACCGGGCGCAGCCAGTCGCCTACCAGCCGGGTCCAGTCGATGGGTCAAGATCGTGATGCGCCACGAGGAAACGGCGGGCCGGAGGCTTCATATCGACGGCACCCGCCGCCCGGCTGCTGCGCCGCCCGGCTGCTGCGAGGCGGCCTCGACGGCGCGGCCGAAGCCCCGAACAGGTGTGGGTCGTACCGCGCGACCAGTGCTCTCGACATCATGAGGACGACTGTCCGCTTCCCACACGGAGCGCCCACGCACCACGCCTGCACGACGTGGACACCTACCCGAAATGACATCTATTATGACCGAAGAGAGATATCGTTTCACTGGCAGAATCTCTTGAGAAGGGACCACCCGCATGGCCAGAACCGTCATCGACCTCGACGAGGACATGGTCGCCGAAGCCATGCGCATCTTCGGGACCAAAACGAAGGCAAAGGCCGTCCGCCTCGCCATGGAAGACGCCGTCAAGAGGCACCTGCGACAGGAGGGCTTCGACGCCATGGACGCCGGCGAGTTCGACTTCAGCGAGATCGTCGAGAACACCGGCCCCCGCAACGCAGACGGCTCCCTCAAGCGCGACGGAGGCCGAGCCGCCTGATGCAGGACCGCTATCTGATCGACAAGTCGGCCCTCGCCCGCTGGACGAAGCCGAGCGTCAAGGAGGTACTCAAGCCTCTGCACGAGCGCTATCTCCTCGCCGTATGCCGCCCCACCGAGTTCGAGATGATCCACTCCGCGCGGGACAGCTCGGAAGCAACACGTATCAGCACCTGGCTCCACGCCTTCGACTACCTCGGAACAGACGACGACGCCTTCACTCGCGCTCTTGAGATCCAGCGCCACGCCCTCAACGCGGGCTTCCACCGCGCCCTGTCCCTACCCGACCTGCTGATCGCCGCCACAGCGGAACTGAACCAGCGAACAGTCCTCCACTACGACGGGGACTTCGACATGATCGCCTCCCTCACCGGCCAGCCCACCGAATGGGTCGTCCCACCCGGCAGTGCCGACCGGTGAGGAAGCCCGGGACCATCGAGCCACTGGGCACGCAGAAACCAGCCATCCCACCCGTTAGTGCGTTGACGTCGCCAACACGCTTATCTACGGTGACGGTTGATGCGCAAGGGGCTCAGGGGGGCAGCACACCGTGCAGGTCGACGACACCGGTGAACCCGGAGGAGCCGTCACGGCCGGCCGCCTGCTCGACACTGCTGAACGCGCCTTCTTGCGCGCAGAGTTTGGCGTCGTACGACCGCTTCTGCAGCGTTTCCAAGCCGAGTTCGGCACACCCGACGCCGACGACGCGACGGTACGGTACGCCGTGCTCCGCGCCGCCCTGGCCGCCCGGGTCGGGAACTGGCCGGAGGCGGTCCGGCGGTGTCCGGACAGTGACCTGGACATGGCGGCGACAGGGGTCGTACACGCCCTCGCGGTGGGGGCCCTCCGCCGGCTGAGCGAAGAGGGCGGGCGGCACACCGACTTCGGCACGGCAGCGCTCGCGATCGTACTGTGGGCGCATCTCCTCGACGAGGACGACCCGGGTGACTTCCGCGCCCTGCTCACCGAGCGGCGCGGCGCTCCCGTGCCCGACGATGTCTGGGAGGGTGCCCACAGTCATCTGCTCGGGCGCATCACCGACCTGCTGCGCGCCCTGGACGTCCGGGCCGGCCGGGACGTCCTCGCGGCTTGGGAGACGGCCTGGGAGACCGAGCGTGCCGTTCTCGCGGTCCCCCTCTCGGACGCCGGGCCCGACGGCCTGATTCCACTCGAAGAAGCTGCCCGGCATCTCGTGAGCCACGACCGCGGCGAGGCTCTCCTCGACGCCTACACCGCACGCCACCCCGACCCCGCCACCTGGACCGCGGACTCCCCTGACCACCGCGCGTGCGCCGACGTTCTCGCCCAGGCCCTCGCGGAACGGGGCCAGGGCCGGGTGCGGGCCAAGAAATGGAGCGAGGCGCTCGCGGACTTCAGCACGGCGGTGCGGCTCGGGCACCCCCTCGGCCCCGGGGATCGGGCGGCCGTCCTGCGCGCGGGGAAGAACGTCGGGCGGAGCCGCACCGGGCGCGACTACTCCTACGTCACACGCATCCAGGGCCTGGAGATGGCGCTTGCGCTGCTGCCCGAGGATGGCTCGCTGGCCGCCGAGCTCACCGCCGAACTGGTGCGGCGGGGGCAGAAGGTCTTGGGCAGCGATCCTCGGGAGAGTAGGAACCGCTTCGCGCGTGCCCTGGTCGTGTCGCCCGATGACAGGGACGCCAGGTCCGGCCTCGACGAGCATCTGAGGGCGGACCTGCGCCGGGCACTCGACGGGGCGGAGCCTCGGGAGAAGATCCACGCAGAGGCGGTACGGGACCTGCTGCGGCGCGATCCGGGCTGTGCACCGGCCCGGACGTGGCTGAGAGACCGTAATGCCGAGTGGGCCGTGGCCGCCGCGTCCGGCGGGCATATGGCAGCGGCGCGGTCCGCAGTGCGCCGCGTGCTTCAGTACGACGGCGGCCAGGGCCCGTTCGGAGAGGAGCTTGTCAGCAGCGTGCTCGTCGACCTCTTGGTCGACGAAGTCTGGTTCGCCGAAGCCGAAGGTACTCGCGCCGGATGGGAACGCCGGGTCGAACTGCTGAGCACGGCCGTCGGTATCGCGGACCCGGCCCGTGACCACATCAGGGAGGAGTACGAGGCGGCAGTGCTCGGCCTCGCCGAGTACCTCGAAGCCACGGCGTCGCCGTCCGACGTCATCGAGCTGTTCCTGCGGGACCTGATGCGCACCGGTGTCAGTGCCCGCTTCGACCAGACCGTGAAAGCGGCCTATCTGCGCCGCGCCCGGACGCGCGAGCAGGAAGGCGACCTTGGCGGAGCGCAGCGCGACCGCGCGTGCGCGAAACAGATCGGCACTGAACTGCCGGATCAGGGCCTGCTGTTCGGCCCCCCTCCCCGGATCCGCCGACGCCACCCCCACGACTTCGGACAGGAAACTCTCTTTTGAACGTCGCCAAGCCCGCCTCGGGAGCCGAGGGCGCCGAAGCGCCACAGATTCCCTGGTTCGGTCCCACGCTGCACGAACTCGTCCCGGACGCCGCGCCGGGCACCCGGCCCCCCGTTCTCCGCAGGCAGGTGGGACAGGCCCTCACAGCGGCCCGGCAGGACCCGGTCAGGCGGGAGCTCATCCGCCGGGCCGACCACGCCTCCCGCGGCGCCGTCGGCTCCCTCGTCGCCGAAATGCTCACCCCGCCCCTGCCCCGCCACGACCCCGAGGAACTTCCGTGAACGGTCCCGACCCGGCCGCTCCCACCGGCCCGCCGTCCGAACTCGACAAACTGCGGCGCCGGGTCGAGGCGCTGTCCCGCAAACGCGACGAGGCCGAGTCCCGGCTGCAAGCTCTGCTGAGCTCCCTGCTGCCGCTGGACGACCTGCTCGTCGACACGCGCCGCCGGACCGGCGCCCTGCACGAGGCGCGATCCGCCCGCGAGGCGACCTCTGCAGCCGTCGCGCTGAGTGAGCAGATCGACGCGGCACACCTGATGCTGCGCGGTGAGTTCGCCCGGCACGACGTCAGGCCGATGGAAGCGGTGGGCAGGGCCGTCGATCCGGCGGAGATGCGGGTCGTCGGGACGGAAGCTCATCCGTCCGCCCCGGACGGCACGGTGCTGAGGGAGAGGGGCACCGGCTTCCGCCTGGGCGCGTCCATCCTGCGCCCCGCACAGGTGGTCGTCGCGGTGCCGGGCCCCGCACCGGAGTCCGAGCCGGTTCCGGCAGCCGGGGACGGCCCGGATCCGGCGGCGTCCGAGGTGCCTCCGGCAGGCGGCAGGCGGGCGCAGCCACGTCGTACCACTCGCTCCCAGCGCAAGCTCCCGCGCAAGCCCTCGGCCGGGCGGAGACGTCGCTCCCGTCGCAGCTGACCCGGCGGCCGCGCCGTCCCGCTCCCGTCCTACGCAGGACGCCCACGACGATCAGGAAGCAACCTTCCATGCACCGGACTCTCGGCATCGACCTCGGCACCACCAACTCCGTCACGGCCTGGCTGAACGACGGCGTCCCCGTCGTCCTGCCCAACCGGCACGGTGATCAGGCGACCCCCTCGGCCCTCGGCCTCGACTCCCACGGTTCTCTGCTGGTTGGGCAGGAAGCCCTCAACTGGCTTGTCACCGACCCCAGTTCCGTGATCACTGAGGTCAAGCGGCTGATCGGACGGCGCTGGGACGACGAACTCGTGCAGCAGGCGCTGAAGGCACGGCCCCACGATGCGCCGCCCGTCCGGGTGAGCGTTGACGGATCGGTGGAGATCCGGCTCGGCGAGCACTACCTCTCCCCGGTGCAGGTCTCTGCCATCCTGCTGCGCCGGCTGAAGGAGGACGCGGAGAGCACCGCGGGGGTGCCGTTCCGGCGTGCGGTGATCACGGTGCCGGCGTACTTCGCCGAGCCGCAGAGGCATGCGGTGCGTGAGGCAGGGCGACTGGCCGGTTTCCACGTGGCGCGCATCGTGGAGGAACCGACCGCCGCCGCGCACGCCTTCGGCGTCAGGTCGGGCGAGAACGGAACCGCGGACTACGCCACCGTGCTCGTCTTCGACCTGGGTGGCGGCACCTTCGACGTGTCGCTGCTGACGATCGGTCCGGGCTACTTCTCGGTGAGTGAACTGGGTGGGGACAACCTCCTCGGCGGCGCAGACTTCGACGCGCTGCTCGACGGCCACCTGCGCGAGCAGCTCGACGGACGCGACCACAGCGGCGAAGGAGACGCCTCCCGCATCCGGGCCGCCGCCGAGCGCGCGAAGGTCGAACTGTCCGCGCGGGACGTCTCCGAAGTGACCCTCGCTCCACTCGGCCGCCAGGGCGGATCCTGGTCCGGAGCGGTGCGGCGCACGGTCTTCGAAGGGCTCCTCACCGAGCACCTGCGCCGGATGCGGAAGACGGTCGAGTCGGTGCTGAAGGAGGGCGAGGCATTGCCGGAGGACGTCCAGCGCGTCCTCCTCGTCGGCGGCTCCACCCTCATCCCGGCCGTCCGACGCGACCTGGAGGACCTCTTCGGAAAGGAAACGGTGGCGCACACGGTCGATCCCATGATGGCCGTCGCCCACGGTGCCGCCGTGGAGGCCGGCCTCCTCAACACTCTCGACTGCCCCGCCGAAACCTGCACCGTCGAAGGCATTCCCGTCACCGCCGACGCCTGCCCGAGCTGTGCCACCCCGCTGCTCGGCACTGCCACCGTGGACTGCCCGAGCTGCCACGTCCCCGCCCCCGAACTCACCACCGCCTGCCCCGTGTGCGCCACGGACCTGTCCGG
This sequence comes from Streptomyces sp. NPDC030840, assembly GCF_055572015.1. Classification (NCBI taxonomy): domain Bacteria; kingdom Bacillati; phylum Actinomycetota; class Actinomycetes; order Kitasatosporales; family Streptomycetaceae; genus Streptomyces; species Streptomyces sp. NPDC030840. The sequence goes on along the minus strand of NZ_JBVIEE010000038.1, from coordinate 30,814 downwards.
ACTGCGCGCGACCGCTCCGACGGCCAACCGCACGGAGTGCCCGGAATGCGGCCGGGCCGACAACCCCGCCTCCTCGACCGTGTGCCTCGACTGCGACGCGCCGCTGGACACGGGCGGCCTGAAGTGTCCCGGCTGCGGGATGGTCAACGCCGCCGGGCTCAGCGCCTGCTCGCTCTGCGGCAGCGACTTCGGCACCGCACCCGCCGAACAGGTCACGGCACAGCACCTCGGACTCGAGCTTGAGGACGGCACGGTGGAGCTCCTCATTCCCAGCGGTACGCCCTACCCCACCGAATGGCATCCGGTGGACGACCTCGTGGTGCGCGGCGGCAACGGCAGATCGGTGCGGTTCCAGGTCTGGGAGGGGCCGCACCGCAACTCGGCTCAGCGCAACGAGTTCTGCGGCGGCTTCGTCGACGAGTACACCGACGGACTCCAGGGAGGCGTACCGCTCACCCTTCTGGCACGGCTCGACTCCGACCGGACCGTCGAACTGAAGTACCGCATCGGCTCCGGCGACTGGCGCGGTGCCCGGCTGCGGCGCAGCATGGTCTCCACCGCCGTCGGCCGGAAGGCGGCCGAACTCCACGACCGCTACACGGAGTTCCTGCACAACTGGGGCCAGGAAGCCACCCCCGCCGAGCGGGACGCCCTCACCGAGGTCATGGCAGATCTGGCGGTCCTCAGCAAGGGGGAGGCAGTGGGCCGTTCCCTGGACGGACTGCTGGACTCGGCCCGCGAGACCCTGGAGACGTGCGCACAGGCCCGAAGTGTCTTCGCCCGGGCGACAATCGCCGCACGGGGTGGACGTGGACTGCTGCCACCGCCGCTCCTGGAGGACCTGCGGAAAGCCGCCGAGGCGGTCATGGACGCGCGCAGGGCCATGGACGCCGATGCGATGCCTGCTGCGACGGAACGGGCCGAGGAACTCCTGACCGCACTCGACCCGGCGGTCCGCTCCTCGCTCCTCACCATCCGCCTCGCCGAACAGGACGCCTACCCGGCAACCCTCCGCAAGGAGGTCCTGGCCGCCCGCGACGCCCTGCGTGACGCCGTGGAACGCGGCGACCAGGCCGCCCAGGACACCCAGCTCGTACGCCTGGGGCGGCTCGCCGAACAGGGCCGTGGCGAGTTCGCGGAGGTGAGCACGCCCTCCACCGGGAGCGTACTGCCGTCGAAGCGGTGACAGGCTGCCGGATCCGGAGATCAGTGAGGAAAGCACCGGTCACCTCTACATCGGGCGGGCCGTCGCCCACGGGCTGAATCGGCAGGTGCAGAGGTGCGCTGCGCTCCACAGCCAAGGAGCGCCTGCCGCCGACTCGACAAACCCACTCGGGCTGAGCAAGGCGCTCAGTTCGTACGAGTGTTTGACAAATGCGGCCCTACGTAGCCGACTATCACCTTGCCCGTGGCGCCCGCTGTGTCGTCATAGAAGTGAACGCGAGGCGCGATCCTCCCCTTGTTGTCGATCTTTATGTGGGCTTCCATGAACACCTTGCCCGAGGTGTCGACTTCCGCCGGTACAGGGAGCATTCGCTGCTGCCGGAACTTCTTGTCGTTGCGCACGGAGTCGGACTCCACCATGGCCACACGCGTCGCCGGATAGGTACGCACGCCCTGTGGGGAAGCCTCGCAGAAATCCCGAAAGGTTCCGTCGAATCCCTGCTCGCTGGCGCTGCTCGACCCGTAGGAATCCAGCGCCAGCAGCGCGTCCCACACCTTCGACGCCCAGGTCGAGCTCTTCATGTCGTCGTCGAGGTCCTCCGCCTTGCTCTTGTCGTAGGTCAGAACAAGATGCTTCATCCGCTCGTGCACGCGTTCGTTCAGTTCGGCGAAGGACATCGGCACCGGTTCTTCCACGGGAGGTGTGTAGGCGTCCTCGGCCCGGCCCGCCTTCACCAGCCGCTGCTGCAGAACCGCCACTTGGTGGCGCAGGGCGGACAGCTCCGCCTGGGTGGCATCGTGGTCGGCGATTTCGTATTCGTAGCGGTCGGTCGCATCCCGCAGCTGCTCATCGAGCGCGCGCCTGCCGCGCTCCGCCAGGTCCCGGGCACTGGCAGCCTCGCTCAGCTCTTCCAGCGCTTTGTCGATCGTCTCGTTCGCCGTGCTCAGCTGAGCGCGCAGGGAGCCGACGGTCTCATTCCCCAAGGACTCAGCCGTCTGGGACCGCGCCGCGCGCAGGCCCTTGAGGACCTCCTCGATGCCTGGAAACGCGGGCTCGGCGAGCAGGGCCGGCTGCGGTGTGGTGGCAGCGTGCTGGCGCGGGTACCTGGAGATCCGGATGTCCGCGTTGCGGAAGGTCGGATCGCTGAGCCGCCGGTACGTCAGCAGGCGGTGCCGCCGACCGTCTTCGGCGGAGCCGAGGGCGACGTCCGGAAGATACGTGCGTATCTGGCCGGGGAACACGTCGTGCCGGTCTCCGGCCGCGTCGCGGAAGGCGGGGACGGCCTCCCGTTCCAGCCGGAACACTGAGGCGATTCCGACCAGATTCCTGGCGACCCTGGTCAGCAGTCCCTCCCAGGCCGGATCGTCGTTGGACGGCTCCGCCGCGAGGACCAGTGGCAGGTGTCGCGTGGGATCGGTGAAGGCGGACATGAGCCGGCCGACCGAGTCGGGGCCGATCCGGTGAGGTGTCGTGGAGAGCCGAATCGTCCCATCCGGCACCGTGAAGTGATCGAGAATCTCACGGACAAGCCGAGGAGGGACCGGTGTGGACTGCCGTCTGCCCGGGCTGGGGTAGTGCTCCAGGTCGACACCGACGTACGCCGCTGTCGACTCACGGTCGACAGCGGACGTGAGCGTCGTCTGCCAGGTCCCCTCCTGCTTGTCCTCCTTGCTCTCCCGTAGACGAAGCCGCAGCGCGGTCTGGTGGCCGTCGGTGTCGTAGGAGTCGGTCACGGTGAGGGTGTAGGTGTCCGTGAGCCGATGGACGCCCGAGGAGAGCTGCGTCGCCAGGTCCTTACTCTCCAACCAGGAGGTGAAGCACGAGCGGAACCCGGCGAACATCTGCTCCTGCTCGTCCTCAGGGATCTGTAGTACCGCCCGGTAGACCAGCGGGTTCTCAGCACGCGGCTCGTCTCGGACGAACCCGCCCCGGCCCCATCGCGGAGCCTGCGGCGCGGGCTTGCGGCTGGGCATCACTAATGGAGTGGGTCTCACTGCTGACCTCCTGCTTGATCGACGAATGGGAGCGATACCCCGCACACCAGTGATTCGCGAGCCTGAGAGAGCCACAACCACCTTCGAGGTTTCCGGCAGCCCCGCACCGCTCACCGAGTGAGTGCGAGCGCGACAACCCCTACACGGGCAGCGCGGGGAACACGGTCACAGAGCCGTCCTTGTCGCGGGCGATCTCGATCGCCACGTCTGTCGTACGGCTGTTGACCGTGACGCCGTCGCCCAGCCGGTGGATGCGGTGGGCCGCGCTCATGAGGCGATCGACGTCACCTGTCGTGAAGACGGGGCGCTTTTTCGGACGGCCCAGTTCCAGTGCCGACAGGCGTACCAGGACACCGGCGATGCCCGACTCCAGGTCGTCGAGGCGCTGCTGATCGCGCTTGAGTGCGCGGGTGAAGTTCTCGAAGAGGTTGCCGGGTTCACTCTGGGCGTGCTCGACGGCCTGGAGGACCACGACCCGCCGCATCAGCGCGATGGCCAGGGAAGCGAGTTCGAGGTGGGTGCGGAACGCGCCGCCATGGTCCTCAACGCCGGGGAACGACTCGGTCAGCGTGCCGAGTTCGACGGCCTCGCCCTCGGGCAGTCTGTCGAGCGCACTCTGCCATCGGGACAGGCGGAGGTCCGCTTTGCTCAGCGCCGTGTCGATGGTGTGCACCGCCGAGTCGAGTCCCAGTGAGACACCGAGCTTGCCCTGGTCGAGCAGGATGGCCGTGGCCTTGTCGATGGCGGCACGGCAGGCGTTGAGCGCACTGTGCTCGTCGTCGAGCTTGTCCTGCTGAAGCTGCTCCAGCAGTTCCGTGATGTGTTCGATGGCCTGCTGGCGCTTCCGGTCGGCGTGCGCGCTCACCCCCACCGCCACGGCCATGAGCACGAGCGGAGCGGCCACGGTGAGCGCCGTGCCGCCGGCGGCCACGACGCCGGCGGTCGCACCGGCCCCGCCGGCCGTGCCCGCCGCTGCCGCTCCTCCGACCGGCACGAACGTCGCATTGGCGGCGATGCCCTTTGAGTTCATGAGTGCGCTGTGGATACCACCGGCCGCCGCCTTGGACGGCATCGAACGAACGAGGCCCTGCCCGAACTGGGCGGCGACCTTCGCCGGGACCACCATGCGATACAGATTCTCGCCGGAAGCGGTCGCTCTGGCCGCCGTGAGGGAGCTTCGCGTCGATTGCGTGATGAACTGTGACAGGTGCTGCGCCAGTGGGCTCGCGGCGTCGAGCGGGATGCCATGGCCGCGGTCGATCTTGTCGGGCAGCGGATGCACCTCAAGTGTGGTGATCGGCTCGTCGGCCAGGACGGCGAGCACTCCGCGCAGTTCAGCCAGGCGCTCAGCCGTCATCGACTCGCCCGCGGTCAACCCTGGTACCCGGACGTCAGCGGTCGCCAGCGTCCACACGGGCACGGTCGTCTTGCGGTCGTCAGTCATCGTCTCCCCTTGTCTTCCAACATGCTCGTAGCCTCAGTCGCGCCATCACCGCATGTGCACCCACCCGTGCAGCCCCTCCAGATGCCGCGGCAGGCGACTCCCCTGCCAACCCACCACCAGCCGCTGCCGCGCGCGGGTGATCATGACGTAGTACGCCATGCGCAGGGTCGCCGCCGTGGGGTCGGTGGCGGAGTCGGACTCCGCGTCGGCGATGACGACGGTGTCGAAGTCGAGGCCCTTGGCGCTGGCGCGGTGGACGAGGACGACGCCGGAGCGGGCCAGGTCGAGGTCGCGATAGCGGCCGGACGAAGCCTCCGAGCTGTAGAGCTGGGGTTCGTGGGCGAGGCCGGCGCGTTCCAGGCGGCGCATCAGGTCGGCCGCCGTGCGCAGGGAGTTGACGATGACGCCGATACGGTCCCGCGGGTGCCGGGCCGCCAGGCCGGCGATGTCGTCGGCGAGGTCCTTGATGCCGGAATAGTGGCGGACTGTGGGCAGCGTGCCACTGCGGAAGGGGATCTCTGGGCGGGTACCCCCCGTGCGGAAGTGCTCCGCGAGGGAGGCGATCTCGCGGCTGTTGCGGTGGTTCCCGGCGATCTCGAACCGTGTCGTGGAGCGGCCGAGGGCGTCGGTGATCTCGGTGAGGGTGGAGTTCGTTTCCGTGAGGCGCTGGCACTCGTCGGCGAAGACCGTCACGGAGGTGGCGGCGAGGCGGGCCATCCGGTAGAAGCCCGGCGACAGGTCCTGGCCCTCGTCGACGACGAGGTGAGGGGTGGCCGCCTCGTTCTCGCCGAGGGCGGCGGCAGCCTGCTGGGTGAGGGCCGCCCAGTCGAACCAGCCGTCCTGGGTGCGCGGTGCGCCGTATCCGAAGTGGCGCAGAACCCAGCCATGGACGGTGGCGGCCTCGACCGGTGTGCCGGGGACCGTGAGGCCCTGGAGCATGCCGTCCAGGAGCTGGCGCAGCAGGTTGGAGCGCGACAGCAGCAGGGTGGGGCGGCCGGTGAGGGCGAGGTGGACGGCGCGGTGTGCGGCGAGCAGGCTCTTGCCGCTGCCGGGCGGGCCGCTGACGACGTGGTTGCCGGTCAGCGGCAGGGCGTCCAGGCAGTCGCGCTGGGCCGGGGTGAGGTCGGGGTGGAGCACGGGGGTGTTCGCGGTGGTCATGGATGTCACCCCTGGGCGATGGCGGCGGCGGACTCGCGGCTCGCGGTGAGGACGTCGGTGAAGTAGCCGGGCACGCGGGCGGAGCCGACGACCAGGGCGCGGTCGAGGAGGGTGTTGCCGGTCTGGCAGCTGGTCTCGGGCAGCAGGGTGCAGGCGTGGCAGGCGGCCCGGTTGAGATTGCCGAAGCCCTGGCCGGTGTGCTCGGCGCACAGCGGGTCGGCGGAGCACCAGGCGGCGGCTTCCAGCATCCGGATGAGCGTCTCGGCGAAGTTCGGTGCCTCGCCCTGCCGGACCAGGCCGCCGAGGGTGCCTTCCGCGTCACCGGCGGCCGTGTAGATGAGCAGTCCGTGCTGGCCGTACTCAGGGCGGCCGTAGACGCGTTCGCGCAGGCTGGCGGTGGTGTAGCCGGAGTCGAAGGAGAGCTGGCGGATGAGGAGGTGGGCGACGGTGTGCAGGAGCAGGAAGCGGGGCGAGAGTTCACTGCCGGTCGTCTCGGCGAGCTGTTCGTCGCGGAACGACGCGTCGAGGTCCGTACGGATACCGTGGACGTGGGCCCGTACGCGGGGGTCGTTCTCCCAGGCAGTGAGGCGTTCTTCGTCGAGGGTGAGGACGATGCCCTCGCCGTAGACCTCGGTCGCGGGCAGCCAGCGCAGACGGCCGCTGGTGTCGGCGGGTACGAGGGTGCCGCCCGGGGAGTGGCGGCGGAAGCCGGTCAGCGCCCGCACCTCGCGCAGGCGGTCGGCCAGGACGGTACCGCCGATATGCGCGTCGAGGGTGGCCCAGGGCTCCTCCTTCTCGCCGTCTAGGCCGAGTCCGCCGCGGCGGACTGCGAACTCCGCGGTGGGTTCCGGGAGTTGTACGGCGTCGAAGGCGTACCACTCGTCGCGGCTCAGGTCGACCTTTCCGGACTTGCCGGACTCCTGCCGGCCGGGGGGAGGCGGCGTGGGGGCACCTGTGGCCTCCGCGACGAGCTGGTCGATGAGGCTTTCCGGGGCGTCGGTGTCCTCCTTGATCATGCCGCGGAAGGTGTCGGCCCTGGACGTGCCGAGGGCGTCGAGCAGGAGCGGCCAGTAGCCGTGGTCCAGGACGGCCTCCGCCATGTTCCGCTCCGCACGCGGTGCTTCGGCGGTCTGCGGGATGTCGAGGGCCGAGTAGACGACCGGGTAGTAGACGTTTCCGGCGGTGCGCTGCACGTTGTGCACCTGCTGGCCGCAGGAGACCCTCGCGTCCCAGTGCTGCCAGGGGTTGCGGCCGGAACAGCGTCCGCCCTGGGGGCCGAGGACGTCGAGCAGGTCACGTTCGGCGCCGCAGGGCTTGCCGCCCTCCCTGATCGCTTCACAGCGCACCGAGAGCGCTTCGAGACCGGAGGCGCGGTCGGCGACGCGGAAGCTGAGCCGGCGTGCCTTCCAGGCTTGCTTCGACTCTGAGCACGCCTGCCGTAGTTCGGGCGCGAGCTTGGAGTGGGTCCAGTACCACCAGTCGACGTCGTCGAGGTGTCCGTCCGGGCAGATGCGGACGAACCGCATCGGGGTGAGGCGGGGTGCTGCGGCGCAGGACGTGCAGACGGGCGGCTCACCCGGCTTCTCGTTCTCGCGCAGAAAGCGGACCATGGCCCGGCAGGAGCCGCAGAACAGCCAGCCGGGGAAGCGAACATAGGGGACGCCGGGGCGGTCGGCCTTGTCGTAGCGGTCGTTGAGGGTGTGGGGTGCGGCGAAGAACCCCTTGACGCCGAGGCGGGTGGCGAGCCGGTCGGACGGGACGGGGGTCTTGAGGTCCGGCCACCTCTCGATACCGGCGGCGACGAAGGACTCGCCCTGGACGTCGAGTACCGCGCCCACGCCGAACGGCAGCACGGTCTGCGCCTGGCGGACCCGGAGTTTGCGCTTCACTTTCCTGCTCCCGTCACGGTGATCTGGCACTCGCGGTCCACGCTGCGCATCGAGTTGAGGGTCTCCCACAGGCCGTAACGCTGCTCGAAGCCCTTGAGCAGGTTGTGCTGGCCCTTGCCCTGGCTGCGGTAGTAGAGGTCCTTGCCCTCGGTGGCGGCGGTGTCGGCCTGCCGGTACCAGTCGTCCAGGAGGTAACCGAGTTCCGCTCGCACGTCGGCGCGCACGGCGTCGGCGTCGACTCCCGTGGCGCCGCGCTCGGCGGTCGCGGCACGCTCGGCGAGGGTGTCGGCGATCCGCCCTGCCTCTTCCTTGTGGTCGGTGATCCGTCCGGCGCGGTTCTCGGCGGCCAGGCCGAGCCGGTGGCGGACCAGGATGACGAGCGCGGCGTGCAGGGCGCGGCGCCGCGCGGGCAGGGACCAGGGGGTGACGCTGGCGGGTTCCACGTAGCGGTAGAGCGCCCGGTGGTAGTCCATGAAGGTCTCGTAGTGGGACCGATCGCGCGGGCGCGTGGCGTTGAAGTAGGTGACGACGAGTCCGGGCACGTGGTGGCGGCCGACGCGGCTGGTGGCCTGGATGTACTCGGCGGTGGTCTTGGGCTGGCCCTGCATGAGCATGTACGCGAGCCGCTTCACGTCGACGCCGACGGAGAGCATGTTGGTGCACGGCAGGAACGACACCGACCGGGGGTCCGTCCAGGGCTTTTCGAGGCGGTCGAGGAGGATGGGCTGATCGGCGCGCTTCACGCTGCTGTCGAGTTGCTGCACCTGCTCACCGACCAGCTCGCGCGTGCCCGCACCCTCGTCGAGGCCGCGGAGCTGGGCGGGAATGTCGTCGCCGGCCGCGGTGACGGTACGGCCGAGTTCGCGCAGGCTGTGGTGGTAGGCGACGAGTGTCCAGTAGTCGTCGCGGTGTTCCTCGGGAAGCTGGTGGACGCCCTGGAGCATGGCCGCCGTGGTGGCGACGGCGCCGCGGCCCGCGGTGTGGCCCTGCGCCATGACGCCGAGGTAGAGGCGGCCGGGACTGCCGGTGTCGGGGACGGCGAAGAAGCTGTCGCGGGCGTCGAGTCCGGACGGCGGGAAGAGCTGGACGTCCTGGTGGTGCAGGGCTCGGACCTGTTCGGCGGAGCGCCGGATGGTGGCCGTAGCGGCGACGATCTTGGGTGGGCGGCCGTCCGGGCCGGTGCACAGTTCCAGGATGGCCGCCTCGTAGAGACCGACCGTGGTGCCGAGCGGTCCGGTGAGCAGGTGCAGCTCGTCCTGGATGATCAAGGACGGGGGCCGGTGGCCGGTGCCCGCGCCGAAGAGGCTGCCGGAGTCCGACTCCCAGGCGAGCCGGGCAAACTTGTCGACGGTGCCCAGGACGAAGGTGGGCGGATCCTCGTAGAGGTGCTGGTCGACGACGGCGACGGGCAGGAGGTCGTGGAAAGCGCACTCGTCACGGGTGCAGTGGAAGGCGAACTCGTCCGCCTCGGCACGGACTCCGTAGTCGGAGCGGACGCTGGACCAGGTGGGCGGCAGGATGCGGGTGCCGCACCACGGGCAGCGGTCGAGAATGAAGACGTCCTCGGGGTGGCTGGCCGCGCGCTGCTCGTCGAAGGCGACCTTGGCCGCCTCGAACTTGTTCGGGGTGGTGGTGTCGCCGACCCACAGGCCGATGGTGATGGGTTCGCCACCGAGGCCGAGTCCGGGTTCGGTGCGGCGAAGGTGCTCCAGGGCGCAGATCGTGGTGGCGGCACGCTGGAACTGCTGGGTGGTGAGCAGACTGAGGGTGTAGCGGCTGAGCACGGTGGTCCCGCCGCCTTCGCCGCGGAGCCGGCGCAGGGCGATGGTGAAGGCGGCCAGGAGCAGATACGCCTCGGTCTTGCCGCCACCGGTGGGGAACCAGATCAGGTCGGTGGTCTCGCGGTCGCGGTGTCCGGGGTCGGCGACGCCGTCGAGGGCGAGGAGGAAGAAGGCGAGCTGGAACGGGCGCCAGCCGGCCTTGGGGTCGACGGGCGGGTCGAGGGCCACGGTGTCGGAGCGGCGCCATCTCTGCCCGGCCTGGTCGGGGGCGGAGTGCCGCATCTGGAGCAGCATGGCGCGCTGGGCGATGCGGAAGGCGTCGAGGAGTTCGGGGCGGTCGGGGTCGCACAGGGTACGCACGCCTGCCTCGATGCGGGTGACCGCCTGGCGGACGCGGTCGAGGATCCGCTCCGCGGCTTCCTGGCCCCAGGGCGGCACCTCGACGGATCGCTGGCCCACGTACCAGGCGTGGTACGAGGCGGAGAACTCGGCGAGCTCCTCGCGGAGTTGGTCCCTGCCGACGGCCGGGTCGGCCAAGTGGGAGATGGTGAGCGCGGGGGCGTCGAGCGGGCCGCCGGCCCGGACGGCGGGCACCTCGGCGCGCGGCAGGGCTTCGCAAGTGAGGAGTTCGACACCGCCGTCCTGGCCGTGGTCCTCGCGGACGGCGCAGCCGTGGCCGACGGCATGGGTGACGACGTGCCGGTACTGAAGGCGCAGTTCGCGTTCCTCGGGATCGCGACTGGCGAGCCGGACGCTGGGATACGGCAGCACGGCGCCATCGGCGGGCCGGACGCTGAGCCGGCACTGGAACAGCATGTCGTCCCAGTCCGGCGCCTTGTCGTCGGCAGGGTGGTGGTGCTTTTCGTTGACCAGGGCCACGGTGATGAGGGTGCCCGCGCCGTAGGAGCGGCGAGTCAGCTGGATCTTCGCGCGGCGGTCGAAGACGGGCACCTCCTCCCGGTCGGGGCCGATGGTGTGTGTCTCGGGCGTGAGGGGGACGCGCTGCCAGCGCCGGCCGCGCCCGGGTTCGTTGCGCTGCGTCTCGTAGCGGGCGGCGGCACAGCTGACCTCGACGTCCACGGCATCGGTGTAGAAGCTGATGCCGAGGGACGCGGGCAGCCAGCTGTTGGTCTCGGGCACGGGGTCGGCGGCCGGGGCCACGTCGGGGGCGTCCTGCTCGGCGCCGGGTGCCTCGGGGTCGTCGGCGGCGAGGTCGAGCCGACGCCGGCGGTCCGCCTGTTGCGGGTAGAGCGTGCCCATGAGGTACTGCCGGTCCGGCGGTGCGTCGAGCACTTCGTCGTCACCGCCGACGGGGCCGACGAGCTGGCGGGTGAGGTAGTCGACCAGCTCCTGGCGCGAGTCCATGTGCGGGTTCCTTCGAATGAGGGGAGTTGAGAGGGGCGTGCGCCGTCGACTTCAGCGAGGCCGCGGCATCAGCCCATGACGGTCCAGCTGGCCGCGGAACTTCCACTTGGCCTTCGACTGGATCTGGCGGATGCGCTCACGGGTGACGCCGAAGACAGCCCCGATGTCCTCCAGCGTGTCCGGCTCGTCACCGTCGAGTCCATTACGCCGGATGACGACATGCCGTTCGCGCTCGGTGAGGTGCTCCAGAACGTGCCGCAGGCGTGCCAGGAACTCCTTGCGGACCACCACGTCGGCAGGGCCGGGCAGTCGGCTCGGCCCGGTGATCAGGTCACCGATGGCCGTGTCATCCCCGATGATCCGGTCCAGGGAGTCGGTGGGCCGGCTGATTCTGCGCACCTCTTCCACTTCGGTGAAGGTGAGGCCGCTGACGTACGCCACGTTGTCGACGGTTCTGGGGCGGCCTTCGTTCAGGAGCTTGCGCTCGGCGACGGCGACCTTGCTGACCCTTTCGTGGATGTACACGGGCAGTCGGATCAGGGTGCCTTCGTCGGCGATGGCTCTCGTGATGGCCTGCTTGATCCACCAGGTCGCGTACGTCGAGAACTTGAAGCCCTTGGTGGCGTCGAACCTGCGCACCGCGCGCAGGAGTCCGATGGTTCCGTGCTGGACGAGATCGTCGGCGTCCAGTCCGCGTCCCTGGTAGCCGAGCGCGATCTTCCAGACGAGCCGCTGGTTGTGCAGGACGAGGCATTCGTATGCGCGCCACCGCTCGCCGTCGCGGGGCAAGGCGGCGATCTCCTCGACCGGAACGTCGCGGCCAAGGCGGTCGCTACGGCTGAGGCGGTCTTCACCACCGCGCAGGAGTACAGCAAGGCCGACCTCCTCTTCCGCCTTGAGCAGCACCTTGGCCCTGCCTCGCCGCCACCGGTCCGCCTCCAGCACCGCCCGGGCAGCGAGCACGGCCTCGGCCAGTCGCGGGGCAGTGGCGGAAACAGCGGAGCGGGCGGGCTTCTTGCCGGCCGGCGCCTTCGCGGGTGCGGCGCTCGGCGTCGCAGCGGATACGGGCGCCGCGGGCCGGGTGCTACCGGCCGTCACCGCCCGGACGGACATACCGGGCGGGCGGGGACGGGTGATCGGGAAGTCGGCGGTCAACTCGCGCCCCTCGGAGGGGCTCAGCCCGTGGAGCCGTACGACACCGTCGTGGGCGAGCTTGCTGACGGTGCCGTCGGCGTCGGCGTAGCGGGACAGCATCCGCCGGGCCTGGGCCAGGCGTCGGGCCGCTTCGCTGGGGACCGACCCTGGGTCAGGGACGGTTTTCACCCGCGTTCCCGGCGGCGGCACGGGCCCGGCGGCTTGCGCGTCCGGCACAGCGACAAGTGCCGCGGCGGAGGTCCGCCCCGGTTTCCGGCGCGACGGCTTCACGTGAAGACCGACAGCGGCGAGCCCATTGCGCAGCCTTCGCTGCTGCTCGTCGCTCGTGAGCCCGAGCCGATCCGCCTCCACGGCGAAGGCCCGATGACTCACGAGGCCCGAACGAGACGCAGATCGTCTCAACCTCTCAATGACCGATGGCAACTCCGCCTCGATCGTCCGCCGTCTGGCCTCGGCCGTCGGCTCCCCACCCATAGTGCCCCCCACTTGAGCGTTCGAGCACCCGGACTTCCGGCGAAGGGTCGGCCGGGCACAACCAGAACACTAGAGGCGATACGTTTACACCGTCAACGCGTTCGCCTGAAATGTTTACACCTCCAAGGGTCGCTTGACGGCGTCAACAGGTAGGGTGGGAACGTCGGCGCAGGCCTCGCGACTCCCGGAAGGTCACCCGTGTCCCAACCCGAACTCCTCCCCGGTACACCCGAGTTCCGCATCAAGCTGCCCAAGGGCGGTGAGGCGCGCGGGCATCTCCTCGCCGAGTTCGGCGGCAACGGCACGCACAAGTTCCTCCTGCGGGAGGGTTCGTCGGTGGCCGCCGAGGCCTGGCCCGGGCTCGGTGACCATGCCCGCCGCAACCGCGCGGAGCTGCGCGCGAGCGGCGGCCTGGTCGACGCTCCCGCCGATCCCAGCTTGCCGCAGGCGGAGCCCCGTTGGATGGCAATTCGGGACATCGAGTGCAACTCCTCCTCGGCCGCCGCCGCACTTGTGTACGGCTACGACGCCTCCGGCCCCGAGTCCTGGCGCACCGAGGAGGGCCACCCGCTCGCCGACTACCTGTCCACCGGATGGCGCGCTCCGCGCAAGGCGTGGCTGGTGCGTGGTTCCAATGTCTCCGGGCGCAACCTGGTGCGACAGCTGTGGCTGACGGAGGGTTTCGTCTCTCTCGCGGCCTCGCATCTGCCGCCCCTGGAGGAGACCGACCCGACCAAGAGCGCCCTGCGCCGTTTCGTGGAGGACGGGTACGAGGGGGCGGCCTCGTACAACCAGAAGCGGGGCCTCGTCGACGAACTGCACGCCTTCCTGACGCAGATGCGCATCGGCGACACCGTCGCCACCATCGGCGACGGATGGCTGCACATCGGGCGGATCACCGGGGATGCCGTGCAGACCTCGTCGCCGGGTGGGTTGTCCAATCTGCGAAGGACCGTCGCCTGGATGCCGCAGAGCCATGCATACGAGGAGCTGCCCGAAGAGGTCCAGCAGAAGCTGTCCGTCCAGCACGACGTCGTCGACCTGACCGCTGTGCTGGACGCGCTCGACGGGCTCACGGGGCAGACGGACCCCACGACCCCGGCGGCAACCTGCGACACCGGCGAGCACCCCGTCGTGGAACGGCCGGCACAACGCGAGCTGTCGCTGCCGCCCATCACCGAGGAACTCACCGCCGATCTCCTCGTCCACGACCGCGCCTGGCTGGAAGAGATGCGCGAACTCCTCATCGATGAGCGGCAGTTGGTGCTCTACGGCCCACCCGGCACCGGCAAGACCTACCTGGCGATGAAACTCGCCGAGTACTTCGGGGGCGGTCCGGAGCAGGTCAAGATCGTGCAGTTCCATCCCTCTTACGCCTACGAGGACTTCTTCGAGGGGTTCCGGCCCATGGAGGACCCAGAGAGCAGGGAGGTGGCCTTCCGGCTGACGGCGGGCCCGCTCCGGGAGCTCGCCGATCTCGCCTCGCGCGAGGGCAACCGGCACCTCCCGCACTTCCTGATCATCGACGAGATCAACCGCGCCAATCTGGCGAAGGTCTTCGGCGAGCTGTACTTCCTCCTGGAGTACCGGACGCGGTCGGTCCGTCTCACCTACTCCGGGGACGACTTCGCGCTGCCGCCCAACCTCTTCGTGATCGGCACGATGAACACCGCCGACCGGTCGATCGCCCTCGTGGACGCGGCGATGCGCCGCCGCTTCGCGTTCGTGGAGCTGTCCCCGCGCACGGAACCGACCGCGGGCCTGCTCGCTCGCTGGCTGAAGCGTGAGGGCAGGGACGTGGAGCCCGCCCGCCTCCTCGACGCCCTCAACGCCCGTATCGACGACGCCGACTTCGCCATCGGGCCGTCGTACCTGATGAAGCCGGGCGTGTACCGCGAAGGCGGCCTCGAACGGACCTGGCGCACGAAGATCCTGCCGCTGCTGGAGGAACACCACTACGGCGAGGGCCTCGACGTCACCGCACGCTACGGCCTCGACTCGCTGCGCGAGCAGCACCTGTGACCGTGTCCGCGGCCGTGCCCGTGCCCGTGCCCGTTACCGAGGTGTCGCTTCGCGAGTACGGGCCCGCCGTCTCCGTCCCCCTGGGCGCCGAAGCCGGACAGGCCCTGGCCGCCTCGGGCATCCTCCAGAGTGCGACCCCCGATCCCCAGCGGTATGGGCACTGGCTGCTGCGGGCGGGCAGCCGGGTCGGCGCCGTGCGCATGCCTGGAGGTCCGGTCGTACGGATCACGCCCAAGACCCCGGTGAGCCGACTGTTCTTCCTCCTCGGGTTCAGCCTCGACCCGGCCCGCGCCTGGCGCGACAGCCGGGAAGGCACCATCGACACCGGCGCGTACGACGACGTCGTCCCCGCACTCGCACACGCCGTGGAGCGGCAGATCGACGGAGCACTGCGCCAGGGAGTTCTCCAGGGTTACCGGGAAGTGGAGGAGTCCGCGCTGGTCGTGCGCGGCAGGCTGCGTGAGGCCGAGCAGATCCGGCGGCACTTCGGCCGTACCCCGCCCGTGGAGATCGCCTACGACGCGTACACCGCCGACACCGCCGAGAACCGCATCCTGCGCGCCGCCGCCGAGCGGTTGCTGCGGTTGCCGGACGTTCCCGGTCCCGTCCGGCGGCGCCTCACTCACCAGCGGGTACGTCTGGCCGACGCGCTGCCGCTGATACGGGGGCAGGACCTGCCGCGTTGGCAGCCGTCACGCCTCAACTCCCGCTACCAGCCCGCGCTGCGGCTCGCCGAGGCCGTCCTGCGCGGATCCTCGCCGGAGCACCGGCCGGTGGAGGACGAACCGCTCACCATGGACGGTTTCCTGCTCGACATGAACAAGCTGTTCGAGGACTTCGTGACCGTCGCCCTGCGCGAGGCGCTCGGGGCGCACGGCCTGACCGCGCGCCTTCAGGATTCCCATCACCTCGATGTCGCGGGTCTTGTAGGCATGCGCCCCGACCTGGTCGTCCGCACCGGTGACGGCCGTACCCCGCTCGGCGTCGTCGATGCCAAGTACAAGGTCGAGAAGGCCGACGGACTCCTCAACGCCGACCTTTACCAGGCGCTCGCGTACGCCACTGTGCTCGGTCTGCGCGAGGCGCATCTGGTGTACGCGGCCGGACGACAGCCCATGCGTTTCCACGAGGTGCGAGGAACGGCGACGGGGCCGGACGGACGCGGAGTGCGGATTCACCGGCACAGCCTCGATCTCTCTCGCGAACCAGAGCACCTCCTCACAGCTTTCCGGGAGATCGCCGGACAACTGGCGTCCGGAAGAAGGGAAGAGACCTGATGCCCCGGCTCGCTTTCGCCCAGAGCTTCTGGGACGGCTACGACACCTTGGAGAAGCCGGTCCGGGCCGGAGTGCGCAAGGCCATGGCCAAGTTCCAGGCCATGAGCGCCGCCGAACTCAACGCGGACAAGGGGCTGCACCTGGAGTCCGTCCAGAACGCCCGTGACCCGCGGATGCGCACCATTCGCATCACCGACTTCTGGCGCGGGGTCGTGCTCGCCCCCGATGACGGCAGCGACATGTTCCTTCTCGTCAATGTCCTGCCGCACGATGATGCCTACGCGTGGGCGGCGAAGCGTCTGTACAGCGCGAACTCCGCGACCCGGGGCCTGGAGGTGCGCAACGCCGTCGCCCTGGACGAGCTGACACCGCTGTACGAGACGGCCGCACGCACGGCTCCCCGGCTGCTGTTCGCGGACGTCTCCGACGGCACACTGCGCGAACTCGGCATCGACGACCAAGTACTGCGCGCCGCGCGTTCACTGGTGGACAAGGCTCAACTGGAGGCTTTTGCCACTCTGCTGCCCGAGGATCAGCTGGAGGTGCTCCAGTACCTCGCCGAGGATTTCAGCCCGGAGGAGGTCTACCGGGATGTCGTGGCGGTGCGCCGTCCCGCCGACGCGCCGGCCGAACCGGTCGAGGATCTGGCCACGGTGATCACCAACACGTCCGCCCGCATCCGACTGGTCACCGGGCCGCGGGAGTTGGAGGAGATGCTGGCGAAGCCGTTCGCGGCCTGGCGCGTCTTCCTGCACCCCTCCCAGCGGCGCGTCGCCTACCGCACCTCGTACGGCGGTCCCGTCCAGGTCACCGGCGGACCCGGCACGGGCAAGACCGTGGCTGCCCTGCACCGGGTCAAGCATCTGCTCGGCCGCTCCGAGGACGGCCGCATCCTGCTCACCACGTACACGAACGCGCTCGCCGCCGGGCTGCGCGAGATGCTCGGCCTGCTCCTCGACGAGGACGAGAAGCTGCTGGCGCGGATCGACGTGACGACGGTCGACGCCTGTGCGAACGGCGTCGTGCGCGCGCACTCGGCGGCCATGCTCAAACCGATCGGGGACCGTGAGCAGAGGCAGCTGTGGGAGAAGGCGATCAAGCAGCTCGATCTGCCGTTCACCGCCCAGTTCCTGGCCCAGGAGTACCGGCACGTCGTTCTCGGCCAGAACCTCCGCGATCTCGACGCCTACCTCGGCGCGAGCCGCCGCGGCCGCGGCACTGGTCTCGGTCCCGCGCGCCGGCGGGAGGTGTGGAGCGGTGTGGAGCGGTTCCAACAGTTGCTGCGCGACCGCGGCGAGACCACGCACCTGCGCATCTGCGCCCGCGCGGCGGAGCTCCTGGCCGACGCGCCGGCTCCGTACGCCCATGTCGTCGTCGACGAGGCACAGGACCTGCATCCCGCGCAGTGGCGGGTGCTGCGCGCCGCCGTCTCCCCAGGTCCCGACGACCTGTTCGTCACCGGTGACCCGCATCAGCGGATCTACGACTCCCGGGTGTCGCTGAGTTCGTTGGGCATCGCCACGGTCGGCCGCAGTTTCCGGTTGCGCGTCAACTACCGCTCCACGGAGGAGATCCTCGCCTGGTCCGCCCACCTCCTCGCGCCCGTCACCGTCGAGGCGCTGGAGGGCGAGGGGACGGACTCGCTGGCCGGCTACCGCTCCCTGCTCCACGGCAGCCGCCCTCGGGTGCGGGGATACGCAACCCGGCAGGAGGAGACGGAGGCGCTGGTTGAGCGGGTCCGAAGCCTGCTCGCCGAGGGCTTCGCGCCGCACGAGATCGGTGTGTGCGCACGCTTCAACCTCGCCCTGGACACGGCCGAGGAGAAACTGAAGGCCGCCGGCGTCCCGGTGCTACGGGTCAAAGGGCAGGTCGCGCAGGGATCCGAAGGAGTGCGGCTGGCGACGATGCACGCGATGAAGGGGCTGGAGTTCCGGGCGGTGTCCGTGCTCGGTGTAGCCGAGGGCACCGTCCCGTTCGCCCGTGAGATCACCCCGCGTGAGGCGGACCCGCTCCAGCACGATGCCGACCTGCTCCGTGAGCGCTGCCTGCTCTTCGTCGCCTGCACGCGCGCTCGCGAAACCCTGAGTGTCACGTGGAGCGGGACCGCGAGCCCCTTCCTTCCGCCCGTCGTCTGATCGGCCGCCCCACTCGGTCCTCATCCTTCCGGTGCGAGGGCGCCCGTCGCGAGTCCGTCACGGGCGACCTCGGCGAGCTGCCGGCTCAGCTCGTCGACCGTGCGCATGCCCTCCTCGAACTCCGACAGGGCTCGGAAGGCGGAGCCGTACCGACGCTGCTCTTCGATGCCCATACGGGGGATGCGTGAACCCCTGCCGTCGAAGCGGTAGGTCCCGCTCGCGCTCGTGGATCTGCGGGTGTTGGCGGAGCTGCGCAGGAACCCCTGCAGGTAGTCCGTGTCGAGCTGCTCGCTGGCCGAGACGGGCTCCGGACCGTCGTACTCCACGAGCCCGGCGCGGGCGAGATCCGCGACGCTGGTGGTGGCACCGTCCAGCGAGCCCGGCCCGCCGCCCGTCGCCAGCTCGGGCAGAAGGGCGGCGAGTCGACGGATCCGGTCCTCCAGTTCCTTGCGCAGAGCGGCGTACTCGCCGGGAAAGTCGCGGTGCCGGGAACGGAGATGGCTCCCGGGTGTGAGGTCGACGGTGTCGTCGAGGAGTTCGATCAGCGGTACGTCGGCGACCTGGTCGGGGCGTGGTTCCAGGTCCCCGTCGGGGCTGTTGTCCGTCAGGTCGACCATACGCACGGTGTGCTGCGTGTCCGTCCCTCCCGGCCTCTCGGGGCGCTGCAGAGACCACAGATGGACAGGCAGGGCGTGCGAGGTCGCCATGCCCGGTGGCAGGGCGACCACTTGGCGCACGATGCCCCGGCGTACGAGTTCCGATCGGATACGGCGACCTGCCTTGCGGTAAGCGACCGAAGCCGGCATGACCATGAGGACCTGGCCGCCTGGCACAGTGTGGGCGTAGGCGTGCTGGAGCCACGCGAGCTCACCTTCGGCCTTCGACGGGGTGCCGAGGTCCCAGCGGGAGTCGAGCAGCAGTTCCTCCCGCCCCCACTCGGTCACGCCGGCCGGAGGGTCGCAGACGACCAAATCCGCCTTGAGGTCCTGCCATTCATCCGAGCGCAGGGAATCACCCGTCACGATACGCACGCCCGATCGGCCCAGAAGATCGGCTCGGAGCTGCGCGAAACGGGCGCTGTCGGTATCCAGCTCCTGGCCGCGGCAGAGAATCCCGGCTTCGGAAGCGACGGACAGGAGCAGCACCCCGATTCCACAGGCCGGATCGAAGACCGTGGCGTCGGACGGCAGCTCGGGAGCGAAGTGGCACACGGCACGCACCACACGCTCGGGGGTCACCTGATCGGACCCGGCGCGCCGAGCGGAGTCCATGAACCGTTCGGTCAGCCCGTTCACGAGGTCGACGGGCGATCCGGTTCGGGCGAGCTCCCGCACCCGGGCGGCAACGTCGTCCGGCAGCCCCGGTCCGGTCTGGTCGGCCAGCGTCGCGGCGACCTGTGCCAGGCCCGCGACCATCTGCTCCCCGTAGGCGGCCCGCATGGCCTGCCACAACTCGACCTCGGGTGACACCTCCTGGCCCTTGCGTTGCCTGTCCAGCCACTCCTGGACCTCCGCGAGTGCGTAGAGCGGACTGTTCGCGGCACCTCCCGCCGGCGCGGGGAAGTCGTCGTAGCGCCGGCGCCAGTTGGAGACAGCGGCCCGAGTGACTCCGGCCAGCCGGGCGATCTCGGCGCCGGTGACCAGTGGGCCGACCGATGGAGCGGCGTTGTCCGTCATAGCCTCAGCGTACACGGATCGCCACCTCGCCTCCAGAGTTACATCTGTTGGCGACGTACACGAATCGATGCCGCTCTCACTCGTGTACTTCTTTCTCTCCTGGTCGGCACACGCAGAGCGCGTCCCAGCCGCAGCTGTCCACGGAGCACCTCATGACATCGAACACCGCAGCACGCACCGTTTACCCGCCGTCCGGCGCCGCTCCCACCACGGAAGCCACGCCGTACGCCCTTGACCTCGAACTTCTGGACAGACTCGGCGCCGATCCGCATTGCCGCGGAGCTGTATCGAGGTCCCGCGCGGCAGGCGCGCACCGACATCTCCTTGGCTCCAGGCGGCACCCGCGTCCCACTGCTGGGCATACGTGACCACTCGCGCATCGTGCGCAGCCTGGCGGATGCCTCGACGACCTGCCGCTCACCCTCGGGCCCGCCTCGCACAGCCTGGGCAACGCCTCAAGGCGCTGCGCGAGCGAACCGTGACGCTTGCCCGGGACCGCCGGGCGTGAGGTCGGCGGCTACTCCATGCGCCGCTCGTCCTCCTCGCTCCAGGCCCGGGTGTCGCGGGGCGTGACGTACGGCTCCTCGTCCTCCGGCAGGCCGCCCTCGACGGCGCGCCGGCGGGACAGCTCCGCGTCGAACTCCAGGCCGAGGAGGATCGCGATGTTGCTGATCCACAGCCACACCAGGAAGATGATCACGCCGGCCAGGGTCCCGTAGGTCTTGTTGTAGGAGCCGAAGTTCGCCACGTACAGCGCGAACCCCGCCGAGGCGATCATCCAGATCACCAGGGCGAGGACACTGCCCGGGGTGATCCACTTGAAGCCGCGGCCCTTCACGTTGGGCGCCGCCCAGTACAGGAGCGCGATCATGGTGGTGACCAGGAGGACCAGCACCGGCCATTTCGCGTAGGACCACACCGTCAGTGCCGTGTCCCCGACCCCCAGTGCCGTTCCGACCTCCCGGGCCAGAGCGCCGGTGAACACCACGATCAGCGCGCTGATCACCGCCAGTACCAGCAGCACCACCGTCACTCCCACCCGCACCGGCAGCACCTTCCACACCGGGCGGCCCTCGGGAATGTCGTACACGGCGTTGGCGCTGCGGATGAAGGCCGCGACATAGCCGGAGGCCGCCCACACCGCCAGGACGAGGCCCACCACGGCCATGAGCGAGCCGATGCCCCCACGGCCCTGCAACTGCTCCACCGCGTTGGTGAGGACGTCCCGTGCCGCCCCCGGGGTCAGCTTCTGCAGGTTGTCCAGTACCTCCTCGGTCGCCGACCGCCCGGCGACACCCAGGATCGACACCAGCACCAGCAGGGCCGGGAACAGCGAGAGCACACCGTAGTACGTCAGCGCCGCCGCCCGGTCGGTGAGCTCGTCGTCCATGAACTCCCGCACCGTGCCCTTCAGCACGGCCCGCCAGGAGCGCTTGGACAACTGGGCCGGCCCGTCCGGAGCCCGCCGCTCCACTTCCTCCCCCGGCCCGGGAACCCGATCCCGCCCGGGCTGCTCCGACGGCGCGTCCCTCCGGTTCTCGGACGTCGACTTCTCAGCCGGCCTGTTCTCGGGCCGCTCCTGCTCGGGCTGCTTCTTCCCGGACCGTGATCTCTCAGACTTCGATGTCCGCACCATAAGTCCGGAGTACCCCATATAGACGGATCATGCGGAGCCCGCGTTCCGGGAACGCGGGCGCGTGTTTGCGCAACCCCGACGAAAGGCCCGGCCACGGCCCCACGGCAATGGTCTGTTCCGGTCGACGGCAAGGGCCGGTCATGGGCCGGAATGCGCTTGTCCAAGATTGGTTCAACGCCCGCCAAGATTCAGCAACGGAAACGGGTGGCGCCGGATCCGGACGTACGTTCCTCACCGTGAATTCTGAGCCTGCTCCCCCCAGAGCCGTCGGCTTCGCGCCGACCACCCCCGCCGCCGCGACCCCAACCAGGACCGCGCGGCGATCCCTCCTCAGGGCCGCCCTGACCGGTACCGCCGTCCTCGGCACCGCTCTCGCCGCCGGCCCCTCCGCCGCTGCCGCACCTCCCGCCGGCAGCACCCGTGCCCGCCCGACCACCGCACCGGAGGCCCTGCGCGAACTGGCGGCGGGCAACCTGCGCTGGCGCACCTACCGCGAGCGGCACCCCGACGAGACGCCCTTCGTGCGGCAGACCCTGGTGTCGGGTCAGCACCCCTTCGCCCTCGTGCTCGGCTGCATCGACTCCCGCGTACCGCCGGAACTCGTTTTCGACCAGGGCCTCGGCGATCTGATGACCGTGCGCTCGGCGGGCGAGGTGCTCGACGAGGCCGTGCTCGGCAGCGTCGCCTACGGTGCGCTCGAACTGGACATCCCCCTGATCCTGGTGCTCGGCCACCAGTCGTGCGGCGCGGTGAAGGCCGCGGTCCAGGCGGACCAGACCGGCGAGGAACTGCCCGCCCACATCCAGTACCTGGCCGACCAGATCAAGCCCGCCATCGACCACAGCAAGGAGGGCGACGCGCGCGTGGACGCGACCATCGACGCCAACGTCGGGCTCGTACGGTCCCGGCTCGCGGCCGAGCCCGATCTCGCCGCCAAGGTGGACGCGGGCGAACTGCTCATAGTCGGCGCCCGCTACGACCTGACCACCCAGCGGGTCCACCGGGTCGGCTGACCCCGGGCGGTGGCCCCGCCCTCCGGCATCCGGCCAGGGGGCGGGGCCACGCCGCGGTGTCAGCGGGCGACCAGCGTGATCTCCCGCTCCCGCGTGCCGTGGGAGTGCGGCGCCACCACCCGGCCGGGGTCCGGGCGCAGCTCCATCAGGGTGGCCTGCACGAGGGCGGAGCCGGGCCGGTACCCGTCGGACCCGGCCCTGCCCGTGTTCTCCCACGGGTGCCGGGCACCGTCGCATACGGCGCGCGTGCCGCCCACGGACCGCCGGTCGCCGTCCTGCTCGATCGAGGACGCCAGGTAGACGGGCCCGCTGCTGGCGACGCAGCGGTAGGTGCCGGACAGGGTGATCGTGCCGTCGTCGGACACCTGGCCGGTGGCGGCGATCGTCACGGTCTCGTGCGGCTCGGGTGCGGCCTGTGCCGAGGGAGCGCTGAGGACCAGCAGCGCGGAGCCCATGGCCGCACCGAGGACCTGGAAGTAGGACATCGGATTACCTCCTTGTACGGGTACTTCAGAGGTAGCTGCCGGGCACGCGCCCGCCCGTCTTCGTCACCCCCTGGGCGGCGAGCCGACTCGCCCGTCTTCAGCACCCGGCCGTTTCCGGGGTGCCGGCCGTCCCCGGTGTGTCAGCGTCGTGTCACAGGACGTCCGGGTGGTGTCACGCTTCCTCGACATCGCTTGGCGACGCGTCCCGGCGCGCGCATGGTCGGTAGTACAGCACCAGGGCGGGGCGGTGACCCGCCGCCCGCCGCAGAGCCATCCGATGTGAAGCATCCGATGTGGAGGCGCGCCATGTGTTCCCACCAGCTCCAGTGCCCCTCGGCCGACCGCCCCGGGAGCGACGCCGCCCACGTCGTCGCGTTCCACCCCGAGCAGGGCTGGAACCTGCTGTGCGACGGGACGATCGTCTTCGACGACACCGGTGAGATCCTGCCCGACGGCAGCGTGGTCGCGCCGGTGCGGGTGCCGGTGACGGAGCTGACGACCGCCGCGTGAGCGCTCCGCCGGGTTCCTTGGAAGGTACGGGCAGCAGGGATGGTGCGGGTCGTTCGTGGTTTGTCGCGCCCACGCGGCGGAGCCGCGTATCGACACAGCCCCGCGCCCATTGGGGCGCGGTACCGCACCGGAGTCCGGTAGGCGCCCGGGACGACATGTTCTACGGCAGCACCGCGAGGCCGTCCAGTTCCACCAGCGCCCGCTCGTCCCACAGCCGTACGGCTCCGACGACCGCCATCGCGGGATAGTCGCGGCCCGCCAGCCTCCGCCAGATACGGCCCAGCCGAGCGGCGTGGGCCCGGTAGTCGGCCACGTCGGTGGCGTAGACCGTGACGCGGGCGAGGTCGGCCGGAGTGCCGCCGGCGGCCTTCAGGGCCGTCAGCAGATTGGTGAGCGCGCGCTCGAACTGCTCGGGGAGTGTGTCGCCGACGACCTCGCCGCCGGTGTCCAGCGCGGTCTGGCCCGCGAGGAAGACCACGCGGGAACCCGTGGCGACGACCGCGTGGGAGAAGCCCGTGGGCGGGGACAGCTCGGGCGGGTTGACGCGCTCGGCGCTCATGAGGCGCGCACCTCCTTCGCCGGCCCCTCGGCGGCTCCCTTCGCCAACTCCTTCGCGATGATGTCCCGTTGGACCTCGCTCGCCCCCTCGTACACCCGGGGTGCCCGTACCTCACGGTAGAGGTGTTCCAGGAGGTGGCCGCGGCGCAGGGCGCGGGCGCCGTGGAGTTGGACCGCCGCGTCGACGACGTACTGGGCGGTCTCGGTGGCGAGCAGTTTGGCCATGGCCGAACGCCGGGGGACGTCCGGGGCCCCTTCGTCGTAGGCCGTCGCCGCCGCGTAGACCATGAGACGGGCCGCCTCCGTCCGCACGGCCATCTCGGCGATCTGGTGGGCCACGGTCTGGAGGTCCCTCAACTTGCCTCCGAAGGCGTCGCGTTCGGCCGTGTGCGCGAGCGTGGCGTCCAGGGCCGCCTGGGCCATGCCGACCGCGAAGGCGCCCACGCTCGGCCGGAAGAGGTTCAGGGTGTTCATGGCGACGCGGAACCCGCGGTCGGGCTCGCCGAGGACGTCGTCCGCCGTGACCGGTACGGCGTCGAAGGCGAGGGCTCCGACGGGGTGCGGGGAGAGCATGTCGAGGGCGGTGCCGGTGAGGCCGGGGCGGCCGGCGGGGACGAGGAAGGCGGTGACGCCCCGGGCGCCCGCCTCCGGTGTCGTACGGGCGAAGACGGTGGAGAAGTCGGCCTCGGGGGCGTTGGAGATCCAGCACTTCTCGCCCGTGAGCCGCCAGCCGCCCGGGCCGTCCGGGTCCGCCCGCAGGGCCAGCGCCGCCGCGTCCGAGCCCGCCCCCGGCTCGCTCAGCGCGAAGGCCCCCACCGCGGTACCGGCGGTCACCTCGGGCAGCCAGCGCTCCCGCTGGGCGGCGGTGCCGTACGCGTGCACCGGATGGGCGCCCAGACCCTGCAGGGCGAGCGCGGTCTCGGCCTCCGTGCAGGCGTAGGCGAGGGACTCCCGCATCAGGCACAGGTCGAGCGCGCCGGAGGTGAACAGCCGCTCCAGCAGCCCGAGTCGGGCGAGCTCCGCGAGGAGCGGGCGGTTGACGCGGCCCGGCTCGCCCTTCTCCGCGAGGGGCCGCAGCCGCTCCTCCGCCAGGGAGCGCAGTTCGTCGCACCGGGCGAGTTGTGCGGGTTCGAGCGAAAACGCGGCCATCGCCGGTCCTCTCGGCTGACAGGTCACCTGCTGGGCGGGTCCTCATCGACGGTATCGCGGACCGTTGACTGCCGTCACCAACACGATACGCTCCTGATGCGAGCCCACCACGACAAAGGGGGCGAACCGCCATGGAGACCAAGGACCCCGGCCAGGGCGTACAGCCGACGGTCTCGGCCCACGCGGACACCTTCACCCGCGACCATCTCCCACCTCCCGGCGAGTGGCCCGAGATGGTCTTCGACCTGCCCGAGCTGCGCTACCCGGCCCGTCTCAACTGCGCCGCCGAACTCCTCGGCACCGCCCACCCCGCCCGTCCCGTATTCCACACCCCCTCGGGGACCACCTGGACGTACGGCGAACTGCGCGCCCGCGTCGACCGCGTCGCGCACATCCTGACCGGCACCCTCGGCGTCGTCCCCGGCAACCGGGTCCTCCTGCGCGGCCCGACCACGCCGTGGCTGGCGGCCTGCTGGCTGGCGGTGCTCAAGGCGGGCGCGGTCGCCGTGACCGTGCTGGCGCAGGCGCGGCCCCACGAGCTCGCGACCATGTGCCGGATCGCCCGGGTGAACCACGCGCTGTGCGACGTGCGGTCGGTGGACGATCTCGCGAAGGCCGAGGTGCCCGGGCTGCGGATCACGGCGTACGGCGGTGAGGCGCCCGACGACCTGCTGTGCCTGCCCGCGCCCGACGAGCCGTTCGAGGCCGTCGGCACGGCCGCCGACGATGTGGCGCTGATCGCGTTCACGTCGGGCACGACCGGGCGTCCGAAGGGGTGCCTGCACTTCCACCGCGACGTGCTGGCGACAGCGGACACCTTCTCGAAGCATGTGCTGAAGCCGCACCAGGACGATGTCTTCGCGGGCAGTCCGCCCCTCGGTTTCACCTTCGGGCTCGGCGGTCTCGTCGTCTTCCCGATGCGGGTGGGCGCCAGTGCCTTACTGCTCGAACAGGCGGGGCCCCGGCAGTTACCGGCCGCGATCGCCGAGCACCGGGTGTCGGTGCTGTTCACCGCGCCGACGGCGTACCGGGCGATGCTGGGCGAGCTCGACGGACACGACCTGTCCTCGCTCAGACGCTGCGTCTCGGCCGGAGAGAACCTGCCCGCGGCCACCTGGCACGCGTGGCACGAGCGCACCGGGCTGCGGATCATCAACGGCATCGGCGCCACCGAGCTGCTGCACATCTTCATCTCGGCGGCCGACGAGCACATCAGGCCCGGCACGACCGGCGTCCCCGTACCGGGGTGGCACGCGCGCGTGCAGGACGAGAACGGCTGCCCCGTGCCCGACGGCGAGCCAGGGCTGCTGGCGGTGCGCGGGCCGGTGGGCTGCCGGTACCTCGCCGACGAGCGGCAGCGGGAGTACGTGCGGGGCGGCTGGAACCTCACCGGCGACACGTACGTCCGCGAGCCCGACGGCTACTTCCGTTATGTCGCGCGCGCGGACGACATGATCATCTCGGCCGGGTACAACATCGCGGGGCCCGAGGTCGAGGACGCCCTGCTGCGGCACCCGGACGTGGTCGAGGCGGCGGTGATCGGACGGCCCGACGAGGCGCGGGGCCAGGCCGTCGTGGCGTACGCGGTGCTGAGGCCCGGCACGGCGCGGGACGCCGAGGCGCTGCGCGCGTTCCTCAGGACCGAGGTGGCACCCTACAAGTGTCCGCGTGAGATCGTCTTCCTGGACGCGCTGCCGCGGACCGCGACCGGCAAGGTACAGCGGTTCCGGCTGCGCGCCGGCGACGACCAGCGGTAACGGCCGACAGCAGTGACGTCGGAGATCTAAAATGATCAACGTGTCCGAGCAGCACGCCCCCCGTTCCCTCATCGTGACCTTCTACGGAGCGTACGGCCGCTCCGTGCCCGGTCCGGTGCCCGTGTCCGAACTGATCCGGCTCCTCGCGGCGGTCGGCGTCGACGCGCCCTCCGTGCGGTCGTCCGTGTCCCGGCTGAAGCGGCGCGGGCTGCTCGAACCGGCCCGGACGGCGACCGGAGCGGCCGGGTACGCGCTGTCGCCTCAGGCACGGCAGCTGCTCGACGACGGCGACCGGCGCGTGTACGCCACCGAGCCGCCCGCCGAGGACGAGGGCTGGGTGCTGGCCGTGTTCTCCGTGCCGGAGTCGGAGCGGCAGAAACGGCACGTACTGCGCTCCCGGCTGTCCGGGCTCGGCTTCGGCACCGCCGCCCCCGGGGTGTGGATCGCGCCGGCCCGCCTGTACGAGGAGACCCGGCACAGCCTTCAGCGGCTGCGGCTCGACCCGTACGTCGACCTGTTCCGGGGCGCGCACCTTGGCTTCGCGCCGACGGCCGAGTCCGTGGCCCGCTGGTGGGACCTGGCCGCGATCGCCAAGGAGCACGAGGCCTTCCTCGACCGCCACGCGCGCGTGCTGCGCGACTGGGAGGGCCGGGAGGACACGCCCGCCCAGGAGGCGTACCGCGACTACCTGCTGGCGCTCGACTCGTGGCGCCACCTGCCGTACACGGACCCCGGGCTGCCGGCCGCACTGCTTCCCTCCGACTGGCCGGGGGCGCGCTCGGCGGCCGTCTTCCGGGCGCTGCACGAAAGGCTGAGGAACGCGGGAGCGGTCTTCGCCGGAGTGGATCAGACACTCGGAGTGACCCGGTAAACATCCGCCAGGTTACGATTTGGTTGACTCAGGGAACCCTTAAACTTCTCCTTACGTCTTCTCAGAATTCTTACCTAGCATCGGGACGCATGAGTCTGATGCGCAATCTGAACCGGGCGCTCACCGCCACCACCGGCCTCCAGGTCCGCAAGGCCACCCCGGCCACGTCCGACCGGCCGAAGAAGGCCGCGACTCCGCAGCCGGCCCCCAAGAAGCCCACGGCGGTGTACCGGCGCCCGGGACCGGAGGACCTCGCTACGGACCGGTTGCTGCGGCAGCCGGTCTTCATCATGTCCCCGGTGCGCTCCGGCTCCACGCTGCTGCGGATGCTGCTGAACGCGCACTCGCGGCTGCACTCCCCGCACGAGCTGCACATACGCCGGCTCGAGGTCGGCTACGGCAGCAAGCTGTCGCAGAAGGCCATGAGCGCCCTCGACCTGGAGCGCGGCGACCTGGAGCACCTGCTGTGGGACCGGGTCATGCACCGCGAGCTGGTGAAGTCGGGCAAGGACTTCATCGTCGAGAAGACCCCGAGCAACGCCTTCGTCTACCAGCGCATCAAGGACTGCTGGCCCGACGCCCGCTTCGTCTTCCTGCTGCGCCACCCCGTCTCCATCGCCCAGTCCTGGCACGAGGGCGACCCCGACAAGCGCACGTACGACGAGGCCGCGGCCGACGCGCTGCGCTACATGAAGGCCGTCGAGCGGGCCCGCGAGGGCATCACCGGCGGGCACACCGTTCGCTACGAGGACATCACCGCCGACCCCGAGAAGGAGATGCGGCGGCTGTGCCTGTTCCTCGACGTCGACTTCGAGCCGTCCATGCTGGACTACGGCAGGAAGGACAACACCCAGGTCGTCAAGGGCCTCGGTGACTGGCGTGACAAGATCAGGACCGGCACGGTCCAGGCCGGCCGCGCGCTGCCCGCCGCGGACGAGATCCCGGAGATACTCCGGCCCATGTGCACGGCATGGGGTTACAGCGAGTGAAGCCGCACGCCGAGATAGCAGAGGTCTGGCCGCGCGACGGACGTATCAGGCTCGTCGGACACCTCCACGGGCACTCCGGGGAAGGCGCATGGAAGCTGCTCCTCACCCGCCGTTCGCGCGCCGAGCAGCGTCTGAGCTACGACGCCCAGGTCAAGGGCAGCCGCTTCGAGGGTGAACTGCCCATCGCCGACCTCGCCGCGGCCGACCACGCGGCCGTCGAGGAGTGGGACATCCACCTCAGCGACGGCGAGGTGGAACTGCGCGCCGGACGCCGCCTCGACGACATCCGCGGCAAGAAGAAGATCTTCGTCTACCCGGAGCAGCACACCGGGAACATCAGCGTGCGCCCCTACTACACGATCAAGGACAACCTGTCCCTGGAGTGCCGTACGGGAGGCGCCGCATGAGCGACCGCCGTCCCCTCCCCAGAGTCCGCTATCTCCTGCTGCACGCCTACGGCCGCGGCGGAACCATCCGTACGGTGATGAACCAGGCCAACTCCCTCGTGGCCGCCGGCTGGGACGTCGAGATCGTGAGCGCGGTGCGCCGCCGGGACGACATCCAGTTCCCCCTCGACCCGCGCGTCACCGTCTCCACGATCGTCGACCAGCGCGAGAGCGCGTACAGCCCGCCCTCCGGCCTCGTGGGCCGCTGGCGCGACCGCCGCCGCGGCAAGCTCCTCGACACACCTCCGCAATACATCCCGGCAGGCGAGTTCGGCTACCGCTACTTCAACCGGTACATCGAGGACCGACTCATCGCCTACATGGGCGCGTTGACCGACGGCATCCTCGTCACCACCCGCCCCGCCCTGAACTTCCTGGCCGCCGGGCACGCCACGAACGGCGTGATCCGCGTCGCGCAGGAGCACATGAACCACGGCACCCACAAGCGGGACGTGCAGCAGCGCATCCGGGAGACGTATCCCCGTTTCGACGCGGTCGCGGTGCTCACCGAGCGGGACCGCGAGGAGTACGAGGACCTGCTGCCCGGCACCAGGATCGTGCGCATCCCCAACGCCGTGCACTCGCTGGACCAGTTGCCCGCCGACCCGCGGTCGAAGATCGCGGTGGCGGCCGGGAGGCTCTTCCCGCAGAAGGGCTTCGACATGCTGATCCCGGCCTGGGCGAAGCTTGTGGAAACTTTCCCCGACTGGCAGTTGAGGATCTACGGAAGCGGCGAGAAGAAAGCGGAACTTCGGGCTCAGATCGAGGAGCACCATCTCTACAATCACGTGTTCCTGATGGGTCACACCGACCGCCTGGACGACGAACTGGCCAAGGCCTCGTTCTACGTGCTGAGTTCACGCTTCGAGGGACTGCCGATGGTGATGATCGAGGCCATGAGCCACGCGCTGCCCGTGGTGAGCTTCGACTGTCCGACCGGCCCCGCGGATGTCCTCACGCACGGAGTCGACGGCCTGCTGGTGCCGCCGGAGGACCCGGACGCGCTCGCCGACGCGATGGCCAGGCTGATGGCCGACGACAAGCTGCGCGCGGACATGGGTGTCGCCGCGGTACTGACGGCCGCCTCGTACGGACCGGACGCCGTGCACCCGCGCTGGGAAGCCCTCTTCACCGACCTCCACGGACAACGGCACCCGACCGCCGGCACCGCGAAAGGACAGCACGCATGACCACCACCCCCAGGGCTCAGGGAGCCACCGTCTGGCTCACCGGACTGCCGAGCGCGGGCAAGACCACCATCGCCCGCGTCCTCGCCGGGCGCCTGCGGTCTCAGGGGCACCGCGTGGAGGTCCTCGACGGTGACGAGATCCGCCGCTTCCTCTCCGCCGGCCTCGGCTTCTCCCGCGAGGACCGCCACATCAACGTGCAGCGCGTCGGCCTGGTCGCCGAGGTGCTCGCCCGCAACGGTGTCCTCGCCGTCGTCCCCGTCATCGCCCCGTACGCCGACAGCCGCGAGGCCGTGCGCAAGCGCCACGACGCGAGCGGGACGCCGTACATCGAGGTGCACGTCGCCACCCCCGTGGAGGTGTGCAGCGAGCGGGACGTGAAGGGGCTGTACGCGCGGCAGGCCGCGGGCATGCTGAAGGGCCTGACCGGCGTGGACGACCCGTACGAGGCCCCGGTCGACCCGGCGCTCGTCCTTCACACGCAGCACCAGACGCCCGAGGAGTCGGCGGACGCGGTGCACGCGGTGCTTGCGGCGAGGGGGCTGGTATGACGGCTGAGCTCACGGCACGGTCCTTCGCTCTCTCGCACCTGGACGCGCTGGAGTCCGAGGCGGTGCACATCTTCCGCGAGGTGGCGGGCGAGTTCGAGCGGCCGGTGATCCTTTTCTCCGGCGGCAA
>NZ_JBVIEE010000037.1:81921-86226 GCF_055572015.1 Streptomyces sp. NPDC030840 | reverse complement strand
CCGCCCGCAGCGGCCGGCGTCCGCCACCGAGCACATGACGCACCCACAGCCCCGCCGGACCGAGGACGGAGACCTCGCGGCGCGCCCCCGACCCATGAACAAACGCGTAGGCGCACCAGCCACCACGGCGCCGCAGGTACCCGACAACCTGCGGGGACGCGCCCCTTAAGGGGCGCGGGGAACTGCGCGACCAGCCACAAACAACCCGCACCCGCCCCCCTGACAGGAACCCGGCAGACGAGACGCGCCCGCCCGCGAGCCGGAGGAAGGGACGCGGGGCTGTGTCGATTGCGGCTCCGCCGCGTGGCGCGACCAGCCACACAAACCCGCAGATGCCCGACAACCGCGCCCCCGACCCCGTACACACCCGAGGCGAACCACCCACGGCGAGAGCAGGTGACGGCCATGGCGAGCGGAGCGTCCCCGCGCCCGATGCGGGCCGACGCGCGTCGCAACCATGAGCGGCTGCTCACCGAGGCGCGCGCCGCCTTCGCGGCGCACGGTACGGACGCGTCCCTGGAGGACGTGGCGAAGCGCGCGGGTGTCGGTATCGGCACCCTCTACCGCCACTTCCCGAACCGGTACGCCCTGATGAGCGCGGTCTTCGAGGACGCCGTCGGACAACTCCTCGCCCGCTCGCGCGAGTTGCTCGACGACCCTCAGCCGTGCGCCGCCCTCGTGACGTGGCTGCGCGACATCATCAGGCACGCGGGCGAGTACCGCGGGCTGTCGCGGGCGCTCATGACCGTGTCGTACTCCGCCTCGTACGACGGTGACGGCGCATCGGAACTCGCCCGGTGCGGCGGTCCGATCCGTGAGGCGGGCAGCGCGCTGCTCGCCCGTGCGCAGGAGGCGGGCGCCGTGCGTCCCGGGGTCTCGATCGGCGACCTGCTCCAGCTGACGCACGCGATCGCCCTCGCGGCGGAGGAAACCCCCACCGACCCCGGTCTGGCCGACCGCCTCCTCACTCTCACCGTCCGGGGCCTGAAGCCGTAACGGAGAGACGTCGGCGGCGATCGTCAGCGGCGGCGGAGGTCGGCCACCCTCGCCCGTTCGGCAGCGGGGGACTGCTCGCCCGGGACCGCGGCCGAGCGGAGCAGCGGACCGGCGCCGGGGACCTGGCGGCGCGGGCCGGGCAGCGGCATGTCCCGGCGCCGCCCGGGCGGCGGTGCGGGTTCACCTCCGGCGTTTCCCGAGGTCCCGGCGACCGCGATCTGGACCCCCTGGTCCGCGAGCGCCTGGAGCTCGGTGGCCGCGCGGTCGTCGTGAGCGGGCGGCTCGTCGGTCACCAGCCGGGTGATCACGTCCGTCGGCACGGTCTGGAACATCGTGTCCGTGCCGAGCTTGGTGTGGTCGGCGAGGACGACGACCTCGGCGGCCGCCTGGACGAGCGCGCGATCGACGGACGCCGACAGCATGTTGGACGTGGAGAGCCCCCGCTCGGCGGTCAGTCCGCTCCCGGAGAGGAAGGCCCGCGAGACCCGCAGCCCCTGGAGGGACTGCTCCGCTCCGGAGCCGACCAGGGCGTAGTTGGAGCCGCGCAGAGTGCCGCCGGTCATCACGACCTCCACACGGTTGGCGTGGGCCAACGCCTGGGCCACCAGCAGCGAGTTGGTGACGACGGTCAGCCCGGGGACCCGCGCGAGCCGGCGTGCCAGCTCCTGCGTGGTCGTCCCCGCCCCCACCACGATGGCCTCGCCCTCTTCGACGAAGCTCGCGGCGAGGTCGGCGATGGCCGTCTTCTCGGCGGTCGCGAGATGAGACTTCTGCGGAAAGCCGGACTCCCGCGTGAACCCGCCCGGCAATACCGCACCGCCGTGCCGGCGGTCGAGGAGTCCTTCTGCCTCCAGTGCGCGCACGTCCCGCCGTACGGTCACTTCGGAGGTCTGGACGACGCGGGCGAGCTCACGGAGCGACACGGCCCCGTTCGCTCGCACCATTTCGAGGATCAATTGGCGACGTTCTGCAGCGAACACGAAACTGACAGTAACGCGGGCGACCGTCTGCTTTCAGCAGTTTGCGCCGAATAGCAGAAGTTGTTCGCATGGTGGTGCGCGAGGTGGTATATGGGCCCGATCCGGACCGCCCCATCAGCCCCGAACCCTGACAACTCCCCGCGACCGGCGGGGAGTCGGCACCCCGCTCTCAGACCTCGCCGCCGGACTTCCGGGTGTGCAACTGCCGTGCCACCTCGGCGATCGAGCCCGACAGGGACGGGTACACGGTGAAGGCGTTCGCGATCTGTTCGACGGTCAGGTTGTTGTCGACCGCGATCGAGATGGGGTGGATCAGTTCCGATGCGCGCGGAGCGACGACGACGCCACCGACGACGATCCCGGTGCCGGGCCGGCAGAAGATCTTCACGAAGCCGTCCCGGATGCCCTGCATCTTGGCGCGCGGGTTGCGCAGCAGCGGCAGCTTCACGCCCCGCGCGTCGATGAGCCCGGCGTCCACGTCGGCCTGCGTGTAGCCGACGGTCGCGATCTCGGGGTCGGTGAAGACGTTGGACGAGACCGTCTTCAGGTTCAGCGGGGCCACCGCGTCGCCCAGGAAGTGGTACATGGCGATACGTCCCTGCATCGCGGCCACCGACGCGAGCGCGAACACCCCGGTCACGTCACCGGCCGCGTACACGCCGGGAGCGGAGGTCCTGGAGACCTTGTCGGTCCAGATGTGCCCGGACTCGCGCAGCTTGACGCCGGCCTCCTCCAGGCCCATGCCCGCGCTGTTGGGGATGGCGCCCACGGCCATCAGGCAGTGCGAGCCGCTGATGACACGGCCGTCGGCGAGCGTGACCTCGACGCGGTCACCCACGCGCTTGGCGGACTGGGCGCGGGAGCGGGCCAGGACGTTCATGCCGCGCCGCCGGAACACGTCCTCCAGCACGGCCGCGGCGTCCGGGTCCTCACCCGGCAGCACACGGTCCCGGCTGGACACGAGGGTGACGCGCGACCCGAGCGCCTGGTAGGCGCCCGCGAACTCGGCACCGGTGACACCGGACCCGACCACGATCAGTTCCTCGGGCAGCTCGTCGAGGTCGTACACCTGCGTCCAGTTGAGGATGCGCTCACCGTCGGGCTGGGCGTCCGGCAGCTCGCGCGGGTGCCCGCCGGTGGCGATCAGCACGGCGTCGGCGGTGAGCGTCTCCTCGCTGCCGTCGGCGGCCCGCACCACGACCTTCCGGGACCCGTCGAGGGCCTGCTGCCCCTCCAACCGCCCGCGCCCGCGCATGACCCGCGCGCCGGCGCGCGTCACGGACGCCGTGATGTCGTGCGACTGGGCGAGCGCGAGCCGCTTCACACGCCGGTTGACCTTGCCGAGATCCACACCGACGACACGCGCGGGCGTGTCGATGTGCGGAGTGTCGTCGGCGACGATGATGCCCAGCTCCTCGTAGGAGGAGTCGAAGGTGGTCATCACCTCGGCGGTGGCGATGAGCGTCTTCGACGGCACGCAGTCGGTGAGCACCGACGCGCCGCCGAGGCCGTCGCAGTCGACGACGGTCACCTCCGCACCGAGCTGGGCGGCCACCAGGGCCGCCTCGTATCCGCCGGGTCCGCCACCTATGATCACGATCCGAGTCACGTACCCCATTGTCCCGCACGCCCCGAAGGAGCACTTCCTCGGGGGCGGGAGACACCCGTGTGACGCGGGGGGCGCGCGGCGTGGCTGCCGTACCCTCGGTCCATGTCGCTCTACGCCGCGTACGCCGGCAATCTCGACGCGCGGCTGATGTCCCGCCGCGCACCGCACTCGCCGCTGCGCGCCACCGGCTGGCTGAACGGGTGGCGGCTGACCTTCGGCGGCGAGCACATGGGCTGGGAGGGCGCCCTGCCGACGATCGTCGAGGCCCCGGACTCCCAGGTCTTCGTCGCCCTGTACGACATCGCCCCCATGGACGAGGCCTCCATGGACCGCTGGGAGGGCGTGAGCCTGGACGTCTACCGCCGCATGCGGGTCCACGTCCAGACCCTGGAGGGCCAGGAACAGGCCTGGACGTACGTCCTCAACGGCTACGAGGGCGGGCTGCCCTCGGCCCGCTACCTGGGCGAGATCGCCGACGCCGCGGAGTCGGCGGGGGCGCCGCACGATTACGTGATGGAGCTGCGGAAGAGGCCCTGCTGAGGCCTCCGGCTCGGGGGCGGGTGCGTCTCTCCCTCCGGGGGTGTGGGCGGGTGCGTCTCTCCCTCCGGAGTGTGGGCGGGTGCGTCTCTCCCCCCGGGAGTGTGGGCGGGTGCCTCTCGTCTGCCGGGCTCTGTCTGTGAACGGGCGCGTCTCTCCCCCCGGGAGTGTGGGCGGGTGCCT
>NZ_JBVIEE010000037.1:0-81824 GCF_055572015.1 Streptomyces sp. NPDC030840 | reverse complement strand
CCTCTCGTCTCCCGGGCTCTGTCTGTGAACGGGCGCGTCTCCCTTCCGGAGTGTGGGCGGGTGCCTCTCGTCTCCCGGGCTCTGTCTGTGAACGGGCGCGTCTCCCTTCCGGAGTGTGGGCGGGTGCCTCTCGTCTCCCGGGCTCTGTCTGTGAACGGGTGCGTCTCTCCCCCCCGGGAGTGTGGGCGGGTGCCTCTCGTCTGCCGGGCTCTGTCTGTGAACGGGTGCGTCTCTCCCTCCGGGGGTGTGGGCGGGTGCCTCTCGTCTGCCGGGCTCTGTCTGTGGGCGGTGCGGGTTGTTTGTGGCTTGTCGCGCAGTTCCCCGCGCCCCTTAAGGGGCGCGTCCCCGCAGGTTGTCGGGTACCTGCGGCGCCGTGGTGGCTGGTGCGCCTACGCGTACGTTCGTGGGTCGGGGGCGCGCCGCGAGGTCTCCGTCCTCGGTCCGGCGGGGCTGTGGGTGCGTCATGTGCTCGGTGGCGGACGCCGGCCGCTGCGGGCGGACACCTCCCGGCACACCCCCTGCGGTGCGTACGCGGCCGCCGCACCGTGGGTGTCGCCGGAAACGACAAGACAACGATCGCAGACCCGTCCCCCACGCCGTCTACGCGCGTAGGCCAGGACCGGTTACTCTCATCGCGTGAACGCATCTTCTCTTCCGGACGACATCCAGGGCGACCCGTACGAGGCCGCCGACGCCGCCGCCGCGCGCCTGCGCGAGCTCACGGGCGCCGAGACCCACGACGTCGCCCTCGTGATGGGCTCCGGCTGGGCCCCGGCCGTGGAGGCGCTCGGCGCACCCGAGACCGAGTTCCGGGTCACCGACCTGCCCTGTTTCCCGCCCCCGGCGGTCGAGGGCCACGGCGGCAAGGTCCGCTCGTACCGCATCGGTGACAAGCGCGCGCTCGTCTTCCTGGGCCGGACCCACTACTACGAGGGTCACGGCGTCTCCGCCGTCGTGCACGGGGTGCGCACCGCCGTGGCGGCGGGCTGCAAGACGGTCGTCCTGACCAACGGCTGCGGCGGCCTCCGCGAGACCATGCGCCCCGGCCAGCCGGTCCTGATCAGCGACCACATCAACCTCACGGCGACGTCCCCGATCATCGGCGCCAACTTCGTCGACCTCACCGACCTCTACTCCCCGCGTCTGAGGGCCCTCTGCAAGGAGATCGACCCCACCCTGGAGGAGGGCGTCTACGCGCAGTTCACCGGCCCGCACTACGAGACACCGGCCGAGATCCGCATGGCCCGCGTCATCGGCGCGGACCTCGTGGGCATGTCGACGGTCCTGGAGGCCATCGCCGCGCGCGAGGCGGGCGCGGAGGTTCTGGGTATCTCCCTGGTCACCAACCTCGCCGCCGGCATGACGGGTGAGCCCCTCAACCACGAGGAGGTCCTCCAGGCCGGCCGTGACTCCGCCGCCCATATGGGTGAGCTGCTGACCCGGGTCCTGGCCCGGCTCTAGCCTCCGGCGGGTTCCCTCCGGGGGTGTGGCAGGGCACGTCTCGTCTGCCGGGTTCTGTCTGTGGACGGGTGCTGGTGCGTCGCGACGCACCGCCACCACGACGCCCCTTGAGCCGCGTACGTACGGAAGGGGGTGTGCCGGGAGGTGTCCGCCCGCAGCGGCCGGCGTCCGCCACCGCGTACGTCCCCGCCCGCAGGACCGCCGGACCGAGGACGGAGACCTCGCGGATCGCCCCCGACCCATGAACGTACGCGTAGGCGCACCAGCCACGACGGCGGGGCGGACAGACGACGGCCGGCGGGGACGCGCCCCTTCAGGGGGCGCGGGGAACTGCGCGACAAGCCACAACACACCCGCAGCCGCGAGACGTCCCCGACCACCCCTCCCCAGGCGCCCAGCCCCCCACCCAGGCACCCTGGAACCACCCGCACCCCAGGAACCCCGCACCCCACGAACGAGAGAGGACCCCGACGTGCAGGACGAACTCATCGCACGGGCCCAGGCGTGGCTGACCGAGGACCCCGACGCGGACACCCGTGAGGAACTCGCCAAGCTCATCGACGCCGCGGACACCGCGGAGCTCGCCGCGCGCTTCAGCGGCACCCTCCAGTTCGGCACCGCCGGCCTGCGCGGCGAACTCGGTGCCGGCCCGATGCGCATGAACCGCTCCGTCGTCATCCGCGCCGCCGCCGGGCTCGCCGCGTACCTCAAGAAGAAGGCTCTCCCCGAAGGGGCCGAGCAGACCCGGGACGGCAAGGAGGCGCCCCTCGTCGTCATCGGCTACGACGCCCGCCACAAGTCCGCCGACTTCGCCCGCGACACCGCCGCGGTGATGGCCGGCGCCGGCCTCCGCGCCGCGCTCCTGCCCCGCCCCCTCCCCACCCCGGTCCTCGCCTTCGCCATCCGGCACCTCGGTGCCGCCGCCGGTGTGGAGGTCACCGCCAGCCACAACCCGCCCCGCGACAACGGCTACAAGGTCTACCTCGGTGACGGTTCCCAGATCGTGCCGCCGGCCGACGCCGAGATCGCCGCGGAGATCGCCGCCGTCACCAGCCTCACCACGGTCCCGCGC
Organism: Streptomyces sp. NPDC030840; assembly: GCF_055572015.1. Lineage (NCBI taxonomy): Bacteria > Bacillati > Actinomycetota > Actinomycetes > Kitasatosporales > Streptomycetaceae > Streptomyces > Streptomyces sp. NPDC030840. Next base: position 79,291 of record NZ_JBVIEE010000037.1, on the reverse strand, counting down.
CCGGACACCGGCTGGGAGACCCTCGACGACTCGGTCCTCGACGCCTACCTGGCCCGTACGGACGCCGTCCTCGCCCCCGGCTCCCCCCGTACCGCCCGCACGGTCTACACGGCGATGCACGGCGTCGGCAGGGACACCCTCCTCGCCGCCTTCGCCCGGGCGGGCTTCCCGGCCCCCGCGCTCGTCGCCGAGCAGGCCGACCCCCACCCGGACTTCCCGACCGTCGCCTTCCCGAATCCGGAGGAGCCGGGCGCCATGGACCTGGCGTTCGCGAAGGCCCGCGAGACGAACCCCGACCTGGTCATCGCGAACGACCCGGACGCCGACCGCTGCGCGGTGGCCGTCAGGGACGGCGAGGGCCCGGACGCCGACTGGCGCATGCTGCGCGGCGACGAGGTCGGCGCCCTCCTCGCCACCCACCTGGTCGCCCGCGGAGCGACCGGCACCTTCGCCGAGTCGATCGTCTCCTCCTCGCTCCTCGGCCGGATCGCCGGGAAGGCCGGGCTGCCGTACGAGGAGACGCTCACCGGCTTCAAGTGGATCGCCCGCGTGGAGGGCCTGCGCTACGGCTACGAGGAGGCGCTCGGCTACTGCGTGGACCCGGAGGGCGTGCGCGACAAGGACGGCATCACGGCCGCGCTGCTGATCACGGAACTCGCCTCGGTCCTCAAGTCCGAGGGCCGCACCCTCCTCGACCTCCTGGACGACATCGCGGTCGAGCACGGCCTGCACGCGACGGACCAGCTCTCGGTGCGCGTACAGGACCTGTCCCTCATCGCCGACGCCATGCGCCGCCTGCGCGAACAGCCCCCGACCCGGCTCGCGGGCCTGGCCGTCACCAGGTCGGAGGACCTGACCCAGGGCACCGGCACGCTGCCGCCCACCGACGGGCTGCGCTACACCCTGGACGGCGCCCGCGTGATCGTCCGCCCGAGCGGCACGGAACCCAAGCTGAAGTGCTACCTGGAGGCCGTGGTCCCGGTCTCCTCACACGCCGGCCTCCCCGCGGCACGCGCCAGGGCGACGGATCTGCTGACCGCCCTCAAGCACGACCTCGCGGCGGCGGCGGGCATCTGACCGCGCCCCCAGGCGCCTCCCCCGGGGTCCCCAAGTGGCTCAGGAGTCCCAGCGACACACCGTGGATGCGGCGTGTCGCTGGGACGGGGAAGCCGATCGCTCCGTCACCCCAGCGCGATCAGGATCACCAGCAGCACCGCTCCCGCGATCGCCGGCGCCAGGATCTCCCACGACCACCGCACGCTCGGCTCGCCCTGTGAGTCCGCCGCCTTGGCCCGGGCCTCGCACAGTTCGCGCAGGTCGTCCATGATCTGGTCGGAGGGGGCCCGCACGGGGCCGGTTACCAGGGACGTGCGCCCACTGAGGTCCGTCTCGGTGGCCGCCCGGCCGTGCTCCGCGCGGGCCTGCCGGCGGTTGGCGCGCTTGCGGGCGCGGAGCGAGACGGGGATGGACCAGAGCTGGTACTTGGTGCCGGACTCGTCGACCACCTCGTTGGAGAAGCCGGAGCGCAGCGAGGCGACCGCGCCCCAGGGCAGCACGATCACCCGGAACGGGTTGCGCACCCGCAGCCTGTCGTCGTTCGCGAAGACGGCCGGCCGCACCGAGAAGGCGATGACCAGCGGGACGACGCACAGCAGCGTGGCGAGCGCCAGCCACGGGGTGCGGCCGTGGCCCGTGACGATGGCGTCTCCGCCGAGCCAGCCCGCGATGGCCAGGAGCATCACACCGCCCGCGATCCCGCCGGGCGAGCGGTAGGCCCGGTCGTTGTACGCGGGCTTCGAGGACTTCTCTGCGGACGTCGCGGGGGGCGCCTGCTTCGCGGGATGCGCGGGGCGCACTGACTCCGAAGGCTCCGGCTCCCGCTCCGGCTCGGGTGACTGGTGGTCGGCGGTGCTCATGCCCCGATTCTGCCCGACGCTCCCGGAAGCCCCCCGTCGCGGTCCGGTCAACGGGGCTGTACAGCCGCTACGCGCGTAGATATGCTCGTCTGGTGACCATGCCCACCAGCGCATCCACCGCACCCCACGCACTAGCCGACGTCACCGCGTCCGACAGCACGCTGCGCCGCTTCCTCCACGGGCTGCCCGGCGTCGACGCGGTCGGCCTGGAGGCGCGCGCCGCCTCGCTCGGCACCCGTTCCATCAAGACGACCGCGAAGGCGTACGCCATCGATCTCGCGATCTCGATGGTCGACCTGACGACCCTGGAAGGCGCGGACACCCCGGGCAAGGTCCGGGCGCTCGGCGCCAAGGCGGTCCACCCCGACCCGACCGACCGTACGACTCCTTCGACCGCGGCCGTGTGCGTGTACCCCGACATGGTGGCCGTCGCCAAGGAGGCCGTCGCCGGCTCGGACGTGAAGGTCGCCTCGGTCGCCACCGCGTTCCCGGCGGGCCGCGCCGCGCTCGGCGTGAAGCTGGCCGACGTGCGCGACGCCGTGGCCGCGGGCGCGGACGAGGTCGACATGGTCATCGATCGCGGGGCGTTCCTCGCGGGCGACTACATGAAGGTGTACGACGAGATCGTCGCGGTGAAGGAGGCCTGCGGGACCGACTCCCGGCTGAAGGTCATCTTCGAGACCGGCGAGCTCTCTACGTACGACAACATCCGCCGCGCCTCCTGGCTCGGCATGCTGGCCGGGGCCGACTTCATCAAGACCTCGACCGGCAAGGTCGCCGTGAACGCGACCCCGGCGAACACCCTCCTCATGCTGGAGGCGGTGCGCGACTTCCGGGCGCAGACCGGGGTACAGGTGGGGGTGAAGCCCGCCGGCGGCATCCGGACCAGCAAGGACGCGATCAAGTTCCTCGTCCTGGTCAAGGAGACCGCGGGCGAGGACTGGCTGGACAACCACTGGTTCCGCTTCGGCGCCTCCTCGCTCCTGAACGACCTGCTGATGCAGCGTCAGAAGCTGGCCACCGGCCGCTACTCCGGCCCCGACTACGTAACGGTGGACTGACCCATGGCATTCGAGTACGCTCCCGCGCCCGAGTCGCGCGCGATCGTCGACATCGCCCCGTCGTACGGCCTGTTCATCAACGGGGAGTTCGTCGACAGCTCGGGTGGGGATCTGCACAAGACGATCTCTCCGTCCACCGAGGAGGTGCTCTCCGAGTACACCCAGGCCACCGCGGAGGACGTCGACCGGGCGGTCCAGGCCGCCCGCAAGGCCTTCGAGAAGTGGTCGGCCCTGCCCGGCTCGGAGCGCGCCAAGTACCTGTTCCGCATCGCCCGGATCATCCAGGAGCGCAGCCGTGAGCTGGCGGTCCTGGAGACGCTGGACAACGGCAAGCCCATCAGGGAGACCAGGGACGCCGACCTCCCCCTGGTCGCGGCCCACTTCTTCTACTACGCGGGCTGGGCGGACAAGCTGGACCACGCCGGCTTCGGCCCGAATCCCAGGCCGCTGGGCGTGGCGGGCCAGGTGATCCCCTGGAACTTCCCGCTCCTGATGCTGGCGTGGAAGGTCGCCCCGGCCCTGGCGACCGGCAACACGGTCGTCCTCAAGCCCGCCGAGACGACCCCGCTGTCCGCGCTGTTCTTCGCGGACATCTGCCGCCAGGCGGGCCTGCCGAAGGGTGTCGTCAACATCGTGACCGGTGACGGCCGCACGGGCGCCGCCCTCGTCTCCCACCCGGACATCGACAAGGTCGCCTTCACCGGCTCCACGGCGGTCGGCAAGGAGATCGCGCGGACCGTCGCCGGCACCCGCAAGAAGCTCACGCTCGAACTCGGCGGCAAGGGCGCGAACATCGTCTTCGACGACGCTCCGATCGACCAGGCCGTCGAGGGCATCGTGACCGGCATCTTCTTCAACCAGGGCCAGGTCTGCTGCGCGGGCAGCCGCCTGCTGGTCCAGGAGTCGGTCCACGACGAGCTGCTGGAGTCCCTCAAGCGCAGGCTCTCCACCCTCCGCCTCGGCGACCCGCTCGACAAGAACACGGACATCGGCGCGATCAACTCGGCCGAGCAGCTGTCCCGGATCACCGCGCTCACCGAGCAGGGCGAGGCGGAGGGCGCCGAGCGCTGGTCCCCGGCCTGCGATCTCCCGTCCTCCGGCTACTGGTTCGCCCCGACGCTCTTCACGAACGTCACCCAGGCGCACACCATCGCCCGCGACGAGATCTTCGGCCCGGTGCTGTCGGTCCTGACCTTCCGCACCCCGGAGGAGGCGGTCGCCAAGGCCAACAACACCCAGTACGGCCTGTCCGCCGGCATCTGGACCGAGAAGGGTTCCCGGATCCTGGCCGTCGCGAACAAGCTGCGCGCCGGTGTCGTCTGGTCCAACACGTTCAACAAGTTCGACCCGACGTCGCCGTTCGGCGGTTACAAGGAGTCGGGCTTCGGCCGCGAGGGCGGCCGTCACGGCCTGGAGGCGTACCTCGATGTCTGACCGTTCGATGTCTGACCGTCTTTCCGTGCTGAAGACCTACAAGCTGTACGTCGGCGGGAAGTTCCCGCGTTCCGAGAGCGGCCGGGTGTACGAGGTGACCGACTCCAAGGGCAACTGGCTGGCGAACGCGCCCCTCTCGTCCCGCAAGGACGCCCGTGACGCGGTCGTGGCGGCCCGCAAGGCGTTCGGCGCCTGGTCCGGCGCGACGGCGTACAACCGCGGCCAGGTCCTCTATCGCGTGGCGGAGATGCTGGAGGGCCGCCGGGGGCAGTTCGTCCACGAGGTCGCCGACACCGAGGGCCTGTCGAAGTCGAAGGCGGCGGCGCAGGTGGACGCGGCGATCGACCGCTGGGTCTGGTACGCCGGCTGGACCGACAAGATCGCCCAGGTGGTCGGCGGCGGCAACCCGGTCGCGGGTCCGTTCTTCAACCTCTCCTCGCCCGAGCCGACCGGTGTGGTCGCGGTCCTCGCCCCGCAGGAGTCGTCCTTCCTCGGCCTGGTGTCCGTCATCGCCCCGGTGATCGCGACCGGCAACACGGCGGTCGTGATCGCGAGCGAGAGGTTCCCCCTGCCCGCGCTGTCCCTGGGCGAGGTGCTGGCCACCTCCGACGTGCCCGGCGGGGTCGTCAACGTGCTGTCGGGCCGCACGGCGGAGATCGCGGCGCCTCTCGCGGCCCACCAGGACGTCAACGCGATCGATCTCGCGGGGGCCGACGACGTACTGGCGAAGGAACTGGAGATCGCGGCGGCCGACAACCTGAAGCGGGTCCTCCGTCCACAGCCTGTGGACAACGCGGACGGGATCGACTGGTTCGCGACTCCGGGCATCGAGCGCATGACCGCGTTCCTGGAGACGAAGACGGTCTGGCACCCGACGGGATCGCTGGGGGCGTCCGGCTCGTCGTACTGAGCCCATGACCATGCGGGGCGTGGGCACCGTGCGGCTCCGCCACGCGGGCGCGACCGGCAAGGCATGACCTGCGCCTTGCCGGCGGCGCCCGCGGTCCCGTGCCCGGAGCGGCCCTCGATTCCTCGCCCCCTCAGCCCCGCAGCAGCCCCGGAATCTGCCCCAGCAGCGGAATGCCACCCACGGACGGCGCCTGCGCCACCGGACGCGTCACGTCCCGTGACGTCACCTGCCCGAAGTCGGCGACCTGGGTTTCGACGCCGCTGTCGAGCGGGACGGCGCCCGCGCCGAGGGCGACCGACGCGGTCGTGAGAGCCAGCACGGCGCGCCGGACGGTCGAGGGGTGGGGGGCCGAGTGTCGTGCCATGGACTGGTGCCACCTTCGCTTGCTCTGCGTAATGAGACGAACACGAAGGGTAGTTGAGATGTGATGTGCGCTCCAACGGCGACCCGCTGTCTCGGCGGGAGCCGCGCGATGCCTCACACTGGACTCTCGTGAGTTCGCATCCTCCGATACCGACCAGGGTCGTCCTGCTGTCCGGCCCCTCCGGGTCCGGCAAGTCCCTTCTCGCCGCCCGTTCCGGCCTGTCCGTGCTCCGGCTGGACGACTTCTACAAGGAGGGCGACGACCCGACGCTGCCGCAGGTGGAGGGCAGTTCGGACATCGACTGGGACCATCCGCTGTCCTGGAGCGCGGACGACGCGGTGGCGGCGATCGAGGAGCTGTGCCGCACGGGGTCGACGACCGTCCCGGCGTACGACATCTCCCTGAGCGCCCGCACCGGTACGGAGACCCTTTCCCTCGGGCCGGCGCCGGTGTTCATCGCGGAGGGTGTCTTCGCCGCGGAGATCGTCTCCCGCTGTCGCGATCTGGGCCTCCTGGCGGACGCCATCTGCCTCACCCGTGGTCCGCTCACCACGTTCCGCCGCCGCTTCTTGCGCGATCTGCGGGAGGGCCGCAAGTCCGTGCCCTTCCTGCTGCGCCGCGGCTGGCGCCTGATGCGCCTGGAGCACTCGATCGTGGCCCACCAGACGGCGCTCGGCGCGCATCCCTGCGACCGGGACGAGGCCCTCGATCGGCTGGCGGAAGCGGCTGCCGGGCGGGACGTACAGGCCCGGTCGGCCGTGTAGGAGGCGTCCGGGCCCGCGAACACGAAAAGCGGGGCGCGAGCACGAAAAGCGGGACTGGACGGACCCCCCGGCCCTCCAGTCCCGCTGTTTCTCGTGCTCCCCCGTGTTCCCCGTTTCCCCGTTTCCCCCGCTTCCCCGTTCCCCCGTGTTCCCCGTTTCCCCCGCTTCCCCATTCCCCCGTGTTCCCCCGGGCCCTGTTTCCCCGTTCCCGCGGGCGCTGTTCCCCCGTGTCCCCCGTGTCCCCGTTGAACCCCGTTACCCCGCTGTCCCCCCGGTAGTGCGGCGGCGCTCCCCCGCGCCACCGCCCCCTACTCGTTCCCCCCCGGACCGTCAGGCGACGAGCTCGCCGAAGGACTCCTCCTCGTCACGGCCGAAGCTGAGGACCTCGTCCTCGCGCAGCCGGCGAAGCGACCGCCAGATACTGGACTTCACCGTGCCGACACTGATGTCGAGGATCTCCGCGATCTCCGGGTCCGTGCGGCCCTCGTAGTAGCGCAGGACCAGCATGGTGCGCTGGAGTTCGGGCAGCCGGGCCAGCGCCTGCCACAGGACCGCGCGCAGCTCGGTGCCGCGCATCGCGTCCGTGTCGCCGGGCGTCTCCGGCAGCTCCTCGGTCGGGTACTCGTTCAGCTTGCGGCGGCGCCACGCGCTGATGTGCAGGTTGGTCATGGTGCGGCGGAGGTAGCCCCCGACCGCGGCCTTGTCACTGATCCGGTCCCACGCCTTGTACGTCGAGAAGAGGGCGCTCTGGAGCAGGTCCTCGGCCTCGAAGCGGTCACCGGTCAGGTGGTAGGCGGTTGCGTACAGGGAGGCGCGGCGCTCCTGGACGTAAGCGGTGAACTCCGCCTCCGACACCGAACGACGCTCCCCCGAGACCTCCCCGTACGCGGCTCCCCCGTGAGCTCCCGCCCCCGTTCCCCCGTGGGTCCCCCCCACCCGGGCGTCAACCACCGTCATGTACGCGGCGTGCTGACGACCGGTGCCGCGAGCGCACCCCCGCGGGCTCACGGCACCGGACTTCTCGGCGCTCCGGTTGACGTCGTGGAGGCGCGTGACAACTGCGCTAGTGCTGGTGCTGTGCAGCGTGTTCATCTCGCGCCCCCCGTCGTGGAGTTTCCGTTGTCCTTCGGCTCGTCGGCCCCGCCCTCCGATCCCCCGGGGCGGTGCCTCCTTGCCTGTGCCGAGAAGCTTGCCGAGCCCACTTCATGGCCGTGTCAGCCGACTGTCACAGACCTGTCACAGGGGTCTTTCTCAGTGGGAGCACAGCCGGATCACAGAGGAGAGCCGCAGGGCCACGCAGACGTGGGACGGCGAAGGGATCATGGGCGAGTGACGGGCAGGACCCGGCCAACAGTCGAAAGACCACCGTGCCATGGGCCAGAATGTGCCCGTGCCTTCCCTGTTGCTGATCGAGGACGACGACGCCATCCGCACGGCCCTGGAGCTCTCACTGACGCGCCAGGGGCACCGTGTCGCCACCGCCGCCAGCGGCGAGGATGGTCTCAAGCTGCTGCGCGAACAGCGGCCGGATCTGATCGTTTTGGATGTGATGCTGCCCGGCATCGACGGCTTCGAGGTGTGCCGTCGCATCCGGCGCACCGACCAGCTGCCGATCATCCTGCTGACGGCGCGCAGCGACGACATCGACGTCGTGGTCGGGCTGGAGTCCGGCGCCGACGACTACGTGGTGAAGCCCGTGCAGGGCCGGGTGCTGGACGCCCGGATCCGGGCCGTCCTGCGGCGCGGCGAGCGTGAGGCCAACGACGCGGCGACGTTCGGCAGCCTGGTCATCGACCGGGCCGCGATGACGGTCACCAAGAACGGCGAGGACCTCCAGCTCACCCCCACCGAGTTGCGGCTGCTGCTGGAGCTGAGCCGGCGGCCCGGGCAGGCGCTGTCCCGCCAGCAGCTGCTGCGCCTTGTCTGGGAGCACGACTACCTCGGTGACTCCCGGCTCGTCGACGCGTGCGTGCAGCGGCTGCGCGCCAAGGTCGAGGACGTACCGTCGTCGCCGACCCTGATCCGTACGGTCCGCGGTGTCGGCTACCGGCTGGACACGCCTCAGTGAGTGATCGGCAAGGGGGGGTCCGCGGCTGGTCCGCGGCCCGTAAGGCGGTTTCGTCGGGTCTGCGCTTCACGAGTCTGCGGTTGCGGCTGGTCGTCGTGTTCGGGCTGGTGGCGCTCACGGCCGCGGTGTCGGCGTCCGGGATCGCGTACTGGCTCAACCGCGAGGCCGTGCTGACGCGTGCGCAGGACGCCGCGCTGGACGACTTCGAGCGTGAGATGCAGAGCCACGCCAGCACGCTGCCCCTGCATCCCACGGAGGGGCAGCTGACCTACGCGGCACGGCAGATGGCCGACGGCGGCCAGCGGTTCAGCGTGCTGCTGATAGCGGACGGCGCGAACGGCGAGACGGTGCAGGGCAGTTCGGGCAAGTCGGCGCTGGACGACTTCACCCTGACGGATGTGCCGGAGTCGCTGCGGAAGGCCGTCGCCAAGAAGCAGGAGACCTCCGCCGACGACAAGAACGCCTACCACCTGTACTGGCAGCGGGTCATCGACGGCGACACGCCGTACCTGGTGGGCGGTGCCAAGGTGATCGGCGGCGGCCCCACCGGCTACATGCTCAAGTCGCTGGAGCCGGAGGCCAAGGACCTCAACTCGCTCGCCTGGTCGCTGGGCATCGCCACGGGCCTCGCGCTGATCGGCTCGGCCCTGCTCGCGCAGGCGGCCGCGACGACCGTACTGAAGCCGGTGCAGCGCCTGGGTGTGGCGGCCCACCGCCTGGGCGAGGGCAAGCTCGACACCCGGCTCCGCGTCTCCGGAACGGACGAACTGGCCGATCTGTCCCGTACGTTCAACCGCGCGGCGGAGTCCCTGGAGAAGCAGGTCGCGGACATGAGCGGCCGCGAGGAGGCGTCCCGCCGCTTCGTGGCGGACATGTCCCACGAGCTGCGCACCCCGCTGACGGCGATCACCGCCGTGACGGAGGTGCTGGAGGAGGAGCTGGACGCGGAGACGGGCAGCGTCGACCCGATGATCGAGCCGGCCGTACGCCTCGTGGTCAGCGAGACCCGCCGTCTGAACGACCTGGTCGAGAACCTCATGGAGGTGACCCGCTTCGACGCGGGGACGGCCAGGCTGGTGCTGGACGACGTGGACATAGCCGACCAGATCACCGCGTGCATCGACGCCCGCGCGTGGCTGGACGCGGTGGAGCTGGACGCCGAGCGCGGCATCATCACCCGGCTCGACCCGCGCCGCCTGGACGTGATCCTCGCCAACCTGATCGGCAACGCGCTCAAGCACGGCGGATCGCCGGTACGGGTCTCGGTCCGCGAGGAGGGCGACGACCTGGTCATCGACGTCCAGGACCACGGCCCGGGCATCCCCGAGGACGTCCTCCCGCACGTCTTCGACCGCTTCTACAAGGCGAGCGCCTCCCGCCCCCGCTCCGACGGCAGCGGCCTGGGCCTGTCCATCGCCCAGGAGAACGCCCACATCCACGGCGGCGAGATCACCGCGGCGAACTCACCCAAGGGGGGCGCCGTCTTCACCCTCCGTCTCCCCCGCGACGCCTCCCCCCTGATCACCGAGCAGCAGCCCAGCGCCACAGAGGGGAACGGCGGATGACGTCACGGATAGTCGGGCGCCGCCTCCGGTCGGCCGTGGACCGGTGGGCGCTCGCGCCTCTCGCGGGGCCGCGAGAGGCCGGCCCCACGGCAGGAGCCGGCGGCAGGCCCGCCGCGGGGCTCCGCGGGGCGGTCCGGCCGTGGCTCGCGGCCGGGGTGCTGGCGGCCGTGCTCACGGGGTGCGGGATCCGGTCCACGCAGGTGCCGACGGACTTCGGTCCCGCTCCCTCTCGGGTGCCGTGCACGCTGACGGGATCGGACATCACCTCGCAGAACTCGCCGGGGATTCCGGTGCAGGTCTTCCTGCTCTGCTCCGGGCAGCTCGTCGCGGTCGGCCGTTCCCTGAGCCTTCCCGACGGCACCCCCGACGCCCAGCGGCGCGTCCTCGTCGCGCAGGGCCTGCTCGACGAGCTCTCCGGGCAGCCGTCCTCCGCCGAGGACCAGGCCGGGTACGAGACGGACGTCCGGGCCGGTCTGCGGGTGAGCGGTCCGCAGCCGGGTGACCCCGAGGACGCGCTGCGGCTGTCCACGGCCCCCGAGCAGCTGCCGGAGTACGCCCTCGCCCAGGTCGTCTGCACCTTCGCCGACTCGGCGGCGGCCGAGGGCGACGGCTCGGTGGTCCTCGGCGGCCCTCCCGGCACGGAGCCGCTCAGGCGCTACGAGTGCACGACGGAGGTCCGCTCGGACCCGGGCGCCGAGAAGCCGCCGTCGTCGGAGGTCGGGACGTCCTGAGGGGCGTGCAGGGGGCGCCCCGGCCGCAGGTGTGGCGCATACCTCACCCGCCCGGGCCACGCGCGACGCCTACGCGGAACCGATCGTGCCGGGGGGCGCGTCTTGGGGATCGTGCAGCGTCAAGGTCCGAACGGCGGAAGCGCCGGGATACGCGTCCGTGTGGCGGGAGGTGTCCTCCTCGTCGCACACCTCGCGCTCGTCGCCTGGATCACGCTGCGCCCGCTGGACGTCCCCTGGGTGAGCGCCGCCAACCTGCGGCCGTTCGCCGGGATAAGAGCCGATCTGGCGCTGGGCTGGCAGGAGGCGGCGCGCCGCATCGGCGAGGGGCTCGCCCTCCTCGCGCCCCTGGGCGTCCTGCTGCCGATGGCGGGCGGCAGGCTCACCGTCTCCCCGCTCGCCTCGCTGGCCCGTACGGTCGCCGCCGGCACCCTGCTCTCGCTGGGCATCGAGCTGCTGCAGACCGGGGTGCCCGGTCAGGTCGTCGACATCGACTCGATCCTGCTGAACACGCTCGGGGTGGCCCTCGCCCATCTCGCGATCGTCCCCGTCCTGCGGGCCCGGCTGCGCCGCAGGGCGGAGACCAGGCATCAGGCCGCCCTCCACAGGGAGGAAGCGCCTCAGGGGCGTACCCCGACGATTCCCAGGGTCGGAATAGCTCCTTAGAGTGACGCTTCGTCCGCTTCGTCCGCGTAGCGTTGAGGGTGTCAGGACGACGGGGCCGCCACCGGGGCGGCCTCGGTCCACGGTTGACGAAGGAGCCCTCATGAGCCGCCTTGCCCGCCCCACCGACGGCCGGATGATGGGCGGAGTGTGTGCAGCGCTGGCACGGCGCTTCGGCACCTCCGCGACCACGATGCGCGTGATCTTCCTGGCGTCGTGCCTGCTGCCCGGCCCTCAGTTCCTGCTCTACATAGCCCTGTGGATCCTGCTGCCCTCGGAGGACAAGGCCCGCACGGCATGGTGACCGGCACCGACCGGTGACCGGCACGCCGATGGGGCGCACCCACCGAGGGTGCGCCCCACACGCGTCCGTTCACGCCCGTTACTTGGCCTTGCCCTTGGCCTTGCCCTTGCCCGACAGGTCCTGCAGCGGCAGACCCCCGAGCAGCCCGGCTGCGGGGTTGGTCGGACCACCGGAGAGCACCTTGTCGGTGGTGGGCTGCGCGGACTCCAGGCCGGCGCCGAGGGCGGACTGCCCCTGGGTGACCGTCTGACCGGCACCCGGCAGCGCCTTGGTGACGGTCCCCAGCGCCCGGGCGTCCGGGGCGGCGTTCGCGGCACCCGCGCCCGCGGCGGCGATGGCGGCACCGAGAGCGGCGACTCCGAGGGTCTTGGCAGCAGACTGCTTCATATGTGATGCGTCCTTGAATGCGTGAGATACGGGGGATGTGAGCGGTCCCGAAACGTAAACATCGATGCCCCGGCCGAGGCAAACATGGAAAAGCGGCCGGGGCATGGGCCCCGGCCGCGTTCCGAAACCGCCCGTCAGCCCTCGTTCACCACAGAGCCGCTGGTCGAAGCGGTCTGCCGGAACAGCCATTCGGACTTCAGCTCGGCGTATCCGGGCTTGATGACGTCATTGATCATCGCCAGTCGTTCGTCGAAAGGAATGAATGCCGACTTCATGGCATTGACCGAGAACCACTGCATGTCGTCGAGCGTGTAGCCGAAAGCGTCGACAAGGTGCTCGAATTCCCGGCTCATGCTGGTGCCGGACATCAGGCGGTTGTCCGTGTTCACGGTCGCCCGGAAGTGCAGGCTGCGCAGGAGGCCGATGGGGTGCTCGGCGTACGAGTCGGCGGCGCCCGTCTGGAGGTTGGAGCTCGGGCACAGCTCCAGGGGGATGCGCTTGTCACGGACGTACGAGGCGAGCCGGCCGAGCTTCACCGAGCCGTCCTCGTGCACCTGGATGTCGTCGATGATCCGTACGCCGTGGCCGAGCCGGTCGGCACCGCACCACTGGAGGGCCTGCCAGATGGAGGGCAGTCCGAAGGCCTCGCCGGCGTGGATGGTGAAGTGGTTGTTCTCGCGCTTGAGGTACTCGAAGGCGTCGAGGTGGCGGGTGGGCGGGTAGCCGGCCTCGGCGCCCGCGATGTCGAAGCCGACGACGCCCAGGTCGCGGTAGCGGTTGGCGAGTTCGGCGATCTCCAGGGCGCGGGCCGCGTGCCGCATGGCGGTGAGCAGTGCGCCGACGCGGATGCGGTGGCCGTTCTCCTTCGCCCGCCGCTCCCCCTCGCGGAAGCCCTCGTTGACGGCCTCGACGACCTCTTCGAGGCTGAGCCCGGCTTCGAGGTGCTGCTCGGGGGCGTAGCGCACCTCGGCGTAGACGACGCCGTCCTCGGCGAGGTCCTCGGCGCACTCGGCGGCGACGCGGACGAGCGCCTCACGGGTCTGCATGACGGCACAGGTGTGGGCGAAGGTCTCCAGGTACCGCTCCAGGGAGCCGGAGTCGGCGGCCTCCCGGAACCAGATGCCCAGCTTGCCGGGGTCGGTCTCGGGGAGGCTCTTGTAGCCGGTGGCCTGGGCGAGGTCGACGATCGTGCCGGGGCGCAGCCCGCCGTCGAGGTGGTCGTGCAGCAGAACCTTGGGCGCCCGGCGGATCTGGTCCGAGTCCGGGGAGGTACGGGTCTGGGCAGTCTGGCTCGTCATCTTCGCACTGTAACGCCTACGCGCGTAGATCACCGGTGAGGCGGATCTGCCGATACCCAACGGTGACCGTGCGGCAAGGTGGCGTACACCGTGACTTCTGACACTGTTCTGTCATGGCACAGCAAGCAACGCCGGTGCGCGGTCCCCGACTTGGGCGGGTTGTGGGATCGGAGCCGTCGGCAGTGAGCGGGGTCGTGCTGCTCCTCCCGGGGGGCGACGAGATCTCGGAGCGCAGGCCCTCCGCGGTGTTGGCGGCCGCCTCCGTACGCGCCCTCGGCCGCCGGCTGGCCCGCGCCGGGCGGGACGCGGGACTCGTCGCCCACGTGGTGCACTACCGCTACCGCGGCTGGAACGGCAGTGAGGCGCGTCTGGCGCACGACGCCACCTGGGCCGCCGACGAGGTCGTACGGCGCTACGGGGACGTCCCGGTGTGTCTGGCCGGAGTGGACATGGGCGGGCGGGCCGCACTGCACGCGGGCGGGCACGCGGCCGTCCACTCGGTCCTCGCGATCGCCCCCTGGCTGCCCGAGGACGACGTGGCCGCGCCGCCCGAACCGGTGAAACAGCTCGTCGGCCGACGGGTCATGATCGTGCACGGCACCAATGACCAGCGTACGGACCCCGAGTTGTCGTTCCGGCTCGCGGCGCGGGTGAAGAAGGCCAACAGGGACATCTGCCGGTTCGAGGTGCACTCCGACGGTCACGGGCTGCACGCGCACCGGGACGAGGTGCACGCGTTGGCGGAGGACTTCGTGATGGGCACGTTGTTCGGGCGGGTCCTCGCCCGCCCGGTGGTGGACGCGCTCGCGGCTCCGCCGCCGTTGGGGCTTCGTATGCCGTTGGCCTCCGGCTTCGGGCGGGCGCGCTCCGGGAGGGGTGGGTGAGGTTGTCTCGCGGCTGCGGGTCTGCTGTGGCTTGTCGCGCCCACGCGGCGGAGCCGCATATCCGACACGGCCCCGCGCCCCTGACGAGATGCCCGCGCCCTCACTCTGGCAGTAGCCGGCCTCTTCTTGACAGCAGGAACCTCTTGAAGGCCGCCACCGGGGGTGTGTCCGGATGGCCCGCCAGCCAGGCGACGCCGATCTCGCGGGCCGCGCGGGGGGCCGTGACCGTCAGTTCGGCCACTCCTGGGCGGGGTACGGCCGGTGGGGGCAGCAGGGCCACGCCGAGGCCCGCGGCGACCAGGCCCCGCAGGGTCTCCGCCTCCTCGCCCTCGAAGGCGATACGGGGCTTGAAGCCCGCCTGCCGGCACAGGTCGTCGGTGATGCGGCGCATGCCGTAGCCGGGTTCGAGCGTCACGAAGGTCTCGTCGGCGGCCTCGGCGAGGCGGACGCGCTTACGGGAGGCGAGGCGGTGGTCGGCCGGGACGACGAGGCGCAGCTTCTGTTCGTCGAGGCGGCGGGCGACGAGGTCGGGCGCGTCCGGGACGGGGGACGTCAGACACAGGTCGAGCTCGCCGGCCCGCAGCCGTTCGATCATGGCCTCGCCGTAATTCTGGACGAGGCTGAAGCGGACGCGTGGATGGTCCGCGCGGAAGGCGCGGATGAGTCCGGGGACGGTCTCCGAGCCCATGGTGTGCAGGAAGCCGAAGGCGACCTTGCCGGTGGCGGGGTCGGCGTCGGCGCGCACTTCGTCGGCGGCGCGTGCGATCTCGGCGAGCGCGCGTTCGACGGAGCCGAGGAAGGTGCGTCCGGCGGGGGTCAGGGACACGGTGCGTCCCCGGCGGGCGAACAGGTCGACTCCCAGGTCCTGCTCGAGCCGGACCATGGCGCGGGACAGCGTCGACTGCGGGACCCGCATCTCCTGCGCGGCACGTGTGACGTGCTCGGTGCGCGCGACCCCGGCGAAGTACGCGAGGCGTGGAGCGAGTACCGCAACGATGTCTTCTGTGTCACTGGACGGTGACAGGTGAGCCTCTGACCTCTGCTGATGCTCCATGGGAACGATTATGGGGGTTCCGTGCATTGGACGGATGAGTGAGGGGGTCCGTACGTTCGAGGCATGCCTTCCGTCAGTACCGGGGCGTCCACCACCGTGGGCGCCGCATCGACCGCGTCCCCTTCCGACTCCCGTATGGCCCCGGGAGGGCCGGGCTACCGCCGGATGAGCCTGGCGTTGTTCCTCGCGGGTGTCGCGACCTTCGCACTGCTCTACTCCACACAGGCGCTGCTGCCGCTGGTCTCCGGCGACTTCGGGGTGACCGCGAGCGCGGCGAGCTGGACGGTGTCCGCGGCCACGGGTGCGCTGGCGCTGTTCGTGCTGCCGATGAGCGCGCTGTCGGAGCGGTTCGGGCGGCGTACGGTGATGACGGCGTCGCTGGCGGTCGCGGTGGGCGTCGGACTGCTCGTTCCCTTCGCGCCGAACCTGGGCACCCTGGTGGCGTTGCGGGCGGTGCAGGGAGCGGCGCTCGCCGGGCTGCCGGCGTCGGCGACGGCGTACCTGGCGGAGGAGGTCCGTCCGAAGGCCCTCATCACCGCGATCGGGCTGTTCGTCGCGGGCAACAGCGTCGGCGGCATGAGCGGCCGGGTCATCACGGGCTGGGTCGCGCAGGAGTGGGGCTGGCGGGCCGCGGTCGGGGCGATCGGCGCCGTGGCGGTGGCGTGCGCGGTGGCCTTCCGGCTGCTGCTGCCGGCGCCGAGGCACTTCACCGCGGGTTCGCTGCGGCCGCGGGTGCTGGCCCGGACGGTCCGTGACCACCTGTCGAACCCGCTGCTCCGCCGGCTGTACGCGATCGGCGCGCTGTTCATGACGGTGTTCGGCGGGGTGTACACGGTGATCGGTTACCGCCTGACCGAGGCGCCCTTCTCGCTGCCGCAGGGCATCGTGGGCTCGATCTTCCTGGTGTACCTGGTGGGTACGGTGTCGGCCTCGACGGCCGGCAAGCTGGTGGGGCGGCTCGGGCGGCGCGGGGCGCTGTACCTGGCGGGCGGGACGACGGCCTCGGGACTGATGCTGTCCCTGGCGGACACACTGCCCCTGGTCCTGCTCGGGCTGGTCCTGATCACCGCCGGCTTCTTCGCGGGGCACGCGGTGGCGTCATCCTCGGTGAGCCACACCGCCAAGCGCGGGCGGGCGCAGGCCTCCGCGCTCTACCAGTCCGCCTACTACGTCGGGTCCAGCGCCGGGAGCACGATCGGTGCGGTGGCGTTCCACGCCGGGGGATGGAGCGGGACCGTGGGCGTCGGTTTGCTGGCGGTGCTGGGGGTGGTGACGATCACCGTGGTGGGGTCGCGGGCGGCGCGTGTGGAGGCGCGGCGGGGGGTTGTGGGGGTGCGCTGAGCGCTCCTCTACGCCGACGGGGGCGGGGGAACTGAGCGACCAGCCGCCCACCCGTCGGCACCCGACCTGCCCACCGGAACCCAACCCGCTGGCTGACCTGGGTGTTCATGCGCTCAGGGGGCCGTTGTCAGTGGGCTGGGGTAGCTTCCGAAGTGCTGGGTGCGAAGAGGCACGCCAGGTAGGCGCCACAGGGGTGGGTGGACCATGAGCAACGGCACGGCGACGACGACAGACCTCGACCTCCAACTGGAGAAGCACCGCGTGGAGCTGACCGGTTACTGCTACCGGATGCTCGGCTCGTCCTTCGAGGCCGAGGACGCGGTGCAGGACACCCTGGTCCGCGCCTGGCGGAGCTACGAGAAGTTCGAGGGCCGCTCCTCGCTGCGCTCCTGGCTGTACCGCATCGCGACGAACGTCTGCCTGGACATGCTGACGGCGGGCAACAAGCGGGCACGCCCCGTGGACCTCAGCGACTCCACTCCCCTGGCCCAGGCGGCGCTCTCGCCCCGCCCGGACAACACGTGGCTGGAGCCCGTCCCGGACGCCCGCGTCCTGCCCACCACCAGCGACCCCGCGGAGGCGGCCGTGGCGAAGGAGTCCGTGCGGCTGGCCTTCGTCGCGGCCCTGCAGAAGCTGCCCGCCAAGCAGCGTGCCGTCCTCATCCTCCGCGAGGTGCTGGCGTGGAAGGCGAGCGAGGTCGCCGAGCTGCTCGACACCTCGGTGGCGTCGGTGAACAGCGCGCTGCAGAGGGCGCGGGCGACCCTCTCCGAGAGCAACAGCCAGGGAGCGGAGGGCGCCGTCTCCGACCCACTGAACGAGGAGCAGCAGAAGCTCCTCGACCGCTATGTGGCGGCCTTCGAGGGGTACGACATGGCGGCGCTGACCGCGCTGCTGCACGAGGACGCGGTCATGACGATGCCGCCGTTCGACCTGTGGCTGCGCGGCACGGACGACATCACGGGGTTCATGACGACGCTGGGCGCGCCCTGCGCGGGCTCGCACCTGGTGCCAGTCGCGGTGAACGGCCTGCCGGGCTTCGCCCAGTACAAGCCGGACCCGGAGAAGGGCGGCTTCTCCTCGTGGGCGATCCAGGTCCTGGAGATATCAGAGGGCCGGATCGCCGGGTTCCACTGCTTTCTCGACACGACCCGCTGGTTCCCGCTGTTCGGGCTGCCCCTCCACCTCGAAGGCGAGGCCGACCAGACCGAGTAGCGCGCGCAGCGCCGGGTCGGGGTCCCGCAGCCGGATGCGGCCCCCCGCACGCCGGGCGGCGAGCTGAAGCCGCGCGAGCACGTCGACGGCTGCCAGCCCCGGGGGGCCGATTCCGGCGACGTCGCACACCACGACGCCCGCCCCCGTGGTCGTCAGGCGGGCGCGTACGTCGGCGCAGAGCCGGGGTACGTCGTCCCTGGTGACGGGGCCCGGCAGCACGAGTACAGGGGGTGTCGTGGCATCCACGTTCGGTAGACCGTCCTGGGGCTCGTAACTCATCGCGGGCCGCGGGCCGCGGGCAAGGATCACATTGACCGGTGCTCCGCCTTCCCCGGAGGGTTGGGTGTATGCCCCATGGATCTCCACCTGGATCCGCGCGTGGATCCGCGCCGCCCGCGACACCCGGCTGTCTCCTGCCCGCCGAGGAGGCCGCGTGCAGGGGGTGCTGACGGGGTTCGCGGTGATCGCCGTCGTCATCGGGGTGGGGTTCGTCATCGGACGCCGCGGCTATCTCGGCGAGCACGGACGGGAGGTGCTGACCAAGCTCGCGTTCCACGTGGCCTCACCGGCCCTGCTGTTCACGACGCTCGCCGGGGCCGACCTGTCGGTGGTCTTCTCCACCCGCCTGCTCGTCACGGCGCTGAGCACGGCCGCGGCGGCGGGGGTCTTCGTCGTGGTCGGTGCCGTACGGCGCTGGGGCATCGGCCGGACGACGATCGGCGCCCTGTGCTCCAGTTACGTCAACGCCGGCAACCTGGGCATCCCGATCGCCGTGTACGTGCTGGGCGACGCCTCGCTCGTGGCGCCGGTGCTGCTGTTCCAGGTGATCGCGCTGACGCCGGTGGCGCTGACGGTCCTGGACCTGGCGGGCCAGGGTGAGAAGCTCCCGCTGTGGCGACGGCTGACCACGCCGTTGCGCAACCCGATCGCGGTGGGCTCGCTGGCCGGGGTCGCGGTGTCGGCGTCCGGGCTGACGGTGCCGGGGCCCGTGATGGACCCGTTGACG
Organism: Streptomyces sp. NPDC030840; assembly: GCF_055572015.1. Classification (NCBI taxonomy): domain Bacteria; kingdom Bacillati; phylum Actinomycetota; class Actinomycetes; order Kitasatosporales; family Streptomycetaceae; genus Streptomyces; species Streptomyces sp. NPDC030840. Next base: position 60,332 of record NZ_JBVIEE010000037.1, on the reverse strand, counting down.
CTGATCGGCAACATGTCGGTGCCCGCGGTCCTGCTCGCCTTCGGCATCTCCCTGTGCGGCAGCACGATGCCGGGCCGTGGTGCGGACCGTCAGCCGGTGTTTCTCTCGGTCGCCCTGAAGTCGGTGGGCCAGCCGGTGGTGGCCTGGGCGCTGGCGAGCGGGGTGTTCGGCCTGCGCGGGGCTCCCCTGCTCGACGTGGTGGTGACGTCGGCGCTTCCGGCCGCGCAGAACCTCTTCACGTACGCGAGCCGCTATCGCGTGGGAGAGGTGCTGGCCCGGGAGTCGATCCTGTTGTCGACGGTGTTGTCGGTGCCGGTGTTGGTGGTGGTGGCGGCGTTGTTGGGGTGACCTGCGTCAGCCGACGGGGAACAGACTGGTGTCGAGCTTGAGATCAAAGGGCTTCGGCAACAGGATCTGCTCGCCGAACTTGCCTGCGCGCAGGACCCGGTAGACATCGCCGTGAGGCTCGCCGTACAGCGTGACTGTCGGCCCGCCGGGAGCCCAGTTGTCGATGAGCAGGTAGAGCGGCACCCCAGCCTGCGCATAACCAGCAGCCTTCTTGATCCGATCGTTGCTCGCGTTCGACTTGGAGGTGATCTCCACGATGAGTTCGGCTGCAGCTGCGGGGACGTAGTTGGTGCCTTTCCCGGTACGCAGGACATCCCGTGGCGCAACGGCGATGTCGGGGATGTAGAGCCCGTCGCGGGACGGAACAGCCGTGCCCAGCGTCTGGTAGATGCCCCAGTCCTCGGGAATCACCTGGTACAGGCGGCGCTGCACGAGGTCCGCAATGTCGTTGTGGGTGTTGGACGGCGGTGGCGCCACGGTGACGATCCCCTCGATGATCTCCACCTTGCAGCCCTCTGGCGCGTCCGTCTCCTGCCAGATCCGGACGAGGTCGTCCCACTCGTGGCCATTGGCCGCCGGGTAGTCGACGGTGAGTGCGCTCATGGCGGTGTCTCCAATCGGTGCGTCACCGATCCCAGCATGCCGAACGGGACCGGCGCAGGTCCACCGATCCCGTTCACTCCAAAGAGAAACCCCCTGGTCAGCCGATACGTTCCAGCACCACCGGCGACGGCGCGAAGTCCACTCCCTCCGTCCCGATGTCGTAGGACCCCTCCACCGCCTCCAACGCGTAGGCGAACCGCTCCGGCGTGTCCGTGTGCAGGGTGAGCAGGGGCTGGCCCTCGGTCACCGTGTCGCCCGGCTTCGCGTGCATCTCGACGCCCGCCGCCGCCTGGACCGGGTCCTCCTTGCGGGCGCGGCCCGCGCCGAGGCGCCAGGCGGCGATGCCGATGTCGTACGCGTCGAGGCGGGTCAGGACGCCGGAGGCGCCCGCCTTCACCACGTGCTGTTCGCGGGACGTCGGCAGGGCGGCGTCCGGGTCGCCGCCCTGGGCCGCGATCATGCGGCGCCAGACGTCCATCGCCGAGCCGTCGGCCAGGGCCTTCGCCGGGTCGGCGTCCTTCACCCCGGCGGCGTCGAGCATCTCGCGGGCCAGGGCGAGGGTCAGCTCCACGACGTCCGCCGGGCCGCCGCCCGCGAGGACCTCGACCGACTCCTTGACCTCCAGCGCGTTGCCCGCGGTCAGGCCGAGCGGGGTGGACATGTCGGTGAGCAGCGCGACCGTCCGTACGCCGTGGTCCGTGCCCAGGCCGACCATGGTGGAGGCCAGTTCCCGCGCGTCCTCGATCGTCTTCATGAAGGCGCCCGTGCCGACCTTGACGTCGAGGACCAGTGAGCCCGTCCCCTCGGCGATCTTCTTCGACATGATGGAGGAGGCGATCAGGGGGATCGCCTCGACCGTGCCCGTCACGTCCCGCAGGGCGTACAGCTTCTTGTCCGCCGGGGCCAGTCCGTCGCCCGCCGCGCAGATCACCGCGCCCACGCCGTCCAGGACGGACAGCATCTCCTCGTTCGAGAGCAGGGCGCGCCAGCCGGGGATCGACTCCAGCTTGTCCAGAGTGCCGCCCGTGTGGCCGAGGCCCCGGCCCGAGAGCTGCGGGACCGCCGCGCCGCAGGCCGCGACCAGCGGGGCCAGCGGAAGCGTGATCTTGTCGCCGACGCCGCCCGTGGAGTGCTTGTCGGCGGTCGGGCGGGACAGGGACGAGAAGTCCATGCGCTCACCGGAGGCGATCATCGCGGCCGTCCAGCGGGCGATCTCACGGCGGTCCATGCCGTTGAGGAGGATGGCCATGGCGAGCGCGGACATCTGCTCGTCGGCGACCTCCCCGCGGGTGTACGCGTCGATGACCCAGTCGATCTGTTCGTCGCTGAGCTCGCCGCGGTCCCGCTTGGTGCGGATGACGGAGATGGCGTCCATGGCCATGGGGGGTTCCTTCCGAGGTTCCGAAGGTGACTTCCGGGGTTCCGAAAGTGAGCGGCCCCGCTGAGCAACTCGGACCTGAGCAACTCAGAGGGGCCGCACGGGGGGTTACTTCCTGAGATGGCCGGGACCGAACGCCTGCGGCAGCATCTCCGACAGCGGCACGATGCCCTCCGGGGTCTGGAGGAGCATGTCCGGCCCGCCGAACTCGTACAGCAGCTGACGGCAGCGCCCGCACGGGACGAGGATCTCGCCCTGGCCGTCCACGCACGTGAAGTGGGTGAGCCGGCCGCCGCCGGTGTTCTGCAGCTCCGAGACCAGCCCGCACTCGGCGCACAGCCCGAGTCCGTACGAGGCGTTCTCGACGTTGCAGCCCGAGACGATCCGCCCGTCGTCGACCAGGGCGGCGACCCCGACGGGGTAGCCGGAGTACGGGGCGTACGCCCGGGACATCGCGTCCCGGGCGACCGTACGCAGCTTCTCCCAGTCGACGGCGTCGACCCCGGCGGGCGAGGTCACTTGCCCTGGCCCTTCCGGTACGGCAGACCGTCCGCCTTGGGCATGCGCAGCCGCTGTGCGGAGAGCGCGAGGACGATCAGCGTGATGACGTACGGCGTGGCGGAGACGACCTGGTTCGGGACCTCGTCGGTGGTCGCGTACCAGGTGAACACCAGGACGCCGACGAGGAGGGTGATCGCGGAGGCGGTGTACTTCTTCCGGACCACCAGCCAGACGGCGCCGATGACCAGCAGGAGCGCGCCGAGCAGCAGCAGCGCGTGGACGTTCTCGGAGCCGCCGCGCAGGTTGAGGCTGTCGGTGTAGCCGAACAGGCCGGCGCCGAGGGCGAGGCCGCCCGGCATCCAGTTGCCGAAGATCATCGCGGCGAGACCGATGTAGCCGCGGCCGCTGACCTGGCCCTCCAGGTAGAAGGGGTTGGCCACGATGGACAGGAAGACACCGCCGAGACCGGCCAGGCCGCCGGAGATGATCACGGCCAGGTACTTGTACTTGTAGACGTTGACGCCGAGCGACTCGGCGGCCACCGGGTTCTCACCGCAGGAGCGCAGACGCAGGCCGAAGGCGGTGCGCCACAGGATCCACCAGCTGCCGGGGATCAGCGCGACGGCGATGAGCGTCAGCCAGGAGACGTTGGTGACCAGGCCGCCGAGCAGGCCGGCGACGTCGGAGACCAGGAACCAGCCCTTGTGGTTGAGCTCGCTGAGCGCGTCCGAGAGCCCGGGCACGGTGAAGTCGCCGAGGGACTCCACCTGCGGGGACTGCTTGGCCGAGCCGCCCTCCGTGCCCTCGAAGGCGAGCGGGGCGAGGTAGCGGGTGGCGCCGAGGGCGAGGATGTTGATGGCCACACCGGAGACGATGTGGTTGACGTTGAAGCTGACGGTGACGAACGCGTGCACGAGGCCGCCGATCGCGCCGCCGATGATGCCGACGAGGACGCCGGTCCACGGGCCCCACTGGTAGCCGGCCCAGGCGCCGAACCAGGTGCCGAGGATCATCATGCCCTCGAGGCCGATGTTGACGACGCCCGCGCGCTCGGCCCACAGGCCGCCAAGACCGGCCAGACCGATCGGGACGGCCAGCTCCAGGGCGGTGGACATCTGGCTGACGTTGGTGATGCCGTCGGCGCCGGTGATGATGCGGACGATCGAGGTCAGCGCGAGGCCGCCGGCGATGACGAGCAGCAGGACGGGCAGCGACAGCTTGCGGCCGGCCGGGGCGGCGGGCTGCAGCGTGGGCTGGTTGACGTCTTGCGCGGTGGTCACGGTGGTCATCGGCCAGCCACCTCCTTCTGGGCCTTCTGGGCGGTGTTGTCGGTGGCGCCGAGGACGAGACCGGCGGCGAGCTCCGCGCCGACGCGGCGCTGCTGGCGGCGCAGGCCCCACTCGCGCACGGCCTCGTAACTGACGACGACCGCGAGCACGATCAGGCCCTGCATGATGACCGCGATCTCCTTGTCGTAGTTGTGGAAGTCCAGCTCGGGCGAGGCCTTGTCGAGCCAGGCCCACAGCAGGGCCGCGAAGGCGATGCCGGTCGGGTTGTTGCGGCCGAGCAGGGCGATGCCGATGCCGAGGAAGCCGATGCCGGTGGGGAAGTTCAGGCTGTAGGTGTGGGTGTCGCCGAGCAGGATCGGCAGGCCCGCGAGACCGGCCATGCCGCCGGAGATCAGCATGGCGGTGAGCACCATGCGCTTGGGGTCGACGCCGCTGGCCGCGGCGGCGCTCTCCGAGGCGCCCGAGGCGCGCAGGTCGAAGCCGAAGCGGGTGCGGTTGAGGACGACCCAGTAGACGACGCCGAGCAGGACGGCGAGGAACACCATGCCGTAGATCTCGCCGGCCGCGCCGAGGTCGATGCCGGGGACCCAGCCGGACTTGTGCATCTCGCCGGTGGTGTTGTTGTTGCCGACCTTGACGCCGAAGACGCTCGGCAGCCACAGGTAGGCGATCACGGAGGTCGCGATCGCGTTGAGCATGATCGTCGCGACGACCTCGCTGACGCCTCGGGTGACCTTGAGGACACCGGCGATGCCGGACCAGAACGCGCCGGTGAACACCGCGGTCAGGATCAGCAGCGGGATCTGCAGGAACGCCGGCAGGTTCACATGGGCGCCGACGACCGCGGCGATCATGGCGGCGAGCTGGTACTGGCCGTCGACACCGATGTTGAACAGGTTCATGCGGAAGCCGATGGCCACCGCGAGGGCCGCGATGTAGTACATCGAGGCCTGGTTGATGATCAGAACCTGGATGTCGGAGAACGTGGCCTGCTCGAACATCAGGCTGTACGGCTCGACCGGGCTCTTGCCCGAGGCGATCAGCACCACCGAGGACAGGGCGAACGCCACGGCGAGCGCGATGACCGGTCCGGCCACCGCGAGGAGCACGCGCTCCTTGTCGAACTTCTTCATCAGCGGGCCTCGTCGTCTTCCGGGGCGTCTGCCTGCGTCTTCGCCTGACCTTGGGAGGGGATCTTGGCGGGGCCTTCGGCCGGGGGGTCGGCGGGGTCGTCGCCGGGGGTTTCGGCCGGGGCCTCGGCCTGTGGCTCCACCGAGCCGCCGGCCCGTGGCTCCGCAGGACCGTCCGCCGAGGTCTCGGCCGGGGACTCCGCCGAACCATCGGCCTGAGACTCCGCCGCGCCGCCGGCCCGTGGCTCAGCAGGACCGTCCGCCGAGGTCTCGGCCGAAGACTCCGCCGAACCATCGGCCTGAGACTCCGCCGGGCCGTCCGACTCACCCTCAGCAGAAACTCCCACCGACGTCTCCGCCGGGCCGTCCGCCGGAGGCTCCTCGTGTTCGAGGTGGCCCGTGGCGGCGCCCGTCATGGCGGAGCCGAGTTCCTCGGGGGTGATCGTGGCGGGGTCGGCGTCGGCGACCAGCTTGCCGTTGTAGATCACGCGGAGGGTGTCGGAGAGGCCGATCAGCTCGTCCAGGTCGGCGGAGATCAGCAGCACGGCCAGGCCCTCGCGGCGGGCCTCGCGGATCTGGTCCCAGATCTGGGCCTGCGCGCCGACGTCCACACCACGCGTGGGGTGGGCGGCGATCAGGAAACGCGGCTTGTGGCTCATCTCGCGGCCGACGATCAGCTTCTGCTGGTTGCCGCCGGAGAGCGAGGCAGCCGTGACGTCGATACCGGGCGTGCGGACGTCGTACGCCTTGACGATCCGCCGCGTGTCCTCCTGGGCGGCCTTCGGGTCCAGCCAGAAGCCCTTGGCGTTGGGCTTCTCGGTGACGTGGCCGAGGATGCGGTTCTCCCAGAGAGGGGCCTCCAGGAGCAGGCCGTGGCGGTGGCGATCCTCGGGGATGTACCCGATGCCCTGTTCGCGGCGCTTGCGCGTTGCCCAGGTGGTGATCTCCTCCTCGGCCAGCGTGATCGTGCCCGAGTCGGCCGGCTTGAGACCGATGAGCGCGTCGACCAGCTCGGTCTGGCCGTTGCCCTCGACACCGGCCAGGCCCAGGACCTCGCCCGCGTGGATGGTGAAGGTGATGTCGTCGAGCAGGGCCTTCCCGCCGGCGGCCTCCAGACGGAGGTCCTTGACCGTGAGGACGGGGCGGTCGGTGACCGTGGACTCGGCGGTCTCCGGGGTCGGCAGCTCGCTGCCCACCATCATCTCGGCGAGCTGACGCGACGTCGTCTCGGCGGGGACGGCCGTGCCCACGGTCGTGCCGCGGCGTATGACGGTGATCTCGTCGGCGACCGACAGCACCTCGCCCAGCTTGTGGGAGATGAAGATGACCGACAGTCCCTCGGACTTCAGCTCCCGCAGGTTCGCGAAGAGCGCGTCGACCTCCTGCGGTACGAGGACCGCGGTCGGCTCGTCCAGGATCAGGGTGCGGGCGCCGCGGTAGAGGACCTTGAGGATCTCCACGCGCTGGCGGGCGGCGACACCGAGCTCCTCGACCAGGACGTCGGGGCGCACCCCGAGGCCGTACCGTTCGGAGATCTCCTTGATCTTGCGGCGCGCCTTGCCGCCGATGCCGTACAGCTTCTCGCTGCCGAGCACCACGTTCTCGAGCACCGTGAGGTTGTCGGCCAGCATGAAGTGCTGGTGGACCATGCCGATACCGCGCGCGATGGCGTCGGCCGGCGACGAGAAGGAAACCTGCTCGCCATCGATCGCGATCGTGCCCTCGTCCGGCTTCTGCATGCCGTAGAGGATCTTCATCAGCGTCGACTTGCCGGCGCCGTTCTCGCCGACGAGGGCGTGCACGGTGCCCTTGCGGACGCTGAGGTGGATGTCGTGGTTGGCCACGACTCCGGGGAATCGCTTGGTGATCCCGGCGAGTTCGACGGCGGTCACCTGACCGTTGACCGCCGCCCCGGCCGGAGGGCTGCTGGACGCGTTGATGGCGCACTCTCCTGTGGAAGGGGGTCGTCTACGCGTGTAGCACCCCTATGGCAACAATAGGGGTGACGCACCGTCGACAACGGGGTACAGGGCGAAGACTCCCCGTACCCCGTTGAGCGGATGTAACCCCGCGGTTACTGGCTGCTCGAGGCCTTGCCGAGTCAGCTGGTCCTGACCTTGATCTCGCCGCTGATGATCTTCTCCTTGGCCGTTTCGATGGCTTCCTGGAGCTCGGTGTCGGCCTTGAACCGGGGATTGGAGTCCGCGAGGCCGACCTCACCGGTCTTCAGATCGCCCCGTACGATACCGCTCTCCGGCTTGCCCTCCTCGACCGACTTCGCAAGGTTGTACACCGCCTTGGCCACGTCCTTCGTCGCCGAGGTGAGGATGTGGTCCTTGTACTTCGCGAGGGCCTGCTGCTCGTACTGATCGGAGTCGACGCCGATCGCCCACACCTTGTTGGCGGCGGCGGCCTCGATCACACCCTGGCCCGACAGACCGGCCGCCTGGTAGACGACGTCGGCCTTCTTCTCGATCTGGCTCTCGGCGGCCGTCCTGCCCTTGTCGGGGCTGGAGAAGCCGCCTTCCTCCGCGGTCTGCGTGAGGTACTGCGACAGGACCTTCACCTTGGGGTTGGTGTCCTCGACGCCCTGCTCGAAGCCCGCCTCGAACTTGTGGATCAGCGGGATGTCCACGCCACCGACGAAACCGACCGTGTTGGTCCTGGTGGTCTTCGCGGCGGCGACACCGGCGAGGTACGAGGCCTGCTCCTCGGAGAAGACCAGGTCCGCGACGTTCTCCGCCTTGATGGTGGAGTCGTCGACGATGCCGAACGTGATGTCCGGGTACTTCGCCGCGGCCTCCTTCACGGCCGCCGCGTAGGCGTAGCCGACGCCGATCACCGGGTTGTAGCCCTGCTTGGCCAGCGAGACCAGGCGCTGGGTCTTGTCTGCGTCCGTCTCGCCCTCGGTGGGCTCGACGTCGGTGGTCTCGTAGCCGAACTCCTCCTCCGCCTTCCGCAGACCCTCGTACGCCGCGTCGTTGAAGGACTGGTCGCCCTTGCCGCCGACGTCGTACGCGATGGCAAGGCCCTTGTTGCCCTTCGTGTCCTGGGAGGAGGCCTCGGTGGAGGTTCCTCCGCAGGCGGTGAGGGCGAGGGCGAGGGACGCGGTCGCTGCGCCTGCGACCGTGAGGCGGGAAACCCGGCGCATGTGTCAGTGCTCCTGTCGTGCAAGCGCCGGAGGTGGTGCTCTACTGTGTCGGCGCGCGCGTGGTGGTTCCGCCGCAGAGTAACGCGCGTAGACCTCGGGGTGAAACCCCGCGGGGCGGCTTGTTATGGGGCCGATACGCGTGCGCTCCGCTGGGGGCCGGTTCTGGGAGCGCCGTTTCTGATCAGGGCCGTTCAGGGCTGCGGGCTGTTGGTGGCTGGTCGCGCCCCCGCGGCGGAGCCGCACAATGTCACAGACCCGCGCCCCCAAAGGGCGCGGGCGGGCACCGGGGTGCCCGCCCGCCACCACGAACCGTCGACTACTCGGTCTTGACCTTGATGGTGCCGTCGATGATGGCCTTCTTGGCCTTGGCCACGGCGTCCGTGAGGCCGGAGATCTTCGCGAACTCGGGGTTGCTCTCGGCGAGGCCGACGCCGTCCACCTTCAGGTCGAAGGTCTGGACGCCGGTCAGCGGCTTGCCGTCCTCGACGGACTTGGCGAGGGTGTACACCGCGCCGCCGACGTCCTTGAGGGCCGAGGTGAGGATGTACTTCTTGTACTTGGCGAGGGCCTGCTGCTCGTACTGGTCGGAGTCGACGCCGATCGCCCACTTCTTCTGGGTGGCGGCGGCCTCGATCACACCCTGGCCGGAGAGGCCGGCGGCCTGGTAGACGACGTCGGCGTTCTTCTCCAGCTGGGCCTCGGCGGCGGCCTTGCCCTTGTCCGGGCTGGAGAAGCCGCCCTCCTCGGCGGTCTGGGTCAGGTACTGCGACAGCACCTTCACCTTGGGGTTGGTGTCCTGGACGCCCTGCTTGTAGCCGGCCTCGAACTTGTGGATCAGCGGGATGTCCACGCCACCGACGAAACCGACGGTGTTGGTCTTGGTCGCCTTCGCGGCGGCGACACCGGCGAGGTACGAGGCCTCGTTCTCGGCGAAGACCAGGGAGGCCACGTTCTCGCCCTCGACGACGGAGTCGACGATGCCGAAGTTGACCTTCGGGTACTTCTTGGCGACCTCCTCCATCGCGGGGCCGTAGGCGAACCCGACACCGACGATGGGGTTGTAGCCCTGCTTGGCCAGGGAGGTGAGGCGCTGCACCTTGTCCGCGTCGGTCTCGCCCTCGGTGGGCTCGATGTCGGCGGTCTCGTAGCCGAACTCCTTCTTGGCCTTCTCCAGGCCGGAGAACGCGGCGTCGTTGAAGGACTGGTCGCCCTTGCCGCCGATGTCGTAGGCGATGGCGAGACCCTTCTTGGCCCCGCCGCTCTCGTCGCCGCCGCTGCTTCCGGCTTCGCTGCTCGTACCGCCACAGGCAGTGGCCGCGAGGGCCAGCGACGCGACCCCCACCGCGACGCGGGTCAGTTTGGATATCCGACGCATCGTGAAGTTCCCCATTCTCCAAAGCCCCGCAGTGGGTGCTCGTTCAGGCCCCACCGTGGGTGCCGAGTTCGGCGCACATTAACGCGCGTAGACCCGGGAGGGAACGGGGTACCGCGCGGCTGTTATCCATTCGTGCCGATGGCCGGTTAAGTCCGCGTGAACCACGGCCACGAAAGGTGCGTTTCGGGCGTAACGTCCCGGAGGCCCGGAGCCGGGAAGGGTGAGCGCGGTCACTCCCGACGGCGGGCCGCGGGACGGCGGACCCGGGGACGGCGGACCCGGGGACGGCGGACCCGGGGACGGCGGACCCGGGGACGGCCGACCCGGGGGACGGCAGATCGGGTGACGACGGATCGGCCGGCGGCTGCCGGCCGACCGGGTGCCTGGCCGACCGGGTGCCTGGCCGACCGGCTGACGGTCGACTGGGCGCCTGGCCGACCGGCTGACGGTCGACTGGGCGCCTGGCCGACCGGGTGCCGGCAGGCCGGATGCCTGGCCGACCGGGTGCCGGCAGCCGGTCAGCCGTCAGGTGGTGGCCTTGACCGGTGGCCGGCAGGCGGTGGCGGGCAGCCGGTCCGCCGTCAGCCGGTGGCCGCTCACGCCTCCGGGGATCGGGCGTGGGCGCGGGCGCCCACGCCGACGCGGCTAGCGTCCGGCTTCGAGGAGGGCGGCCGCGGTGAAGAGCTCCACGCCGACCGTGATGGCGTGCTCGTCCGCGTCGAAGTCACCCTGGTGGAGGTCGCGGACCTGACGGTCCCCGGGCCGGCGGACGCCGAGGCGGGCCATGGCGCCCGGGACGTGCTCCAGGTACCAGGAGAAGTCCTCGCCGCCCAGGCTCTGGTCCGTGCTCTCGATGGACTGCGCGCCGCACCGCGTGGTCATGGCGTCACGCAGCAGCTCGGTCACGACCGGGTCGTTGACGACCGGCGGAACGCCCCGGACGTAGTTGATCTCGGACTTCGCGCGGTGGACGGTGGCGATCTCGTCGATGGCGGCGTGCACCAGGTCGGGCGCCTGCCGCCAGGCGTCGATGTCGAGGCAGCGCACGGTGCCGGAGAGCTCGGCGTGCTGCGGGATCACGTTGCAGGCGTGGCCGGACTCGATGCGGCCCCAGGTGACGACGAGGCCGCTGCGGGCGTCGACGCGGCGGGCGATCAGGGCGGGCACGTCGGTCGCGACGCGGGCGGCGGCGGTGACGAGGTCGGTGGTGAGGTGGGGGCGCGCGGTGTGGCCACCCGGCCCGTCGAGCGCGACCTCCAGCCGGTCGCACGCGGACGTGATCGGTCCGTTGCGCAGCCCGATCCGCCCGGCGTCCACCCTGGGGTCGCAGTGGACGGCGATCATCCGCCCCACGCCCTCCAGCACACCGGACGCGATGGCGTCGGCCGCGCCGCCGGGCAGCACCTCCTCGGCCGGCTGGAAGAGCAGCCGTACGGGCCGGGGCAGGTGCCCCTGCCGGTGCAGCTCGGCGAGGACCAGGCCGGCGCCGAGGACGACGGTGGTGTGCACGTCGTGGCCGCAGGCGTGGGCCCGGTCGGGCACGGTGGACCGGTAGGCGCAGCCGACCTTCGTGTCGGGGATCGGCAGGGCGTCGATGTCGGCCCGCAGGGCGAGCATGGGCCGCCCCCCGTCCCAGTCACCGATGTCACAGATGAGCCCGGTCCCGGCCGCGAGTACGCGTGGCGCGAGCCCTGCCTTCTCCAGGCGGGCCTTGATCGCGGCGGTCGTGCGGAACTCCTGGTTACCGAGCTCGGGGTGCATGTGCAGGTCGCGGCGGAAGGCCACGAGTTCCTCGCGCAGGGCATCCGGCAGGGTGCCGGGCAGCGCTGCTTCCCCGGGCAGATCGGCCTCGGACTCTCGGGACATCAGTTGGTTCACCCTAAGAAGAGTAGGGCGATCGGGCGGGCGCCTAACCCACGATCAACAAAAATTCAGCCCGTCAGGGAAGAAAATATGACCGCATGGCGCATGGGGGCCAAGGGAGATGGGTATACCTGCCGCTTTTCGAGTGATTGACGTCACTCCCGCTCCCCGCTCCTGTCCTGCCCGTTCTCCGCGTTCTCCTCGGGAACAGCAAACCCGGAGGTGTCCAGCTCGAAGTCGAAGGGTGCGGGTACGTGGAGGGGGCGTCCGAAGGGCACGTTCGTCCGGGAGCGGTAGCCCCTCGGCGACGGGTCCCAGAAGGCACTGATCTCCTGCACCTTCATGTCGAGCAGGAGATACACGGGGACCACTCGCCCGTAGGCGTCCAGCTTGTCGAGCCAGTCGACGTCCTTCGTGGAGTCCGAGGTCAGCTCGGCGACGAGGGAGAGGGCAGCGCCGTCGGCGTGGCGGCCGTCGGCGTCGAAGGCGGATTCGTCGGCGACGTGCAGGTCGGGGCCGAAGGCGCGCTCGGTCCCTGGGATGGAGAAGAGGAACGGCGCGACGTCGACGTCATGCCCTTCTGGCGCGTAAGGCTCCAACTGCCGCCGCAGGGACTTCATGACCCGCTTGTAACGCAGCTTCGACCACGGCGACACGACGATCTTCCCCCGGATGAGCTCGGCCTTGTAGCCGTCAGGTGTGTCCAGCTCCTCGATGGTCCGGAGCATGTCCTCGAAGGCTCCGGACCCGGATGCCTCTATGGCCGCCGGGCGCTCGATCATGGTGGTCACCGCGGTCCTCTGCTGAGTACAGGGCGTGTAACGGCTCCACGGTAGCGCCGGGAGAGACGCGTGGCCCGGCGTGCGCTCTGCTGCACCCGTACGAGGTACCTCACCGTGACGGACGCATCATGAGCCCGGCCGTTCACGCCGCGATCTTCACGTCAGCCACCGACCGCGCGTCCAGCTCGAACCAGAGCAGCTTCCCGCTCCGCCCGGACAGATCGTCACCGAGCAGGCACCCGCCCCAGCGGTCGGCCCACTCGCGCACGAGGAGCAGCCCGCGTCCGCCGAGGGATCGCCGGTCCGGCTGCGCCACCGTGACCCCCGGTGAACCGGTCCGGACGGCCGGCTCGTCGAACGGTGAGGGCACGTAGGAGTCGGTGTCCCACACGGTGATCCGCACCCCGCTCCGGGACGCGCCGTCCAGCTCGTCGAGCCCGCGCAGTCGCAGTGCGGCGGGTCCCTTCGTGTGCCGGTAGGCGTTGGTGACGAGCTCGGAGGCCAAGAGTTCGGCGGTGTCGAGCAACTCCCTCATCCCGTACGCCGGGAGCACGGCCCGCAAGGTCATACGGGCGATGCGCGGGGCACGGGGGTCGTGGGGCAGGTGCAGGGCGTAGGACCAGGCGGGGGCGGGTGACGGCGATACGGTGGCCATGAACGACTCCTTCGGGGAAGGGACTTGGACCGCTCGACGGCTTCGGTTCGCACAGGTTGGTCGTTGAGCGGGATGAGTCTCACCGTAGGTCCGAAATTGGCCTACATTCCACAAAAGAAGGGGAAGAGAGGCCATTAGCACTCGTGTGGGTGACCTGGCCTCTCCCTCCCGGCACGAAGGGACGCTGATGTCGCCCAGCAAGACCCCCACTCTGCGCCAGCAGCGCCTCGGCTCCGAGCTGCGCAAACTCCGCGACCGAGCGGGCCTTTCCACGGTCGAGGCCGCGGCCCTCCTGGGCGTCAACCAGTCACGCATCAGCAACATCGAAGCGGGGCGCTATGCCGTCAGCGCCGACCGCGTGCGAGCCATTACCCGCAACTACGCGTGCTCGGACGAGGCCCTCATCAAGGCGCTGACCGGAATGACGGGCCGCAGGGTGCGTGGCTGGTGGGAGGACTACCGAGGGCGGTTGCCGCACGCCGCACTCGACCTGGCCGAACTCGAACACCACGCCACTGCCCTGCGCGTGGCCCAAGCCCTGCACATCCCCGGACTGTTGCAAACGCCGCAGCACGCGCGGGCGCTGTTCGGCGACGCGGTGCCGCCGCTGCTCCCCCACGAGATCGAGCACAGGATGTCGTACCGCATCAAGCGCCAGGCCGTGCTGTACCGCGAGCGCTCACTCCCCTACACGGCGCTCATCCACGAGGCGGCACTCCACATGCAGGTGGGCGGCACAGATGTCGCGCGCGAACAGCTCACCCATCTCGTCGAGTTGAGCGAGCGCGACACCATCACGGTCCTGGTCATCCCCTTCGGCCGGGGCGCCTTCCCTGGCTCCGGACAGGGAATCGACTACGCATACGGGCCTGTCCCCCAACTCGACACCGTGCAGTTGGACACCGAGCACGGAAGCGAATTCCTCGACGCCGCAGCCCAGTTGGAGCGCTACACGACCGTGCTGGACCGCCTGGAAAAGCTCGCGCTCCCGGCGGAGGCATCCCGCGATCTCATCCACGGGATCGCCCACCGACTCTAGGAGGCCCCATGTCCACCAAGCCGGCCCTCACGTGGCAGAAGTCGTCGTACAGTTCGGAGGCCTCCTCCTGCGTCCACGTCGCCACCACCCCCGACACCACCCTCCGCCTCCGCGAGAGCGACGAACCGGACGTAGTCCTCCACATGGGCCGTGCGGCGCTGGCGGACCTCATAGCGGCCGTCAAGAACCGGCTGGGCGAAACACCGGCCCACCCGGCCCAGGCCCCTCCCGGCGGAGCGACTACACCGATGTCACCGCCGACAACCGATGCACATCCCGCGCCGTCCCCGTCACCCCCGACAGGAAGCCCTGCGCGCGCGGTGAGGCGTTCTCGGTGAGCCAGGTCGGGTCGATGTCGCAGACCGCGACCTTGACCTCCGTGCCCGCCAGGGCCAGCGGCAGGGTGTGGACCACGGTCGAGGGGAAGCTCAGGATCGTGCGGCCGATGGGGCCGCGGCGGGCGATCAGTTCCAGGGGGAGGTCGGGGCGGACCACCTCCAGGCCCGTCTCCTGGACCAGCCGGTGGAGCTTCTCGGAGCTCTCGCGGCGGTGGGCGAAGTAGCGGGTCGCGCCGTGGGCGCGGGCGAGGTTCAGGACCGCCCCCAGGTAGCGGTCGCCGTCCACGACGCCCGTCTCGACCAGGGAGGTGCCGACCAGGTCGGAGCCCTTGGTCAGGCGCGGGGGGCCGAAGCGGGCACGGGTCCAGGCGAAGTCGTTGGCCGTGACCGTGACGCCGTCGGGGGTCTCGTCGATCGGCATGGAGGAGAAGACCTCGACGTGCCGGTTCCCGCCGGGGGTGAGGCGGTGGCGGGCCTTGGACGACACCGGGGCGAAGAGCAGGTCGCGCGGGCCGGGGCGGCCGCCCTTGCGGTGCCAGCGGACCAGGCGTTCGCCGCGGGCGAGTTGGGCGACGAACTCCATGGTCGCCGTGCCGTCGTCCACGACCACCAGGTCCCGGGCCCGGGTGATGGTCAGGAGCAGTTGTACGTAGCGGGAGAACGGGTCGCCCATGACGACCCGGCTCGCCCTGCGCAGCAGCGGGGCGAGGCCCGCGATGGTGTGGAACGGGGCCGTCGTGCCGCCCCGCGCCTCCTCCCACCGCACCTCGTACCCCTCGTCCCGCGCCAGCTCCGCCATACGGCGCAACTGGCCCCGGGTCATGGGGTCGTTGGGTGAGAGGACGACAAGGGTGAGCCCCGCGCCGGTTCCTCCACCGGCGTCCTGGAGCACGTGGGCGTGCGCCCACTCCAGCACGTTCAGAAGCTGTACCGGACTCTCGACGAAGGCGAGGGTGTGGGGGCCGGCAGTTCCGGCGCGGGGGCTCATCGACGTCCTACCGTCGCTTCCCTTGATGTGGGTGTGGAGGGGATCAGACCGCGACCGGCTCGCCCGCCGCCGCGGCGATCTCCGCCGCGGCGACGACGCCCTGGACGCGGCGCAGCTTCTTCATCGGGCCGAGCTCGGAGTCGTACACCTTCTTGACGCCGTCACCGAGGGAGGCCTCGATGGTGCGGATGTCGCGGACGAGGCGCTGCAGGCCCTGCGGCTCGACCGAGGCGGCCTGGTCCGAACCCCACATCGCGCGGTCCAGGGTGATGTGACGCTCGACGAAGGTCGCCCCGAGGGCGACCGCGGCGAGGGTGGTCTGCAGGCCCGTCTCGTGGCCGGAGTAGCCGATCGGGACGTTCGGGAATTCCTTCTCCAGCGTGTTGATCACGCGGAGGTTCAGCTCCTCGGCCTTCGCGGGATACGTCGACGTGGCGTGGCACATCAGGATGTTGTCCGAGCCCAGGACCTCGACCGCGTGGCGGATCTGCTTCGGGGTCGACATACCCGTGGAGAGGATGACCGCGCGGCCGGTGGAGCGCAGGGCGCGCAGCAACTCGTCGTCGGTCAGGGAGGCCGAGGCCACCTTGTGGGCCGGGACGTCGAACTTCTCCAGGAAGGCGACGGCCTCGGTGTCCCACGGGGAGGCGAACCAGTCGATCCCCTTCTCCTTGCAGTAGTCGTCGATCTGGCGGTACTCGTCCTCGCCGAACTCCACGCGGTGGCGGTAGTCGATGTAGGTCATCCGGCCCCAGGGGGTGTCGCGCTCGATGTCCCACTGGTCGCGCGGGGTGCAGATCTCCGGCGTGCGCTTCTGGAACTTCACGGCGTCGCAGCCGGCCTCGGCGGCCACCTCGATGAGCTTGAAGGCGTTCTCCAGCTCACCGTTGTGGTTGATGCCGATCTCACCGCAGATGTAGACGGGCCGGCCCGGGCCGACTTCGCGCGAACCGAAGTTGCGGATGCGGGAGTAGGTGCTCATGGCAGAGATGTCCTTACTTGGTGAGGGAATCGAGAGAGGGGCCGAGGATCCAGCTGGCGATCTCTCGGATCGCGCCGTCGCCACCGGGGGTGGCGGTGACCGCGCGTGCGGCGCCGCGCACGACGTCGTGGGCGCTCGCGACCGCCACGGGCCAGCCCACGAGGGCGAAGCACGGGAGGTCGTTGACGTCGTTGCCGACGTAGAGCACGCGCTCAGGCGCGATGCCCTGCTCCTCGCACCACTGCTTCAGCGCGAGGTCCTTCCGGTCGACGCCGTGCAGCACGGGAATCTGCAGCTTCCGTGCGCGGGCGGCGACGACCGGGTTCTGCTCCGTGGACAGGATCAGCATCTTCAGCCCGCTCTTGCGCAGGGCGGCGATACCGAGGCCGTCTCCGCGGTGCACGGAGACGAACTCCTTTCCATCGGCATCGATCAGCACCCGGTCATCGGTCTGGGTGCCGTCGAAGTCCAGTACGACCGCATCGATGTCGTCCGTGGTCGGGAGGGCGCCGGGCCGGTCCGCGTCGAACAGTGGCGCCAGCGCGCGGGCGCGGGCCAGGTCGTGCGGATCGTCGATCTCCAGCACCCGGGCGGGGTCGGTGCGCACGAGTTCCGTGCGGCCGAAGAAGCGGTGCTTGTGCTCGCGGAAGCCTTTGGCGTCCATCGCGTAGGCGGCGCCGGTCTCCAGGAAGTCCTGGGGGCGGTCCTGGCGGCGGGGGCGGAACGACTTGTCGTGGTTGACGCCGTAGCCGCCGCCGGCGGTCGCCCGCTCGGTCTCCGCGCCGGCCGCGTCGTCGTCGCCGTGGCGCCACACGAAGCCGTGGAAGGGGGCGACGGTGAGGGAGGTGTCGGCGTTGTTGGCGACGATCGCCTTGACGACGGCGTCGATGTCCTCGCGGACGATGAAGGGGCTGGTGCACTGCACGAGCAGGACCACGTCCACCGGCGCGCCGTGCAGCGCCTCGTGGGCGTCCATCGCGTGCAGCACGGCCGCCTCGGAGGTGGCGGTGTCGCCGGCGATGGCGGCGGGGCGCAGCACGACCTCGGCGCCGGCCTGGCGGGCGGCGGCCGCGATGCCGTGGTCGTCGGTGGAGACGACGACGTCCGTCACCAGGCGGCCGGCCCGGCACTCGCGCACCGCCCGCGACACCAGCGGTATGCCGCCGACGGGGGCGAGGTTCTTCGCGGGCACGCCCTTGGAGCCGCCGCGCGCGGGGATGACCGCAAGCACCCGGGGCACCGAAGTGCCTTGGGCCGCTTCCGAGTGGGACATGGTTTCTGCTCCTTGACGTGGGATCTGGCGGCTCACAGCTCCCCCATCCGCCGGATGACCGGTGCCACCCGCTGCACGCCGTGCCGGTAGGCGCCGCGTGCCGCCCGCCGCACTATCTGGCGGACCGGGCCGGGGTCCTTGTCGTGGGCGGGGGCGCCGGGCAGCGGGCTGCCGTCCGGGCCGAGGTGGTGGCGGGCGAGGATGCCGGGCAGATAGCCGGGCGCGGTGGCCGGCGTGTAGTACGGGGTGAGGGCGGGCAGCCCCCCGGGCCGCTGAAACAGCTTGGCGATGCGCTCGCGGGCCGCGTCGAAGGCGGTGGCGTACGAGCCGTCGGCGCAGACGCCCTGCCGGGACACCCACTCCGCGTCGGGCGCCGGCCGGTGTCCCTCGTCCAGCTGGTCCCAGGAGGCGAGGCAGCCGGAGCCGACGAAGTGGTGGTTGCCGAGCGCCTCCCGCACACCGAGGTCGGTGAGGACGACGGTGGGGATGCGGCGGTGCAGCGACTCCAGCGCCGCCGTGGAGCTGATCGTGACCAGCAGGTCGGTGCGGTCGAGGACCTCGCCCATGTTCCCGTACACCAGCCGGAAGTTGGCCGGCGGATCGAGCCGCTGGACCAGCTTCTGGTACGGCAGCTCCTCGATGTGCGTGGTGTGTTCGCCCGGCCTGGAGCGCAGCTTGAGCAGCACCTCGCGCTCGGGGTGCTTGCGGGCGTGCTGAATCAGGCGGTTCAGCAGGTACGTACGGTCCCTGCGGTTGTCCGGTACGGAGGGCTGGGCCGCGAAGACGACCGTGTAGGGGCTGTGTCCCTGCTTCGCGGACGGGTCGTGCTCGCCGGTGTAGGGCTCCCCGCCGAGGAACGGCAGCGCCACCTCGGTCACGGAGGAGGCGTCGGTACCGACTCCCTCGTACACCGCGCGGAAACGCTCGGCGTCCTGGCGGGAGTTGGCGAGGACGAGGTCCGCGCCGTGCCGCAGCAGCAGGCCGTCGGCGAGCTTCTCGTACACGACGCCGACATAGCCGGTGACGACGACGGGGCGCCGCGACCTGCCTTCCCAGACCCGCTTGAGGCCGTGCAGCATCGCCTGGACGCCTCCCCCGACGAGGGCGAGGACGACGATGTCGTAGTCCTCCCGCGCCATGGAGCGCAGGAACTCGACGGCGGTGACCTCCGTCAGGGAGTCGGCGCGAACGCCCACCTCTGCCAGCTGGCGGGCCGTGGGTGTGGCACGGCCGCGCAGCAGGAACCCGTCCAGGGCGGGGCTCACTTGCGTCTCGCCGCGCGGTCCGGCTTCCATGGACGGACCCGGCGCGACGCGCTCCGCGGTCAGCGCACCCCACTTCCAGCGGGTGTCGGAGTCCGCGAGGACGGCAATGCGCAAGGGTTTCGTTGTACTTGCTGGCACGACGACGACGCTAGAAAGCAATTTCTAGGTTCGGCCCAACCCAGAATCAACGAAAAGTTAACAACACCCCACCGGGAGCCGAACTGGCCCGCCAATCACCTGGAAGTACAGGGGATGCACCGTTCCGACACATTGAGTTCACCCCCCGTACCCTCACCGGAAAGTTCCCGAGCCGGACGGCCTCCTAGCCTTTTGCAGGTGCCAAAGCTCTCCGTCATCGTGCCCTTCTACAACGTGCAGCAATTCGCTCCGGACACCATCAGAAGCCTTCGCAGAAACGCTCGAAGTGATTTCGAGTTCGTGCTGGTCGACGACCATTCGAAGGACGAGACTCCGGCCATTCTCGAACGGGCCGCCGAGAGACTCTCGGACGTCGCCCAGGTGCGGTACATCCGCCACGAGAAGAACGGTGGGCTCGCCACCGCGCGGAACACCGGTCTGGACGCAGCGCGGGGCGAGTACCTCACCTTCCTGGACGGCGACGACTGGCTCGCTCCGGGCTATCTGGCCGAACTCGTGGCCGCCATCGAGGGGCTGGGCTGCGACTTCGTCCGCACCGACCACGTGCAGGCCACCGCCCGCGCCCGGTCCGTGCACCGGTCCCCGGTCGGGCGGCGGTACGAGGTGCTGAACCCGCGCGAGGCGATCCTGCCCGCCGAACGGACGACCTCGGTGGACTACGCCTACGCCTGGGCCGGCGCGTTTCACCGTCGGCTCCTCGACCGCGGTCTGCTGCACTTCACGGACGGACTGCGTACGGCCGAGGACCGGCCGTGGATCTGGAAGCTGCACCGCGAGGCGGAGTCGTTCGCCGTGGTGAGCCTGCTGGGTGTGTTCTACCGGCGCGGCGTCGCCTCCTCCCTCACACAGATCGGCGACACCCGCCAACTCGACTTCATCCGCGCCTTCGACCAGGTCATCGAGGAGACGGCGGCGGACCGCGACGCCGACCGGCTGCTGCCCAAGGCGGTGCGCACGTACTGCGCGATCATCGCCCACCATCTGTCCGACGAGTCCAAGTGGGAACCGTCCGTGGCCAAGCAGCTGCGCGCGATGAGCGCGGCGGCGATGAAGCGTATGCCGCAGGGAGCGCTCAGCGACGTACTGGAGACCATGGACATGCACCGCTCCTCCAAACTGCGGCGTCTGCGACGCCGGATCACCACGGCTAAGGCGGCCGCCTGATGTCCCGTACCACCCAGATCTTCTGCGCCTCGACGCTGTACGGCGCTGCCACCCTGGCGGCGGCGATCGAGTCCGGCTGCTTCGCCGAGGCGGACCGCCGCCTGCTGCTGGTCTTCAACAACTCGGCGACCCCGGAGACCACTCCAGCCGTCGACGAGATGCCGGGCTTCGCGACGCTGCGCGACCACTTCCACGCCGTCCTGTCGTGGAACGAGGTCATCCGCCCCTTCCACCCGGGTGCCTGGTCGCCGCGCTCCGACGACGTCCCGCTCTTCGAACGCTATCTGCGGCAGCTGTGGGGCCTGGGCGACGACCGGGTGGAGCTGGTCCTTGAGTCCATCCAGGTCGCCCCGGCCCTCGCCGTGGCCCAGCTGTTCACCGGCGCCCCGATCGACGTCTACGCCGACGGGCTGATGAGCTACGGCCCCACGCGCAACAAGCTGGATCCGCTGGTCGGCACGCGCGTACGGCGGCTGCTCCACCTGGATCTGGTGCCGGGGCTGACACCGATGCTGCTGACCGAGTTCGGCGTGCCCGCGCACGTCGTGCCGACGCAGGCGTTCCGTAAGGTGATCAGCGGCCTCTCGGACGCCGTCCCGGGACAGCCCGCCCTGCCCGACGACGCGGCGCTGCTGCTCGGCCAGTACCTGTCCGCGCTGAACATCCTGTCCGCCGCCGAGGAGGAGGACCTGCATGTGCGGATGCTGAAGGGCGCCGCCGACCTCGGCCACACCCGGGTCGTGTTCAAGCCGCACCCCACGGCCCCGGCGCGTTTCACCCGCACTCTGGAGCAGGAGGCCGAGAAGCTCGGCGTCGATCTCACCGTGGTCGACACCCCCGTGCTCGCCGAGGTGCTCTACGCGAAGATGCGGCCCGCGCTCGTGGTCGGCTGCTTCTCCACCGCCCTGTTCACCGCGTCCGCGTTCTATGACCTGCCGGTCGCCCGCATCGGTACCGAGACGCTGCTGGACCGGCTGGCGCCGTTCCAGAACAGCAACCGCGTCCCCGTCGCCCTCGCCGACGCGCTGCTGCCGAGCCTGGAGTCCCCCACCCAGGACACTCAGGGACTGCCGCCCGAGCTGCTCGAAGGGCTCGTCACCGCCATGGGTTTCGCCATGCAGCCCCAGATCTACCCCGAGCTGCGTACGGCGGCCGAACGGTTCCTCTCCCAGCACTTCGGTTCGCGCACCCAGCACTACTTCAAGCGTCGCCGGCTGACCGCGCTGGGGCTGCCCGGCGGACTGCCGCAACGGCTGGCGTTCCTGCCGCACAACTCCACCGCCCGTCGGGTGGCACGGCGAGGGCGGGTGATCTTGAGAGCCGTGCGACGCTGAGGGCCTGTGCGCGGTCGGCCCGCCGGGTCCTGCGGCCACCGAGTACCGGTCGTCCGTGCCGCTGCCGGTCGGCCACCCCGGGGAGAATGTTCACTCACCGTACACCGGCAGGACACTCGTGATCGGTCACGTTGGGGCACATTCGGCGTCCGATCGGAGAACGGTGGACGCATGATGAACCCCCTGGCGGGATTGTTCAAGGCACGACAGAAGGATGCCGCCAGGCTGGACCTGTTGGCCCAGGGCATGCGCCTGTGCGGTGAGTACCTCGCGGCACAGGGAGACAGGTCCACTCCCCGGCAAGCCCGGCTCACCCAGGCGATCGGCGTCCTCGCGACCTCCCTGGACACCCCGTCGGCCGACGCCTTCGAGGCCCTGCTCCAGGTGGGCGAGCGCGCGCTGAAGGCCGGTGGGGACGACGGACTCGGCCTCGCCCTGGGCGTCGCCGAGACGTCGACCCGGATCCGGCAGCGCTCCAAGGGAGCATGGCGACTGCGCGGCCTGGCACTGGACGGGCTCGGCCGCGGCGACGAGGCGCTGGAGTGCTACGAGCGCTACCTCACGCTGCTGCAGCACAACAACGCCGCGGCGGAGGTCGTCCGCAGGATGGACACACTGCGGCGTCGGCGGGCGTACGTCGAAGAGGCCCTCGCCCTCTTCCCGGAGGCCGACTCCCCGCTGCGCGACCTGCTCGCACAGTCCACCGCGACCACCGCGGACATCGACCGGGAGTTCGCGTCCCACGTGCGGGCGAGGGCCGCCCAGCACGGCATGGCCGACCCCGAGGTACGGCGTCTGGTGCGGCTGTACGGCGCGTACCGACGGCTCGTCGAGCGGGACGGGATGGCCGATCCGTTGCTCGGTGGCAGCACTCCGATCGGCGTCAGCGGCCTGCGGGGCCTGGTCGCGGGGCGGACGGTGTGTCTGGTCTCGGATGCCAAGGAGATCGCCAGGAGCACGCTGGGCGCTGAGATCGACCGCTACGACCTGGTGGTCCGCTGTGACTCGTTCCGCATCCGCGCGGAGGGCACCGGTGAGCGCACCGACCTGCACGCCGTCTCGTTGCGGGGCGACACCCCGTGGGACGGGCCCGCCTGGACGCAGTCGACCCGCATGCGGCTCGTGTTCGGTGACCCGGCCGCCGGCTGGCGCCGCGCCGTCCGGCGGCGCCTCGCGCCCGGAGCGCAGGAGTACGTCGGTGACGCCTCCCTGCGCCGGCCCCTCGGCGACCCGGCGCTGCTGGGCGAGGACCGCTGGGAAGCGGGGACCACCACCGCCTTCACCGTCCTGAGGCTTCTGGACTTCCTGGACGTCAGCCCCCGCCTGGACCTCATCGGCTTCAACCGGCCCGACCGGCTGAAGCCGAGGGAAGCCGAGTGGGTCATGGATCGCGCGACGCACGTCGACGACAGCAAGATGAGGATTGCCCTGCGATGACCCACTCCTCCGCCGACGACCGCAGAATCGTCACCGGCAAGCGCCGGATCGCCTTCGCCGTGCACACCGACGAGGACCGTCTGTCCGACGTCCCGGCGCTGATACGCAGCCTGGCGCTGACCAACCCGGCCGTGTGCGAGGACTTCGTGATCCTGCACCCCGGGCTGACCGACTCCTCGTTCGACGCGCTGCGCCGGCTGCACCCGCGGGTCGTCACGCGCCGGGCGGACAGCCGCATGGACGTCTTCCGGCTGGAGGGCTACGACACCGTCATCGCCCTCAGCCCGGCCATGGTCGTGCTGGGGGACATCGGTGAGCTGCTGCGGATGCGCCACGGTGTGGGCGCCGTCCCCCAGTTGCTGTGCGACGGGGAGGCCGGGGAGCGGCGCACCGTCCTGCCGGACGGCCTCCTGGTCATCCAGCGCGTCGACGTGGACGACGCCGTGGCGGCCCGGCTCACGGACATCACCGGCGACGACGACCCGGGCCCGGTGCTCGGGGGCGTCCTGACCCCGCTCGACGCGCGGTACGACTTCCTCACCCGCCGGCTCCACGACGACACGCCGGTGCCCCCGAACGTCGCCGTCCTTCACTTCACCGGCGCGTTCGACGAGCCCGGCTACGGTCCGGCCGCCGAGGCGCGGCGCCGCTTCGAGATGAGCGACGAGGACTTCCGGGCCGCCTACCGCGGCCTGCCCGGTGGCAAGCACCCCGACCTTCTCGCGCACGTCGCGCCGCCCCTTCTTCAGACGCGTCCCTCCCTCGACCTGGCCCGGACGGTCGCCGACATCTACCGCCAACAGGGCCGCTACGACGAGGCCGTCGACGTCCTCGCCCCGGTCCTGGGCGACCGGCTGGACGCGCCGCGCTGCCACGAGACGCTCGGCGTCTGCCTGATGGCGCTGTCGCGCTACGACGAGGCCGAGGGACATCTGCTGCTGGCGTCGGCCTCACCCGACATCGCCGCGCGTTCCTTCGCCCAGCTCGCCCGTCTGGCGTGGCTGTCGGGACGGGAGGAGGACGCGCACGCCTACGCCCGGGACGGCCTGGAGGCCGACCCCACCGACGCCGGCTGCCACAGCTGGTACGTGCGCACCCGGCCGGACCGCCCGGAGCCGCAGGAGCCGGCCCCCGCCGCGCAGCAGTTGACGCATGTGGCGCTGTTCGCCGAGGGCCAGGAGAACGCCGGGGACAAGGTGCTGCCCGAGGCCGTGCGGATGTGCTTCGACACGGACACCGGCCCGCGGCGCTGGTACCAGCAGCCGGTGCACCGGCTGGTCGACGAGGCGGCGCTGGAGCAGCTGAACGCGCGGCGCGGCGTGATCGTGGGCGGCGGTGGGCTCTTCCTCCCGGACACCTCCCCCAACGGCAACAGCCACTGGCAGTGGAACGTCCCGGACGACGTCCTGGCCCGGATCACCACGCCCCTGGCGGTGTTCGCGGTCGGCTACAACGTGTTCGACGGACAGCTCTACCGCCGGGGCCGGTTCGCCGAGAGCCTGCGGGTGCTCGTGGAACGGTCGGTGTTCTTCGGGCTGCGCAACCACGGCTCGATCGAACGGGTCCGCGAGCTGCTCCCTGCCGAGCTGCGCGACCGGGTGCGCTACCAGCCCTGCCCGACGACGGTGGCGCGGCACCTCGTCCCGGGCTGGACCGACCCGGCGGAGCGGTCCGACGCCGTCCTGGTGAACTGCGCGTACGACCGCGCCGGGCTGCGGTTCGGCCACGACTACGGCCACTTCCTCGCCCAGATGGCCATCGCGCTGCGGGATCTGGGGGCGAGGGCCGACGTACGGTACGCGGCGCACATGCCCGCCGATGAGCGGTTCGTGCACGACCTTCGCCGGGAGCACGGCCTGAGTCTGCCCGTGGAGCAGCTGTACGACATGTCGAACGACGGGATCCGCGACCTGTACCGCCGATCACGGCTGGTGATCGGGATGCGCGGGCACGCGGGGATGATCCCCTTCGGCTGTGGGACCCCGATCCTCAGCCTCGTCTCCCATCCGAAGCTCGCCTACTTCCTGTCCGACATCGGCCGCGAGGAGTGGGGGCTGTCCGTGCACGACCGGCTGCTGGGCTCCCGGCTCGCCGAGCGGGCGGCCGCGATCCTCGACGCCCACGCGGCCGCCGTGGCGGACGTGCACAGTGCCCAGGACTTCCTGTGGAAGACCACTCGGTCGAACATCGAAGAACTCCGGGAGATCTTCGGTCAGGCCTGAGACACCAAGAGTTCACTTCCGGCAAGAGTGGAATTAACCTCTCCGCACCTCGAGTGACACCGCTCCCTTCGGGTCAGTAGTTAATCTTTTCCAATCTCTGACCTTCTATACATGAGAGGCCCCTTGTGCCGAAGCTGTCCGTCGTCGTGCCTATGCATAATGTGGGCGCCTTCGCTGAGAGCACTCTGAGGAGTCTCGCCAACAACACGGATGACGAGTTCGAGTTCCTGCTCGTGGACGACTGTTCCACGGATTCCACTTCACTCGTACTCGACCGCTGGGCAGGGAGGCTTCCCCACGCCACGGTGATCCGGCACGAGAGGAACATGGGCATAGCCCAGGCACGCAACAGCGGCATCGACGCGGCGAGCGGCGAGTTCATCACCTTCCTCGACGGCGACGACTGGTACGGGCCGGGCCACCTTGCCGAACTGGTGTGCGCAGTCGAGGAGTTGGACTGCGACTTCGCCCGCACCGATCACGTCCAGGCCAACGGTAAGGAGCGGGTGATCCGGCGGCCCCCGGCCCCGGTGCGCAATGCCGTCATGGACCCGCGCGACGGAATAGCGCCGGCCAACATGGAGACGATGGTCGATTACCCCTTCGTCTGGGCGGGGATATACCGCCGGCACCTTTTCGACGACGGCGGAATGCGGTTCGCGACCGAGCTGCGCACGGCCGAGGACCGGCTGTGGATCTGGCGCCTGCACCTGAAGGCCAAGACGTACGCGTCCGTCGGCCTGCACGGGGTGTTCTACCGGCGGGGAGTCGCGACCTCGCTCACCCAGGTCAAGGACTCCCGTCAACTGGACTTCATCCCGGCGTACGACGCGCTGCTGCAGGACGTGCTGAACGACCCGGAGGCCGACCGTTTCCTCCCCAAGGCCGTGCGAACCTACTGCGCCATGATCGCCTTCCACATCGGCAAGGCGGACGAGTACGAGGCCTCGGCGGCCCAGCGGCTGCGGAGGGAGGCGAGGGCCGCGCTCCACCGCATGCCCGAGCAAACGCTCGAGGAAACCCTCAGAACCATCGACAGAACTCGGAGCAGGTTGCTCAGACGCCTGCGTGACGGGCGGAAGGCTGCCTGATCCATGCCCCACAAGACCCAGATCTTCCAGGTTTCGACCCTCTACGGATCGGCCACTCTCGCCGCGGCACTCGACGCGGGCCTGTTCGGACCGCGCGACGGCGCCCGCCGCATCCTGCTGGTCTCCAACAACGCCACCACGCCGGAGACCGCGCTGCACCTCGACGAGATGCACGGGTACGAGCGAATAGCCGGCCGATTCGACTCGGTGGTCAGCTGGAACGAGGCCATCCGCCCGTTCCACCCCAGCGTCTGGGGCCCGCGGGGGAACGACACGGCGATCTGGCAGAAGGCGTTCCGTCTCGCCTGGGGCATCGACGAACGAGAGCTGATCGAGCTCGCCGTCGAGTCGATTCAGGTCAACCCTGCCCGCGCGCTGGCAGCGATCTTCTCCGAGAGCGCCGTTCACGTCTACGCCGACGGCCTGATGAGCTACGGCCCGACCAGGGAAAAGCTTCCTCTGACCATCGGGTGCCGCATCCAGCGGCTGCTCCACCTCGACCTGATCCCCGGCCTGCGGCCGCTGCTGCTGTCGGAGTTCGGCGTGGGGCCCGAGGTCGTCCCGGACGAGGCGTTCCGCGGCGTGCTCGACGAGATCTCCCAGGACGCCGCGGACGACCCGGAGTTGGCGCCCGTCCTGAAGGAGAAGCCAACGGCCGTGCTGCTGGGCCAGTACCTGGCGGCGATCGACATCCTCAGTGCGGAGGAGGAGCAGGACCTCCACGTCCGCATGCTCACCGGGGCGGCGCGAGCCGGGCACCGGTCGGTGGTGTTCAAGCCCCACCCGACGGCCCCCGCCGGCTACTCGACGGCGCTGAGCAAGGCGGCGGAGGAGGCGGGCGTCCGGCTCACCGTGCTGGACGCGCCGCTGCTGGCCGAGACGCTGTACCACCACGGCCGTCCCGAACTCGTCGTCGGTTGTTTCTCGACGGCGATGGTGACCGCCTCCGCCTACTACGGTGTGCCTGTCGGCCGAGTGGGGACCGCCCTGGTGATGGAGCGTCTCAAGCCCTACGCGAACAGCAACCGCGTGCCGCTGGCCGTCGTCGACCACCTGGTGCCCGATCTGGGGCGCGGTGAGGCCCCGGCCGTCGTCGGCGCGGCCCCCGAGTCCTTGTCACCGCTGGTGCGGGCGATGGGTTTCTGCATGCAGCCGAACACGTACGAGGGCCTGCGGGAGTCCACGGTCACCTGGTTGAACGGACACCTGGCCGACGTCCCCGAGTACTACTTCCCCGAGCTGCGGCTGGCCGAGCTCGGCCTTCCCGGCAGCAGCCCGCGGGTGCGCGCGAAGCTCCAGGCCAGGCGCGCGAAGCGAATCGTGCGCCGAGCGGTACGCCGCGGCGCCCAGAAGTGACCCGTCCCGGAGACCGGAGCTGACCGGCGGCGGCCGTCGGATCACCGGCTCACCGGCTCACGTGTCGATCCACTCCTCACCTCCTGCACATCACATCCCATGAAAGGTGCGCGGTGCCGAACAAGACAGCCGTCATCCTGCCGCAGCAGAGCAGCACAACTTCCGGACAGGCCGCCGAACCGCGGGAACACCGCTTCGACGTCGACCTGATGCGACTGATCTGCTCCGCCACCATCATGCTGGGGCACGTGGGCGCCCAGTTCATCCGCGCGACGGAGAACGACTCGGCGAACGGCGCCGGGGCGTACTGGGCCGGCCACATCGCCGAGGCGATCAACCCGTTCGCCGTTCCCCTCTACTTCGCCATCGCCGGCTGGGCGGTGCTGGTCGGCGCACCCCCGCGGGACAGCGGCAAAATGTGGAAGCGGATTGTCCGCAACACCGTCCCGCTCTTCGCGTGGACGGCGATCTACCTGGTCTGGGCCTGGCTGCGGAACCGCAACGACCGGCCCATGACCGAGCTGGCGGCGGACTCCCTCTTCGGTTCCGTGCAGCCCGCCTACCACCTGTGGTTCATGTACAACTACATCCCGATCATCGCGTTGCTCGCCTTCGCGATGCTCATCAAGGCCGGGCAGAGACCCTGGAGGCTGGGAGCCGCGCTGCTCGGCATCGCGGTCCTGCCGAGCGTGCTGACCACCGTCTCCGAGGTCACGGGTCGGGAGATGCCGTCCGTTGCCTGGGGATTCGGTACCTATTCGCTGGTGTACGCGGTCGGGGGCGCATTGCTGTTCGCCCTCCCGGCCGGGGCCGTGCGGTGGCGCTGGCCGCTGGTCGCTCTGCTGCCGGTCACGATGGCCGGGGCCCTCTGGTACAACACGCAGATCCATTACGTGCTGCCCAACGCGCACCTGTTCGTCGCCGCCATGAGCGTCTGCGTGCTGCTCCTGATCAGCAGGATCCGGATCCCCGAGAAGCGGCGGCCGCTGCTGAAGAAGCTGGCCGGCGCCGCGCTCGGCGCCTACATGGTGCATGTGCTGTTCGTCGAGGAACTCGTCGGCCCTCTGGTGTCGCCGGACCTGAGCGGACCGGTGGCGGGGCTGCTCCTGATCGGTCTGGTGCTCACGGTGATGGCGCTGTCGTTCGCGACCAGCCTGCTGTGGGGCAAGCTGAACCTGCGGCGCTGGCTCGGCTGACCATCCGGGCCTGTCGGCAGCCCCCCATACGCCCGGAACACGCGATTCCGACGTGCGGAGTTCGCCACCCGTTTATTGACCGCTCAACTCCGGCCCCCTTCACCACAGAAGACGCGGACCTAGCCTGTCCCCAACCCGCCAGCCGCAACAGTCCGACTCGACTGCCGACGGATTGAGGTCTTCGGTTCCATGAAAAGACGCTCCCTGCTCACCAGTTCGGCTTCTCGGCGCTTGCTGCGCCCGGTGGCCGACCTCATCGACCAGCGCATCGACCGGCGGATCCGCTCGGCGGCGGCGGAGGGCGCCGCCGAGCGGGATCGACTCCGTGACGCTGTCGACCAGATGAAGCAGCAGCAACTCACCGTCGAACTGCTGCTCGGCCCTCGTGCTCGCGGTCTCTCCCGGATCCTGCACCAGGGCCCCCTGGACCGCCTGCACGCCGAGGTGGAGGCGCTGGCCGGGGATCGGGACGCCGCCCTGCGCAACGTCGCCACCGCGTTCCGGCTGCTGGTCGCCCTGGAGTCACTCGGGGTCGGGCGGATCGCCGGCGGCACCATGAACATCTGCGGCAAGCTCGGCACGATCCCGCTGCTCGACCCGCCGAACGACGAGATACTGGAGATCGGCACGCTGTACGGCATGTTCTCCGCCGGGCTGGTCCGGATGCTGGAGCGGGACGGCCGCAGCCCGAGCCTGACGATCGTCGACCCGTTCGCCGGCGTGCAGCTCCAGCCAGGCACCCCGCAGCGCTCCGACCCCACCGGCGCCCCGGTCGACGAGCACGCCGTCCGCACCAACCTCGCCCTGGCCGGGCCGGCGGGCGTCGCCGCCCGGATCCAGCAGGGCTTCTCCGCGGACCCCGACACCCGTGCGGCCGTCTCCGACCGCGGCTACGGCGTGATCGTCGTCGACGGCGACCACTCGGCCGAGGGCGTCGCGAAGGACCTCGAGTGGGCCGAGGAGATCGCCGCACCCGGCGCGATCGTCGTCCTCGACGACTTCGGCGACCCCAAGTGGCCCGGTGTCAAGGACGCGCTGGACAAGCACCTGGCGGGCGAGACGCGTTTCACCTACCTCGGCAAGGCGGCCCTGTCCGCGTTTCTGCGGGCCTCTTGACGCCTTCCGCCGGCCCAGGGAAACGGTCGCGCGGCTCACCGGCCGCCTGCCCCAGCATGCAGCCGGGTGGTGCGGCTGCCTGCGAGGTCCGCTGAACGCGCCGGCCTCGGACGCGGCATCTGCTCTGGCCGAGGCTGCTGGACAAGGAGTACGGCGAACTGCTCGGCCGGCGGCAACTGGGGACGGGGGGACAGATTCTCGGTGTGACGGGTGAACAAGGCCAGGCAGTGGGCCGTACGGACGTACGGCGGACCTGCTTTCCCCCCCACCACCACCACCGGCCCGCCGTTCCACACCGCTTCGTACGGAGGAACCCCCAGGTGGCTGTCTTCACACGGCACCCGCGGCACACGACCAATGACGCCCCTCAGGCCCCGGAACTTCCCGCTGACGAAGGCCGCCTGGCGCGCTGGCGCGCCCTGCACCCCACCGCGGTCCGCGCCCTGCGCCGGACCGTGACCGCCGTCTCGGTGGCCCTGGTCCTCTTCGCGCTGCTGGTGCCCAACACCGCCGAGGCCCTGACGTGGGGCACGTTCGTGCGGATCCCGGTGGAGGCGGTCATCGGTGCCGCGGTGCTGCTTCTGCTGCCCCGCCGCCCACGGCTGGTGGCGGCCGTCGCCGCCGGGATCGGTCTCGGTGCGCTGACCGTGCTCAACCTGCTCGACATGGGCTTCAACGAATACCTCGGCCGCGGCTTCAACCTCGTCCTCGACTGGGGTCTGCTCGACGACGCCCAGTCCTACATGAAGGACATCATGGGCGGGGCGGGCGCGACCTGGCTGGCCGTCGGCGCGGTCGTGCTCGTGCTGCTGCTGTTCACGGTCATGACGCTGGCGACGGTCCGGCTGAGCAATCTGCTCGTCCGGCATCGCATGGTCGCCGTCCGCTCGACGCTCGCCGGCGCCGTCGTATGGATGCTGGCGTACCTGCTGGGCGTGCAGTTCGCCGGGCTGCCGATCGCCTCCGACCACGCGACGGATCTGCTGGAGACCCGGGCGCGGCGGGTGCAGGCCACGCTGCGGGACGAGACGGCGTTCGCGCGGGAGGCGAAGGAGGACACCTTCGGCAGCACGCCCGGCGACCAGCTGGTGCCGGACCTGCGTGGCAAGGACGTCATCTTCACCTTCATCGAGAGCTACGGCCGCACCGCGATCGAGGACCCGGTGACGGCGCCCGGCGTGAGCCGCACCCTGGATACCCGTACCGACGCCCTGACCGCGGCCGGCTTCCACGCGAAGAGCGGATGGCTGACCTCGGCGACGTTCGGCGGCAGCAGCTGGCTCGGCCACTCCACGTTCCTGTCCGGCCTGTGGATCGACAACCAGCAGCGCTACCGGACCGTGACCGCCGGCGACCATCTCACCCTCACCAAGGTGTTCCAGAAGACCGGCGCCTGGGACACGGTCGGGGTGATGCCGGGCGTGCAGAAGGGCTGGCCGGAGCAGAGGTTCTTCGGCCTGGACGATGTGTACAACGCCTTCGAACTGGACTACCGGGGGCCGAAGTTCAGCTGGTCGACCATGCCGGACCAGTACACGATGGAGGCGTTCCAGCGGCTGGAGCACGGAAGGAAGCGTGACAAGCCGCTGATGGCGGAGATCATCCTGACCTCCAGCCATCAGCCGTGGGCGCCGCTCCCCAAGATGGTCGACTGGGAGGAACTCGGCGACGGCTCGCTCTTCGAGGGCATGGCGAAGGCAGGTTTCAAGCCGTCGGAGATCGCGCCCGACGCGGCCCGCTCCAAGGAGGAGTACGGCAAAGCCGTCGAGTATTCGGTGACCAGCCTCACCGAGTGGCTGGAGCGCTACGGCACCGACGACACCGTCCTGGTCTTCCTCGGCGACCACCAGCCGCTGGCGAAGGTGACCGGCCCCAAGGCCAGCCGAGACGTTCCGGTGTCGATCGTCGCCAAGGACCCGAAGGTCCTGGACAAGATCGCCAACTGGGGCTGGACGGACGGGCTCAGGCCGGGCAGCACCTCCCCGGTGTGGAAGATGAGCGCGTTCCGCGACCGCTTCCTGAAGGCATACGGCTCGGTACCGCACCCGTCGAAGGGCTGAGGCCGGCTGATCAGCCGCTGCACCTGCCCAGCTCCGCCTGCTCGCTGGTCCCCGCGCGAGTCGTACGGGTTCTTCAAGAGTTTCGTGAGCGTTCCGGGGCGCCGCACGGGCTTCGCCGACATCGAGGTGAACTGCTGGACACAGGCCGGCGAACCCCCGGCTCATCGAACATTCTGGCGTCAATCGGCGTCCTAGGATGGCGGGCGGCGTCACGGGGTGTTGACGGCGCCCGCGGGGGTCACAACGATTGCGGGCTTTGGGCAGGACGGGCGCTTCGGGCGCACCGGCGCACGAGCAGACCCGCGGACGGTTCCAGGTATCCGAGGTACACGAGGTATACGAGCGTGACCGAGACGGTCGTCAGCAGATCAAAGCCGCAGCCCGCCGCCACGGCGTTCACCGGACCGGGGGACGCCACGACAGCCCGGCCGCGCCCGAAGGCGGCCGGCGGTCGGCTGCGCGCGCTGGACGGGCTGAGGCTGCTGGCCGCGCTGATGGTCGCGTTATACCACTACGCCGGACGAGACGGTGATGTGGCCCGTGCGTGGGGATCGTCGCCGAACGACCAGTTCCCCACGTTGCACTCGTGGGCTGCGTACGGGTGCCTCGGAGTCCAGGTCTTCTTCGTGATCAGTGGGTTCGTGATCTGCATGAGCGGCTGGGGCAGACCCCTGAAGTCGTTCTTCGCCTCCCGTGCCTCCCGGCTGCTTCCCGCCTACTGGGTGGCGGTGGTGCTCGTCGCGGCGGTGTTCGCGCTGCCGATGGTGACCTACAAAGCGGTCTCGCCGAGCGACGCGCTGGTGAATCTGACCATGCTGCAGATGCCGCTCGGCGTCGACCGGGTGCTCGGGGTGTGCTGGACGCTGTGGGCGGAGATCCGCTTCTACGCGCTGTTCGCGCTGTGCGTCGTGCTCCCCGGAGCGAGCCGCCGCCGGGTGATCATGTTCTGCGCGGTCTGGACGCTTGCGGCGGTGATCACGCAGAACGCGAAGATGCCGCTGCTCGACATCGTCGTGATGCCCGAGTACGCCCCGTTCTTCGTCGGCGGCGTCGGCCTCTACCTCGTCCACCGCGACCGGCGGGACGCGTACGCGTGGGGCATCGTGGCCGTGAGCTTCCTGATCGGGCAGCACTACGCGGTGCGCAACCTGTGGAACGCGGCCGACCCCAACGCCTTCGCCCACCGCACGTCCTACGGCATCGTCCTCGTCGTCGCCTTCGGCTTCATCGCAGTCGCGGCGATCGCGCTGGGCTGGCTGAACTGGGCGAACTGGCGTTGGCTGACGGTGGCGGGGGCGCTTACCTATCCGTTCTACCTGATACACGAGCACCTCGGCTGGGTGGTGATCCACGCCCTGCACCGCGGCCTGGGCCTGGCGTCGGCGGAGACCTTGGCCCTGACGGTGACCTCGATGCTGCTGGTGGCCTGGCTCCTGCACCGGTACGTGGAGAAGCCGCTGACGCCGTGGCTACGGGCGGTGCTGGCGAAGGCCCGTTAGCGCTCCGCCGGGAGGCTTCGCCGGGGCTGCCGCGACAGGCCGTCGATCGTCTGTGGGCGGTCGTGGCTGGTCGCGCCACGCCCGGCGGAGCCGCATATCGGCACAGACCCCCCGCCCCCTTGGAGCGTCGTCGAACCGCGACCGACTTCGCCGGGGCCACCCTCGGCTCTTCACGGGACGTTCAACCGGACGTCGGTTTGCGCAGCGCTCAGGGAGCAGGCTCGTGTCATGGCCAACGCACAAACAACTGACACGTACCCCGGCGAGCTCGCGGACATTCCGGGTTGGTTCCCGCCCCTGGACCAGGTCCTGTTCACCTGGTTCCTCGACCGGCAGGAGAAGACGGGGCTGAGGGGCGATCTGCTGGAACTCGGCGCCTACATGGGCAAGAGCGCGACTCTCCTCGGCCATCACCTGCGGGACGGCGAGACGTTCACCGTGTGCGACCTGTTCGAGAGCGACGCCCCGGACGAGTCCAATCGGGCCGAGACCACGAAATCGTACGCCTCCCTCACCCGGCAGGCCTTCGAGCGGAACTACCTCTCCTTCCACGACGCCCTGCCGACGGTGATCCAGGCGCCCAGCTCCGTGATCTCCAAGGAGGTCGACCCCGGCACCTGCCGCTTCGTCCACATCGACGCCTCGCACCTGTACGAGCACGTGTACGGCGACATCGGCGCGGCCCGGGAGATCCTGCTGCCCGAGGGCGTCGTGGTCCTCGACGACTTCCGCTCCGAGCACACCCCTGGCGTCTCCGTCGCCGCCTGGGAGGCCGTGCTCAACCGGGGGCTGCGCCCGATCTGCCTCAGTACGCAGAAGCTGTACGGCACCTGGGGCGATCCCGAACCGTTGCGGGAGGAGCTGCTCGCGATGCTCCGGGAGCGCACGGACTGCGGCCTGAGCGTGCAGGAGGCCGCCGGTCACCGCCTGATCCGCACCCGGTCGAAGGGCATGCAGCCGCCACCGTTCCCGCGCTCCCGGCACCATGTGCCACCGGCACCCGCGTCGCAGGCTCCCCCGGCGCCCCAGACGCAGGCTGCCGCCCGGCGCCCCGGCCCCGCCCGGTCCCGCTCCCGTGCCCGCCGCCTCGCCGCCGACCTGCTGCCACCTATCGTCACCCGGGCCATACGCAGGGCGCGCACGGTCCGCGCCTGAGCCACCCCCTGCCGTCGACAGTCAGCGAAGATCTCCGCGCCCGCCTGAGCCGACCGGGGAATGGCGGCCAATAGGCGGGCGCGTCGCTCCATGTCGACTCCGGCGTAGCGGGAGCCGCTGAAGACCTGGCGCCGTCGCGGCAGCCCAGCAGCGCCGCGCGCGGTCCGCGGTTGAGGACAGTCGTAACCGCCCGGTTCAGAACGCGTCCGTCGGCACGTAGGTCCCCCACACCTCCCGCAACGCGTTGCACACCTCACCCACCGTGGCCCGCGCCCGCAGCGCGTCCTTCATCGGGTACAGGACGTTGTCCGTGCCCTCGGCGGCCTTCTTCAGGTCGGCCAGGGCGACGTCCACCGCCTGCTGGTCCCGCTCGGCGCGGAGCTTGGCCAGGCGCTCGGCCTGCTGGGCCTCGATGGCGGGGTCGACACGCAGCGGCTCGTACGGCTCCTCCTCGTCGAGCTGGAAGCGGTTGACACCGACCACGACCCGCTCGCCGGAGTCGGTCTCCTGGGCGATGCGGTAGGCGCTGCGCTCGATCTCGTTCTTCTGGAAGCCGCGCTCGATCGCGTTGACCGCGCCACCGAGCTCCTCGACCTTCGTCATCAGCTCCACGGCCGCGGCCTCGACGTCGTCGGTCATCTTCTCGATGACGTAGGAGCCCGCGAACGGGTCCACCGTCGCCGTCACATCCGTCTCGTACGCCAGCACCTGCTGCGTCCGCAGGGCCAGCCGTGCACTTTTGTCCGTCGGCAGAGCGATGGCCTCGTCGAAGGAGTTGGTGTGCAGCGACTGCGTGCCGCCGAGCACCGCCGCCAGGCCCTGGACGGCGACGCGGACCAGGTTCACCTCCGGCTGCTGGGCCGTCAGCTGCACGCCGGCCGTCTGGGTGTGGAAGCGCAGCATCAGCGACTTGGGGTTCTTCGCGCCGAACTCCTCCCTCATCACCCGCGCCCAGATCCGGCGGGCGGCACGGAACTTGGCCACCTCCTCCAGGATCGTCGTGCGCGCCACGAAGAAGAAGGAGAGCCGGGGCGCGAAGTCGTCCACGTCCATCCCGGCCGCGACCGCCGTGCGCACGTACTCGATGCCGTCCGCCAGCGTGAACGCGATCTCCTGCGCGGGCGAGGCGCCCGCCTCCGCCATGTGGTATCCGGAGATCGAGATCGTGTTCCACTTCGGGATCTCGGCCCTGCAGTACTTGAAGATGTCCGCGATCAGCCGCAACGACGGCTTGGGCGGGAAGATGTACGTGCCGCGCGCGATGTACTCCTTCAGCACGTCGTTCTGGATCGTGCCCGTCAGCTGCTCGGGGCTGACGCCCTGCTCCTCGGCGACCAGCTGGTACAGGAGCAGCAGGAGGGCCGCGGGGGCGTTGATGGTCATCGACGTGGACACCTTGTCCAGCGGGATCCCGCCGAACAGCACCCGCATGTCGTCGATCGAGTCGATCGCCACGCCCACCTTGCCGACCTCGCCGTGCGCGATCGGCGCGTCGGAGTCGTGGCCCATCTGGGTGGGCAGGTCGAAGGCGACCGACAGACCCATCGTGCCGTTGGCGATGAGCTGCTTGTAGCGGGCGTTCGACTCCGTCGCCGTACCGAAACCGGCGTACTGGCGCATCGTCCACGGACGGCCCGTGTACATCGACGGGTAGACGCCCCGCGTGAACGGGTACTTCCCCGGCTCACCCAGCTTCTCGGCCGCGTCCCAGCCCTCCAGCGCCTCCGGACCGTACACGGGCTCGATGGGCAGTCCGGACTCCGACTCACGCGCCATGGTGTGTGCCTCCGCGTTACTTGGTTACTCGCTGGTACGAACGACCCTCGCTGACGGACTGTAGCGGCGGCCGTGCGACCGGTGGAGGGGCCCACGCTGGGACCTTGCTCACAAGGGTCCGCCCCCTACTCCGTTCCCCACAACGCGGCCCGGTTCGCAACCGCTCGCGCCCGGGGAACATCTCAGGTGACACATCCGGACATGAGCCGGATCTCGGGGCACGGTGAGACAACGGGGGGCCGTTATGCGTATCAGGGGCATGCGGAGATCGGTTGCCGCGCTCGTGGCGCTCGTCACGGTCGGCGGATGCACGGCCCA
Source organism: Streptomyces sp. NPDC030840 (assembly GCF_055572015.1). NCBI lineage: Bacteria > Bacillati > Actinomycetota > Actinomycetes > Kitasatosporales > Streptomycetaceae > Streptomyces > Streptomyces sp. NPDC030840. Next base: position 23,489 of record NZ_JBVIEE010000037.1, on the reverse strand, counting down.
GGCGGTGGATGTGAACGGCGGGCAGCGCCGGCCGATACGCATCGACGTCACGGCCACGCCGTACGGCGAGCAGGACCGGAGCGTGTCCGGCGGCGGGAACAGCGGCAAGGCCGGCACGGACCAGAAGTCCGGCTCGGACGGGAAGAACGGAGACGGCGGGGACCTGCCCGCCGCCTCCACCCCCTCGACCGCTTCCGCGACCCCGCCCCGGACCCTGTGGTCCCGGGGCGACAAAGGCCGGGACGTCCGCGAGGTGCAGGCCCGGCTGCGGCAGGTCGCCTGGCTCTTCGACGGGCCCACCGGCGAGTACGACGACCTGACCGTCCAGGCCGTCAAGGGCTTCCAGGGCAAGCGAGGACTGCCGCGGACGGGTGAGACCGACAGCGTGACCTGGGCGCGGCTGCTGCGGATGACGCGGGAGCCCACCAAGTGGGAGCTGTACGCCTTCGGCGGGCAGCGGGCCGCGGCGCCGGACCCGCGGTGCATGACGGGACGGGTGCTGTGCATCAGCAAGACCAGCCGGACGCTGCGCTGGATGGTCGACGGCCGGACCCTGTCTACGGTCGACGTGCGGTTCGGCTCGCAGTACACGCCGACCCGCGAGGGGGTCTTCAACGTCTACTTCAAGTCCCGCCACCACTGGTCGACGCTCTACGACACTCCCATGCCGTACGCGATGTTCTTCAGCGGCGGTCAGGCGGTCCACTACTCGTCGGACTTCGCGGCCCGCGGCTACTACGGGGCGTCCCACGGCTGCGTCAACGTGCACGACGAGGCGAAGATCGCCCAGTTGTTCGCACAGGTGCGGAACGGGGACAAGGTCGTCGTGTACTGGTGAGCCGGCGCACGTCACACCGTGCGCGCCGTTCCTGCCGCCCCCTGGTTCCTGCCGACCCCCGTTGACCTGCGACTTTGCGACTCGGCAGATTTTTTTCCCGGTGGGGTGTGACGTTTTCGGGCTGCCGAGCGCAGTACTCAGTGAGCCGACTGGTCATCGGCCGTCGCACAGAGCCGGGGTTCCCCCCGTACCCACGGCTCAGTGCACCTCGGCGCGGGCGGGGCACGTTCCCCCGGCCCCGCCCGCGCCCTCAACTCCCCCGCATCCATCAGGACGCGTCCGGCGCCGGTTCTCTATGCCTGCTGTGGCGCACATCACAACGCCGCACCACTGAGACGTGCGGCGGCCGGGAAACTCACATGAGGCCCGGCTCCGAGCCGAAGCCGCCGTGGCCGCGGAGGCCGTTGCCCGGGTGCCCGTTGCCGCCGGGCAGGGTGCCGGAGCGGTCGCCGCCGCCTCTGCCCCGGCCGCCGCCGTCCTCGCCGCCCTTGCCCTCGCCGCCACCGCCCTTGTCCCGGCCGGAGCCCGGGTCGCCATTGCCGGGGGTGCCGGGCCCCCGGCGGTCCGAGGTGCCCGTGGCATTGCGGTCACCCTGGTTGCCCAGGATGCCCTTGCAGTACTTGTTCACCTTGCCCTTGCCGCCGGCCGCGCCCTCCAGGCCGCGCCTGCGGTCAAGGTCCAGCTTCTTGCCTGCGCGGACGTCGCGGCAGGCCGAGAGCACCCCGGCGCGCCATCCGGTGCCGGAACCCCGCCACTTGTCCCCGGAGCTCTCGTCCTCGGAGCCTGGCTTCCCGGTGGCGCCACCGCCCCGGGCCATGTCGTCCCCCGCGTCCCCGTCGTCCGCTCCGCCCGCGGTCGCGCCGGACGAGGGCTCACCGGCCGGCCGGTTCTCCCTGCCCTCCGGCGACGGCGACGCGTCCGGCGGGCCGGGCGTCACCGGGGCGGGCACCGTCGCACCGGGCTCCGGCCGGTCGTCACGGAACGGAGTCGGCAGGACTCCGGCGGCGGCGGCCACGGCGACGCCGCCGAGCATCCCGGCGGCCAGCGTCGCGGCCAACGTGAACCGCGCCGGACGGCCCCGGCGCACCCGCCGGACCTCCGGCCCCGGCCGCCCGAGCCGCACGAGCCCGGCGTCGGCGGAGGGGGCGGTGGCGTGCGTACGGGCACCGGCGGACAGCGCCATGTCCTCGCTGTCCCGCTCCGCGCGTGCCTTGCGAAAGGCCGCCAACGCGGCCTCTTCTCCGGGCAGTTCGGCCTCCGCGGGAGGCATGGCGGGGATCAGCGCGTCCAGGGCTCCGGTGAGCCGGTCGGCGGCGGCACGGACGTCGGCGTCGACGGCTTCCAGCGGCTCACCACGCAGTAGGCGCTCCGCCGCTTCGCGGCCCAGCCACTTGTACTGCTCGTCGGCCATCACATGTCCTTCTGCGTCCGCGAACGCATATGCGTCACACCGGCGGACGTCACCGCGCGTGTCGGCGCTTCTCTCTGAGGGGGTACGGCGTCGAGTGCGCCGGTTGACTCCGGGTCCGCCCCGAGCAGCTCCGCCAGCCGCTTGAGTCCTCGGTGCGCGGCGGTGCGTACGGCTCCGGGCCGCTTGCCCAGGGTGTCGGCGGCCGTCTTGGCGTCGAGGCCCACGACGACGCGGAGGACGACCGCCTCCGCCTGGTCCTGCGGAAGCTGGGCGATCAGTGAGAGCGTGCGGCCGGTGGCGAGCGCCTCCATGGCCTCGCCCGCGGTGTCCGACTCGGCCGCCTTTCCGGTCAGCTCGGTCTCGTCACCGCCGATCGCCGGGCGCCGCCCGCGCATGCGTATGTGGTCGAGGGCGCGGTTGCGGGCGATACGGGCGGCCCAGCCCCGGAACCGGTCCGCGTCCCCGCTGAACCGCTCCAGGTCCCTGGCGATCTGCAACCACGCCTCGGAGGTCACGTCCTCCGCGTCCGGGTCGCCGACCAGCGTCCGCACGTATCCGAGCAGGCGCGGGTGCACCGCGCGGTACACAGTCCGGAACGCGGTCTCGTCCCCGTCCTGTGCCGCAAGTACGGCGGCGGTCAGTTCCGCGTCGTCCCCCAGCACCTGCGCGCCCCTCTTTGCGCCTAAGCCGGCGCCGCTTTCGCGGACCCGCTTCTCACCGTCGTGGTTGCTCAATTGATGGTTGCGGTCATCTGGCCGGCCGTCGGTGGTTGCGGGTGGTCGTCCGCCTTCCGTGCTCCGGCGCGAAACGCACGTTACGGCCTGAATCCGCCCCTCGTCCATGTCCGTAGAACATGCAACTGACTCGTGATGCCGTGAGGTGTGACAGAAAGCGCACCGGTGGCGCTGTAGAGAGTACGGGTCGCCGCGCGGCCCGTGCCGCGCGACGGTCGGGGCCTCTCCTGTGGGGGGTGGCGGCCCCGGCCGTTGCCATCGGCGGAGTTGGCCGGGTGCCTTGCGAGTACGGGGGTCTTGCGAGCACGCCGGCCCTACTTCTTTCGGGACCGCCTCCGGCCGCCCCTACTTCTTCTGGGACCGCCTCCCGCCGCCCCTACTTCTTCCTGGGCTTTCCCGCTTCGGAAGCCGTGGCGCGCGCGGTGGCGGGGGTGTCGCCCGCGCCGCCGGAGCCGCCGGTGTCGCCCGCGGAACCCGATACGGCGGACGGGTCGGCGCCCTGCTCCTGCCCCCGCTCCTGCCCTTGCTCCTGCTCCTGGCTCTGACCCTGCTCCTGGCCCTGGCCCTCGCCGCCGCCTTCGTCGCCGCTCTCGCCGAGTTGCCTGGCGCAGTACGCGTCCACCCGCGCCTCGCCTCCGGCCGCGTCGGTCAGACGCTGCCAGGCACGGGCGTCCAGCGCCTGGCCACTGTCCTTGACCTTCACGTAGGCGCGGCACTGGGCCTCGGCGTCCTGGGCCTGCGAGGGAAGGTCCGACGGACCCGACGGGGAGGCCCCCGGACCGGGGGCGGCCGGCGAACCGGCCGAACCCGAGGTCGCCGCCCCGGGCCGCTCGGGGGAGTTGCTCGACGATCCGCCGCGCCCGCGCCCCTCGCTGTCGCCGCCCGACGAGACGCCGATGGCGGCCACGGCGACCCCACCCAGGGTCAGGCTGGCCAGCAGCGCCGCGAGCGTGGCCCGCAGCGAGCGACCGGCCCGCCGCTCGCCCCGCGGACGCCAGTCGTCGCGCCGCCGGGTGCGGACCGTGTGGGCCCTCTGCTCACGTGCCTCCAGGAACGCCGCGACGGCCCGCGCCTCACGCTCACTGTCCACCTCATGGACCCGCACGGCGATGAGGAGTACGTCGACCGCGACGGGAGAGGCCTCGGCCAGGAAATCCTGCGGGGCGTCCGCCCCGGGGCGCGCGAAGTGACGGCGGGACGGCGTGCTGTCGCCCAGTTGTCCGCCCATCTCGACTTCACCTCCGCCCGAGGGCTTCCTTTCGCCGTTCATCTCGACTCCCCCAGCGTCCGGGGGTCCTCATCCGTCACACCCTCCGCACCGATCAGCCGCGCCAGGCGCTTGAGCCCGCGGTGCGCGGCGGTGCGGACGGCGCCCGGGCGTTTGCCGAGGACACGTGCGGCGGCGGGCCCGTCCAGACCGACCACCACCCGCAGCAGCACGGCCTCCGCCTGGTCCCGCGGCAGCTGGGCCACCAGCTCCAGGGCGTACTCGGTGGAGAGGGACTCCATCGCCTGGTCGTAGGTGCTGTGGACGCCGGGCAGGTCGAGGACGTCGTTCTCCAGTCCGGTCGCCCGGGGCCGTACCTTCTGCCGGCGCAGATGGTCCAGGGCCCGGTGCCGGGCGATGGTCGCGGTCCAGCCGCGGAAGCCGGCGCCGTCCCCCTTGAACCGTCCGAGGTCCCGCGCGATCTCCAGCCACGCGTCGGACGCGACGTCCTCCGCGTCGTTGCCCACCAGACCCCGCAGATAGCCGAGCAGGCCCGGCTGCACGATCCGGTACGCCACGGCGAACGCGGCCTCGTCCCCCTCCTGGGCCCGCGCGACGGCAGCACCCAGCTCCCCGTCGTACGACTGCACGCGGCGGGGTTCCCCTCGCTGGCTCACTACTGTCCTCGTTCGCACCGAGATCGAGTTCGAGTCCTCCGGTCCGGCCGGACGCTGGTCACTTCCGGCCGTGTCCACGTCCTCCAAGGTCAACAGCGCCGAGGGACACAGAACTGTCACTGCTCACCCTGAGCCGCTGCGGCCCCAGGGCTCTCCCGCCGGACCAACACCGGGTGCGCTCACAGGAGTTGGCGACGGGGAGGGACGACGGTCACGGCTCGGCACGGGGAAGGCCGACAGCACGACCCGTTGGGGTGATGTACCCCACACCTTCCCTTCGCGATGATGATGTTCCGCCCTCCTTGTGTGCTCAATAGAGGGCTGCCCGTGTGCCGGGTGTTTGCTTGTGTTGGTTTTCTAGGGGTGGGGCATTTTGAGGCGCGCTAAGAGCCATGCGTACCGGCCGCTCAGCGTGAAGCGGAGGGCATGGCTGACGCTGGGGGCCGTCGTGATGGGTGGGGCGGGCGTCGTGACGTACGCCGTCGCCAGTCCGAGCGGTGAGCCGGTTACCGACGGGCCACGCGCCAAGCGGCCCGTCGACGTGCACGATGTCGCGCTGTCCGCCGCGGGCAGCGGCGCGCGCGAGGCGGCGCGGCTGGCGCGGACGGACACCGAGGAGTTCTCGCTCCTCGGCGTCTCCTGGTCCGGCGCCACCGCCGCACTCGACGGCACCGCCCAGGTCCGTACCCGGAGCCTCGCGACCGGCGAGTGGACCGGCTGGCGGGCCCTGGACGTGACCCCGCTGCCCGTCGACCCGAGCGAGCCGGGTGAACAGGGCGAGCGCGGCGCCAGGAAGGCGCGCGGGGCATCCGAGCCGCTGTGGGTCGGCCCCAGTGACGGCGTCGAGGCACGGGTCCTCGCCGCGGACGGATCGTCGACCGCCGGGCTGCCCAAGGGGCTCGAGGTCAACCTCGTCGACCCCGGCGTGACGGCGTCCGAGCTGCGGAACAAGGGGCTCGACGCCACCACGGGCGCGGCCACCGGCATGAGCAACGCCGCGTTCGTCGCCGACGGCCCCTCGGCCACGCCCTCGGACAGCGCCTCTCCCTCGGACTCCGCGTCCCCCGAGGACACGACCGGGTCCGAGACCGACTCCCCCACCCCGGCGGTCACCCCGGCCCCGCTGGCCTCCACCGTCAAGCGGCCCCCGATCGTCTCGCGTGCCCGCTGGGGCGCGGCCGAGTCCACGGTGACGGGCTCGCCCCAGTACATCGACGAGATCAGCGCGGTCTTCGTGCACCACACGGCCGGCACGAACGCCTACAGCTGCGCCCAGTCCCCGGCGCTGATCCGCGCGATCATGGCGTACGACGTCGAGACGGCCGGGCGCGGCGACATCGGCTACAACTTCCTCGTCGACAAGTGCGGCCGCATCTTCGAGGGCCGCGCGGGCGGTGCCGACCTGCCGGTGCGCGGCGACCACACGCACGGCTTCAACGGCGACTCCCTGGGCATCGCGGTCCTCGGCGACTTCGAGGGCGGCAAACCGACGCGGGCCGCCGTGGAGTCCGTGGCGCGGCTGGCCGCGTGGAAGCTCGGCCAGTACGGCGGCGACCCGGCCGGCGAGGTCACGCTGACCGCGTCCGAGGACACCGGTGTGTACGCCAAGGACGAGCAGGCGACGCTGGACGTGATCTCCGGCGGCAAGGACGCGGCCACCACCACGTCCCCGGGCAGGAACCTCTACGCCAAGCTCGCCGAGATCCGCCGCTACGCGGCCTCCCCCGGCAAGAACTCCGCGATCCCGACGGCCGACTACACGGGTGACGGGATCAGCGACCTCGTGGCCGCCACCCCGAAGACGGGCAGCGGCTGGCTCACCCTCGTCCCCGGCGGCGTCAGCGCCCCGGTCTCCGCCTCGAAGCTCCGCATGAACCAGGCGAGCACGGGTGTCCCGGGTGCCGCCGAATCCGGTGACCAGTGGGGCGCCGCCACCGCGTGGGGCGACATCAACGGCGACGGCTACGCGGACCTCGCGATCGGCGCGCCCGGCGAGGACGACTCCTCCGGGCACAAGGACCGCGGTGCGGTGACGATCCTGTACGGCCCGAAGTTCGACAGCGAGGCTGACGCCGACACCATGGCGCTCGGCGACGACTACAACCCGAACAGCGCGAGGTTCGGCTCGACCGTGGCCGTGGGCGACTTCAACGCCGACGGCAGGGCGGACGTCTTCACCGCGGCCACCGGCACCGGCGGCAACTGGGCCGCCCGCCTGGGCGACGGCCACGAGGTGGCGGGCGACATCACGACGGTGACCGGCTCCCTCGCCTACGCCGACGCGGCGAGCGGTGACTTCAACCGGGACGGCTACGCGGACGTGGCGCTCAACTACCGTGACGCCTCCGGCGCCGGCAAGGTCGCCTGGTTCAAGGGCTCCCGGTCCCTCGGGCTGACCAAGGTCTCCACGCTCACCGTCAAGGGCGGCCGATCGATCGCCGCGGGCGACGTGAACGGCAACGGCTACGACGACATCGTCATCGGCCAGCCGTACAAGGGCGAGTCCGCGGGCGCCGCGGGAGGCCAGGTCACCATGGTCCCCGGCACGTCCACGGGCTTCACGACCACCGGCATGACCACCGTCCACCAGGGCACCAGCGGCGTGGAGGGCGCCTCGGAGGACAGCGACGCCTTCGGCGCCTCTGTCTCGGTCGGCGACTTCAACGCCGACGGTTACGCGGACGTCCTGACGGGCGCCCCGAACGAGGACATCACCCGCGCCGACAAGAACCGCTCCAACGCGGGGTCGGTCTGGCTCCTCAAGGGCACGTCGTCCGGCCTGACGGGCACCGGCTCCCTCGCCCTCTCCCAGGACGCGCCGGACGTCCCCGGTTCCACGGAGACCGACGACAAGTTCGGCTCGGCCGTCTCCCTGACCGACCTCACGGGCGACGGCTACGCCGACCTCACCATCGGCGCCGAGGGCGAGGACACCGGAAACGGCACCCTCCTGTGGGTCCCGGTCGCGAACGGCACGGTCACGACCACCAGGTCGGCGTACTACGGCTTGACGCAGTTGGGCACGTCGACGGGGGGCAGGCTGGGCCAGGTGCTGACGCCGTAGCACACACGTCGCAAGGACGCCGGACGGGCTGAGCAGTCAGCGCGTCCGGCGTTCGGCTTCGGTTTCGCGCCCGGCGTTCGGCGTTCGGCTTCGCGTCCGGCGTCCGGCGTTCGACTTCCAGCCCGTCCGCGGCCACAGGCCAGGGGTCAGCCCAGCGCGTCCAGGCACAGCAGCCTCAGCGACCCGTCGCCCGCGTAACACCGCCGCGCCTCATCGATCGGATCCCAGAACCGGCCGTCCGGCGTCCGCACCCACAACGCGCCGTCCGCCGACACCCACTCCCCACCACTCGCGCGGACGACCACCTCACCCGCGTACGCGCCGAACCCACGCACCACACTCTCGACGGCGGCCCACGGCGTCCCCTCCCGCCGTATCTCCTCGATCATCCGGTCCACCCGCCACAGACTCCGCGCCGAGTAGTCGAGACGCACCCGCGCCCCTTCGCGCATCATCCCCACCACGTCCGCCGCCCACCGAATGGGCTTGCCCGCGCAATGGTTCCGTGTCCCGTCCTGCGTGGCTGTCGTCGCCGTCCGTGCCGTCTGCTGTACGTCGTTCACACTGGGGAAAGCGCTCCTCGCACGCGCCGTGTCACGCGAAAACATGGGTTGCGCGAGACCGACCCAGGACCGCCACAGCGGCAGCAGGACAGTCACAGGACCCTTGCAGGAACCGGGGTTTGAGGTTCCGGACACGGCTCCGGCCGAGCGTCACACCTTGCCCCGCGCCCGCCGCGACACCACCGCCCGCAACACCCGCCGCCCCTCCGTCGACACGTCGAGCGCCTGCCGTACCCCGTTCGCCCCGTGCCCGGCGAGCAGCTCCAGCACGGTGACCTGGCGGCGCAGCTCGGCGGCGACGAGCGGGGACATGCCCTCCGTACGCCCCTCACGGCGGGCCGTCACGGACGGGCCGCCCTCCCCCTCCGCCCTGCTGCCCATGGGATCGAGCAGCCGGTGTATCCGCAGCGCGGCCACGGAACAGGCGTCGGCCCACTCCCGCAACGCCGCCGGCGACCGCTCACCGGGTACGGCGGCCAGCATCCTGCGGGCCAGCAGGGCGGCCTCGTCCTCGACGGAACCGCCGGCAGACCCCCCGTCCCCGCCCTCGACGTCCCCCGTACCCAACTCGCCGCGCACCTTGGTGACCCGCTCCGCCCAGTCACCCCAGACGTCCCCGTCCGCGAGGCTCGCCCACAGCGGGCGCAGTACCTCGTCATCGCCCCCGAGCAGCGGAACGCAGCGATCCAAACAGGCCACCGCGCTGGCGGCCAGCCCTCGTTCGTCGGCCTGTGCGATCAGTTCCACCAGGCTCATCACGCCTCCCCTTTTTCTGTGGCTCGGTTCGCCTCCGGGGCGCCGGAGCCTGTGCCGAGAGCCCGACCGTGCTCAGCCCCTCCTTCGTCGGGGCCTGCGCGCGCTCGGGCTCTCGGTACAGGCACGCCCCTTCGGCTCACTCGCCCTCGGGCGCACCCGCCGATACGGAGCCCGCACTTCCCCTTACTGCGTGCGACGGCCCGGGAGTGTCACAGAGGCACGACCCCGAGCCGGTCGAGCAGCTGGAACAGCAGGTTTTCGGCCAACGGAGCCGCCGGGTCCGGCTCCATGGCCAGGACCTCGGCGAGTCGCTCGGCGTTCACCGTGTGCCCGGCCTCCGCGGCCCAGGCGACGGCCCGCTCGGCGGCGTCGCGCGGCTCCAGGAAGTAGTCCTCGACGGTGAGCCCGTCCCCGGATCCGCCGAGGTGTCCGGCCATCGCGCCGCGCGCCAGGCACGTGGTCCAGCCCCCGCTCTCGGGGGCCGCGGCCTCGATCACCACGCAGTCGCTGTCCATGACGTAGCCGAAGAGGGCGGGCGCCCCGGTCTCCCGGGCGAGGGCGTGCATGCTGCCGACGTCACCGGAGCCGTCCTGGTTCGGATACTCCCAGACCTGCCAGCCGTCATCCGCGCGCGAGAGCAGCGACATGCCCTCCGCCCCGGCCAGCGCGTCGAGCTCGGCGAGCGGCCGCTCGCTTCGGCCCACGACGTAGTACCCCCAGTAGCCCATCCCGTCTCCCCCGGCATCTCGGTACGACTGGGCCGACTCCACCACAGCGGTACGACGGTTCGCCCCCGGAATCGGGCAATCCGCCCCGGGCGGAGCACCTCCCCGGCGCGTCAGCCGACCTGGTCAGCCAGCTGCCTGAACTCCGCCCACGACAGCGCCGGCTTCCCCGGATCCCACAGCTTCTGGGTCAGTGCCCGCAGCGGCATCCGTACGCCCGCCGCCACCTGCGCCTCGGTCTGGGAGTTCGCCAGGTCGCACCAGACCGCGAAGGAGCCGCCCAGGATCTGGTCGTCGTACCGCTGGGGCACCGCGGTCGTGCCGCGCAGCACCCGCGGGGTCCACTGCTCGTAGATCCGCTGCCCGGTCGGGTAGAAGAACTGGTTGGGCTCGCCGAGGACGTAGTACAGGAACTCGTCGTTGTAGTTGATCACCTCGCGTCCGGCGCTCAGGTACTCGACCGGCTGCCGGGCCCCGATCTCCTTGCCGGTCCAGTAGGCCACCTGGATGTCGCGCGCCGGCTGCACCGTGCCGCCGCTGAAGAACCCGTCGTTCCAGGCCCGCGCCGTCCGGTCATGCCCCCGTACGGTGGCGTTCCGGTCGTTCATCCAGCCGGTCGTCAGGTCCGCCACGGTCGCCCCCGCCCCGTACTTCTCCTGCGCCGCGCTCGCCAGCTGCGGGTAGGACGCCTCGGGGTTCGAGACCATCAGGGCCCGGTACTCGTCGGCGCCGAGGTGCCAGTAGGGGCCGGGGAACAGGTCCGCGTACTCGTTCAGCAGGTCGTCGACGATGTCCGCCGCCGCGGGCTTGGAGATGTCCACCGCGCCGGACGCGGCCACGCCACTGGCGTTGCGCAGCTGCAGGTCCGGGTGGGCGGCGATCACCGCGCCCAGGTGGCCCGGCGAGTCGATCTCGGGGACGACCTCGATGTGACGGCTCGCCGCGAGGTCCACGATGCGCCGCACCTGCGCCTTGGTGAGGTGCTGCTCCGACACCACCTCGGGGTGCGAGTCCGACTCGATGCGGAAACCCTGGTCGTCGGAGAAGTGCAGTCCGAGCTGGTTGTACTTCAGGTCGCCCAGCTCGCGGATGCGGTCCTCGATCCAGCCCGCCGTGAAGTGCTTGCGCGCGATGTCCAGCATGAACCCGCGCTGGGGCTTGGCCGGCTCGTCGTTCACGACGCCCTCGGGTGCCGTACCGCCGCGGCGCACCTCCTGCTTGAGGGTGCGGGTGCCGTAGAAGACGCCCGTGTCGGTGGGTGCGGAGATCGTCACGCGCCGGTTCTTCACGGTCAGCGTGTAGGACTCGGACTCCGGCTGGTTCTCGCCGTTGAGGGTCAGCTCCACGTCCCCGTCGCAGGGCTCGGCCTGTCCGGCGTACGTGAGGCCCAGCTCACTCGCGGTGAGCTTGCCCTCGTCCGCCAGCTTCTTGTCGTCGATCACGAGCCGGGCGCCGTCGGAGGGGCTCCAGCCGGGGCCGCGGGCGGGTGTGTGCTGCCGTACCGCCGGGATGGTCCGGGGCGCCTGGGAGAGCGGGTACGAGCGCGTGGGCGAGGGGGACGGGGAGGCGGTCGGGCAGTCGCCGGGAGCGTTGGCCGCGCCGGCCTCCGTCGACCGGGCCGCGGGCGACTCCTCCGTGTCACCTTCCGGCCAGACCGTCACCCCCAGCGCGACGGCACCACTCGCCACGGCGATTCCCGCTCCGAGAAGCAACCCCTTCGGCACCACGAACGTCTTCTTGTGGGGTGCCCGGCGCCGACCACGGTTCATAACGCGCCTCCGATAGCTCCCTCAGTCCGCTTCCGCCGCATCTCACGTACCTCCACGCACACACCTCCATCTTCGAACCTACGACGTCCATCCGCCCCGACCGTCCACCAGCGGTTCCGAAACTCTTCCGTCCGGGTGAATTTCGGGCTCCGTTCGGACAGTCGTTGACCGCCCTCGATAACGTGACGGCACATCTCGCACACCATCTCCTGCCGACCCGCACGCGACGTTCACAAGACATCGCCACTCACCGCCGAGGACCCACGCTGCCTTCGCACCGTCTTCCCCACCTCCCCGGCGAGGTCGCCTTCCCGGAGCAGTCGCGCACCGCACCCGGCCCCGCGGCCCTGGAGGGGTTCAACACCGCGCCCGACGGCGACGCCGAGCGCGCCCTGCTCACCTGCTGCCGAAGCCTGCGCTGGGCCCGCCGCGTCGCCGAGCACCGGCCCTACCCGGACCTGCCCGCACTCCTCGCCGCGGCCGACGAGGCGGCCTACGACCTGTCGCCCACCGACGTCGCCGAAGCCCTGGCCGGCGAGACACTCACCGTGCTCCCGGACGGCTCGTACCCCGTCGCCCACACCGCGCTGAGCGCCGCCCACGCCGCGTACGAGAGCCGCTTCGGCCATGTCTTCGTGATCTGCCTGGACGACGCCCCCGCCGACGAGGCCCTCGACCGGGTCCTCACCGGCATCCGTTCCCGCCTGACCAACGACCCGGAAGAGGAACGCCTCCTGGCAGCGGAGGAACTCCGCCGCCTGGCACGGGGAAGGCTGACGAGGGTGGTAGGGAACTTCTCCACCCAGGCTGTGCAATAGCGGAGGGCGCGGAGCGCCCCGAAGGGGCGCGGGGCTGTATCTGATATGCGGCTCCGCCGCGTGGGCGCGACAAGCCATATACCACCCCGAACCCGGCCGAACAGATCAGCCAGCCACCCCCGTAGCCGCAGGGCCAGCACCCCGTCCGTGCACGTTTGAGTGCCAGTTTGATCACACCGGCAGGCCCCCCGTAAGCGCCGCAGGCACCGCTCGCTACGATGGCCAGGGCCGGTGGACCGTACCCGGCCGGGCCCGACCGACAGCACAAGCCGGCGCGGCCCCAATCCCCGCTCCCGGAGGAACTTCCGTGCCGGCTGGAACGCTGTACCGCGGCCGGGAAGGAATGTGGTCCTGGGTGGCTCACCGAGTCACCGGCGTCCTCATCTTCTTCTTCCTGTTCGTACACGTGCTGGACACCGCTCTCGTCCGTGTCTCCCCCGAGGCCTACGACAAGGTCGTGGCCACGTACAAGACGCCCCTCGTCGCTGTGCTGGAGTACGGCCTCGTCGCCGCCATCCTCTTCCACGCGCTCAACGGCCTGCGCGTCATCGCCGTCGACTTCTGGTCGAAGGGCACGCGCTACCAGAAGCACATGCTCTGGACCGTCGTTGGCGTCTGGCTCGTGCTGATGCTCGGGGCGATCTACCCCGTGCTCGGCCACGCCGCTCGTGAAGTCTTCGGGAGCTGAGGCACATGTCCACCACTGAGACCACCGCATCCGGAATCGGCCCGGTAGAGGGCAATGGCGAGCTGTCGGGCTACAGCCCCGAGAACCCGGCTCCCGTCATCGAGCCGCCCCGCAAGCGCACCAAGAAGACCCCGAAGTCGACCCGCGGCAACTTCGAGATGTACGGCTGGCTGTTCATGCGCCTGTCCGGCATCGTGCTGGTCGTCCTGGTCATCGGCCACCTGCTCATCCAGCTCGTCCTCGACGGCGGCGTCTCCAAGATCGGCTTCGCCTTCGTCGCGGGCCGCTGGGCCTCGCCCTGGTGGCAGACCTGGGACCTGCTGATGCTGTGGCTGGCCATGCTGCACGGCGCGAACGGTCTGCGTACCGTTATCAATGACTACGCCGAGCGCCCGAACACGCGCCTGTGGCTGAAGGGCCTGCTGTACACCGCCACGGTGTTCACCATCCTGCTGGGCACGCTGGTGATCTTCACCTTCGACCCGAACATCCGCTAGGCACGGGGCTGAGGTATCCACTCATGAAGATCCACAAGTACGACACCGTCATCGTCGGCGCCGGCGGCGCCGGCATGCGCGCCGCCATCGAGTCGACGAAGCGCAGCCGCACCGCCGTGCTGACCAAGCTGTACCCCACCCGCTCCCACACGGGCGCCGCGCAGGGCGGCATGGCCGCCGCGCTGGCCAACGTGGAGGAGGACAACTGGGAGTGGCACACCTTCGACACGGTCAAGGGCGGTGACTACCTGGTCGACCAGGACGCCGCCGAGATCCTGGCGAAGGAGGCCATCGACTCCGTCCTCGACCTGGAGAAGATGGGCCTGCCGTTCAACCGCACCCCGAACGGCACGATCGACCAGCGCCGCTTCGGCGGTCACAGCCGCAACCACGGCGAGGCCCCGGTCCGCCGCTCCTGCTACGCGGCCGACCGCACCGGCCACATGATCCTCCAGACGCTGTACCAGAACTGCGTGAAAGAGGGCGTGGAGTTCTACAACGAGTTCTACGTCCTGGACCAGCTGATCACCGAGGTCGACGGCGTCAAGAAGTCGGCCGGTGTCGTGGCGTACGAGCTGGCGACCGGCGAGATCCACGTCTTCCAGGCGAAGGCCGTGATCTACGCGTCCGGCGGCTGCGGCAAGTTCTTCAAGGTGTCGTCCAACGCGCACACGCTGACCGGTGACGGCCAGGCCGCCGTCTACCGCCGGGGTCTGCCGCTGGAGGACATGGAGTTCTTCCAGTTCCACCCGACCGGCATCTGGCGCATGGGCATCCTGCTGACGGAGGGCGCCCGTGGTGAGGGCGGCATCCTCCGCAACAAGGACGGCGAGCGCTTCATGGAGAAGTACGCGCCGGTCATGAAGGACCTCGCCTCCCGCGACGTGGTCTCGCGCTCCATCTACACGGAGATCCGCGAGGGCCGTGGCTGCGGCCCCGAGGGCGACCACGTGTACCTCGACCTGACCCACCTCCCGCCGGAGCAGCTGGACGCCAAGCTGCCCGACATCACGGAGTTCGCGCGGACCTACCTCGGCATCGAGCCCTACACGGACCCGATCCCGATCCAGCCGACCGCGCACTACGCGATGGGCGGCATCCCGACGAACGTCGAGGGTGAGGTCCTGGCGGACAACACCACGGTCGTCCCCGGCCTGTACGCGGCCGGTGAGGTCGCCTGCGTGTCCGTGCACGGTGCCAACCGCCTGGGCACGAACTCGCTGCTGGACATCAACGTGTTCGGCAAGCGGGCCGGTATCGCGGCGGCGGAGTACTCTCAGAAGGCCGACTTCGTGGAGCTCCCGGAGAACCCGGCCCAGCTCGTGATCGACCAGGTCGAGCGGCTGCGGGACTCGACCGGGACCGAGCGCGTGGCGGAGCTGCGGCGCGAGCTGCAGGAGACCATGGACGCGAACGTCATGGTGTTCCGCACCGAGCAGACCATCAAGACGGCCGTCGAGAAGATCGGCGAGCTGCGCGAGCGCTACCGGAACGTGGCGATCCAGGACAAGGGCAAGCGGTTCAACACCGACCTGCTGGAGGCCATCGAGCTGGGCAACCTGCTCGACCTGGCCGAGGTCATGGCGGTCTCCGCCCTCGCCCGCAAGGAGTCCCGCGGCGGTCACTACCGCGAGGACTACCCGAACCGCGACGACGTCAACTTCATGCGCCACACCATGGCGTACCGCGAGGTCGGCGACGACGGCACCGAGACCGTCCGCCTCGACTACAAGCCGGTCGTCCAGACCCGCTACCAGCCGATGGAGCGTAAGTACTGATGGCAACCCCGACCCTGGACAAGGCGGACGCCGCGCAGCCGGAGCCCGGTTTCGCCGACTCCCCGTACATCACCGTCACGTTCCGCGTGCGCCGGTTCAACCCGGAGGTCTCGGCGGAGGCGACCTGGGAAGACTTCCAGCTGGAGATCGACCCGAAGGAGCGCGTCCTCGACGGCCTGCACAAGATCAAGTGGGACGTCGACGGCACCCTCACCTTCCGCCGTTCCTGCGCCCACGGCATCTGCGGCTCCGACGCCATGCGGATCAACGGCAAGAACCGCCTCGCGTGCAAGACGCTGATCAAGGACATCAACCCCGAGAAGCCGATCACGATCGAGCCCATAAAGGGCCTCACGGTCCTGAAGGACCTGGTCGTGGACATGGAGCCGTTCTTCCAGGCGTACCGGGACGTGATGCCCTTCCTGATCACGAAGGACACCAACGAGCCGACGCGCGAGCGCCTGCAGTCCGCCGAGGACCGCGAGCGCTTCGACGACACGACGAAGTGCATCCTCTGCGCCGCCTGCACGTCCTCGTGCCCGGTCTTCTGGAACGACGGCCAGTACTTCGGTCCGGCCGCGATCGTCAACGCGCACCGCTTCATCTTCGACTCGCGTGACGAGGCCGGCGAGCAGCGTCTGGAGATCCTCAACGACAAGGACGGCGTGTGGCGCTGCCGCACGACCTTCAACTGCACGGACGCCTGCCCGCGCGGTATCGAGGTCACCAAGGCCATCCAGGAGGTGAAGCGCGCGCTCATCACGCGCCGCTTCTGATCCCCTCTCCGGCGCCTTTCGCCACAGCCGCTTTCTTCGACAGCAGCTGAAAAAAGGGCCCCGCTTCCGTGTCGCGGAACACGGAAGCGGGGCCTTTTCCCGTTCTGACGGCTCCGTCATCTTCCCGTTCGGACGACTCCGTCACCGTCCCGGGCTATCCGAGGGCCAGGCATGCAAGCTCACACGAATGGGCGCCCCTTCGCCTGCCCGTGAGCGGTCATGGCGCATGAGAGACGGGGGACACGCCCCCGGACGCGGGCCCCGGCGTCCCGGCGGGCGCGGCGGCCGCTACGAATTCAAGTAGCCGCGGACGCTTCCATCGACATCCTGTAGATATCGACGCCAATGCATTGATATCGGGGTAATCCGTGGAAAAGCTCTCCAGGCGACGACGTCACCCGTCAGCGGCGTCCGTCGTCCTCCTCCTCGCGCTGGTGTGCAGCGGGGCGCTGTACGCCGCGTTCTCACCCGTGGTCAAGGCGCGGGCCGGGGTACCCGCCCAGTCCCTCGCCGTCGAGGAGGGCAAGAAGCTCTACGACGTGGGCTGCGCCAGCTGCCACGGCACCGGCGGACAGGGCACCACCGACGGGCCGAGCCTGGTCGGCGTGGGCGCCGCTGCCGTCGACTTCCAGGTCGGCACCGGCCGTATGCCGGCCCAGCAGCCGGGCGTGCAGGTCCCGGACAAGAGGAGGATCTACTCGCAGGCGGAGATCGACCAGCTGGCTGCGTACGTCGCCTCGCTCGGCGCCGGCCCCACCATTCCGACGCGGGACCAGTACAGCCCCGAGGGAGCGGACATCGCCAAGGGCGGTGAGCTCTTCCGTACCAACTGTGCGCAGTGCCACAACTTCATCGGCGCGGGCGGTGCGCTGTCCAGGGGCAAGTGGGCGCCCAGCCTCAAGGACGTCGACCCGAAGTACGTCTACGAGGCCATGCAGACCGGCCCGCAGAACATGCCCAACTTCCCCGACACCACGCTGACCGAGCAGAACAAGAAGGACATCATCGCGTACCTGCACGCGGTCAACAGCGAGGACACCGTGAGCCCCGGCGGCCTGGAGCTGGGTGGACTCGGCCCGGTCACCGAAGGTCTGTTCGGCTGGATCTTCGGTCTCGGTGGGCTGATCGCCGTCGCGGTGTGGGTCGCCGCTCGGACCGCGAAGGCCAGGAAGTCATGAGCAGCGAGGACCTCCCCGAGGAGAATCTGCCGGCTCAGCGGGACGCCGCGGATCGCGCGGCAGCCGTCGCGGACACGATGAACCCGTTCGCCGACCCGGGACTGCCGCCCCACGAGAAGCGGATCCAGGACGCCGACGCGCGGGCGGCCAAGCGCTCCGAGCGCACGGTCGCCCTGCTCTTCACGGTGTCCGTCCTGGCCACCATCGGTTTCATCGCCTCGTACGTGGCGATCCCCATCGAGAAGGCCATCTACGTCTGGCCGATCGGACACGTCAGCGCGCTGAACTTCGCGCTGGGCCTCACACTCGGCACCGCGCTGTTCTGCATCGGCGCGGGCGCGGTCCACTGGGCCCGCACCCTGATGTCCGACGTGGAACTCGCCGACGACCGTCACCCCATCGAGGCCCCCACCTCGGTGCGTGAGAGGGTCCACGCCGACTTCAGGCAGGGTGCCGCGGAGTCGCAGCTGGGCCGCCGCAGGCTGATCCGCAACTCGATGCTCGGCGCGCTCACACTGGTCCCGCTCTCCGGCATCGTCCTGCTGCGCGACCTCGGTCCGCTGCCCGAGGAGAAGCTGCGCCACACGCTGTGGTCCAAGGGCAAGCTGCTCGTCAACATGAACACGGACGAGCCCTTGCGGCCGTCCGACCTCACGGTCGGGTCGCTGACGTTCGCCAAGCCCGAGGGGCTGGAGGAAACGGACGAGGACTTCCAGACCCAGATCGCCAAGGCCGCGCTGATGGTCGTCCGGATCCAGCCGGGTGACATCAAGGACAAGCGCGAGCTGGAGTGGTCCCACGAGGGCATCGTGGCGTACTCGAAGATCTGCACCCACGTGGGCTGCCCGGTTTCCCTGTACGAGCAGCAGACGCACCACGTCCTCTGCCCCTGCCACCAGTCCACCTTCGACCTCGCGGACGGGGGCCGGGTGATCTTCGGCCCCGCGGGTCACGCCCTGCCGCAGCTGCGCATCGGCGTGAACGACGAGGGCTACCTCGAAGCGCTCGGCGACTTCGACGAACCGGTCGGTCCTTCCTTCTGGGAGCGCGGATGAGCACTCCGAACAACTCCGGGTCCCGCTCTCGCGGACAGGCACCGGCCGGCGAGCGGCTTGCCGACTGGGCCGACGGCCGCCTGGGGATCTACGCCCTGGCCAAGGCGAACATGCGCAAGATCTTCCCGGACCACTGGTCCTTCATGCTGGGCGAGGTCGCGCTCTACAGCTTCCTCGTCATCATCCTCACGGGCGTGTATCTCACGCTGTTCTTCCACCCGTCGATGAACGAGGTGGAGTACCACGGCAGTTACGTCCCGCTGCAGGGCCGGCTGATGAGCGAGGCCTTCAAGTCGACGCTGGACATCAGCTTCGACGTGCGCGGCGGTCTGCTCATCCGGCAGATCCACCACTGGGCGGCGGTCATCTTCCTCGCCGCCATGTTCGTGCACATGATGCGGATCTTCTTCACCGGCGCGTTCCGCAAGCCGCGCGAGATCAACTGGGTGTTCGGCTTCCTGCTGTTCGTCCTGGGCATGTTCACCGGCTTCACCGGCTACTCGCTCCCGGACGACCTGCTCTCCGGCACCGGTGTCCGCTTCACCCAGGGCGCGATCCTGTCGACCCCGATCGTCGGCACGTACCTGTCGTTCTTCATCTTCGGCGGCGAGTTCCCCGGCGACGACTTCGTCGCCCGGTTCTACTCGGTCCACATCCTGCTGCTGCCGGGCATCATGCTGGGTCTCGTGGCGGCGCACCTGATCCTGGTCTTCTACCACAAGCACACCCAGTTCCCGGGCCCCGGACGGACCAACAAGAACGTCGTCGGCATGCCGCTGCTGCCCGTCTACATGGCCAAGGCGGGAGGGTTCTTCTTCCTGGTCTTCGGTTTCACGGCCCTGCTGGCCGGCATCGCGTCCATCAACCCGATCTGGCTCCTGGGCCCGTACCGCCCGGACCAGGTGACCACGGGCGCCCAGCCCGACTGGTACATGGGCTTCGCCGAAGGCATGGTCCGGGCCATGCCCGGCTGGGAGGTCAATTTCTGGGGCCACACGCTCGTCCTGGGCGTGTTCGTCCCGCTGGTGCTCTTCGGCCTCTTCCTCAGCCTGATGGCGCTCTACCCGTTCATCGAGGCCTGGATCACCGGGGACAGACGCGAGCACCACATCCTGGACCGGTCGCGCAACACCCCCACCCGAACGGCCCTCGGTGTCGCCTGGGTCACCGGATACATGATCATGCTCATCGGCGGCGGCAACGACATCATCGCCCTCCGCTTCAATCTGTCGATCAACGCGGTCACCTGGTTCGTCCGCATCGCGTTCTTCGCCGGTCCCCTCATCGCGTTCGTCATCACCAAGCGCATCTGCCTAGGCCTCCAGCACCGGGACAAGGACAAGGTGCTGCACGGCCGTGAGACGGGCATCATCAAGCGCCTCCCGCACGGCGAGTTCATCGAGGTCCACGAGCCGCTCAGCCAGGAGCAGTTGCACACGCTCACCGCGCACGAGCAGTACCGCCCGGTCGGGGTCGGCCCGGCCGTCGACGAGCAGGGCGTCCGGCGCAAGGTGAAGAGCTCGGAGAAGCTCCGCGCCAAACTGAGCAAGGCGTACTTCGGCGAGGAGAACCAGGTCCCGAAGCCGACGGTCGAGGAGTTCAAGGAGGTCACGAGCGGTCCGGAGCACCACTGACCACCCAACGGGTGGGCGCTGCGGGACCTCCTGGCTTTCCCTAGGTCCGCCCGGCCTGCGCCGACTTCGACGTCCGGGCCAACAGCAACCCGGCGGCCCCGGCCACGACCCCCGCGGCCCCGAACGAGAGGAAGCCCCGGGAGGAACGCCACGACAGCACCGACCACGTCGACTGCGCGGACAGGACCGACCCCGTACTCAGCCACGACCCGGCGGAGACCAGCGACAGGGCGGACCCGATGGACCCGGCCGACAGCACACTCCCGACGGACCCGACGGACAGGGCCGACCCGACGGACCCGATGGACAGCACCGACCCGACAGAGCCGATCGAGAGCACGGAGTCCTGGGACCACAGGGAGAGCGCGGAACCGGAGCAGGTGGGGCGCGCCGGCGGGAGCGGTGTTTCAGGCAGCTTGGTCATGAGTCCATCCTGCCGCCCTGGACGCCGTGCGCCAGTGCGCCGAGCACTTCACCCCTTGGTCGCGACCGTCGGAGCGGGCCCAAACCTTCCGATCAGAGGCGGGGAGCCCGCCACTCGGCCCACACCTCCTTCCCACCTGAGCCGCGACGCCCGTTGACGACAAGGAAGTGCCCCCACTCATCGGCACACGCCCGCGTCAGCCACAGCCCGCGCCCGCTCTCGTCATCGAGCCCCGGCTGCGGACTCTCACGCGGAGGGCAGGAGCTGCTGTCCCACACACTGAGCCGCAGCCGCCCGTCCACTCGCCCGAGCCGCACGGCGACGGGGTCCCTCGTACAGGCCAGGGAGTTGGTGACGAGCTCCGAGGCGACGAGCTGGGCGTTGTCGAGGACGGCGGGCGCGGTCTGGTACCGGGTGAGCACGGTCCGGACATGGGCGCGAACGATGCCGGGTCCGAGGGGTGAGTGAGGGATGCGGAGGGCGTACTCCCAGTCCGTGTCGAGCAGGGAGGGGGTCGCGGTCTGCGTCTGGGCGAGTTCGGTCACGGCCGTAACTCCTCTTCGGGTCAGGGGGGTTGGTTTGGCGAACCAGTCAGTCGGGGTGACAGGAGGGCGGTGGCTCCGCCGCCGCTGCCGGGTGCTGCGCTGGGGCAGGGCGGTGCGCTTCCGGGAATCCCGACACCACGTTGAGTAGTTGGCGTGACACTGAAAGTAGAGCATTCGGAGTAGGGTTACTACCCACTACGTCAAACCACTACCCCTAAGAGTGAGAGGAACGGCAGCATGCCGCCAAGGGCATCAGCGACCGTACGACAGCAACGCCTCGGCGCTGAGCTGCGCAAACTGAGGGAACGAGCAGGTCTGACCGCCCGTGAGGCGGGGGAGCTACTGAACGTCAACGCGGCGCGCATCAGCTCCATCGAGGCCGGCCGCTTCGGCGTCAGCGCCGACCGGGTCCGCGTCTTCGCCCACAGCTACGGCTGCTCGGACGAGCCGTACATCGAGGCCTTGGCGGCAATGACCGTGGGACGCGGCCGCAACTGGTGGGACGAGTATCGAGAGAACCTACCCTCAGGCCTCCTCGACCTGGCCGAGCTGGAGCACCACGCGACCGCGATCCGTACGGCGCAGATCGCTCACATTCCCGGCCTGTTCCAGACGGTGGACTACGCGCGCCTGATCTTCCGCCAGTCCATTCCGAAGCTGTCACCCCCGGAGATCGAGCACCGCGTCACCCACCGCATCAAGCGTCAGGGCATCCTCTTCGCGGCCAATCCGACCCCGTACACGGCGATCATTCATGAGGCCGCCCTGCGCATGCGGTTCGGCGGGCGAGACGTGACGCGCGAACAGTTGGAGCACGTCATCGAGATGAGCAAGCTCGACCACGTGACCGTCCTGGCGATCCCGTACGACGCCGGCATCTTCCCCGGCGCCGGACAGACCGTGCTGTACGCCGAGGGCCCCGTCCCCCCACTGGACACGGTCCAACTCGACGCCGAACATGGGTCCGTATTCCTCCACGCGGACCTCCAACTGGAGAAGTACCGCACGTTCATGACGCGCTTCGAGGCGGTCGCACTCAAGGAGTCCGCCTCACGAGACCTGATCCGCGAGATCGTCAACGACCTGTGAAAGGGCCCGCCCGAAGTGTCCACCCTCCACTGGCAGAAGTCGTCCTACAGCAGCGAGGGAAACAACTGCCTCGAACTGGCCGCCGCCCCCGACGGAACGATCCGCCTTCGCGAGTCCGACGAACCAACGATCAGCCTCACCTTGCAAGCGCCAGGCCTCGACTCCCTGCTGCGCGCAGCTCGCCGAGAAATACGGGGTTTTCAAGGTTGAGCGGTGCGGTCCGTTGTCGATGCCCTCATGTGGGCGCGCGGCCGGCGAGGATGTGCCACTTCAGCGCGAGAGAAGGCTGAGACGACCCACCGGACACAGCAGGCGACCACTGACGTTCCCGTCAACTACTGCCGGCAGACAGCACTGGAGCCCTACCGATCAACACTGGCCGGACACCGAATCCTCATGTCGACGCACCTGGTCGCGTGACGGACGATGAGGCAACCGAGAGATTTGACCTACTCCACCTCTTCTTCTGAATACCGTTCCGCCTGAACCTTGACGGATTCGCCGCTATAAACATCTTTGCGATCAATGAGACGCCCGGTCGACACAAGGTCACTCTCTGGAAGCATGAAGGTTTCATTGCCGACGAGAACAGCATAGCCCTTTCCGTCCGCACCCTGACTCTTGCCCAGAATCACCCCGCTGGCGCCACCAACTCCGAGCTCTATGGCATGGGCGGCTTCTAGCACTGTGACAATTTCATCGAAATCAAACTCCCTCATCCGTGGGTCACCTCACCAAAGAGATCTATGTTGACATGGCGATTACCGTGAAAGAGCCAACTGATCTTTTCTCGCCCTTGACGCAACAATTGGACATCCCACTCGAGAGGATGCCCCTCGGTGCGCGATGGGTCCACCGTCCATTCGTTACCGAAGCGATCGATCTATCCACCATTACGGCCCCGAGGCAGAGGGTTCGCAGGATTGCAGCGCTTCGGAGGTATGTACCGAATGCACCCTCGGTTCTGCAGGCCAAATTCACTCCCTGTGAACGAGAAGCGGCGTCTCGCCCGCCAGTACATAGAACATGTGCTCGCCGAGCAGTCGTCACCTGCATTTTCGTTGGTCAGCGAATTCAGGCCGGTCCATGGTACGCCGCATCGCTCTCTCCCGCCTGCTGCGTCCAGTCAACTACTGCCGTCACCCCACGCAGAAGCCCCGCCAGGACGCGGCGGATTCCAGGGGTCGTTGCAACACGTGGTTGGTTGATCAGGCCGCGAGCAGTTTATGCAGGCGCTCGGCTGGGGTTTCCCAGTCGAGTGTT
>NZ_JBVIEE010000036.1:52456-87391 GCF_055572015.1 Streptomyces sp. NPDC030840 | reverse complement strand
CGGGCAGAACATCTGGAAGACAGCCCAGCAGGACGTCAGTCAGTGGCAGAGCCACGACCACCAGAACCTGCCTAGCAATATCAATGTCAGTGGCGGGGGCTACGGTTTCCGGCATGGACGAGCTGAGCCCGCGTGAACTGGCCATCCTCGCCCTGGAGCGCCGCGGCTTCGCGGGCCCCGGGGTGAAGGAGCGGGCCATACGCGAGCAGCTGGGGCTGGCGCCGGTGCGCTACTACCAGCTGCTCAACGCGCTGCTCGACGACCGACGCGCCCTGGAGCACGACCCCGTGACGGTGAACCGGCTGCGGAGGGTACGGGACGCGCGGCGGGCGGAGAGGTGAGAGTGCGCCCGCCGGTGCCTGGATAGGGTCACGGTATGGGCACCCACTCGGAACCGACGGAACCCGGCACCCCCACGGCCCCGACCACGCCGTCCGCGCGGCCCCCCGCGGCCTCCTTGCCGACGCCCGCGACCCCTGCCGGGCGGGACGCGCTGGACACGATCCTCGCCCGCCCCGGCCGGGTCGTGGTGGCGCTGGACTTCGACGGGACGCTCGCCCCGATCGTGCCCGACCCGGAACAGGCCCGCGCCCACCCCGAGGCGGTCCCCGCGCTCGCGGCCCTCGCCCCGAAGATCGCCTCCGTGGCCGTGATCACGGGCCGTCCGGCCGGTGTGGCGGTCCGGCACGGGGGTTTCTCGGGCGTGGACGGACTGGAGCACCTGGTCGTCCTCGGCCACTACGGGGCGGAGCGGTGGGACGCGGTCACCGGCACCGTGACGGCGCCCCCGCCCCACCCGGGTGTCGCCGCGGTCCGCGCCGAACTTCCCGGTGTCCTCGCGTCGGCCGGGACCGCGGAGGGCGCCTGGATCGAGGAGAAGGGCCGGGCCGTCGCGGTCCACACCCGGCGGGCCTCCGACCCGCAGGCCGCCTTCGACGCCCTCCGCGAGCCGCTCACCGAGCTCGCCTCCCGCCACGGCCTCGTGGTCGAACCCGGCCGTATGGTCCTCGAACTCCGGCCGCCGGGTGTGGACAAGGGGGTGGCGTTGCGGGAGTACGTGCGCGAGGTCGGCGCCGAAGCGGTGCTGTACGCCGGGGACGACCTCGGTGACCTTCCCGCCTTCGCCGCCGTGGAGGAGCTGCGCGCCCGGGGCACGGCCGGACTGCTGGTGTGCAGTGGCAGCAACGAGGTCACCGCGCTGGCGGAGCGGGCGGATCTGGTGGTGGACGGTCCGGCGGGTGTCGTACGGCTGCTGGGCGGACTGGCAACGGCGATCGGCTCCCCCGTGGCCTGACGCCTGTTCGCCGCTGTGGCGAAGGTGCACAGGCGCAGGACGAGGAAGCGGCCTGTGCCGGCGAGGCCGGAGGCACCGAGGTAGACGATCTGCTCGGTGAGCACGCTGGGGGAGGGCTGCACCAGGTGCAGGACCCAGACAGCGAGGCCGGTGGTCACAAAGGCGGCGATCGCCGAGCCCGCGCACTGCCCGTGTTCCCGCAGTGTGGCGCTGCGGCCTCGGGCGAAGGTGAAGCGGGCGTGGAGTTCGGTGCACAGCAGGGTGGAGGCGACGGTGGTGACCGCGTTCGCGGCCGCCCAGGGCATGACCATGGCCAGCAACGGCACTGCGAAGCTGCTCAGGACTCCGATGCCGCCGCCGAAGAGCACGAACCGGGCGAAGGCGGCCACCGGTCCGGGGCCGGCCTCAGTCGCCACCTCGGACTTCTGTGAAAGCGGCGACTGCATGGCGGCGTCCTTCCGGAAGACTGGGTTGCCCCTCGTTTCTGATACCGGAAACGCTACGTTGCATTCATGGATGTCTCAATGCTGTTATTGCACAGCAATAGAGTAAGTCCAGGTGGGGATGGTGAAATCGTTGCAATGGCTATGTAGGCAATGCAATGACTGGGCTGCGATCATTGCAATGAGCTGAAAGTGAACGCTAAGCGTCGAGCGCGTGCAGCTGGGCCAGGAACCACTGCGTCGGCGGGAGCGCCGTCGCCGCGGCGGCGAGCCGCTTCGTACGCTCACCCCGCTCACCCGGCGGCAGCGACAAGGCCTCGTGCAGAGCCCGCGCCGTCCCCGCGATGTCGTACGGGTTCACGACCACCGCGTCCTCGCCCAGCTCCTCGTACGCCCCCGCCTCCCGGGACAGCACCAGCGCGCACCCCTCGTCGGAGACGACCGGCACTTCCTTGGCGACCAGGTTCATACCGTCGCGGATGGGGTTCACGAGCGCCACGTCGGCCAGCCGGTAGGCCGCCAGGGACCGCGCGAAGTCGTCCTTCAGGTGCAGGACGACGGGGGTCCAGTCCTCGGTGCCGTACCGAGAGTTGATCGCGGACGCGACCCGCTGCACCTCGTCCATGTAGTCCCGGTACACCTTGAGGTCCTGCCGGGACGGATACGCCAGCGCCACATGGACGACCCGCTCCCGCCACGACGGCTCGTCCTCCAGCAGCTGCCCGAACGCCAGCAGTCCCCGCACGATGTTCTTGGACAGCTCGGTGCGGTCCACCCGGACGACCGAGCGGCGCGGGCTCCCGTCCGGCGCCGTGCCGATCTGCTCCCGCAACGAGACCATCCGCTCGTCCACGTCGGCCTCGTGTGCCCGCCGGCGGAGGAAGTCCGCGTCGGCTCCCAGGCCGTGCACCCCGATCCGCGTCCCCGACGGGATGCCGGGCCCCAGCACCGCGTGGCAGCAGTCCGTGAAGGCGTCCGCCCAGCGCCGCGTGAGGAACGCCGCCCGGTCCGCGCCGAGGATGCCGCGCAGCACCTTCGCCGCGATGTCGTCGGGCAGCATCCGGAAGTACTCCGGCGGCGCCCACGGCGTGTGCGAGAAGTGGCCGATGCGCAGGTCGGGGCGGAGTTCGCGCAGCATCCGCGGGACCAGGACCAGGTGGTAGTCCTGGACCAGCACCGCCGCGCCCTCGGCCGCCTCCTCGGCCAGCGCCTCGGCGAACGCCCGGTTGTACGCCTCGTACGACGCCCACTGCCGCCGGAACTCCGCGTCGAAGACCGGCTCCAGAGGCGTCTGGTACAGCATGTGGTGCACGAACCAGAGCACGGAGTTGGCGATGCCGTTGTACGCGTCCGCGTGCGTGGCGGCGTCGATGTCGAGCATCCGCACGCCGGGCTCGCCGATTCCGCGCCGTACGGCCTCGCGGTCGCCCTCGCTCAGTGCCGAGCACACCCACACCGCGCCGGCTTCCGGCCCGATCGCCGACAGCCCCGAGACCAGGCCGCCTCCGCCGCGCTTGGCGGTGAGCTCGCCCGTCGTCTCGTCCAGGGTGTACGAGACCGGGCCGCGGTTGGACGCGACGAGGATGGGGGCGCCGGTGGTGGAAGCGGAGGCCATGTTCGTCAACCTAGCCCCTGTCGCATCCGCTCAAACGTGCGGTTCCGTCGTGTGGCCCAGGGCGCCTATGAGCTCGGGGGGAACTGTTGTTGCGCGCGTGCGGGTTCGGCGTGGCTTGTCGCGCCCATGCGGCGGAGCCGCATATCGACACAGCCCCGCGCCCCTTTACGATCACGCCGCCTTGCGTTCCGCGTACTCCTCGATCTCCGTCATCGGCGGCCTCTCCTCCGTGTCCACCGAGTACGTGCGTGGCTCGAAGCCCGTCGCGCCCCGTTCGAACTGGGTCAGGGCCGGGCGGATCAGGTGGCCGCGGGCCAGGCGGAGCTGGGCGGTGCGGTAGATCGCGGCGGACATGCGGCCGAGGGCCTGGCCGTCCTGGTGGCGGTGCTTGCGGACGCCGACGTCGACCTGGGCGAGGGCGTCCAGGCCCACCAGGTGGAGGGCGTCGACCAGCATGCCGAGCTCCACCCCGTAGCCGACGGGGAAGGGGAGCCGTTCCAGCAGTGAGCGCCGGGCCGCGTACTCGCCGCCCAGCGGCTGGACGAAGCCGGCGAGCTGCGGCCAGTGCATGTTGAGCAGGGGGCGCGCCATGAGTTCGGTGACCCTGCCGCCCTGGCCCGCGGCGCCGCCGAGCGGGCGGTCGTACATCGCCTTGACCAGGTCGACGCCCGGGTCGGTGAGCAGCGGGCCCACGATCCCCAGGACGAAGTCCGACGAGAACTCCTTCAGGTCCGCGTCGACGAAGCAGACGATGTCCCCGCGGGTGACCAGCAGGGAGCGCCACAGGACCTCGCCCTTGCCGGGCACGGCCGGGAGACGGGGGAGGATCCGGTCCCGGTGCACCACCGTCGCGCCCGCGGCGGCGGCCACCTCGGACGTGCGGTCCGTCGATCCCGAGTCGACGACGACGATCTCGTCGACGAGCGGGACCTGCTGCATGAGGTCGTGACGGATGATGGCGACGATCTCGCCGACCGTCTCCTCCTCGTTGAGCGCGGGCAGCACGACACTGACCGACTGGCCCGAGTGACGTTTGGCGGCCAGGACGCGGTGGAGCGGGCGATCGGTCACGGACCAGGAGCGTGTGCTCAGCCAGCGCTCGACTTCTTCCAGCACAGTCTGGGGCTCCTCACTCTTCGACCACGGTAACTCTGCGTGTGATCCATCTCGCGGTTCGGACGGCTATCTCAACTCTCCTGGCCTTCGGTTACAGTCTTGAACAACGCGGATGACCATCGCATTGCGGGGTCACCGTCGCGTTTCAAAGATCAACAAGCACGTACACAACCGCAGACACAACCGCATACCGCTCATCCAGAGGGGCAGAGGGACACGGCCCGATGAAGCCCCGGCAACCCTCCAGCCGGTCTGACCACGTCGATGTGGTGAGGCTCCCGGCTAGGGAAGGTGCCAAATCCGTCTCACGGCGAGATGCGTCGTGAGGAAGATGAGGAGAAAGGGCCTCGCCTCACATGGCTGCGCAGACTGTTGCCACCGAATCCACCCCCGCCGCCGGCTCCACCGTCGACCTCGGCCCCGCCGCGGCCCTGAGCTGCCGCGAGTGCGGTCACCGCGTCCTCCTCGGACCGGTCTTCGCCTGCGAGGAGTGTTTCGGCCCGCTGGAGATCGCGTACGACTTCTCCTCCTACGACACGGAGGAGCTCAGGAAGCGCATCGAGGCGGGCCCCGCGAACATCTGGCGCTACGCGCCCCTGCTGCCCGTCCCGGCCGACGTGGCCGGCAAGCCCAACCTCAACCCCGGCTGGACCGCCCTCGTCAAGGCGGACAACCTGGCGCGGGAGCTCGGCGTGACCGGCGGACTGTATGTGAAGGACGACTCCGGCAACCCCACGCACTCCTTCAAGGACCGGGTCGTCGCCCAGGCCCTTGAGGCCGCGCGGGCCTTCGGCTTCACCACCCTCTCCTGCTCCTCGACCGGCAACCTCGCCGGTGCCGTGGGCGCCGCCGCCGCCCGCGCCGGCTTCCGCTCCTGTGTCTTCATCCCGCACGACCTGGAGCAGGGCAAGGTCGTCATGGCCGCCGTCTACGGCGGTGACCTCGTCGGCATCGAGGGCAACTACGACGACGTGAACCGCTTCTGCTCCGAGCTCATCGGCGACCCGGCAGGCGAGGGCTGGGGCTTCGTCAACGTCAACCTGCGGCCGTACTACGCCGAGGGCTCCAAGACGCTGGCGTACGAGATCTGCGAGCAGCTGGGGTGGCAGCTCCCCGACCAGATCGTGGTTCCCATCGCCTCCGGCTCCCAGCTGACGAAGATCGACAAGGGGCTGCAGGAGCTGATCAAGCTCGGGCTCGTCGAGGACAAGCCGTACAAGATCTTCGGCGCGCAGGCCGAGGGCTGCTCCCCGGTGTCCGTCGCCTACAAGGCCGGCCACGACGTCGTCCGGCCGCAGAAGCCGGACACCATCGCCAAGTCGCTCGCCATCGGCAACCCGGCGGACGGTCCGTACGTGCTCGACATCGCCCGCCGGACGGGCGGGGCCGTGGAGGACGTGAACGACGAGCAGATCGTGGACGCGATCAAGCTGCTGGCGCGCACGGAGGGCATCTTCGCGGAGACGGCGGGTGGCGTGACCGTGGGTGTGACGCGCAAGCTGATCGAGAACGGTGTCCTCGACCCCACGTTGACGACCGTCGTCCTCAACACCGGTGACGGGCTCAAGACGCTGGACGCGGTTGCCGGTACGGGGATGACGGCGACCATTCGTCCCAACCTGGACTCGTTCCGCGAGGCGGGCCTCGCGTAGGGCTCCGCCCGGAGCGCCGTAGGACTGCGGGGCGTCTTTGGACTGCGGGTTGTCCGTGGCTGGGCGCGCCCACGCGGCAGAGCCGCACAGTGATACAGCCCCGCGCCCCTTTTGGGGGCGCTGCCCCCCATCAACCACGAGCAGTACCCCACCGGAGGTCCCACCCCATGAGCGTCACCGTTCGCATCCCCACCATCCTGCGTACCTACACCGGCGGTCAGGCCGAGGTGGCCGCCGAGGGCGCCACCCTCGCCGAGGTCATCGCCGACCTGGAGAAGAACCACACCGGCATCGCGGCCCGGGTCCTGGACGACCAGGGCAAGCTGCGCAGGTTCGTGAACGTGTACGTGAACGACGACGACGTGCGCTTCGAGCAGGGGCTGGAGACGGCGACTCCGGACGGGGCGGGCGTGTCCATCATTCCGGCCGTCGCCGGAGGCTGATTATTACCGTCGGTAATAACGGTTACCGTCAGTTCATCGAATGGCCCCCTCCGTGAGAGAAGCGGAGGGGGTCATTCTCTATGGTTGAGCGCGGTACAGTTGGGGAACTCGGTTCGATTCACGCTCCCCTTTCCCGCCGGGTGCATGTGAGTTCTTGCCGCTCGCCCGATATGAAGCAGCCAAAGTGGGCGAGGCTTTTGCGCCTTATGTTCCTTTTATGGGGCCCGACTTGCCCCGAATTCAGGTGAATTCTCCGTACATTCCCGACCGGGCGTGTCCAGATTTCTCGTCCGATTGACCTGTTGCAGACGGCAGTTGGACAGATACATTCAGCCGCGGTCGACGCGTTCCGGCGCACACCCCCAACCGTTGGGGGGTGAGGTCTGACCCGGATCCGCGAAGTGTGGATCTGCGCAAGGGCCAGTAATAGGGGAGTTAGGCATGGCTCAGGGCACCGTCAAGTGGTTCAACGCGGAGAAGGGGTACGGCTTCATCGCGGTCGACGGTGGTGCGGATGTATTCGTCCACTACAGCGCTATCCAGATGGACGGCTACCGCACCCTGGAGGAGGGCCAGCGGGTCGAGTTCGAGATCTCGCAGGGTCAGAAGGGGCCGCAGGCGGACATGGTCCGCGTGGCGGCCGGCTGAAGCGCGCGCCGACTGAAACAGCAGCGACGTACTTCGTTCTTCTTCGAAGGGCTCGTGCCTTATGGGGAGTTGACCCCCTGGGCACGGGCCCTTCGGCCTGTCCGGGGGACGGTGCGAAGCCTGTCCGGGGGACTGCGCGGGGGACCTGCCCCGGGGTCGGCGCGCGTGGCACGGGGAGGGGTGGGCGCGCGCGGGCGCACGGGTGCGTTCACCTGCGGATCACCCTCAGGCGCTTGCACTCGCATGGGTCGAGTGCTAATCATTGGCGTTAGCACTCTGAAGGTGAGAGTGACAGCGAAGGACCGGGTCGGTGAGGCCCGCAGGCCAGGTGGGGCAAGGAACCACGAGGCCGGCGAGCCGTCCGTCGCGGGCGCGGGCGCGGTCCGAAGGAATCACCCCCAGTCCTGGAGGGACCACTTCACATGGCCAAGATCATCGCGTTCGACGAGGAGGCACGGCGCGGCCTCGAGCGCGGCATGAACCAGCTCGCGGACGCCGTCAAGGTGACGCTCGGCCCCAAGGGCCGCAACGTCGTCCTCGAGAAGAAGTGGGGCGCCCCCACGATCACCAACGATGGTGTGTCCATCGCCAAGGAGATCGAGCTCGAGGACCCGTACGAGAAGATCGGCGCCGAGCTGGTCAAGGAAGTCGCCAAGAAGACGGACGACGTCGCCGGTGACGGTACGACCACCGCGACCGTCCTCGCCCAGGCCCTGGTCAAGGAGGGCCTGCGCAACGTAGCCGCCGGCGCCAACCCCATGGCCCTCAAGCGCGGTATCGAGAAGGCCGTCGAGGCCGTCTCCGGTGCCCTGCTGGAGCAGGCGAAGGATGTCGAGACCAAGGAGCAGATCGCTTCCACGGCCTCCATCTCCGCCGCCGACACCCAGATCGGCGAGCTCATCGCCGAGGCGATGGACAAGGTCGGCAAGGAAGGCGTCATCACCGTCGAGGAGTCCCAGACCTTCGGTCTGGAGCTGGAGCTCACCGAGGGTATGCGCTTCGACAAGGGCTACATCTCGGCGTACTTCGCGACCGACATGGAGCGTATGGAGGCCGTCCTCGACGACCCGTACATCCTGATCGCGAACTCCAAGATCTCCAACGTCAAGGACCTGCTCCCGCTCCTGGAGAAGGTCATGCAGTCGGGCAAGCCGCTGCTGATCATCGCCGAGGACGTCGAGGGCGAGGCCCTGTCGACCCTGGTCGTCAACAAGATCCGTGGCACCTTCAAGTCCGTCGCCGTCAAGGCCCCGGGCTTCGGTGACCGCCGCAAGGCCATGCTCGGCGACATCGCCATCCTCACGGGCGGCGAGGTCATCTCCGAGGAGGTCGGCCTCAAGCTGGAGAACGCCAGCCTCGACCTGCTGGGCAAGGCCCGCAAGGTCGTCATCACCAAGGACGAGACCACCATCGTCGACGGTGCCGGCGCCTCCGAGCAGGTCAACGGCCGCGTGAACCAGATCCGTGCCGAGATCGAGAACAGCGACTCCGACTACGACCGCGAGAAGCTGCAGGAGCGCCTGGCGAAGCTCGCCGGCGGTGTCGCGGTCATCAAGGCCGGTGCCGCCACCGAGGTCGAGCTCAAGGAGCGCAAGCACCGCATCGAGGACGCCGTCCGCAACGCGAAGGCGGCCGTCGAGGAGGGCATCGTCGCCGGTGGTGGCGTGGCCCTGCTCCAGGCCTCCCAGGTCTTCGAGAAGCTGGAGCTCGACGGTGACGAGGCGACCGGCGCCAACGCCGTGAAGCTCGCACTGGAGGCCCCGCTCAAGCAGATCGCCGTCAACGGTGGTCTCGAGGGTGGCGTCGTCGTGGAGAAGGTCCGCAACCTGCAGGTCGGCCACGGCCTGAACGCCGCGACCGGTGAGTACGTCGACATGATCGCCGAGGGCATCATCGACCCGGCGAAGGTGACGCGCTCCGCGCTGCAGAACGCCGCGTCGATCGCCGCGCTGTTCCTCACCACCGAGGCCGTCATCGCCGACAAGCCGGAGAAGGCCGCCGCGCCCGCCGGTGGCGGCATGCCGGGCGGTGACATGGACTTCTGATCCGGCTCCCCGGGTCTCCGGATCGGCTCAGTCCGTCCAGTAGTCCAGAACCGAGGGCGGCACCCCCTGGAAACAGGGGGTGCCGCCCTCGGGCGTGTCCGGGGTCACAGGGTGGGAGAGCGCGGGGGCGGAATGCCGTGAGGGCAGTGGCTGTTGATCCGGACGGGCAGTGAATGCACACGCACATACCGGCCGGAATCCGCAGGCCGGTACACCACCCCTTCTCGCTGTCCACCGACCTCCCCGACGACCTCTCCCAGGAGCTTCACCGTGACGCTTGCCGCCTCCCCCTCACGCGCCGCCGAGGTCCTGTCCCGGCCCGTCTCGATCAACGGGCTGACCGTGCCCAACCGGATCGCGATGGCGCCCATGACCCGGATGTTCTCGCCCGGAGGCGTCCCCGGCGAGGACGTGGTGTCGTACTACGCGCGCCGCGCCGCCGCGGGTGTGGGACTGATCGTCACCGAGGGCACGTACGTCGGCCACGAATCGGCCGGGCAGAGCGACAGCGTTCCGCGCTTCCACGGCGAGGAGCAGCTCGCCGGCTGGGCGAAGGTCGCGGACGCGGTGCACGCGGC
Organism: Streptomyces sp. NPDC030840; assembly: GCF_055572015.1. NCBI lineage: Bacteria > Bacillati > Actinomycetota > Actinomycetes > Kitasatosporales > Streptomycetaceae > Streptomyces > Streptomyces sp. NPDC030840. The sequence goes on along the minus strand of NZ_JBVIEE010000036.1, from coordinate 77,557 downwards.
GGGCGGGACGATCGTGCCGCAGCTCTGGCACATCGGCATGGTGCGGCAGGCGGGCGAGCCCCCGTTCGCGGACGCCCCGGCGGTCGGCCCCTCCGGCCTGCGCCTCGACGGCACGCCCGGCACCGGCAAGGAGATGACCCAGCAGGACCTGGACGACGTCATCGCCGCCTTCGCCAGGGCCGCGGCCGACGCGGAACGCATCGGCTTCGACGGTGTCGAACTGCACGGAGCACACGGCTATCTGATCGACCAGTTCCTGTGGGAGGGCACCAACCGCCGCACGGACGCCTACGGCGGCGACCTGGTGGCCCGTACGAAGTTCGCGGCGGAGATCGCCGCGGCGGTACGGGACTCGGTGTCCGCGGACTTCCCCGTGATCTTCCGCTACTCGCAGTGGAAGCAGGAGGCGTACCGCGCGAAGCTCGCCGAGACCCCTCAGGAGCTGGAGGCGCTGCTGACGCCGCTGGCCGAGGCCGGTGTGGACGCCTTCCACGCCTCCACGCGCCGCTACTGGCTCCCGGAGTTCGACGGCTCGGACCTCAACCTCGCGGGCTGGACCAAGAAGCTCACCGGCAAGCCCACCATCACCGTCGGCTCGGTCGGCCTGGACGGCGACTTCATCCGCGCGTTCGCCGGCGAGGGTTCGACGGTCAGGGGCATCGACGACCTGCTGGACCGCATCGAGGCCGAGGAGTTCGACATGGTCGCCGTCGGCCGTGCCCTGCTGCAGGACCCCCAGTGGGCGGCGAAGGTGCTGGCGGGCCGCTTCGACGAGCTGGCGCCCTACGACCCGGCGTCCCTGGCGTCGCTGAGCTGAAGTCTCGGCAGAACCCCTTGAACCCCACAACTGATCCGGTCGGCGGGAGCGGACTCAGGAGGTCCGCTTCTGCCGCTGGATGTACTCCTTGGCCAGCCGCATCTCCTCCCGCGCCTCGGCGGTCAGCGGTCGCCGCAGCAGCGGTTCCAGGAGCCACCGCAGCGGCGGCCGGAAATGGAAGTTGAGGACGCGGACGAGATGCGTCCCGCCCTCGACCGGCGTACAGACGAAACTCGCGTCGAAGTCGGACGCCAGCTTCGTCAGACGGTTGGCGGGTGGCGGCGCGAGTTCGATGTCGATGCGGCTGCCCGGAGTCAGCCGCGCCCGCGCCACCGTCTTCGGCGCCGGGAGACCGGCCAGTCTCGGCCGGAACGCGAACTCCAGCAGATCTCCTTCCCGCCGGGTCCACAGCACGGGGCGGAGCCTGCGGTCCACCAGCGCGTACCGCTCGACGTCCATCACGAAGTCGAGCAACTCGTCGGGCGTGCACGGAAACGTCTCGGTGACCTCGACCGTGAGCATGCGGTCACGCTAGTGGCGTTCGGCGTGATGGTGAACAGCCCTCCCGCGTCATTCGATCGCCGGAGGCGGGTGCATCGGGATACGGTGACGGACTCCGGCGCCACGCTACTCAGAACGACGCCGCAGAACGCGAGCAGGCGGGCACACACACGGTCATCGGCCAGTGCGTGACCCACGGAAGACCGGCAGCGAAATCCCGCATGCCCTTTGAGGCGGTACGGGACGCTGTTTCCGGGTTCGCCGGGATCGGGGCGGACGAAGTGGTCCTGTACTGCTGGTCCTCGGACGTGGATCAGGTCACCCGACTCGCGGATGTGATGTTCGGGTAGGCCTTTCGAGGTCGCCGACACGGATTTCAGGCTCGGCCGCACTCCTGTCCGAGCGCGACGAGACGTGCGCCGCGGAACGAGCTATGCACCCTCGTTGTCACCGCGCAGGGAATGGATCATGCTCTGCAGAATTCGGAACGCCTCTGACTGCTCGGCCGCGGTCAGGCCGGCCAGCATCCTGGCCTCGACGGACCGGACGGCTGCGCTCGCCTTCTCGAGGCTTCGTCGGCCGCGAGGCGTGAGCCGCGTGGGAAGCGCCTTCCCGACGGGTGCCTCCGCAGGCCTCGTCACGTAACCGTCTCGTTCCAGGGCCTGGAGGAGCACGTTCATCGTCTGCCGTGTCACGAATGCGCCCCGCGCGAGCTCGGAGTTCGACAAGCCCGGTCGTTGCGCCAGCAGTTCGAGGCAGGAGTAGTGCGTCACGCTCATCCCGAGCGGCCGCAGCACTTCCTCCATGGCCGCGCGGAGGGCGCTGGACGCTTCTTTGAGCAGGTAGCCCAGTGACGTCTCCAGGTCGACGCCGACACCTTCTTGACTCATGTCAGTATTCTGACATAGGTTGTGGCATGTCAGGAAACTGACACGGAAAGAAGGAGTGTCATCATGCCTGCCACCGGCCCCGATTTCATCTCGCTCCAAGTGCGGGACCTCGACGCTTCACAGGCGTTCTACGAGCAGTACCTGGGCCTCGTCCGCTCGCCGGCCGGACCTCCGCACGCCGTCGTCTTCGAGACGAAGCCGATCGCGTTCGCACTCCGCGACGTCATTCCCGGCACCGACCTCGCATCCGTCGCTCAGCCCGGCATCGGTGCCGCGATCTGGCTCCACGCCACCGACGTCCAGGCCATCCACGACGCGCTCGTCGCCGACGGTCACACCATCGTCTCCACACCGATCGACGGCCCCTTCGGTCGGACCTTCACCTTCGCCGACCCCGACGGCTACCAGGTCACGCTCCACGACCGCGCTTGATCGACCACTTGCAGTTGCATCCCGACCGCGCCGTGTCGCTCTGCCGAGTGGTCGCCCCTGATGGCTGGTGCCATGCCTGCGGCTGTGGCCGGTTTGATTGGCCGTATGACATCACCGTCGCACCGCCTCCTGTCCGCGCTGCACCGCTTCAACGCGGCGCACCCCTGGGACCACAACGCGCACTACCACCGCTGGATCCTGCGCCGGTTGCCCCGGCGCTTCGAGCGTGCGCTGGACGTCGGGTGCGGGAGTGGTGATCTGGCGCGGCTGTTGGCGGGGCGGGCGCGGGAGGTGCACGGAATCGACGTCGACCCGGGGATCGTGGAGCGGGCGCGGGAGCTGACTCCGGCCGGTGCTCCGGTGACCTTCAGCGTGGCGGACGCCTTGGACGGGGGGCCCGGCGGATCGTACGACGTCATCACCTGCGTCGCTGTGCTCCACCACCTGCCACTAAGCGAGGCGCTCACGCGCTTCCGAGGGCACCTGAGGCCTGGTGGAACGCTGGTGGTGGTCGGGCTGGCTCGCGAGGAGACCCTCGTGGACCACCTGCTCAGCCTCGTCTCCGTTCCGGCGAACGCCGTGGTGGGGTGGGTCAAGAGCAGGGGGAACACGGTGGCGCGGCCCGTCTCGACGACCGCTGCGACACGGGCGCCGGAAGCGGCCTTCGATGACATCGTCCGGGAGGCGAGACGTGTGCTGCCCGGCGCCCGGCTGCGCCGTCGCCTGTTCTGGCGGTACACGCTCGTCTGGCGCCCATGAGAGGGCATTGGCAGATCTGGGCCAGCACTGGCGGCCGTGACCAGGTCCTTTACCGGCCGCGCGTGGCCCATGTCTGCCCATGCCGTCTCCAGTGCGGGTGCGTCAGCCCATGCTCTTCGAGCCGTCCAGGGACTCGCGGATGATGTCGGCGTGACCGGCGTGCTGGGCGGTCTCCGCGATGATGTGCAACAGCACCCTGCGGGCCGACCACCGTGTGTCGGCCTCGAACCACGGGGCCTTGGGCAGCGGGTGGGAGGCGTTCAGGTCGGGCAGGCCGGCGACCAGCTTCTCGGTCCGCTCGGCCGTCTCCTCGTACGCGGCCAGCACGCCGGCGAGCGTCTCGCCGGGCAGCATCTTGAACTCGTCGGCCCGGCGGGCCCAGTCCGCCTCGGTCATCGCGGTGAAGTCGCCCATCGCCGAGGGGCCGTGCTCGATGAATTCCACCCAGTTGCGTTCCGCCGACGTGACGTGCTTGATCAGGCCGCCGAGACACAGCTCGCTCACGGTGGTCCGCCGGCCGGCCTGCTCGTCGGTGAGGTCGCGGGTGGTGAAGCGCAGGAAGTGCCGGTGCTTGGCCAGCGTCTCCAGCAGGTCGGTGCGCTCGTCGGTGGTCTCGATGGTCTCGGTGGCCGGGGTGCTGTTCATGGCGTGAGCCCTCCGTTGTTTCCCGTTCGGTCGGTAAGGCACACGCTAGGAGCCATGTAGGTCAGATCCTGTCCGCTTGGGCGCTCCGCTTGGAGAGGTGGTGGACGTAGGTCAGTGCGGGCCGCCCGTCGAGCCGCGTCTCGCCGGTGACGGTGAACCCGACACGGGCCAGCACGGCGCGCGACGCCGCGTTGTCGACCGTGGCCTTGGCACGCAGCGTGGACAGTCCGTACCTGTCCGCGGCGACGTCGCACACCGACCGCACGGCCCGGGTGGCCAGCCCCCGGCCCGTGGCCCGCTCGGCGATCCGGTATCCGAGCTCGGCGCCGCCGTCCGCCACGTCCACCAGGTTGACCCGCCCCAGCACATCGCCCGCGGCATCGACCAGTACGTGGAAGTAGCAGTCTCCCGCCTCCTGCTCGGTGAGCAGGGCACGGAGCCGCTCGTCGAACCGGGCGAAGTACTCGTCACCCCGGTCCGGGATGGACGCGGCGAAGTAGGCCCGGTTCTCCCGCTCGAAGGCGAGCAGTGCGGGGGCGTGGTCCGGCCGGAGCAGCTGCAGCTCGGGCACTAGTCCCGCCTGAGTTCGTCGACGAACGCGGACCAGGCCTCCGGCCGGAACATGAGCTTCGGGCCGTGGGGGTTCTTGGAGTCGCGGACGGGGATGTGGGTGGGGTGGGAGTCGGTGACTTCTAGGCAGTCGTTGCCGCCGCCTCCGCTGTAGGTCGACTGGCGCCAGCGGGCGATTTCCAGGCAGTTGCCGCCGTCCCCGCCGCTGTAGCTGGACTTGAACCAGACGGCTCTGTCCAAGTCGTACTCAGGGATGTTCCTCATGGGCGTAATCCTGCGCCATTGCATCAATCAGGGCCAGGGACTTCTCCGGCGAGAGCGCGGCGGCCGTGAGGAGTTCATAGGTGAGCCGCTGGTGCCTGACGGTGGCCGGGTCGTCCTCCAGCCGTCCGGTGCCGATCCCCTCGAAGTAGACCAAGGGAGGGGCTTCCTCGAACTCCATCAGCTTGATGGCGCCTTGCATCGCCGCATGCGCCCCCGTGTCGAACGGCAGCACCTGCACGATCGCCCGGCTCCGCCGGGCCAGGCCGGCGATGTGGCGCAGGGTCTCCGCCATCACCCCGGGCCCGCCCGTCGTGCGACGCAGCGCGGCCTCGTCGAGGACCACCCACAACAATGGCTCTGTTGGATCCGCAAGGATGCGGGCCCGCTCCATTCTGGCCGCCACCAGCTCGTCGATCGTCTTCTCTGGAGCTGTCGGCTGGTACGCCCGGAACACCGCCCGTGCATACGCGGGTGTCTGGATCAGGCCTGGGATCAGGAGCGGCGCGTACTCCCTGATCGCCGTGGCTTGCGCCTCCGCCTCCGCCGCTTCGGCGAAGTGCTCGGGGTAGCGGGACTTCGCCGCCGCCCCACAGTTCCGCTGAAAGAAGTCCTCCGTCCCCAGGACCTCGTCCAGCAACCGCGCGTACTCCCGCTGCATCCGCCGCGTGCCGGCCTCCAACTGCCCGATGAACGAGCCGCTCACGAACAGCCGGAGACCCAGCTCCTCCTGGCTGAGGCCGGCTTTCTCGCGTGCGTGGCGCAGCTCGGCGCCCAGCAGGGCGCGGGGCGACGACGACGGGTCGAGGTCCTTCGGTCCTGGCATGGCAAGCAACTTCCTGTCGCACAGCTGAGGTTGTTGGGGCGCCCTGTCTGGCCAGGTTAGGCACACAGTCGCCACTCTGTGTGGCGAATCATCAACTCAGCGTGGAGGTGCGTGGGCGTGCGGTCGACGGAGGAAGTCGTGGAGTCGTTGCGGAAGGCCCTCGTGGGCGTGGGCGTCGGGCTGCCGTCGCTGCGCGTGGATCCGGTGACCGCCGCGAGTGAGGCGCCGTTCGGTCTGGTCGACCTGGGGCGCTGCAACGTGCGGACGGCCGAGCGGCTGGCCTCCGTGTTGCGCGGGGAGGAGCCGTCGGTGGGGGCGCACGTGGTGGACGTGCGGGACGGGCGGGTCGGGGAGGTGATGGGGCATGTGGGCGGCAGGGTGCAGTTGCGGCCGGTCGGGGGTGGGCGAGAGTGGGACTGTCCGCCGGAGTCGGTGGGGGACGTGCCGGTGGGAGAGGTGCTGCGGGAGCGGGTGCGGCACGCCAACCGGGCGGGACGGTTGCCGTGACGTGTTGCGGGGGCGGGGTGCGGCCGGTAACGTACAACCCAATGGTTGTACGTCAGCAGTCCGCCGAGGTCACTGAGCCCAGTGACCACGCCGATCGCCTCTTCCAAGCCCTGGCCGACGCGACACGGCGCGAGATCGTCGCGCTCACCCTGACCGGTGACCACTCGGTCTCGGACCTCGCCCGGAGGTTCCCGATGAGCTTCGCGGCCGTGCAGAAGCACGTGGCGGTGCTGGAGCGGGCCGGGCTGGTCACCAAGGAGCGGCAGGGCAGGGAGCAGCGGGTGCGGGGCAACGAGGACGCCCTGCGTGAGGTGCGGCGGCTGCTGGACCAGCTGACGGAGGTCTGGCGTGGGCGCGTCGACCGCATCGGCGCGATCCTCGCCGAGTCCGACCCGTTGGACCCATCGGATCCACCACACAGCTCAGATCCACAGCACGGCAAGGAGCACGCTCATGACCGTGATCGACGTCCAGAAGAACCCTGAAGCCCTCACCCTGACCATCACCGCGCGGTTCGACGCGCCGCCCGAGCAGGTGTGGAAGGTCTGGCAGGACCCGCGCACGCTGGAGCGGTGGTGGGGTCCCCCGACCTACCCGGCGACCGTGGTCGATCATGATCTGGCACCCGGCGGTGCGGTCACGTACTTCATGACCGGGCCGGAGGGCGACAAGTACTACGGCTGGTGGCGCGTCCGGTCGGTCGACGCCCCGCACGGGCTGGAGTTCGAGGACGGTTTCGCCGACGACTCCGGCCGCCCCGACCCCGACATGCCCACCACGGCCGTTCGCGTGCGGCTCACCGCCGACGGCGGGGCGGCCACGGTGATGACCATCGAGGGCACCTTCCCCAGTGCCGAGGCCATGGAGAAGCTGGTGGCCATGGGCATGGAAGAGGGCATGTCCCAGGCGCTGGGGCAGATCGACGCGCTCCTGGCCGAGGCCACGGCCTGACGGGCTACATGTTCCCCATCGGCTCGATGTCCACCCTCACCGGCTCACCCCACACCCGCAGCACCTCGTAGTCCGTGAACTCGTGGACCAGGCGGTACGCCATCGCCGGGCGCGCGCCGCGGCGTTGGGCGGCCAGGTACAGCTCGGCCTCGCGGCGGTCGCGCCGCGGGGTGCCGCAGAGCTGCCACGCCTGGCCGTTCCACGCCTCCGGGAGCCAGCGCTGCTGGGGCTGGGGGCGGTCACCGCGTATGCCGTAACGGGACGGGGCGGGTTCGGTGGGCGTCGCGGGGCGCGGGGGTCCCCCGTACGCGCTGTCGGCCTGGGCGCGGCGGGCCGTGCGGCGGCGGGTCTCGCAGAGGAGACAGAGGTCGGGGGCGTCCTTGTCCACCGGGCCGTTCGGGTGCTCGGCGCAGCGTGTCGTGGGTTTCGCGGACGTGACCGTCTCGTCCAACAGGTCCAGGGCGCGCCGCAGATCGTCCTTGACCTCGTGCAGCTTGGCGTCGGGGGTGGTGGACGTCAGGGCCTCGCCGTGCTCGCCGAGGAGGCGCAGGGCCCGGCCCAGGGCGGTCAGTTGCGCGTGGTTCACCATGCTCGTCCTCTCCTCGGGTGATCGACGTGACCGGGTGATCGGGTGCTCGCTTGCCGTCGTGGTCGAGCATCGCATGCGCCACTGACGTTCCCGGTCCACTGACGTTCCCGGTCCACAGGACCGGGTGAGCGGGAGCCCTGGTCTCAGAGGGCGGCGGCGGCCTTCAGCGCCACCCGCAGGCGCCCCTGACTCTCCTCCAGGAGCCGGGCCGCCGTCGGTCCGTCCACCCCGCCGAGGATCGTGAGGATCGCGTTCTTGACCTCGCCGTCCGTCGCCGCGAGGGCACGCTCGATCTCCTCGTCCGGTGCCCCCGTCGCCAGGGCCACGATGCGGCGCGAACGGGCGCGGAGCTTCTCGTTCGAGGCGCGGACGTCGACCATCAGGTTCCCGTACGTCTTGCCCAGGCGGATCATCGTGATCGTCGACAGCATGTTCAGGACCAGCTTCTGCGCCGTGCCCGCCTTCAGCCGCGTCGAACCCGTCAGCAGCTCCGGGCCCACGACGACCTCGATGCCATGGTCGGCGGCCGCCGCGAGCGGGCTGTCGGCGTTGCAGGAAAGGCCGATGGTCAGCGCGCCGCGCGCACGGGCGTACTCCACCGCGCCGAGGGCGTACGGGGTGCGGCCCGAGGCCGAGACACCCACCACCGTGTCGGCGGCGGTCAGCGCGAGCGCGTCGAGGTCGTCGCGCGCCAGCCCCCTGGAGTCCTCAGCCCCCTCGATCGAGTGGGCCACGGCCTCCGGCCCGCCCGCGATCAGGCCGACCACGCGGGACGGGTCCGTGTTGAAGGTCGGCGGACACTCGGAGGCGTCCAGCACCCCCAGCCGCCCGGCGGTGCCCGCGCCCGCGTAGACCAGCCGTCCGCCGCGCCCCATCCGCTCGGCGAGGGCGTCGATGGCGGCGGCGATCCGGGGCAACTGCGCGGCGACGGCACTCGGCACGGTCGCGTCCTCGTCGTTCATGAGCCGCGCGATGTCGAGGGTGGGCAGCCGGTCGATCCCGGCCAGCTCGGGGCGGAACGCCTCGGTGGTCAGGGTCTCCAACTGGGCTTTGAGATCGGGGTGTTCGGGGGATGTGTTGGTGGGGGAGGCCATGGCGGGGGGCTCTTTCCGTGTGGTGCGATTGTTCTGCCGGGGTGCTGAGGGCGCCCCGTCAGGGGCGCGGGGCTGTGTCGATATGCGGCTGCGCCGCGTGGGCGCGACCAGCCACAACAAACCCGCGGATGTCGGACGGCATTCAGCCCTACGGCGGTCTGCCTTCCCGGTCTCCAGCGGAGCGCTAGCGCCCACTCCGGTGCCGGTGGGCCAACGCCTCGTACGAAGCGGAAAGCGCCGGCGCCGCCCTCTCGTACGTCCGCTGCGCCACCCCGACGAAGAGACAGTCCACGACCAGCAGCTGGCTCGTCCGGGACGACATCGCCGCCGGCCTGAGCTCGCTCTCGCGGGCCGTGGACGTGGTGAGCACATGGTCGGCGTACTGGCTGACGGGCCCGTCGGGGCGTCCCGTGACGGCGATCGTCGTCGCCCCGTGCTCGAACGCGACCCGCAGCGGCTCGATGACATCCCCCGTCGAGCCCGAGTGCGTGATGGCGATCGCCACGTCCTTGGCGGCGAGCTGCACCGCGTTGGTGACGGCGAGGTGCGGGTCGCTGTGCGCGTGGGCTATGAGCCCTATCCGCAGCAGCTTCTGCGTGAGGTCCTGGGCGACGAGCCCGGACGCGCCGACGCCGTACACGTCGACGCGCCGGGCCGCCGCCAGCGCCGTGACCGCCGCGCCGAGCTGGACCGTGTCGAGTCCGGCCGCGGTGTCGGCGAGGGTCTGCTGCTCGTCGTAGGCGAGCTTGGCCACGACGTCCGCGAGGGGGTCGTCGACCGCGATGTCGGCGGTGACGGCGGGCGCCCGGCCCGACTGCTGCTGCGCGGCGAGCCCGGCGAGCGCGAGGCGCAGGTCCCGGTAACCCGGATAGCCGAGCAGACGAGCCGTACGGACGACCGTCGCCTCGCTGGTGCCGGTGAGCTCGGCCAGTCCGGTGACGGTCAGGGCCGAGCAGCCCGCGGGGTCACCGGCGACGGCCTCGGCGACCCGCTGCATGGACCGGGTCATGGACGGGGCGAGGGTGCGCACCTTGGCCGCGAGGGCGGCGGGAGCCGGTGGCGTGCCCCTTCCGAAAATTTCCTTCACTTCTTCGCTCACACTCTGAAAGCTATTTTCTGCTCGGGTGCACGGTCAAGAAGAGTGCGCACAATGGGGGCATGGACCCCAGCAGTGATCCCGGCAATGAGCCCCGCAGGGAAGTCGGCAATGAACCCGGCGAGGAAGTCGGCATGGAACCCGGCGGGGAAGCCGGCAGTGAACCCGGTGGTGAGCCCACCGGCGCCCGCGTCAGCCCCCTGGAGCAGGCGCTGCACGCCGCGCGCGCCCTCGTCCTCGCCGATCTGGTCGCGGGCCGGGTCGCCGAGGCGGACGTCGTGTCGCTGGTCGAGAACTCGGTGGCCGAGCGCCGGTGGTGGGTCGAGCAGTGGCCGGAGGGCGCCGGGTACGTGGCCGGACTCGTCGCGCAGGACGTCCAGGACGCGCTGCTGGAGCGGTACGGGCGCTGGCCCCTGTGCCCGGTGTGCGGCTCCGGCGACCCGCACGCGCTCGACGTCGAGCCCGAGCTGGGCACCGACCCCCACTGGGTGTGCCACAAGGCGGGCGTGAAGGTGGCGGCGGTCGGCTCCCTGGGGTCGGCGAGCGGCGGGGCCGCATCCTCGTGACGCTCTACATCGACCCACCCACCTGGCCCGGCCACGGCCGCATGTGGTCGCACCTGGTCAGCGACGAGTCGCACGACGAACTCCACGCGTTCGCCCGGAAGCTGGGCATCCCCGAGCGGGCCTTCGAACGCGACCACTACGACATCCCGTCGCACCGTTACCCGGACGTGGTGGCCGCCGGTGCCGTGGAGGTGGGCTCGAAGGAGCTGGTGCGCAGGCTCACCGCGGCGGGCCTGCGCAGACCGAAGGGGCGTGGGAACGGCGGCTGAGCCGTCGGCGGCCGTACGTCAGGACCGCAGCCGCAGTTCGTAGGCGAACGTTCCCCCGCTGTCGCCCACGTCATCGCTCACCCGCGTGAACCCGGCCCGGGTGACGACCCCTTGGGACGGGACGTTGTCCTTGTCCACCACCGCGAACAGCGCCCGGACGTCCTCCCGCCCCCGCGCCCAGTCGGCCAGGGTGCGCAGCGCCTCCGTCATGTAACCGTGGCCGCGGGCCGCCTCGACGAGGTCGTAGCCGATCTCGGTGCGGCCCTCCTCGTCGGGGGCGGAGTGGAAGCCGAGGGCACCGAGGGCGCGGCCGTCCTCGGTGCGGACGAGGGCGTACATGCCCCACTCCGCGCGGAGCGTGCCCGTCTCGTACAGCTTGTGGATCATGCCCGCGCCCTCGCGCGTCCCCTCGACCGGGCCGCCCTCGATCCACTCGAAGCCGCCCGTGCCGCCCGCGGCCAGATCGGCGGCGGCGGCCGGGGTGACGGCGTGCAGGGAGAGCCGTTCGGCGGGGATGACCAGGGGGTGGGTCCACCGCCACTGGGTGACCGGGGCACGGCCGGGCAGGTCGCCGCGGCCGGTGGCCCACAGGAGGGTGGGCCAGGGTTCGGGACCCGGCCGTACGTCCGGGAAGAGGCGGGTGAGGACGTCCTCGCAGAGGTCGGCGGGGGGCTCGTACGGCAGGACGAGGCCCTCGGCGATGTCGTGCGTGTGCAGCAGCACCTCCGTGACGCCCATCGCGGCGAAGCCCTCGCGATCGGCGGAGCGGAACGGGTACGGGTGGAAGGCGCGCACGTCGCGCGGTGTCGTCCGGACGGTCGCCGCGAGGAGGGTGCCCGTCGTCTCGATCACGTCGAGCACGTCCGCGGTGTCGGTCCCGTCGTCCATGACCAGCTCGAAGGGCATCCACGCCTCGGTCGCGCGCCCGGCCAGCTGGCCCGCGTAGGCGATGAGGCACGACGCGATGTGCACGGCCGTCTCACGGCAGTTCCAATCCAGGCGACCCGCCTTGGCCCCCTCCCAGTCGTGGTCCACGGCGGTCCGCAGCAGCGTGAGCGCGTGTCGGACGGCTTCCTGCACCTGGTCCCCACCCATTGGTCGCATGGCGCGAGGATAGGAGGGATCACGTGTCGGTGCGTACCGGATTACCGGCCCGGTCGGCCGCCGATGTCGACCCCGCCGATGTCGACTCCGCCGAGGTCGGCACCGGTGACCACGCGGGACGCGGACGTAGGGGACCTGCGGGACGTACGGCGGTGCAGGCGCAGCGAGAGCGCCGTCGCGCCGATGGCCGTCGCCGAGAGGGCCGCGCCCGCCCAGGCCGTGGACGCGAACCCGAACCCCGCGTCGATGACCGTGCCGCCGAGCCAGGGGCCGCCGGTGTTGCCGAGGTTGAAGGCGGAGGTGGTGGTGGCGCCGGCGAGCGTGGGGGCGGCACCGGCGACGTTGAACATCCGGGCGTTGAGCGCGGGCGCGGTGTAGAAGCAGGAGACGCCGAGGAGGAAGGAGAGGACGACGGCGAGGACCGCGTACTGCCCGAGGAGCGCCAGCGCGACGAGGAGGACCGTCGAGGCGGCGATGCCGCTGAGCAGCACGCCGAACAGGTGGGCGTCGGCGATCCGCCCGCCGATCGCGGTCCCGATCAGCGCGCCGATCCCGAAGAGCGCGAGCACGGTCGGCACCCAGCCGTCGTCGAGCCCGGCGACGTCCGTGAGCAGCGGGGCGAGGTAGCTGAACGCGCAGAAGACCCCGCCGGCGGCCAGCGCCACGACGGACACGGAGAGCCAGACCTGCGGGTCGCGGTAGATCCGGGCCTCCTGCCCGATCCGGGGCCGCTCGTCGGGCACGGGCAGGGCCGGGATCAGGAAGACCACGCCGACGAGCGCGATCCCGGTCGCTACGGCCACGGCCCAGAACGCCGAACGCCAGCCGAGGTGCTCCCCGAGGAAGGCACCGGCCGGGACGCCCAGCACGTTCGCGATCGACAAGCCGCCGATCATCACGGCGAGTGCGCGGGCCCGTGTGCTCACCGGCACCATCGCCACCGCCACGGCCGCGCCCACCGCCCAGAACCCGGCGCAGGCCAGCGCGCTGACGATCCTGGAGGCGAAGAGGATGGGGTAGTTGGGCGCGAGGGCGCCCGCCACCTGACCGAAGCCGAAGACGGTGATGAGCGTGATGAGGGTCGTACGGCGGGGCAGCCGGAGCGTGGCCACGGCGAGCAGCGGTGCCCCGACCACCATCCCGATCGCGAACGCCGAGATCAGCAGCCCCGCCCGGGGGATGCTCACTCCCATGTCCTCCGCGAGGGGCGGCAGCAGCCCCGAGAGCATGAACTCGCTGGTGCCGAGGGCGAACACGGAGAGGCCGAGGACGTAGACGGCGAGGGGCATGCGGGAGCGGTCGGCGCCGGGGCGGTCGGTGCCTGGGTGGTCTGCGCCTGGGTGGTCGGGATCGGGGCGGCCGGTGTCTGAGCGGGTGCGCATGTACGGGTCAGCCGTGGGGCCGGGGCGAGCATTCCCGCGGTGTCGCCCGGTCTCAGGAGCCGTCGTCGAGCCGATCGATTTCGGCCCCGAGGTTCCGGCGGGCCCGCGCCTCCCACTCCCGCTGCCCGTACGGCGTCCTGAACAGTCTTGGCAGGTCGAGGAGTTGACGCAGTACGGCCGTCCTCCCCGTGCGGAACGCGTCGTCGGGCACGAAGGAGTACTCCTCACGCACCGCCCGCACATAACGGTCGTATGTCTCCGGCTCCGCCGCCAGAATGGCCAGATCGGCGTCGCAGAGAACGGCCCCGTTGGCGTCGTCGTCGGCGGGGTCATGGGTGACCGTCAGCCGCACCAGCCGGGCGACCTCGTCCGTCTTCTCCCGCGAGACCCCGGCCTCGGGCAGGGCCCGCTCGGCGAGCCGCGCCGACCGCTCCTCGTTCGTCGACCGGTCCGGCAGGTACACCGCGTCGTGGAACCAGGCCGCGAGGCGGACGGCGTCCGGGTCGTCGGCGTACTCCGCCAGGACGTCGACGTGGTCGAGCACCGCGGTGAGGTGGTCGAGGGTGTGGTACTTGCGCTGCGGCTCCGACCAGCGCTTCAGCAGGTTGTCGGCGTACGGGTGCGGGTCGGGGGCGTGGACGTCCTCGCGGCCGTCGTCGCGGATCTCCTCGCGGATCTCCTCGCGGGCGGCGAGCAGGGTGCGAAGCCAGCGGGAGCGGAGGGCGTCCAGGGTGTCGGGGTCGGCCATGGGGGCCATTGTGCTCCCGCACCTGAAAGGTGTTGGCACGCCCTCCGCCCGGCCGCCTAGCGTGACCCCATGACTCCAGCGGACGCACACGACGCACCGGAACGCGACCCCGGCCTCCCCGGCCGGCTGCTCGTCACCGAGCGGGACGCCCTGATCCCCCTTCTCCGAAGCCGTGCCGAGGAGGACTTCGCGCTGCGGACGGCCTGTCCGGGGTGGACGGTGCGGCATGTGGTGGCGCACTGCTCGGCGGCGCTGACGCGGGTGGTGGAGAGCCGTTTCGAGGAGGGTGTGTTCAGCCCCGAGTCGAACGACCGGGACATCGCCGAGCGCGCCGACTGGCCCGTCTCCCGCGTCGTCGACGAACTGGAGCGGGGCATGACGGAAGCGGGCCCCGCCATCGCGAAGGCCGGGGGCGCCCTGGACGCGGTCGCCCTCGGCGAGTGGATCCACGCGGGCGACGTACGTGACGCGTTCGGCGTCCCGGGCGCGTACGCCGGTGAGGCGCTCCCGTACGCCCTCACCCTCCTGGCCCACCGCGCCCGCGAGAAGTCGCCCGTCTCCCTCCACGCCGATCTCGACGACACCGACGAGCCCCTGCTCCTCGGTCCGCCCGCCACGGACGGCCCGCCCGCCCGCTACCTCGGTGACGCGCCCACCCTCATCCGCCTGTACGCGGGACGGCCCGTGACCGGTACGCGGTACGAGCTGGTGGGGGCGGGGGAAGGGCAGCTGAACGTCTTCGGGTGAGCGGTACTCTGAGATTGGACTAGACCTCTAGTCCGACGGCGAGTGGCTCTCCGAAAGGGGTCCTATGCGTACGCGTGCAGTCCTGGAGGTGATCGCCCTCGACGTCGAGGACGCGGTCGCCGCTCAGGCCGGAGGGGCCGACCGGCTCGAAGTGGTGGCCGACATGGCCGCGGACGGGCTCACGCCGGCCGTGGACATGGTGGGCGCGATCCGGGAGGCCGTGGAGATCCCGGCCCGGGTGATGGTGCGGCTGGGGGACGGGTTCGCGGCCGGGGACGTCTCCGCGCTCGTACGCGCCGCGCGGGAGCTGCGGGACGCGGGGGCCGAGGAGTTCGTGTTCGGGTTCCTGGAGGAGGGCGGAGGGCCGGACGTGGCTGCCGTCGAGCGGGTCGTGGACGTGCTGGACGGGTGCCCGTGGACCTTCCACCGGGCCATCGACCGCGCCGCCGACCGTGACGCCCTGCGCAAGCAGCTCGCGGACCTGCCCGGGCTCGACACGTACCTGACCGCGGGGTCCGGCGAGGGCGTCGACGACGGGTTGCCCGTCCTCCTGGCCGAGGCCGCGCGGAGAGGGGAGCCCGGGTACACCCAGCGGCTCCTCGTGGGCGGCGGCCTGCGGCTGGACCACGTTCCGGGGCTGCGCGCGGCGGGGGTCGACGCCTTTCACGTGGGGGGTGCCGTGCGGCCGGGCGGGTGGGGTGCGCCCGTGTCGGCGGACGCGGTGCGGGAGTGGAGGGCGGTGCTTGGCGCTCCGCTGGGGGCGCGGTCCCGGTAGCGCCGTTGGGGTGTGGGGTTCGTTGCGGGGTGCGGGTTGGTTGTGGCTGGTCGCGCCCGCGCGGCGCAGCCGCAAATCGACACAGCCCCGCGCCCCTGACGGGGCTGCGCCCCTGACGGGGCTGCGCCCCTGACGGGGCTGCGCCCCTGACGGGGCTGCGCCCCTGACGGGGCTGCGCCCCTGACGGGGCTGCGCCCCCTACGGGGCCAGTTGTGGTGGTAGTGGGGCCGCGTGGGTCACTGTCAGGCCTGAGACCGCTCGGGTGAGGGCTACGTACAGGCGGCGCAGGCCCGTGCGTTCGTCGGGTTCGGCGTCGACGATCGCCTGGGGCTCGTCCAGGACCACGTAGTCGTACTCCAGGCCCTTGGCGAGGGACGCCGGGACCAGGGTGAGGCGGGTGTCGGGTGTCGTCTCCTCGCCGGGGTCGAGGTGGGCGATGCCCGCCGCCGTCAGCGCTTCGGTGAGGGCGGGGATACGGGCGTCGGCGGCGATGAGGCCGGTCGAGCCCTCGTGGCGGAGCGACTCCTCGCAGGCGGCGACCACTTCGGCGTCCGAGGCGATCGTACGGAGCTCGAAGAAGCCCGGGTTCTCGCGGACCGACGCCACGGGGGTCAGGCCGGGCGCGATGTGGGGGAGCAGACGGGAGGCGTACGTGATCACGTCCGTGGGGACGCGGAAGCCGGCCGTGAGCTCCTCGATGACGGCGTCGCCCTTGCCGAGGTGGGCCAGCGCCTCCTCCCAACTCCGCGTCGCCCAGGGCGTGGTGCCCTGCGCGAGGTCGCCGAGAACGGTCGCGGAGCCGGTGGTGCAGCGGCGGCCCACCGCCCGGTACTGCATCGGGGAGAGGTCCTGCGCCTCGTCGAGCACGACGTGACCGAGCGAGTGGGTGCGCTGGACGAGGTCGGTGGCCTCGTCGACGAGGACGGCGTCGGCCGGTGACCACTTGGCCGACTTCACGCTCCGCGCGGGCTTGGCCCACAGGATCGCCTTCTGCTCCTCGTCCGTGAGGACCCCGTCCGCGTGTTCGGCGAGGAAGTCCGCGTCGGTGAGGAGGCGCAGGACCAGTTTCGCGGGGTCGACCGGCGGCCAGATCGCCTTGACCGCCGCCTTCACCGCGGGGTTGCGGGCCACGGTGTCCTGGACACGGTCGTCCGGTGCCTCGCCCGCGCGTTCCATCTGGACGAGCACCGCGTGCGCGATCCGCTGCGGCAGGGCCTCGCGCGCCGCTCCGTAGCGGATGTCGCGCTCCATCAACTCCCGGACGATGTCCTCCAGTTCGTACGCAGGGACGCGCCAGCGACGCGAGCCGCGCACCACGACCACCGGCTCGGTGGGCATCGTGACGTGTGAGCGCACGGCCCGGCGCAGCACCTGAGCCATCCGGGCGTCGCCCTTGACGACGGCGGCCGCCGCGTCGTCGGTGCCGCGCACCTCGACGTGCGCCACGAGGTCGTCGACGGTCGCCTGCTTGACCTCCAACTCGCCGAGTGCGGGCAGCACTTGCTCGATGTAGTGGAGGAAGGAGCGGTTCGGGCCGATGACGAGGGTGCCGGTGCGGGCGAGGCGGTCGCGGAAGGCGTAGAGGAGGTACGCGACGCGGTGCAGACCGACGGCCGTCTTCCCGGTGCCGGGGCCGCCCTGCACGCAGACCGTGCCGGAGAGACCGGACCGGACGATCTCGTCCTGCTCGGGCTGGATGGTCGCCACGATGTCGCGCATCGGTCCGACGCGCGGGCGCTCGATCTCCTGCTGGAGCAGCTTGCTGGTGGTGGCTGCCTCCGAGGGGTCGGAAAGGTGCTCGTCCTCGTACGCGGTGAGGTCGCCGCCCGTGTAGCCGAAGCGGCGGCGCAGGCCGATGTCCATGGGGTCCCGCTTGGAGGCCCGGTAGAACGGCTGCGACACGGGCGCGCGCCAGTCGATGACCATGGGGTCCCCGGCGGCGTCGTGCACATGGCGGCGCCCGATGTAGAAGCGCCCGCCCGTCTCCCACCGCCGCCCTTGCACGGAAGGCGCTTCGCGCCCCTTTGATTCCTCCGCGCCCTCGGCCTGCTGCGCACCCGGAGCGTGGAGGTAGTCGAGGCGGCCGAAGAAGAGGGGCGTGTGGGCGAGGTCGGCGAGGGCCTTGATGCGCTCGCCGATCTGGTGGTGGAGCGCCTCCGCGTTGACCCAGTTCGCGGTGACGTCGCTGATGTCGAGCGACTCCACGTCCTCCCGCATGGTGCGCAGCGCGGCCCGGGACGAGGCGAGGTGGGAGCGCTCGCGGGCGAGGGGGTCGGCGGGTTCGGCCAGGTCGGTGGGGTCGGCGGGGTCAGTGGGGTCAGTGGGGCTCGCGTGATCTTTGTTGCTGTGGGTGCTGGTGCGGTCGTCGGGTCGGATGGACACGGGGTTCTGCCTCCGGGCGTGACGGTGCGTCGGCCGGGGGTGCGCGACGCGTGCGGGCGCGCGGGCCGGTCGACTGCCGTGGGACGGCGCGTACGAATGACGCCTGCGTGGTGGTGACGGTGCCGTCCGGTTTCCGGCCGGGCGGCGGCACTCCGGAGTCGGAGGCGGGCAAGAGCGGAGATTGTAGTGAGCCGGGGAATCGGGCGCGAATGATTTTCCGGCGGCCGGGCGGACGCGGAGATCGGTGCCGCCGGTGGCGTCCTGCTGTCTCAGGGCTACGGATGCCGTATCCCTAGGGGACCGTCTCAGCCCGGAGGCGTACGGGAGGGCGGACCTGAGAGGGAGCGGCGGGCCGCGGAGATTCCGTCCCTGGACCGACGCCAACCGGGGGCGCGGATTCCATCATGGATACATGAGTGCAGCGACCTTTTCCCCGGTTCCCGGCCGGCACGGTCCGCCGACCGGTGCGACGGCCATCGACGTCGAGCACCACCGCCACTGGCTCGGCGACGCACTGCGAGCGATCAAGGTGTTCGCCGGCGCCGCCTTCGAGGTGGTCGTGCTCGGCGAGTACACGGAGGAGGCGGGCGTACACCGCCGGTGAGACCGTCCGTCCCTCCGTGAACCGTCGGCCCGGACGAGCCCTCAGCTCTCGGCCAGCAGCTCGTCCGCGTCCACGATCCGGTACGCGTAGCCCTGTTCGGCCAGGAAACGCTGGCGGTGGGCCGCGAAGTCCTGGTCGATGGTGTCGCGGGCGACCACCGAGTAGAAGTGGGCCTGATGGCCGTCGGCCTTCGGACGGAGCACCCGCCCGAGACGCTGGGCCTCCTCCTGCCGCGAGCCGAACGTGCCGGACACCTGGATCGCGACCGTGGCCTCCGGCAGGTCGATGGAGAAGTTCGCGACCTTCGACACCACCAGCACGCTGATCTCGCCCTCACGGAACGCGTCGAACAGCTTCTCGCGCTGGGTGTTCGACGTCTCCCCCTTGATGACGGGCGCGTTCAAGTGCTCGCCCAGCTCGTCGAGTTGGTCGATGTACTGCCCGATGACGAGGGTCTGCTGCCCGGCGAAACGGCGCACCAGCGCCTCCGTCACCTTCCGCTTCGTGTCCGTCGTCGCACAGAAGCGGTACTTCTCCTCCGTCTCGGCCGTCGCGTACGCGAGCCGCTCGCTGTCGGTGAGGTTGACGCGGACCTCGACGCAGTCGGCCGGCGCGATGTACCCCTGCGCCTCGATCTCCTTCCACGGCGCGTCGAACCGCTTGGGCCCGATCAGCGAGAACACGTCCGACTCGCGGCCGTCCTCCCGTACGAGCGTCGCGGTCAGCCCGAGGCGGCGGCGCGCCTGCAGATCGGCCGTGAACTTGAAGACCGGCGCGGGCAGCAGGTGCACCTCGTCGTAGACGATCAGACCCCAGTCACGGGAGTCGAAGAGCTCCAGATGCGGGTAGACGCCCTTCCGCTTCGTCGTCAGCACCTGGTACGTGGCGATGGTGACCGGGCGGATCTCCTTCCGCGTCCCGCTGTACTCGCCGATCTCGTCCTCGGTCAGCGAGGTCCGCTTCACCAGCTCGTGCTTCCACTGCCGGGCGGAGACGGTGTTCGTGACGAGGATGAGGGTGGTCGCCTTCGCCTGGGCCATGGATCCGGCACCGACCAGCGTCTTGCCCGCGCCGCACGGGAGCACGACCACGCCCGACCCGCCGTGCCAGAAGTTCTCCACCGCCTGCTTCTGGTACGGGCGCAGCGCCCAGCCGTCCTCGGCCAGCTCGATGGGGTGCGCCTCGCCGTCCACGTACCCGGCGAGGTCCTCGGCCGGCCAGCCCAGCTTCAGCAGGACCTGCTTGATCTGCCCGCGCTCGGAGGGGTGCACGGCGACGGTGTCCGGGTCGATCCGGGCCCCGACCAGTGGGGCGATCTTCTTCGACCGCAGGATCTCCTCCAGGACCGGGCGGTCGGTGGTGGTGAGGACGAGTCCGTGGGCCGGGTGCTTGCTGAGGGTCAGGCGGCCGTAGCGGTCCATCGTCTCCGCGACGTCCACCAGCAGCGCGTGCGGCACCGGATACCGGCTGTACTGCACGAGCGCGTCCACGACCTGTTCGGCGTCGTGCCCGGCCGCGCGCGCGTTCCACAGGCCGAGGGGGGTCACGCGGTAGGTGTGGATGTGCTCGGGGGCCCGCTCCAGCTCCGCGAACGGCGCGATCGCCCGGCGGCAGTCGTCGGCCTGCTCGTGGTCGACCTCGAGCAGGAGGGTCTTGTCGCTCTGGACGATGAGGGGACCATTCACGCGCGGCTGCCTTTCGCCATGACCTCGGGGTGGCCTTCGGACGGCCGGATGGCCTTCGGGACGGCCGGATGGCCTTCGGGACGGCTCTGCTCGGCCAAACGTCCAGTGTGCCCGATCGGACGGGTCTGCCGACATGGATGGAGCGTGACGTCCGCGTCACGTCGTATTGGATGTCTATCCACTCCAATGGGTGGCCGGAATTCAGATATCCGGCACTTGCCGCGAAGAATGGCGAACCGTGCAGGTCGCAGTCGCAGGTCACCACCCGTGCCGTGCCGTAGCCCTGGAGTGAGTCCCTTGCCCGGTCGCAGCCAGTCCCTCACGTCCGCCGCCTCCCCGATGACCGCGACGCTCGGGTACGCCCTGTTCGCGACCCGCTGGCTCCAGGCGCCGCTGTACTTCGGGCTCGTGGCGGCCCAGGGCGTGTACGTCTACAAGTTCTTCAAGGAGCTGTGGAATTTAATCCTCCGGTGCGTGACCGGGCAGGCGACCGAGACGTACGTGATGCTCGCGGTGCTCAAGCTCGTCGACGTCGTCATGATCGCGAACCTGCTGATCATGGTGATCGTCGGCGGCTACGAGACCTTCGTGTCGCGCATCGGCCTCCAGGGCCACCGCGACCAGCCCGAATGGCTCTCGCACGTCAACTCCAACGTGCTGAAGGTCAAGCTGGCCACCGCCATCGTGGGCATCTCCTCCGTCCATCTGCTCCAGATGTTCGTGGACGTCCACCACACCTCGCGCCACGCCCTGCTGTGGGGCACGGTGATCCACATGGCCTTCATCGTGTCGGCGGCGATCCTGGCGTACATGTCGGGGCCGATGACGCTGCGCGCGGACCGGGCGCAGCACCAGGAGGGCGCGCACCAGAACGGGCACGGTCACGGGCACGGGCACGGGCACGGCCATGGGGAGCCCGCACCGCCCGCCGAGGCACGGGCCGCCGACGCATCCCCGGCTCGCGACCAGGCGACGATTCCGGACCGGGCGACGATTCCGGCCCAGGCACAGCACTCCCCCTACGAGACGGCTGCGTACGGGACGGGCGCCGAGGCGCGCGTCCGTGCCGCCGGGTTCCCGGCCCGCAAACTGCTGGAGGAGTTCGACGAGGACCATCCGCGCTCCTTCGACCGGGAGACCGTGGCCCGGCTCGGCAAGCTGGATTTCGTCGCCGCCCGGCGGAACGTGGTGTTCGTCGGCGCCCCCGGCACCGGCAAGACGCATCTAGCGACCGGCCTGGGCATCCGTGCCTGCGAGGCCGGTCACCAGGTGCTGTTCGCCACCGCCGCCGAGTGGGCGGCCCGGCTATCCGGCGCCCGTGCCGAGGGCCGGCTGGCCGAGGAACTGACCGCGCTCGACGCCCACGCCGTGCTGATCGTCGACGAGGTCGGCTACGTCCCCTTCGACGCGGACACCGCCCACCTCTTCTTCCAGCTGGTCGCCCACCGCTACGAGCGTGCCTCGCTGATCGTGACCTGCGACCGCCCGCTCGGCCGCTGGGACGAGATCTTCGGCGGGGGAGTCGCCCCGGCGATGGCCGACCGGCTGGCCCACCACGCCGAGATCGTCCGGCTCGAAGGGGACAGCTACCGCAGGCGGCGGGTCACTTCGTCATGGGCAGAGTGATGTTGTTGACCAGCGGTCCCTCCACGGTGACCAGCGACTCGGTGGCGGTCAGGGGCAGCGGCAGCGGCGGCTGAGCCGCCACGGCCTCGGGCGCGAGGGCGCCGAACACGGCGACGGCGGCTGCTGCGGCCACTGCGGCCGCGGAGGCGAGGAGGGCGGCTCGGGTACGGGCGGGGGGCCTGGAGCGCATGGGACGGTGCCTTTCGGTGCTCGCGCGGTGTTCGCGCTGCGGGTTCCGGGAGCTGGCTGCCCAGCCGCTCGGACCGCGATGCGGGAAGCTCCGCGAGGTCCGTCGTGCGAGGGAACCGCGGGGCGTGGCGTGCATGAAGCGGTGCGTACGCCCGGACGGGTGACAACGGGGGGACAGAAGGGTGAGGCGCCCTACAGCGCGTCGTCGGCCAGCTCCGCCACCCCGGTCACCCGGTGCAGCGGGTACGTACGGACCTCGTCCGCCGTGTGGTCGTACGCCGTGACGAAGCCGCCCTCGACGCGAATGGGGGCGATGACGCGCTGGCTGGCGCTGCCCTCGGCGTTGACGTAGCCGATCCACAGGGCCTCGCCGGTGAGGACGGCGGCCTGCATGGTGGCGAGGGTCTCGGCGGAGCTGGTGCGGGGGAGGGAGCCGCCCGGGGCGGGGGCCGTGGTCCTGCGGGGGGCCGTGGAGGCGAGGTCGCCCGCGCGGATGGCGCGGAGAGCGGCCGTGAGGAGTACGTCGTCCGGGGGCGGGGGGCCGTCGGGGACCGGTTCCGGGGCCGTGCGCGGCGGGGTGCGGTGGGCGTGGGCGCGGGTGATCAGGACGTCGCCCTCGGCGGACTCGGCGGCCGGGGCGTAGCCCAGGGAGCGCAGGCCGTCCAGGAGGGTCGCCGGGTCCGTCTGGGCGGCCAGCACGGTCGGGGCCAGGCGGCGCAGGCGCAGGGGCGCGGACCGTTTGTCGGCGAGGATCTCGCCGAGGACCGTGTCGTCGTCGCAGCGTACGTAGGCGGAGGCCGCGCCGACGCGGAGGTGGCCGTGCCTGCGGGCCACGTCGTCGATCAGGTACGCGAGTGGCTGCGGAACCGGGGTGCGGGAGTGGGCCGTCAGGAACGCATGCAGGTCGGAGGCCGAGCGGCCCGCGTCCAGGGCGCGGCGCACGGAGGCCGGGGTGAAGCGGTAGACGGTCGCCCCGCCCTTGGACTCCACGTCCGCCAGCACGTCGAGCGTGTCAGCCAGCGGGCGTTGCAGCGGGCCCGGCGCTACCGCCGTCAGGTCCGCCTGGAGGAGGACGTGGTCCAGGGGTTCGGGGAGGAGCGGGGCGAGGAGTCCGGCGGCGCGGAGGGCGGCCGCGGCCTGCTCGGCCGCGCCCAGGGGTTCCGAGGGGGCCGTCGGTGGGTGCTGGTGGTGCGCGGGGAGCTTGTCGCCGGGCTCCTCCGGCAGGTCGGCGGCGTCCGTGGGGGCCGGGGGCAGGCCGAGCAGGGCCCGGCCGTGCGAGGACATCGCGCCGCGGCCCGTGACGCCCAGCATCTCCGCCTCGGACAGGGCCCACCGGGCGAGCCGGGAACGCGGGTCGTCCTGCGGGGCGCGTGCGCTCTGCGTGCCGGGCGGCTGGTTCCGGGTGGCGCCGTGCGGGCCCCGCGGCGGGCGTTCCCAGCCCAGGCGGGCGAGCACCGAGTCCGCCGTGGCCGACGCGCCCTCGGGCAGACCCGCCAGCAGGGCGAGCACCCGGTGGCGGACCTCCGGCGCGGCCGACCGGTCGAGGCCCGGGCCCAGCGCCGACAACGTACGGTCCTTCGCGTCCCGCCCGCCGACCAGTCCCGCCGTACGGGTCGCCGTCAGCCACGCCGTGGCCAGCCGTGCCCAGCGCTCGGCGGTGGGCAGCTCCAGCCACTCGTCGTACGCGGGCGTGGCGGCGTACCGTTCGTCCGCCTCACCGTCGGACGCCAGCAGGCCCGCCGTGTAGGCGAGTTCGACCCAGAAGGCGGCGACCGGTTCGGGCACGTCGAGGGCCACGGCGGTCCGTTTGAGGTCGCGCACGCTCAGGCCGCCGGCCCGCAGCACGGCCGGGCCGCCCTCGTCCCAGTCCTTCAGGAGCTCCTCGACGGTCGCGAGCACCGTGTACGCCTGGCCGGCCGCCGTGGCGTCCACAGCCTGTGGACGGTGTGTGGCGGCGACTTCCAGAGGCGGGGCCAGCGGTTCGGTCTCCCGGTGCGCCCGGCCGTCCCGCAGGTGGAGGGCCACCTCGCGGGGCAGGACGACCGTGCCCGGCGTCGTCGGGACGAGCAGGCCCCGGTCCAGCAGCCAGCGCAGATGGGGTGCCGGGTTGGCGGTGACCTGGCCGTAGGGCGGGCCCCAGACCAGGCGGGTGAGCACGTCCAGTGACTCGGCGGGGGCGGTGGTGAGGAGCGCCGTCATGCGGGTGCGGTCGGTGAACAGGGCGGTGAGGGAGGTGACCGCCGAGACCGAGTCGTGGGTGCCGGGCAGGCCCGCCGTGGTGACGATCTCCTGGACGCGGCCCGGTGACATGCCGGCAACGGCTTCGGCGACGGTCGGGCCGAGGCCGGTGGGGGACGGGTGCTGCGGGGAGGGGGCGAGCAGTTCGCGGGCCGTGCGGACGAGGCGGAGACGGTCGTCCGGGCCCCAGACCAGGGCCTGCTCGCGGAGCGTGCCGAGGGCGTGGGGGAGCGCGGTGGCGACCGGTTCGTTCTCGTCGGGGTTGTCGCCCGCCATCAGGCCGAGGAGCGCGTCGTACGGGGCCGGGTCGGGGGCCACGGCCAGGGCCTCGGCGGTCTGCAGGGCGAAGCGGTCCAGTCGTTCCAGGGCGCGGACGACCGAGGCGCGGGTGCCGGCCCGGGTGGCGAGCTGGGTGAGGTCGGTGGGGACGGGGGTGATGAGGTCGGGGCGGGCGCGGAGGAGTGCGGACAGGGAGTGGTCGTCCCTCGTGCGGAGGGCTTCCGCCAGGGAACGGGGGGTGCGGTCCGGCTCCTCGGTGCTCATTCGTTTCACGGTACCGGGTGGGCTTTGGGGGCCGGTGATATGTGGGGGCCGCGGGGTGGGGGCACCGTGTCCCTGGGGCTGCGCCCCAGACCCCTTCTTTTTGGTGGCAGCACCTTGGTGTTGTGGGGGTGTGCGGGTTGTGTGTTGCTGGTCGCGCCCGCGCGGCGGAGCCACAGATCGACACAGCCCCGCGCCCCTGGTGGGGGCTGCGCCCCCATGCCCCTATCGGGGGCAGCCCCTTGGTGTTGGGGGTGTGTGCGGGTTGTGTGTGGCTGGTCGCGCAGTTCCCCGCGCCCCTTGCGGGG
>NZ_JBVIEE010000036.1:43498-52359 GCF_055572015.1 Streptomyces sp. NPDC030840 | reverse complement strand
GGGCTGTGCCCCTTGCGGGGCTGTGCCCCTTGCGGGGCTGTGCCCCTTGCGGGGCTGTGCCCCTTGCGGGGCTGTGCCCCTTGCGGGGCTGTGCCCCTTGCGGGGCTGTGCCCCGTACCCCCATCGGTGGTAGCGGGTTGTGTGTGGCTGGTCGCGCCCGCGCGGCGGAGCCGCAGATCGACACAGCCCCGCGCCCCTTGCGGGGCTGCGCCCCCACGTCCCCGCCCACCAGGGCGGCGGGGCCGGTGGAGCGCGGTACCGTCTGGGGGACCGCCTACGTGATGCAGCCGCCCCGGAGGGGACTTCGTGGGGATTGAGAGTGATCAGGTCGTCTTCGAGTATCTGAGCCGGGTCGGAGACCTGGCTCAGCAGCGGCAGTTGCCGTCGGCGGCGCGGATGCGGCTCGTGGCGGAGTTGCGGAACGAGATCGACCGGCGCCGGGCGAAGGCGACGGTCGACAGTCCGGCCGCGGTGCGCCGGATCCTCGCGCGTCTCGGCACCCCGGACGAGGTCGTGGCCTCCGCGGGCGGGTCCGGTGGCGGGGCGGAGGTGCCGCAGGAGCCCCCGGCGGCCGTGCCGGTTCAGCGGGAGGCGGAGGCGGAGGAGCGGCCCAAGCGGTTGCGCCGGGTCGTGCCCCGGCCGCGGCCCGCCGATCCCGCGCCGGCGCCGGCCCCGGACGACGGGCCCACCCCGCCCCACCTCGCGGGACTCGACGAGCTCGGCGACAGCGCCTCGCAGGCCGACTGGTGGCGGGTGGACGGCAACCCTCTGGCCCGGCCGCAGGGCGGTCTGCACGGGAGCAACTTCGACCTCGGCGACAGCGTGCCCGGGTTCGTGGGGGGCGTGGAGATTCCCGAGCTGCTGAAGCCCCCTCCGGAGAAGCCCAAGCCGTCCCCTGAGACCGAACCGAAGCCGGGTGCGCCCAGCCTTGAGAAGGCCGGACAGAGCGACGGAGGCGACGAAGAGGAGCGCGCCGAGGGGCAGGCGGGCGTTCGGCGTGGCCGTTGGCGGGTCGTGCCGCGGGTGCGGCCCGGGGGCGGCTGGACCAACCCCCTGCTTCTGCTCGCCGCCGCCCTCCTCGTCGCGGGCGCCGTCGTCGGCAGTCTCGTTCCGCTCGCACTCGGCTGGCTGATCGCCTATCTGTCCCGCCGTCTCACCCCGAGCGAGTCCAAGTGGGCCGTCCTGGGTGTCCCCGGAACGGTCGGCGCCGCCTGGATCGTCTGGCTATGGGGGCGCACGGAGGGCCGCTGGGGCGACCCCATCGCCGAGGGGCACCTGAACGACGCGGTCAGCGAGACCTGGCCCTGGGCCCTGCGCGCCGCGGCCGTCGCCTCCGCCCTCTACCTGCTCTGGCGTTCCCAGCGCCGGCGGTAGGGCACCGACGCGGTCACGCCCCCGCAGCGCGCACCGTACGGCTGCGGATGATCAGCCAGATCAGGTACGGGGCCCCCACCGCGGCCGTCAGCACCCCTACCGGCAGTTCCGTGGGAGAGAAGAGGCGGCGCGCCAGCAGGTCCCCAAGCACCACGACGCAGGCTCCGAGCAGGGCCGAGGAGACGAGGGGGATCTCGGGCGTGCGCGTCAGGCGGCGGGCGATCTGGGGGGCCAGGAGGGCGACGAAGTCCACCGGGCCGGCCGCTCCGGTCGCCGTCGAGGCCAGCACCACACCCAGGGCCACCAGACCGAGCCGTACCCGGCCCAGCCGTACGCCCAGCGCGACGGCCGTCTCGTCGTCCAGGCCGACCGTCCGCTGCGCCCGGGCCGCCCACACCACCGCCGGCAGCAGGACGAGAAGCGCCCAGCCCAGGGGCCGCGCCTCGGCCCAGCCCCGGCCGTTCAGCGAACCCGTCATCCAGATCTGCGCCTGCTGGGCCACCAGGTAGTCGCCCTTGGTCATCAGCAGGGTCGTCACGGAGCGGAGCGCGATGGCGCAGCCGATGCCGATCAGGACGAAGCGGGTCGCCTGCAGACCGCCCCGCCAGGCCAGTACGTAGACCAGGGCGGCCGCGACCAGGCCGCCCGCCACCGACAGGTACGGCAGGACCGCGTACGACGTCACCCCGAACGTCATCGCCGCGACCGTCACCGCGCTCGCACCCTGACTGATCCCGATCACGTCGGGGCTGGCGAGGGGGTTGCGGGCGACCGTCTGGATCAGGCCGCCCGCCACGCCGAAGGCGGCGCCCACCAGGAGGCCCACCGCCAGGCGCGGCTCCCGCAGCGTGCCCACGATCAGTTCGGCGGACGAGGGCTGCCCCGTGAGGACCTTCAGGACCTCTCCCGGCGGTACGAACCGCTCGCCCACGCACAGGTACGCCAGGCTCGTCGCCGCGAGGAGCACGGTCAGGGCCAGGGCCACCAGCGTGGCCCTGCGGTGCAGGAGGACGGAGGAACGGCCCGCTCGAACGACCGTGTAGCCGGCCGGGTCCAGGACGGTCATGCGGGCACCGCCCTGCCGCGTACCAGGAAGACGAGGAACGGCACCCCGATCAGCGCGGTCATCACGCCCGCCGGGACCTCGGCCGGCGGGAAGAGGACCCGGCCGGCGGTGTCGGAGACCAGCAGCATCGTGGGGCCGAGGAACGCCGACAGGGGCAGCACCCAGCGGTGGGCCTGGCCGACGAGGGCGCGGGCCAGGTGCGGGACGGCGAGGCCCACGAACGCGAGCGGGCCGGCCGCCGCCACGCCGACGCCGGTGAGGACCGTGGCGCCGAGCCCGCCCACGACCCGTACGGTGGTCACCCGGTGCCCCAGCCCCCGCGCCACGTCGTCGCCCAGCGCGAGCGCGTCGAGCCCCCGTGCGACGGACAGCACGAGCAGGGCCCCCGGCACCAGGAACGGCCACACCTGCGCCACGAGGTCCGCGTCGCGGCCGGCCAGCGAACCCACCTGCCAGAACCGGAACTCGTCCAGTGCGGACGCCTTCGTCGTCAGGACGGCCGTCGTCACGGACACCAGCAGCGCGTTGACCGCCGCCCCGCCCAGGGCCAGCTTCACCGGGGTCGCGCCGCCCCGCCCGCTCGACGCGATCGCGTACACGACGACCGAGGCCAGCCCCGCGCCCGCGAACGCGAACCAGACGTAGCCGGTGAGCGTGTGCACCCCGGCGAAGGCGATGGCCAGGACGACGCCCACCGACGCGCCCTGGCTGACGCCGAGGATGCCCGGGTCGGCGATGGGGTTGCGGGTGATGCCCTGGAGGGCGGCTCCGGCCAGCGCGAGGCCTGCCCCGACCATGAGCCCGACGAGGGTGCGGGGCAGCCTGAGGCTCCGTACGACGTCGGCGGCGTCGCTGTCCCCGCCGTGCAGCAGCGCGTCGAGCACCGCCGAGGGAGCCAGGGCGCGGGCGCCGACCGCGAGGCTCAGCAGCACCGCGAGGGCCAGCGCCACGACGGCCGCCGTCATCACGAGGACGCGTCGGGCGGCGGGCATGGGGGCTCCGGGGTGGGGGAGGGGGGAGGTGAGGCTCACCTGAGTCTATGGGCCGGATGTGCGGTGGGTGTGCCGGGGTGTGGACAAGCGGATCAAGCGCCGCGCGGGCTGGGCACAATGACCCCCATGGCGACCCACACGGCCTCGACGACCTCTCCCGCGCCGACCATCGGCTTCGACCTCGACATGACCCTGATCGACTCGCGCCCCGGCATCCACGCCTGCATGCGGGCGCTCTCCGAGCGGACGGGCACGTACATCGACGCCGACCTGGTGGTCACCAGGCTCGGGCCGCCCCTGGCGGAGGAGCTGGCGAACTGGTTCCCCGAGGAGCGGGTCGCGGCCACGGCCGACCTCTACCGTGAGATGTACCCCACAGTCGCCATCACCGCGACGCTCGCGCTGCCCGGCGCGCGTGAGGCGATCCGGGCGGTCCAGGAGGAGGGCGGCCGGGCGATCGTCGTCACCGCCAAGTACGAGCCCAACGCCAAGCTCCACCTGGAACACCTCGGCATCGAGCCCGACGCCGTGATCGGCGACCTGTGGGCCGAGCAGAAGGCCCTGGCGCTGCGCGAACACGGCGCGTCCGTGTACGTCGGCGACCACACCGGCGACATACGCGGCGCGCGCACGGCCGAGGCGTACTCCCTGGCCGTGGCCACCGGGCCGTTCGAGGCGGAGGCGCTGCGCGAGGCGGGCGCGGACGCCGTCCTTCCGGACCTGACCGCGTTCCCGGCCTGGCTGGCGGACTACCGCGCGGCGGCCTGACCGCCGCCCGTCGCCGTGCCGGCGCTCGTGCTCGTGCCGCGGGCACGGCGGCGGCCCGCCGCGATCGACTGGAGGACGCCCGCCCCGGCGATCAGGAAGCCGACGCCCATGAGCATGCTCAGCCCGAACATGTACGTCGGGAAAGGCGTCGTTCCGAGAAACAGCGGGGCCACCGTGACGAGAGTGGCCACGGCACCGAGGAAGAACACGACGGAACCGGCACGGATCAACCTGTCACCTGGTTCGGCGGAATTCGTTTGGGTTTTGTCACGCACCCGACCAGGGTAGTTCCCAGCGCGAGGGAACAGCCGGGTGACGTCTTGTCACCCGGCCCCGGAGCACTAGCCTTGGTACCAGCGGGTCCCGGCGGCCCGCTCTCCTGCTGTACAGAGCGGTTTCCGTACGCCCGGATCACACCGAGCACACTTTTCAGACGCAGTTTCCGACGAGTAACGAGGACGAGGACAGACGTGCCTACCGGCAAGGTCAAGTGGTTCAACAGCGAGAAGGGCTTCGGCTTTCTCTCCCGCGACGACGGCGGCGATGTCTTCGTCCATTCCTCGGTCCTGCCCGCCGGAGTAGATGCTCTGAAGCCGGGCCAGCGCGTGGAGTTCGGCGTCGTCGCCGGGCAGCGCGGTGACCAGGCGCTTTCGGTGACCATCCTGGACCCGACACCGTCGGTCGCGGCCGCGACCCGCAGGAAGCCGGACGAACTGGCGTCGATCGTCCAGGACCTGACGACGCTTCTGGAGAACATCACTCCGATGCTGGAGAAGGGCCGCTACCCCGACAAGGCCTCCGGCAAGAAGATCGCGGGCCTGCTGCGGGCCGTCGCGGACCAGCTGGACGTCTGAGAACGAGCGTGCTCCGGCCGAGGGGCGGCACCAGCCCCTCGGCCGGAGCACGCGTGTGCGATCCCGTGGTCAGGTTCAGGGAAAGTCCAGGGCGCCCGGCCCGAGTGCCGGTACCAGGCCCTCCGCCGCCGCACGGGTGAGCAGGCCCCGTACCGCCGCGTAACCGTCCTCGCCGAGGTCGGCGGTGAACTCGTTCACGTACAGCCCGATGTGCTGGTCGGCGACCGCCGGGTCCATCTCCTGGGCGTGCTCCAGGACGTACGGGCGGGAGGCCTCCGGGTCGTCCCACGCGGCCCGTACCGACGCGCGGAGGGACTCGGCGAGCAGCCGCAGCGCGTCGGCGCCCAGCGCGCGCTTGGCGATGATCGCGCCCAGGGGGATCGGCAGTCCGGTCGTGCGCTCCCAGTGCTCGCCCATGTCGGCGAGCTTGTGCAGCCCGTAGTTCCGGTACGTGAAGCGTGCCTCGTGGATCACGAGCCCCGCGTCGACCTTCCCGTCCCGTACGGCCGGCATGATCTCGTGGAAGGGCATGACCACGATCTCCCCGACGCCGCCGGGCACCACGTCCGCAGCCCACAGCCGGAACAGCAGATACGCCGTCGACCTCTCGCTCGGCACCGCGACCGTACGCCCGGCGAGCTCGACGCCCGGCTCCCTGGTGAGCACCAGCGGTCCGCAGCCCCGGCCCAGCGCGCCCCCGCACGGCAGCAGCGCCCACTCGTCGAGGACGTACGGCAGCACCGCGTACGACACCTTCAGCACGTCGAACTCGCCGCGCTCGGCCATGCCGTTGGTGATGTCGATGTCCGCGAACGTCACGTCGAGCGCGGGCGCCCCCGGCACGCGGCCGTGGGCGAGGGCGTCGAAGACGAAGGTGTCGTTGGGGCAGGGCGAGTAGGCGATCTTCAGCGGACCAAGGGGGTCACTGGGGTCACGGGGTTCGTTCAGCGCGTTCATGCGAGGTCCAACTCTCCAGTACGGGCGCGAGCTTCCCGAATCCCTCGGTGAGCGCGGCCAGGGCGTCCCCGATGCGCCAGGCGGCCCGGTCGCGGGGGCCGACGGGGTTGGAGACGGCCCGCAGCTCCAGCACGGGCGTGCCGTGCGCGGCGGCCGCCTCGGCGACCCCGAAGCCCTCCATGGCCTCGGCGAGGGCGCGGGGGTGGCGAGCACGCAGCTCGGCGGCGCGTGCGGCGCTGCCGGTCACCGTCGACACGGTCAGTACCGTTCCGACTAGTGCCCCGGTGGCGGCCGCGGCCTCTCGTACGAGTGATTGCGGCGGACGGTGGTGGACGGTGCCGAAGCCCAGTTCGGTGACCGGGAGGAAGCCGTCGGGTGTCTCGGCACCCAGATCGGCGGCCGTGACGGCGTCGGCGACGACGAGGGACCCGGGGGGCGCGTCCGGCGGGAACCCGCCCGCGATGCCGGCGGAGACGACGAGGCCGTACGGCGTGCCGCTCAGGGCCGCCGCGGTGAGCGCGGTGGCGGTGGAGGTGGCGGCCAGGGCGGGGCCGACGCCGGCGGCGAGGAGGTCGTACCGGTCGCCGACGCGGTGCAGCGTCACGGAGGGGAGGGCAACCTCGTGTGCCGGCCTCCCGAACGCCCCGGCCACCGCGTCCCTCTCCGCCGGGACCGCGGTGGCCACGAGCACGCGCGGCCCCGCGGCAGCGATCAGGCGTCCTTCTTGAGCTTGAAGGACCACAGCCCGGAGACCTTGGTCTCGCCCTGCTGGATGGAGACGACCGTGGTGTTGCCCTGCGCGCCGTACTGGGCGTTGAAGAACACGCTGCCGGGGATCGTGCGGTACGTCTTCTTGCTGGCGTCGGTCAGCGGCTGACCGTTCATGAGGAGCGTCCAGCCCTTGTCCGCGATCTCCGGGTCGACGCCGAAGCGGACCGTCTCGTCCGGGTCGACGTCGATGGACTTGATGTCCTTGGCCTTCAGGCACTTCTGGAGCTCTTCGGTGGCCACGGCCTTGCCGTCGCCGTAGCAGTCGGTCTCGGAGCTCACCGAGTTGTCGCCGACCGTGACGGTGGCCAGCGGGGTCGGCTTGTCGCAGGCCGACAGGACGAGAAGGCCGGCGGACACGGCGCCGAGGGTGGCGACGGCGCGGCGTCGGCGCGCTTCGGAACGCAGGGAGGTCATGGCCGAAGGCTATCTGGCATGCCGGGCGGCCCCTCCACGAGGGGTGCGTGGCGTGCCGTGCGAGCGGGGCCCTCCGGCCCTCTCAGGTCACCCGCGCTGTGGTCCTGCTGCCGTGCCGGGCCGAGTGGAGCAGCCCCCGGACGGTCGTGAGCCATCCCGCGGCCACGATCCCGGCGCCCACGGAGAGACCGAGGACGCCGTTGAGGGGCAGGGCGATGCCGATGGCGCCGCCCAGGACCCAGGACATCTGCAGCAGCGTCTCGGAGCGCGCGAACGCGGACGTACGGACCTGTTCCGGGACGTCCCGCTGGATCATCGCGTCCAGCGACAGCTTGGCGAGGGCCTGCGCGAAACCGGCGACCGCGCCGAGGAAGGCCACGAGGACGGCACTGAAGAAGACGGCCGCGATGATCGCGGCACCCAGCACGACGGCGACGACGGTCACGATGATGATCTCGGGCGCCCGCGACTTCAGCCACGCCCCCACGGCCGTACCCAGCGCGTTGCCCGCGCCCGCCGCGACGCCCACTATGCCGAGCGACACCGCGGCACTCTGCCCGGCCAGCGGGTGCTCCCGCAGCAGGAACGCCAGGAAGAAGATCAGGAACCCGGACAGGCAGCGCAGCGAGGCGTTGGCGCCGAGACCGTGGGTGACGGCGATACCGACGGTCCGCAGACCCGGCCGCTTCAGCGTGCGGGCGCGGTGCGGCCCGTGCAGGTGCTCGGCGTCCGCCGCGAGCAGCGCCGTGTCCTCGCCCTTGGCCGAGTCGACCTTGTGCGGCAGCGAGAAGGACAGGAACGTACCGGCGATGAAGATCACGAAAGCGCCGTAGAGCGGCCACCGGGGCCCGACCGCCTGCAGCCCCGCCCCGATCGGCGCGGCCACCCCGGTGGCGAGCAGCCCGCCGAGCGTGACGCGCGAGTTGGCCTTGACGAGGGAGAAGCGGGGCGGGAGGAGCCGTGGCACGACGGC
This sequence comes from Streptomyces sp. NPDC030840, assembly GCF_055572015.1. NCBI lineage: Bacteria > Bacillati > Actinomycetota > Actinomycetes > Kitasatosporales > Streptomycetaceae > Streptomyces > Streptomyces sp. NPDC030840. The sequence continues at coordinate 44,190 of NZ_JBVIEE010000036.1, read as the reverse complement.
GCTTCTGACCACGCCGTAGGCCTTGGACGCGACCAGCACTCCGAGGGCGGCCGGATACAGCTCGATACTCCCGGTCACCACGGCACCGGACAGCAGCAGCGCGAGCAGGGCGCGGGCGAGCATGGCCCCGGCCATGGCGGCGCGGCGGCCGTGGGGGAGCCGGTCGAGCAGGGGCCCGATCACCGGGGCGAGCAGGGTGAAGGGCGCCATGGTGATGGCGAGGTAGAGGGCGACGCGGCCCCTGGCCTCGTCGGTGGGCACGGAGAAGAAGACGGTGGAGGCGAGCGCGACGGTGATCATGACGTCGCCGGCGCCGTTGACCGCGTGCAGCTCGATCAGCTTGCCCAGCCCCGACTCCCCGGCGCCGTGCGCGTGCGTGGCCTTTCTGATCCCCCGCGCCGTCCCGGTCACGGGGAACCCCAGCGCATGCCCGACGGAACGGACGGCTCCGGTCACCCGGCCCGATCCGCCATTCCGGCTGCTCCCCTTGTTCCCCTTGGCCCCACCGACCCCGGTAGCACCCTGGGACGACCTCGCGGCTGCCACTCCGTCATAGTGCCCCGAGTCGGGCCCGGCTAGTGCGGTTCCGGCACGGATGGCTTTCGGCGGGTCGCGCCGCGCCCCGGCAAGGGCGCGGGGCTGTGTCGATATGCGGCTCCACCGCGTGGGGGTGATCAGCCACGGATGGTCTG
>NZ_JBVIEE010000036.1:0-43399 GCF_055572015.1 Streptomyces sp. NPDC030840 | reverse complement strand
GCGGTTGACCGGCGACATGGTGGGGCTGGTGTTGATCGGGGGTGTGAGGGCGCAGCCCCCGCCGAGGGGCGCGGGGCTGTGTCGATTTGCGGCTCTGCCGCGTGGGGGTGATCAGCCACGGACGGTCTGCGGTTGACCGGCGACATGGTGGGGCTGGTGTTGATCGGGGGTGTGAGGGCGCAGCCCCCGCCGAGGGGCGCGGGGCTGTGTCGATTTGCGGCTCCGCCGCGTGGGGGTGATCAGCCACGGCCGGCCCGCACATGGATCCACGACATGATGGGGCTGGTGTGAACCGGGGGGCCGGGGCACAGCCCCGCGTGGTGCCCCCACTCCGGGTGCCCGCACGGTCACGGCGCCCTACAGGACAGTCGGTGCCACGCAGTGCCCCCGCATGGCGCAGAATGGATGACGTAAGTGCGCCCGAGCGCGGACGCACGGACGTCGACGCGGTCCCCCGGTCCGCTCCGTCCGCGCCCCCGCCGAGGGATGGCGCGCTATGAGACGGCGTAGGAGAGAAGCGATACCTGTGAGCGCAGCGACAACGCGAAGCCGTACCCCCGACCGTCTGTGCGCGGAGGCCGTCGACCTCGCCCGCGCCGCCGCCGAGGAGGCCGCCGCGCCAGGTGTCGTCGGCGAGCACGCGGGGCTCATCTCCGAGGGGGACCGCGTTGTCACGCACTTCTTCGAGTGCAAGGAGCTCGGCTATCGCGGCTGGCGCTGGGCGGTGACCGTCGCGCGGGCATCCCGTGCGAAGATCGTGACGCTCGACGAGGTCGTCCTGCTGCCCGGCCCCGACGCCCTCCTCGCCCCCGAGTGGGTGCCGTGGAGCGAGCGCCTGCGCCCCGGTGACATGGGTCCGGGGGACCTGCTGCCCACCGACGCCGAGGACCTGCGTCTGGAGCCCGGCTTCTCCGGCGAGGACGAGCCGGCGCCGAACGCCGCCGTGTCCCACGACATGGCCGAGCTGGTGGAGGCGGAGGACGCCGAGGTCACGGCCGGGGTGCCCGCGAACCTGCCGGTCGCGCCCGTGCGCGGTTCGATCGCCGCGGTCGCCGAGGAGATCGGCATGCGCCGCGCCCGGGTCCTCTCCCGCTACGGGCTGCACAGTGCGGCCGACCGCTGGGAGGAGAACTACGGTTCCAAGTCGGCCATGGCGCAGGCGGCGCCCGCGTCCTGCGTGAGCTGCGGCTTCCTGGCCCCCATCGGCGGCTCGCTGGGCCAGGCGTTCGGCGTCTGCGCGAACGAGTTCTCCCCGGCGGACGGCCGCGTCGTGTCGTTGTCGTACGGGTGCGGGGGGCACTCGGAGGCCGCGGTCATGCCGAAGCCGCCGCGGCCGGCTCCGCCGGTGATCGACGAGACGAAAGTGGACCACTTCCCGCTGCGGCCGTCGCCGGACTCGGGGTCGGTGCCGGTCGCGGCGGCGGACGAGTCGTCGGAGGAGCTGGGGCACTCGTAGGCGGGTGCGTGCGGGCCAGGGGTTTTTCTCGCCCCCGCCGCCCCTACCCGTCCCATCCCCGGAGCTCCGCCCCGGACCCCGCTCCTCAAGCGCCGGAGGGGCTGGAAAACCAGCCCGTCCGGCGCTTGAGGACGAGGCCGCAGGCCGACAGGTGGGTCTGGGGGGCGTAGCCCTCCAGTGATGGGACGGGTAGGGGCGGCGGGGGCGAACGACCTCCGGAAACCACCGCGCGCCTCACACGCGGTACCTTCGTCCCCCCACCCGACATGGAAGGTGAACCGTGAGCAAGTTCGTGCGGCCGGCGGCCGAGGGCGCGGACCCCTTCGGGACGGCCCGCCTGCGGCGCGGCGTGCTGGACGCCTGGGCCACCAGCCCGGCCCGCTTCCGTGAGGACGCCAACGCCGAGGAGGACCTGGTACTCGGCGGCTACCGGGACAGGCTCGTCGTCGAGCTCGCCCAGAACGCCGCCGACGCCGCCGCCCGGGCCAAGGTGCCGGGCCGGCTGCGTCTCACCCTCCGTGACGGCGTCCTCGTCGCCGCCAACACCGGCGCACCCCTCGACGCGACCGGCGTGGAGTCCCTGTCCACGCTGCGCGCCTCCGCCAAGCGGGACACGCACGAGGCCACCGTCGGCCGGTTCGGCGTCGGCTTCGCCGCCGTGCTGGCCGTCACCGACGAGCCCGCCGTCGTCGGACGGCACGGAGGCGTCCGCTGGTCCCTCGCCGAGGCACGCGAACTGGCCGCCGACATCGCCCGCCACAGCCCGGGCCTGGGTGACGAGATCCGCCGGCGCGACGGCCACGTACCCCTGCTGCGGCTGCCGTTCGCGGCCGAGGGCAGCGCCCCGGAGTCGTACGACACGGTCGTGATCCTGCCGCTGCGGGACGCCGCCGCCGAGGATCTCGCCGAGCGGCTCCTGAACGGCGTGGACGACGCGCTGCTGCTCGCCCTGCCGGGCCTGGACGAGGTCGTCGTCGAGGTCGGGGACGGCACGCGTACGCTGCGCCGCCGGCCCCGCGAGCACGGCGTGACCGTCGAGGACTCCCGGGAGGGCACCACCTACTGGCGTACGGTCTCGCAGGCCGGGCCCCTCGATCCGGCGCTCCTCGCCGACCGGCCCGTCGAGGAGCGGCTGCGCCCCTTCTGGTCCGTGACCTGGGCTGTCCCGATCGACGCCGACGGCAGCCCGGTCCGCCCCCGTACCGCGCCCGTCGTGCACGCGCCCACCCCGAGTGACGAGCCGCTCGGCGTGCCCGCGCTGCTCATCGCCTCGCTCCCGCTGGACACCACGCGCCGCCACGCCGCGCCCGGCCCGCTGACCGGCTTCCTCGTGGAGCGCGCGGCCGACGCGTACGCCGAACTCCTCGCCGACTGGCGCCCGGTGACGCCCGGGATCATCGACCTCGTGCCCGGTCCGCTGGGCAAGGGCGAGCTCGACGGGGCGCTGCGGCAGGCGATCCTCGACCGGCTGCCACGCACCGCCTTCCTGCCTCCGGCCATCGACCCGGCCACGATCGAGCCCGGCCAGGGCGACGAGCTTCCCGAGGCGCTCCGCCCCCGTGACGCCGAGGTCGTCGAGGGCGCCGGGGCGGAGACCGTACGGGTCCTCGCCGAGGTGCTCCCCAGTCTCCTGCCGGCCGGGCTCGAACGCCGCGTGGAGCTGCGCACCCTCGGCGTGGCCCGGCTTCCGCTCACCGAGGCCGTCGACCGTCTCGCCGGGCTGGAGAAGGCGCCCGGCTGGTGGCGGCGGCTCTACGACAGCCTCGCCGGGGTCGACCCCGACCGGCTGTCCGGGCTGCCCGTGCCGCTCGCCGACGGCCGTACGACGATCGGGCCCCGGCAGGTGCTGCTGCCCACGCCGGACGAGGCGCGTATCGAGCCGGAGGCCCTGGCCCGGCTCGGCCTCAAGGTCGCCCACCCCGACGCCGCCCATCCGCTGCTGGAGAAGCTGGGCGCGCTGCCCGCGACACCCCGCGCCGTGCTCACCACCCCGCAGGTGCGGGCCGCCGTGGCCGCCTCCCTCGACGAGGACACCGGCGCCTGGGAGGAGGACGCCCCCGACGCCGAGGAACTCGCGGACATCGTGCTCGGGCTCGTCCGCGACGCCGGCCTGGGGCCGGGTGACGAACCCTGGCTCGGCGCCCTCGCCCTTCCCGACGAGGAGGGGGAGCTCGCACCCGCGGGCGAGCTGGTCCTCCCCGGCAGCCCGTTCGCCCAGGTGATGCGCGAGGACGAACTCGCCTCGGTGGACGCCGAGCTGGCCGAGCGCTGGGGCGAGCAGCCGCTGGCCGCGTGCGGTGTGCTGGCGAACTTCCTGCTCGTACGGGCCACGGACGTCGTCCTCGATCCGGACGAACTGGAGCCGCGGGAAGGCGACTTCGCCGAGCCCGACGACGCGGGCCTCCTCGACGCCGTCGACGTGTGGTGCGAGGACGTCCTCGACCGGCTCCCGGACACGCCCGTGCCGCCGGTCGCGACCGAGATCGTCGCCGTGCGGGACCTCGACCTCGTGGACGACGACCGCTGGCCGCAGGCCCTCGCCCTCCTCTCGCGGCCCCCGCTGCGCGACGCGCTCACCCAGCCGGTGCGTGTCCTGCTGCCGGACGGGACCCACGAGATCGTCCGTTCCTACACGGCGTGGTGGCTGCGCGGGAACCCGGTGCTCGGCGGACGCCGTCCGGCCGGGCTGCGCGCCGCCGGCGGCGACCCGCTCCTGCACGGCCTGTACGACGACGCCGACGCCACCGGCTTCGAGGACGAGCAGGTCCTGCGGGCGCTCGGCGTCCGCACGTCCGTGGCCGCCCTGCTGGACGAGCCCGGCGGCGCCGCCGAACTCCTCGACCGTCTCGCCGACCCGGAGCGGCACGTCACGTCCGCCCAGCTCCACGCCCTCTACGGCGCGCTGGCCGACCTCGACCCGGAGCAGGTGACCCTGCCGGACGAGCTGCGGGCCGTGCTGGACGGGGAGGTCGTCGTCGTGGACGCGGCCGACGCCGTGGTCGTCGACTCGCCCGACCTGCTGCCGTTCACGGGCGGGGTGCCGCTGCTGCCCGTGAGGCCGTCCGGGGCCGCCGATCTCGCCGAGCTGTTCCAGGTGCGGCGGCTGAGCGAGTCGGTGACGGGCGAGGTCGACTCCGAGGGCACCGAGCACGACGTACCGGAGTCCGTACGGGTACTGCTGGGCCCCGCCACCCCGGCCTCGTACGTCGAGCACGAGGAACTCGTCGTCGACGGGGTCGAACTGGACTGGCGGCGTACGCGGGACGGTGTACTGCACGCCGCGACCCTGGAGGGTGTCGCCGCCGGGCTCGCCTGGGCGGCGGGGCAGTGGCCGCGCCGCTTCGAGGTCGCCGCGCTGCTGGAGGACCCGTCGAGGACGGAGGAGCTGGCACGGGACCGCTGGTTCGACTGAGAGCACAGAGAGCACAGAGCGCACCGAGAGCAGAGCACAGTGTGCACCGAGAGCACAGTGTGCACCTGAGACACAGTGCGCACTGAGCGACTGCACGGGCGGACATGGAATAGACACACTTGGGGTGGTTTCCGCCATTCGAGCCCGAGGTGCCCGTGCGGTCCGCGCTCCCGCTCCATAGTGGGGTGGCCATACGTTTCCGCGTACGACCGAAGGGACAACCATGCCCAGATCGACGCACGTACGGACAGCTGTAGCGGCGCTGTCGTTGACCGCCCTCGGAACCCTCGGAACCCTCGGATTCCTCGGCTCACCGGCCGCGGCCTCGGCGGGCGACGCGCCCCGTACCGCCGCTGCGGCCGCCTGCCCCTGGAACCTGGGCATGCCGACGGCCAGCGACAACCCGAACACCACGACGGACTACGTCGCCGACCCCGCCCCGGTCCGCAAGGGGCCGTACGGTGCGTGCGACGCGGTCCAGACCCTCTCGCCGGGGGAATCGGTGACGGTGAGGTGCTACGTGGTCAACAGCTACGGAAACACCTGGTCGTACATCCCCGGCAGCGGCTGGGTGTGGGACGCCCACCTGAGCGGCGGCGGATCCCCGCACATCTGCCGGTTCTAGCCCCGCGACGTCAGTCGCCGTCACACGGGGAGGCGGCGGCCCACCCACCTCCACAGGAACTCCAGGGCGACCGCCGCCACCGCCGCGATGCCCACGGCCAGCCAGGGCATCGCGGCGCCCACCAGTTTCAGCGCGAAGAAGTGCTGCAACCAGGGCACCACGAGCACCAGCACGAAGCCGGCGCCCATCGACGCCACCAGGGCCAGACGCCACCACGTGTACGGGCGGGCGATGATCGCCAGTACCCACAGGGAGATCAGGAACAGGGTGAGGGTGGCCGCGCTCGTCTCCGCGTCCAGTGAGCCGGGGCCCGTGTAGTAGTGGCGCGCGATCAGGTACGTCACGAAGGTCGCCAGCGCCGCCACCACGCCGCCCGGGATCGCGTACCGCATGACCCGCCGCACGAAGTCCGGTTTCGCCCGCTCCTTGTTGGGCGCGAGGGCGAGGAAGAAGGCCGGGACGCCGATCGTCAGGGTGGACAGCAGCGTCAGGTGCCGGGGCAGGAACGGGTACTCGACCTGCCAGCACACCACCAGGATCGCCAGCAGCACCGAGTAGACGGTCTTCACCAGGAACAGCGTCGCGACCCGCGTGATGTTGCCGATGACCCGCCGCCCCTCCGCCACGACCGACGGCAGGGTGGCGAAGCTGTTGTTGAGCAGCACGATCTGGGCGACGGCCCGGGTGGCCTCCGACCCGGACCCCATGCTCACCCCGATGTCGGCGTCCTTGAGGGCCAGTACGTCGTTCACGCCGTCGCCGGTCATGGCCACGGTGTGCCCCTTCGACTGCAGGGCGCCCACCATGTCCCGCTTCTGCTGCGGGGTGACCCGCCCGAACACGGTGCCCGCGTCGAGGGCGTCCGCCATCTCGTGACGCTCGGCGGGCAGCCGCCGTGCGTCCACCACCTCACCGCTGAGGCCCAGCTTCCCGGCCACGGCGCCGACGGAGACCGCGTTGTCGCCGGAGATGACCTTGGCCGCCACGTTCTGCTCGTCGAAGTAGCGCAGTGTGTCGGCGGCGTCCGGGCGCAGCCGCTGCTCGAGGACGACGAGCGCGGTGGGCCGGGCCTCGTGGGTGACGTCCTCGGCGTCCAGGTCCCGCACCGCCCGCACGAGCAGCAGCACGCGCAGCCCGTCCTCGTTCAGCCGCTCGGTCTCGGCGAGCGCGGGGTGGCCGTCGGCCAGCAGCACGTCGGGGGCGCCCAGCAGCCACGTACTCGTACTCGTACTCGACGCGCCGTCGCCCTCGCCCTCGCCGGGGGCTTCACTGAAGGAGGCCCCGCTGTACTTGCGGGCCGAGGAGAAGGGCAGGGACGCGGTGCAGCGCCAGCTGTCGTCGCCGTCCGGGTAGGCGTCGATGATCGCCTGGAGGGAGGCGTTCGGACGAGGGTCGGACTCGCCGAGGGCGGCCAGCACCTTCCGTACGTACGACTCGTCGGCGCCGTCCAGCGGCCGCAGCTCGGTGACGTCCATGCCGCCCTCGGTGAGCGTGCCCGTCTTGTCGAGACAGACCGTGTCGACGCGGGCGAGGCCCTCGATGGCGGGCAGCTCCTGCACGAGACACTGCTGGCGCCCCAGCCGGATCACCCCGATCGCGAAGGCGACGGAGGTGAGGAGCACCAGCCCCTCCGGGACCATGGGCACGATTCCGCCCACGGTCCTGGCGACGGAGTCCTTGAAGTCGTTGTCCTTCACGACGAGCTGGCTGATGATGAGCCCGATCGCGGTCGGGACCATCATCCAGGTGACGTACTTCAGGATCGTGGAGATACCGGACCGCAGCTCGGACTGCACGAGCGTGAACCGGGACGCCTCCTCGGCGAGCTGCGCCGCGTACGCCTCGCGCCCGACCTTGGTCGCCTTGAAGGCCCCGCCGCCCGCGACGACGAAGCTGCCGGACATGACCTGGTCCCCCGGCTGCTTGACGACGGGATCTGCCTCCCCGGTCAGCAACGACTCGTCGACCTCGAGGCTGTCGGTCTCGACGCACGCGCCATCGACGACGATCTTGTCCCCCGGCCCGATCTCGATGAGATCCCCGAGCACGATCTCCGACGTACCGACCTCGGCGGCCACCCCGTCCCGCCGCACGGTCGGCCGGACCTCCCCGATGAGGGCCAGCGAGTCCAGCGTCTTCTTGGCCCGCCACTCCTGGACGATCCCGATCCCCGTGTTCGCCAGGATGACGAACCCGAACAGGCTGTCCTGGATCGGCGCCACGAACAGCATGATCAGCCACAGCACACCGATGATCGCGTTGAACCGGGTGAAGACGTTCGCCCGCACGATGTCCACGGCGGAGCGGCTGCTCCGCACGGGAACGTCGTTCACCTCACCGCGAGCCACCCGCTCGGCCACCTCGGCGGCGGTCAGCCCGACCGCCCGCCCGGAGGGAGGAAGGGGAACGGGATGCACGGGATCGAGTTCCGCGCCCGCGTTGATGTACGTCATGCGTTCGACGTTACGTGCGGATGTGGGGGTTGACTCGCTGAGTGGGCGGAAGATCCGACTTGGGGAGGAGGGGGGTGGTGCGGTGGTTGTATGCGGGCTGTTGTCGACCGATGGGCGTATCGACGTCCGGAGGACCGTCGTCCCTTGCGTTCGGTAGTGGGGGCGGGGGAGCGGTGGCTGGTTCTGATCGCGAGCGCGCTGGGGCGGCGGACAGGGCGCGGAGATGGATCGCATGTGAGCTACCTGTGAGTAATAGGTGCCGCGAGAGTGCAGGAAGCGTGTGTGAAGGTGATCGTCCGGGCCTGTTCGGTGACTCTGAGGTGGCTGGTTCCTGCATGTGGTGACTGCAGAGAGTGATCAAAGTGGCGGTGGGTCGGCGAGGGGTGCATAAGCGGGCATTGCCGCGCGTTTCCCCAGTTCGCGGCTCGGTTGTCGCGGTTTTCGGTGACCTAACGCACTTGACGTGATGCACCTCGCGCGCATTAACTCACTCCACTCGTGGAACTTTGGTAACTCTGGGTGGGGATTGTGGAGTCGGGGTGGGGCGCGCGTGGGGGCGCGCGTGTGATCAGTCTTGGACTGGCGTCTGTGCTGTGGGCCGTGGTCGGCTCCTTCTCGTTCGGGGCGCACCCAGCGGCGGCCGACGCCTGCTCCGGCGGGACGGAGTCGGATTTCAACGGCGACGGCATCCGGGACATCGCGGTAGCCGACCCGTTGGCCACGGTGGAAAGTCAGGCCGAGGCCGGACTGGTGCGTGTGGTGCTCGGTGGAGGCAAGGGAGTCTCCGAGCTCTCGCAGGCGCTGATTGGGATGTCGGCCAACCCGGAAGCGGGGGACAAGTTCGGCTACTCGATCGCCGCCTATGACGCGAATCAGGACGGGTGTACGGACCTGGCAGTGGGCTCCCCCTACGAGGACGTGACCCCGGCCGAAGGGCCTCAGGCTGACGCGGGCTCGGTGTACGTCATCCACGGCACGCCCTCGGGTATCGGTGCCGGGTCCCCGATCGACAGTTACACGCAGGCCGGTCTGGACGACACGACCGTCACCGAGGCCGGCGACCTGTTCGGGTTCGCGCTGGCCGCCGGCAGGACTACCGGCGGCAAGTCGTTCCTCACCGTGGGAGTGCCGGGCGAGTCCATCGGCACGGCCTCGGACGCGGGCTGCATCCACTACGTGCAGGGCAGCACCACCAAGACCACTGTCAACCAGGACGATCCGGGGGTCCCGGGCGTGGCGGAGGCCAACGACCGTTTCGGGTACACGCTGGCGTCGACCGGCCGCTACCTCGCCGTGGGGGCGCCGGGCGAGGCGATCGGCGAAGAGTCGTTCGCCGGGTCCGCCACGCTGTTCAACCACACCCTCACCGAGGGCCGGCCCACCTCGCTGGACGGACTGGACGAGAATCACGCCGAACTGGTGTCCGGTGTCGCGGAGAGCGGTGACCGTTTCGGAACCGCGCTGGCGATGATTCCGTACCGGCCTTCCGGCGCCGCGTCGGAGACGGACGCTCTGCTGGCGATCGGCACACCGAACGAGGACGTCGGCACCGTCACCGATGCCGGTGCCGTGACGGTCGTCCAGATCAAGTCCACGGATGCGGTCGACGAGGTGAACGTGATCCACCGGTCCACTTCCGATGTCGCGGGCGACCCGGTCGTCGCGGACTTCTTCGGCCAGCGGGTCGCGCTCGCCAACACCAGCCCGGGTGCGGTGGGCACCCCAGCCACCGTCAAGCTCGCGGTGAGCGTGCCGAACCAGGAGGTGGGGACCACGGAGAACGCGGGCGCGGTCCATGTGCTGCCGGGGCTGGGGGCGCCGGGCTCCGGGGACCGCATCCTCACCCGAGGGGACGGCCTGCCGGATGCCGCCGAGGCGCGGGACTTCACGGGGACGGGACTCGGGGCCACTCCGAGCGACCTGTACGTCGGGGTTCCGTACAGCAAGACCGCGGGTGTGCAGAAGGGCGTCGCGTACGTGGCGCCGTGGAGCCTGGTCGGCGGAGGTTCCGGGACCGTCCGCACGCTCAAGCCGGGCGCGGACGGGATTCCGGACGAGGGCAAGGCCTTCGGCTCCGTGATCCGCTGACCAGCCCGACGACGAGGGCGTACGCAGTCCGGGGGATTTCCCAGGGGGGACAGTGAACAGAACAGTGATGCGCCGTGCCCGCATACGGGCCGGCATCGTGGTGGGCATCCTGACGTCCTTACTCGCGGCCGGGATGGCCGACCTGTCCGGTAGCGGTACGCAAGCCCGCGCGGACACACCCGACCGACGGGTCGAGCAGGGCAAGGCGCCCAAGGCCCTGGCCACCGAGCAGGCCGCGGCCCGGGCCGCCACCGACTTCGACAAGCCGGTGGAGATCCTCTCGCTGCGCACCGAGCGCAGCCAGACCTTCGCCAACCCGAATGGGACGTTCACCGCACGGGAGTACGCCCAGCCGGTGCGTACCCGCAAGAACGGCGAGTGGACGGACATCGACACCACGCTGGTCGCACAGCCCGACGGCCGACTGGCTCCGAAGGCGACGTCCACCGCGATGTCCGTCTCCGGTGGCGGGGACAGCGCGTTCGCCACGGTGATCAAGGACGGTAAGAGCCTGTCGGTGTCCTGGCCCGGGAAGCTGCCGAAGCCAGCCGTTGAGGGCAGCACCGCCACGTACGGATCCGTCCTGCCCGGCGTCGACCTGGTGGTGAGGGCCGAGAACGACGGTTTCTCCCACGTGCTCGTCGTGAAGTCGGCCAGGGCGGCCGCGAACCCGGACCTTGCCTCGCTGACGCTGCCGGTGACAGCCCCCGGCCTCGACGTGGGCAAGGACGACGACGGCGGGTTGGTAGCCAGGGACAAGGCCTCGGGTGGCACCGTCTTCGAGGCACCGCAGCCGCTGATGTGGGACTCCAGCGGATCACGGCCGCGCGCATCGGGCCTCCACGAGGCGGGGCCCGGTCCGTCCGACGGAGCCCGGACCGCCGACGTGGGGCTCGACGTGCGCGACGACGCCATGGTGCTGAGGCCCGACACCGGTCTGCTGAGGGACAAGAGCACCAAGTACCCCGTCTTCATCGATCCGGTCACCAAGACCGCTTCGCGCACCGCCTGGACGTGGGTGTCGTCCGCGAACTCGGGCCTCGCGGGCTGGAAGTTCTCGAACTCGGCGGACGGCGTCGAGGCGGGCAAGGGCGTCGGCCTGTGCCCGGCGAACGTCTCCGTGCGCTGCACCGGCGGCAACGACGTGCAACGGCAGTACTACGCGATGCCGACCGGCAGCTACGAAGGCAAGAGGATCATCAAGGCCGAGTTCGCGATCACGCTGCTGCACACCTACAACGACGACGCCCGCTCGGTGCAGCTGCACCGGGTCAACAGCTCGGGCGGCAGCGCGATCAACTCGGGCACCAAATGGTCCAACAAGCCGTCGAGCAAGGACCACATCACCTCCAAGTCGCCCACCAACCCGACGGGTTCCTGCACCGCGACCAACCAGAACGTGCGCTTCGGCGTCACGGGGACGATCCAGAAGGCGGCGGACGCCGGCTGGGACTCCACCACCTTCGGTCTGAAGGCCGCGGACGAAGGCTCGTACGCGTCGTGGAAGCGGTTCTGCAACAACGCCGCGCTGGAGATCGAGTACAACCGGCTTCCGTACCAGCCCCGGATGGACGAACTGGACATGGACCCGGGCGGCAAGTGCGAGTACGGCAGGGCGACGAAGCACTACACGAAGAAGGCGCCGACCCTCTCCGCGATCATCTGGGATCCGGACCACGGGGACGTTCCCGGTCACACCGAGAAGCTGAAGGCGCAGTTCGAGATCTTCTGGACGGCAACGGACGGCCGTCAGAAGAGCTACACCGTCACGACCGGCTATCTGAACTCCAACAGCGACAGCGGCAAGAACCCCCGCAGCAGCGGGTGGGAGCAGTTCGAGTACAAGGTGGGAACCGACATCGAGGGTGATGGCACGGGTGCCTTCACCCTTCCTCAGAACACCGTGATCGGCTGGTGGGTCCGGGGCAGCGACGGCTCGACGGACAGCAGCGGCAAGCTCCTGTGGGGGCCGTGGAGCAACGAAGGAGACGCCACGCGCTGCGAGTTCATCCTGGACTCCACGAAGCCCGAGGCACCGACGGTGACATCGACGCGGTACCCCAACGACGGTGCCTGGCATGACGGGGTAGGCGCGTACGGCACGTTCACGCTCCACTCCCCGGACACCGATGTGGCCCGCTACCGCTACCAGTTCAGCGGCGAGTCGGAGAAGACGGTGACCCCCGCCGAGTCGGGCAAGCCTGCCGTGATCCGGTGGATGCCGAAGCGGGAACGTTCCACCTCGCTGTACGTCGAGGCTGAGGACCACGCGGGCAACAGCAAGGAGATCACGACCTCCTACCGCTTCCGCGTGACCAAGGGCCGTGCGCCGAAGGCCTCATGGGCACTGGCCGACGCGGCCGGGTCCGATCACGCGGTCGGCGGCGACGGAGCGCCGAGCGCGACGGCCGGATCCGGGGTGACCTTCGGGGTGAAGGGACCTCATGGCTCCTCGCGTACCGCGGCACGGCTCAACGGCACCAGCGACGCCTATCTCAACGCGGGACAGCACATCGTCGACACCGACAAGACGTTCACGGTGGCGGCTTGGGTGAGGCTTCCCGAACTGCCGACGACATCGATGAGCGTCGTCAGCCAGGACGGTTCGGCCCAGTCCGGGTTCTCGCTCGGTTACGACGCGAAGACGAAACGGTGGTCGTTCCTGGCACCGGACAGCGAGATCGACTCGATGATCTCGTGGGAGGTCCTCGGCCCACGGCCCGTGCCGGGAGAGTGGACGCACCTGGTCGGCGTGTACGACAAGGACGAGGCCCGGACGGCCGGAGGCGTTCCCGGGACGATGCGGATGTACGTCAACGGGACCCTCGTCACTGGCGACATACAGGAACGGCCCACCACCTGGAATGCCACGGGTTCGCTCCAGATCGGACGGGCGCTGGAGCCGTCCGGCTACACCGCGCACCTCAAGGGGACGGTCTCCGGCGTACAGGTCTTCAACCGCGTGGTGACCGCGGACGAGACGTCGGCTCTGGGCGGTATGCCTCCGCTGCAACTGGCGTACTGGGACATGGACGAAGCCGAAGGTGCGGTGGTGCCTGAGCAGTCCGGCGGCACAGGGCTCACCCTTCGCGGCACAGCGTCGGTCTACCAGCCGGACGATTCCTGTGATCCGCTGGAGCAGATCTGTACCGCACCCGCCCCGCCGCTCTGGGGCGACGGTCACCTCGCCCTGGACGGCAGCTCCGCATACGGGACGCGCGCCAAAGGCCTGCTCGATCCCAAGTCCAGTTTCACTGTGACGGCCCGGGCCCGGCTCACGTCCCTTGACGGGGCCAAGGACCAGACCGTTCTCTCCCTGCCCGGCACGGCCAACACCGCTGTGGTCGTGCGCTACGACGCGGACAAGGATCGTTGGCAGCTGGCCGTGACCCAGAAGGACGCGGCCGGGGCGGCGGTGACGAAGTCGCAGGTGAATGGTCCCCTGCCGAGTTTCACGGACAAGGGAGATCACCTGGCCCTGGCCTACAACGCACTCTTCGGAGAGGCACGGCTGTACGTCAACGGCCAGTGGAACGGCGAGGTCGTCAAGTGGCCCGACAACGCCTGGGACCTGTCGACCGTGGGCATTCAGGTGGGCCGTACGGGGATCGGGTCGGCCGGATCCGAGTACTTCTCCGGCTCGATCGACGAGGTGCGCGTCTTCGAAGGCGCGCTCGACGAGCCTCTCGCATCGGCCGTCTCGGTCCTGAAGGACGACACCAGCCTTGGTGAGCCGATGACGTAGCACGAGCACGCGGTAACGGCCCTGTCCGAGGGGACGGCAGCCGCCACCGCGACCAGCCACCCCCACGCCTACTTCTGAGTGTCGACGGAGAAACGACATGGCTACGCCCAGCTGGTTCCGCCCGCGCCCGCGTTTACGACCCACACGAATGCGCCGACACGTTGTCCTCGCCTTGGGCACTGTCCTGGCCGCCGGCCTGCTCTCACCGGCTGTCCCGGCTGCGGCGGCGGATGACGCCGGAACCGAACGCCGGGGCGTGCAGAAGGACTTGGGCAAGCCAGTTCCCGGCAAGGAGCTGAAGGCGAAACCATTCGCCTCCAACCCGGCGGAGAAGGCCAAGGTCAAGACACCCGCGAAGGTGACCTGGCCCGAGCCGGGCAGCGCCGAGATGTCCGTCCGTGACAGGGCGACCAGGGCCACCAAGGGGCTGCCCGTCGAAGCCGGACCTCCCAAGAGACCTGAGAGATCCCGGCCCGCTCCGGACTCCGTGACGGTCCGGGTTCTCAGCCGAAAGCAGACGCGGGCAGCCGGCCTCGACGGCGTCCTGATGACCGTCGCGCGCACGGACGGGACGGCGAAGGCGGGCGCCGCACGGATCGAGCTCGACTACTCCGGCTTCGCCGACGCGTACGGCGCGGGCTACGGGTCCCGGCTCCGGCTGGTGCAGTACCCGGAGTGCATCCTCACCACGCCGAAGAAGCCTGCTTGCACCACCCCGCGCGAACTGACCAGCACCAACAACGCCGCCGCCGAGACGCTCGCCGCCGACGTGCCCGTAGCGGCAGACCAGCAGAGCTCCGGCCGCCAGTCGCGGTCCACGAGCGTCACCGGCGCTACGGGTGGCGTGACGGTATTCGCGGCCACCGCCGGCTCCTCAGGCGACCAGGGCAGCTTCGGCGCCACAACGCTGTCCCCGTCGGCCCAGTGGAGCGTGTCCAACTCCTCGGGCGCCTTCAACTGGTCGTACCCGATGCGCACGCCACCCGCGCCGGGAGGCCTGTCGCCCGCCGTCTCCCTGGGCTACGGCTCCCAGGCCGTGGACGGTCAGACAGCCGCCACCAACAACCAGGGGTCCTGGATCGGTGAGGGCTTCGGCTACGAGCCGGGCTTCATCGAGCGCCGCTACAAGCCCTGTGCCGATGACGGTCATGACAAGACCAACGGTGACCTGTGCTGGGCCTATTACAACGCCACCATCCAGATCGCCGGCGGCCCGTCGGGCGAGCTCATCATGGATGACGAGACGGACGAGTGGCGCATCAGCAGCGACAGCAACAGCAAGGTCGAACGGCTCTCCGGCGCCAGCAACGGTGACAACAACGGCGAGCACTGGCGGGTGACGACCACCGACGGCACCCAGTACTACTTCGGCCTGGACAACCTGCCCGGATGGACCTCCGGCAAGACGCAGACCGGCTCGACCTGGACCGTGCCCGTCTACGGTGACGACAGCGGCGAGCCCTGCTACGACGCGACGCTCGCCGACGCCCACTGCGTGCAGGCCTGGCGCTGGAACCTCGACTACGTCGTCGACCCGCACGGCAACGTCATGTCGTACTACTACGGCAAGGAGACCAACTACTACACGCAGGGCCTGAAGACCGACGAGAACGGCAAGCCCTACACGCGCGGCGGCTACCTCCGGCGCATCGAGTACGGCCAGCGCGACGGCAAGGTCTACGACAGCCCGGCACCGGCCCGGGTCGTCTTCACCACCGGTGAGCGGTGCCTGGCCGCGGCCGCGGACTGTGAGCCCGGGGACCTGACCGACTCCACGGCCACCCGCTGGCCCGACGTCCCGTGGGACCTGAACTGCAAGCCCGACACCAAGTGCGAGGGCCAGAACTCGCCGACGTTCTGGACACGCAAGAAACTCAGCAAGGTCACCACGCAGATCCGCAACGGCACCGAATACGCGGACGTCGACTCCTGGACGCTGGGCCACCTCTTCACCGACAACGGCGACAGCTCCAGGTCGCTGTGGCTGAACACCATCAAGCACACGGGTCACGTCGGCGACGGCACTGCGTCGATGCCGAGTGTCGAACTGCTGGGGCAGCAGATGCCCAACCGCGTCGACAAGCCGGGCGACAACATCCAGGCGATGAAGCGGTACCGCCTGACCGGTGTCGAGAACGAGACCGGCGGGCTGCTGGACATCACCTACAAGGCCGTCGAATGCGCTCCGGGCGACCTCCCCTCCGCCGACTCGTCCACCAAGGCCTGCTACCCCGTCAAGTGGAACCCGCCGGGCGCCGCCGACCCGATCCTGGACTGGTTCCACAAGTACCGGGTCGACGAGGTCGTCGAGCGCGACATGACCGGTGGCGCACCGAAGATGGTCACCGCGTACGACTACCTCGGTGACGCGGGCTGGAAGAAGCCCGATCCGGACGGGATCGGCAAGGCCGAGTACCGCACCCGCAGCGAGTGGCGCGGTTACGGCAAGGTCCGCGTCACCAAGTCCGACGGCACGGTCAACGCCGCCAACCGGCGCACCGAGCACGTCTACCTGCGTGGACTGGGCGGCGAGGTGACCGACTCGGAGGGTACGAAACACACCGACGCCGACGAACTCTCCGGCCACGAACTGGAGACGATCACCTACAACGGCGCCTACACCGCCGACAAGATCGTCACCAAGAGCATCACGACGCCCTGGACCCGCACCACGGCGACCAGGGTCCGGAGCTGGGGAACCAGCACCGCGCACTACGTGCGCCCCGCCACCACCACCGTGTACACCGCGCTGGCGAGCGGCGACTGGCAGAAGGTGAAGTCCACCACCCGCTACGACGCCGCGACCGGTCGCGCCAAGGAGTCCGACGACTACGGCACGGTCGGCGACGCCGACGACAACCAGTGCATCCGCACCGAGTACGCGGACAACGCCGCCAAGAACATGCTGGACCTGGTGTCGCGGGTCGAGAAGGTCGCGGTCTCCTGCGATGTCACCCCGAACCGCAAGAAGCAGGTCATCTCCGACGACCTGACGTTCTACGACGGCAAGGGCCTCGGCGAGGCCCCCACCAAGGGCGACCCCACCAAGGTCCAGAAGCTCGCGTCCCACGACGGCACCAAGGCCACGTACCAGACGGTCACGTCCTCCGCTGTCGCCGACTTCGACGCGTACGGACGTCCGCTGAAGGTCACGGACGCGGCGGGCACCGCGACGCGGATCAAGTACACCGAGACCGACGGTCTGACCACGGAGAAGACCGAGACCAACGCCCTCGACTGGACCACCAAGACGGAGTACTACCGCTCCTGGGGTGCCCCCGCCGCCCAGGTCGACCCCAACGGCAGGCGCACGGACCTCGGATACGACGCGCTCGGCCGCCTCACGGGCGTGTGGCTGCCGGACCGGGACAAGCCCAACCGCACGCCGTCGATCAGGTACAGCTACACGGTCCGCAAGAACGCCGCGGTCGCGGTCAAGACGGAGAAGATCGAGAACGACAGCGCGTCGTACGGAGTGGAGTACGCCCTCTATGACGGCCTGCTGCGCCCCCGCCAGAAGCAGACGGAGGGCCCGGACGGCGGCAGCATCGTCGCCGACACCTTCTACGACGGCCTGGGCAACGTGGTGGAGGCGTACGCCGACTACTACACCCAGGGCGCACCGAAGGACACCTTCTTCAAGCCCACCGGGGAAGTGGACGGCCACACCGTCACGCGGTTCGACGGCGCGGGACGCAAGACGGCCGACATCTTCAAGGTCGCCGACGAGGAGAAGTGGCGCACCACGTACGCGTACGGCGGCGACCGCGTCCACGTCGACCCGCCGGCGGGCACGGCCCCCACGACGACCATCACCGACGGACGCGGGCGGACCACAGAGATCCGCCGCTACAAGGGCGACAAGCCATTGCCGTCCGGTACCGCGTCCGACTACGAGGCCACGCACTACACGCACACACGGGCCGGCCAGCTCGAGACGGTCAAGGACCCGGCGGGCAACACCTGGTCCTACGGCTACGACCAGCGCGGCCGCAAGGAGTGGGCCGAGGATCCGGACGCCGGCAGGACCACGTACGCCTACGACGACATGGACCGCCTGACCTCCACCACGGACGCGCGGGGCAAGAAGGTCTCGACCAAGTACGACGTCCTGAGCCGTCCCGTGGGCACGTGGGAGGGCGAGCCGGACACCGGCACGCAGCTGACCGGTCAGGTCTACGACCGCGTCGCCAAGGGCCACCTCTACGGCAGCTACACCTACGTCAACGGTGTCTCCACCGCCGCCACGCTGACGACCGGTCTGGACACCCTTTACCAGCCCACGACCACCAAAGTGGTCATCGGCGGCGACACGGCCACCGAACTCAAGGGCACCTACGAGTTCATCACCGGCTACAACAACGACGGCACCGTCCAAGGGATGACCCTTCCGGAAGTCGGCGGCCTCAAGTCGGAAAGCCTGGTTTTCGATTACGACGAACTCCAGCGCCCGAAGTCGCTGAAGTCCTGGCTGGACGGCCGTGCGATCGGCGCCTACGTCAGCAACGCCGGCTACGCGAACACCTCGCAGCTGCAGGAACTGGACCTCGGCGGTGTCGGGGGGAGCGACAAGAAACTACTCCTGTCGTACGAGTACGAACGGGGCACGAACCGCCTCACCCACGCCAACGCCGAGCTTCCGGGCGTCGCCGCGCAGACATACGACGCCGACTACACCTACGACGCCTCCGGCAACATCACGACCATCGCGGACACCCCGGACGGCGGTCAGGCGGACGTCCAGTGCTTCACCTACGACTGGCAGCGCCGCCTGAAGGCCGCCTGGGCGACGAAGAACTCGTCCGACAACGCGGCGGGTTCGCTGAAGCAGAACTCGGCCTGCGCCACGGCCCCGACGACGGGCACGGTCGGTGGTCCCGCCGCCTACTGGCATGACTTCGACTACGACGACTCCGGCAATCGCAGTCGGCAGGTCCTGCACGGGGTGGGCGGAAAGCCCGATGTCACCCGCACGTACACCTACGGCGAGGACGCGTCGGGCAACGGTGGTCCGCACACGCTCACCAAGGTCGTCCAGACGACTCCGGCGAGCGGCGGCAGCCCCGCGGTGACCAGCCAGGACACGTACGAGTACGACAAGGTCGGCAACACCCAAAAGCGCGTACTGGGTGGAACGACACAGGATCTGAAGTGGGGTCCCACCGGCAAACTGGCCCAGTCCACGAAGGCGGGTGAGGCGACGTCGTTCGTCTACGCCGCCGGGGGCAGCCGGCTGCTGCGCAAGGAGCCGGGCAAGCACACGCTGTACCTGCCCGGCATGGAACTGACCCTCGACACCTCCACCAGGGCGGTCGAGGCGACGCGCTACTACAGTTTCGCCGGCCAGACGGTGGCGCTGCGCACGGAGAAGGGCGTGCACTTCCTCACGGGTGACCACCACGGCACGGCGTCGATCGCGGTCGACGCCAAGTCGGCTGCGGTGACCCGGCGTTACATGGACCCGTTCGGCGCGGCTCGTGGCTCCGCTCCCGCGGATCCGTGGGTGGACGACAAGGGTTTCCTGGGCAAGCCGGTCGACAAGAGCACCGGCTTGACCCACGTGGGCGCTCGCGAGTACGAACCGGAGAACGGCCGCTTCATATCCGCCGACCCGCTGATCGACTTCACCGACCCGCAGCAGATCAACGGCTACGCCTACGCCAACAACAACCCGGTCACCTTCTCCGACCCCACCGGCCTGATGATCTACGACGAGGTCACGGGCATGGGCTTCGGTAACGCCCAGGTTTTGCAGCGGTACATCAACAACAACCGCGAGTGGTACACGTGGAAGGCCCACCAGCCCACGGCCGCGGCCAACCAGGCAGCAGCTGCCGCAGGTGAGGCGGATGCGGCCAAGCAGCGTGCCATCGCAGCGGCCAAGGAACTCGCGGGCATCATCGCCGACGAACTCGGTCTCACCGACGCGCTGGACTGCTTCACCACGGGCAGCCTGGGCGCCTGCGGCGCGACCGCCCTCAACGTCGCCACCAGCTTCGTCGGCGGCCTCGTGGGCAAACTCGCCACCAAGTACGGCATGCCGTGGAACTGGAAGAAGGGTGTCGCCCTCGGCAAACGCATCGCCGGCCTGCTCGGCGACCTGGTCGACGGCTTCATGGACTGGGGGAAGCTGGACGCGAAGGCGACGCGGCTTGCGGGGATCGCCGAGGACGTGGCAGCCAAGGCCGAGGACTTCGACGGCCCCTTACCGGGCAGCTGTCCCATCTCCAACAGCTTCACCCCGGATACCCGCGTCCTGATGGCCGACGGCACGTCCAAACGCATTGAGGACATCAGGAACGGCGACAAGGTCAAGGCCACCGACCCCAAAACCGGAAAGACCCTCACCAAGACGGTCACCGCCGAGATCAAGGGCAAGGGCGCCAAGCACCTGGTCAAGGTCACGATCGACACGGACGGCAAGAAGGGCACCAAGACTGCGTCCGTGACAGCGACCGACGGCCACCCCTTCTGGGTCCCGGAACTGGGCGAGTGGATAGACGCCACCGACCTGAGCTCTGGGCAGTGGCTGCGCACGAGCGCGGGAACTCACGTTCAGATCACGGCGGTTGAGCGCTGGACGGCCAGCGATGCAACCGTGCACAACCTCACCGTCGCGGACGTGCACACGTACCATGTGCTGGCGGGGGCCACGCCGGTACTCGTCCACAATCAGAACGACGACGCCTGTCGGATTGTTGGCGGCGCACCGGGCAGCAGACCTGGAAAGAACTTTACGCCTGCTGGCAAGAAGAAGGTCGTCGAGGCGAATGAGGAGAAGTACGGTGTTGCGACGTGCGAAATCTGTGGCGCCGAAGTAATTCAGCCTAAGAAGTCTCAACGTGGCGTTACTCCTCCCGAGAATGAGTGGCAAATCGATCACATTGATCCGAAGTCGAAAGGCGGATCAGGGGACCCGTCCAATGGTCAGGTCTTGTGCAGAGTTTGCAATAGAGAAAAGTCCGATAACTGAAAGGTCGCCCCTGTGACTGGAGCACGATCGGGAAGCGAATCGATTCAGCGCAAGATCCGTGACGATGTAGCAACTCGAGGGTGGAGCTGGATTTGGGTATTTGACCCTGACGGCTCGGCTCCTCCCTTCGCGTACAGCATCGGATTTGCCGCTACCTTTAACCATCCCGAAGTGGTCGTGGTGGGACTTTCCGAAGATACTTCGGCTGGCGTTCTTCGAGCGGTAGAGGCGGAGCTCGCGGAGGGGGTTATGTACCGTGATGGGGATTCCTCTGATGAAATCCTGAATGGTTTCTCTGTGCGCTTCAAGGCCGTCTCAGAGGAATTGCTTTTGGCGAATCTTGTGCAGGCGGCAAACTTTTACGCAGGTAGTACTCCTCGCGCACTGCAGCTAGTATGGCCGGATCGCGATGGCAACTATCCCGAGGGGGCGGATGCTCCTGCCTGGCTTAATGAGAGGCAGGCGCTATTGATGTGACGTGAGAAGAGGCGAAGGCTTCGTCCATGAAGAGCGCTCAATCCGCAGGAATGTCCACTTCTCGGAATGCGCGATTACCAGCCCCCGCCCAGCTCCACGACCGCCTGCCCGGTCGCGTCCGGCGCCGAGTCACCGGCCAGCGACCGCTTACCGTCTGCTGCCAGCGTGTCGATCAGCTGGGACACCGCCGGATCGGAGGCTACCGGCGCGAACACGCTGCTTCGGCCCGCAGCAGACCGACGTCTGCCAGGCAGTCTCCGCCCAGCGTGACCTGAGGCGTATTCCGTATAGCTACGTGGATATTTCTTTGGTCTGCCGCGTCGGCCCACCCGCCGCGCGGTAGAGGACAACGCTTTCGAGTGCCAGCTTGGGGCTCTCCCGTCATTCAGTACGTGAATCCGAAGCCCTTTCAGTGAGCTTCCTGGCAGGGCTTCCGCCGGGGTCTTTGGCGATAGTTGATCCCAGCGATAGCGGGAAGGGGTGGCGCAGAGCATTTCGGGGACGCCTCATTGTCGTGGGGGAAGCAACGTGCCGTTTGCCGTTTTGGCGCCGCTGTGAGAAATTACTGGCGAAGGTGTGTTTCTGGGCATACCGCACTCCGAGGTCCCTCGCGCACTAGGCCACCAAGTCCACGAATCCGACTATGAAAGCTACGAGGAGTAAGAGCATGCTTTGGAAGGCGTTATAGAAGGAGCTGAGGTCAGCTACGGCAGGGGGCCGTGGCGAACTCCGTGAGACTCGGTGGGACAAGAGGTGAATGAGCGTGCAGCGACAGCAGTTGATCGACTACTTGGCGGGCGATTCCGAGGCATGGTCCGCTTGCCGCTCCGCGCTCGCTGCGGGTGCCCGCTTCCATGTTGAAGAGGAAGCGGTGCCGGTCGAGCGCTTGTGGCACACGTTCCGCAGACGCGAAAGATTGGTGCGACGGAGGGGGCAACCCTCCCTCGGCTTCGTACGCGCTGTATCGGACCTGGCCGCATATGAAGCGGATGATGTGATTGTCAGCTACGTCGATCACCGCTCGGAGGGCGGCTGGTACTTCCAGCTCTTCCTCGAAGCGGGCCAGTCCGGCGTCGTCGCGTGCCTGGGGGTCCGTCCGCCCGGCATGGAGGGGGACTGCGGTCGGCGAGTACGACGATCAATAGACAGTCACTAATACTCCAGCCGTAGATTGTGATCTTCAGTTCTGGGATGCGGCTTGCCGCCGGTAGTGACTGGCGCGTGATCGTGCTTGGTGGCGGCGGCGCCAGTCGGACCAGGCAAGTCGGTGGGCCGCGTCGCGGACGGGCCGGACGGCGAGCGCGATGAACAGGCGGCAGATCTCGTTGCAGGACAGCGGGAGCAGGTCGTCCGGCGTGGGTCGGTGTGCGTGTTCGTCGGCGCGGACGACGGCGAGGAAGGCGTGGGCCAGCATCGCGAGGGTGACCCAGCGCGCCCACGAGGGGTAGCGGCGGACCTGGTGCTCGTCCAGCCCGGCCAGTCCCTTCTCAGTCTGGCAGGTTTCCTCCACCCGCCATCTGAAACCTGCCACCTTGACCAGGGTGGCCAGGGATGTCGGCGTGGTGGAGTGACAGCGGTAGTAGGTGAGTTCACCGGTGCTGCGGTTGCGGCGGATCAGCAGCTGGTGGCGGTCCGGGGCTGCCTCGGCGAGGTCGATGAGGGCCCAGTCGTAGAACCACTGTCCCTTCGCGCCGCGCCCGGCCGAGAGCTTCTGCCAGGCCCGTTTCGGCACCTTCCGCGCCAGGGCATCGGCACGGAACTTGCCTGCACCGGTGGGCACTTCGGTCGAGCAGGCCAGCGCGAGGACATAGCCGATGCCGCGTTCCTCCAGAGCCACACGGAGTCTTGGGTTGCCGCCGTAGACCTCGTCCCCGGTAACCCAGCCGACGTGGTGTCCGGCGTCCAGGAACCGTTCGATCATCGTGCGGGCCAGGTCTGGCTTGGTCGCGAAGGCGGTGTCCTGGCCGAGTCCGGCTGCCCGGCAGCGGTCCGGGTCGCTTGTCCAGGAGCGCGGGATGTACAGCTCCCGGTCCACCGCCGCGTGTCCGTTCTCGCGGGCGTAGATGAGGTAAACGGCGACCTGGGAGTTCTCGATCCGTCCAGCCGTTCCGGTGTACTGGCGCTGGGCCCCGACCGTGTGGGTGCCCTTCTTCACGTCGCCGGTCTCGTCGACAACCAGGACCGCGGCATCGTCATAGAGGTGCTCGACGACGTATTCGCGCACGTCATCACGGACGCCATCGGCATCCCAGACGGCTCGGCACAGCAGATGCTGCATGCCGTGCGGGCTGGCTTCCCCGGCCCATTCCGCGATCGTCCAGCAGTTCTTGCGCGGCAGGTCCGATAGCAATCCCAGTACCAACCGCCCGGCCCGCAGCCGGGGCTCGACCCGGGCGAACCGGCCCGTGATCCGGCCCATGACCACCTCGAATGCCTCCCGCCAACGGACGGGATCCATGCTGTGACCTGCGGCCACCGTCTCTTCGTCAGTCCACACAATGCACGATGACCAACGGTGGTCGCACTCGTCTCCGCGGCGGCCCTGGCCACCGGTGAACTGGCCATACCGTACGGTCAACGGCATGACAGCGCAGGAGTCGAAGGCCCCCAAGCCCCGGGTGCAGTTGGTTATTGGCATCATTCGCCAAGGCGACGAGATTCTGCTTGTGCGAGAGAGCCTCGGCGCCGATGGTGAGATGCTCTGGTCGCTGCCCGGCGGCGGGGTCGAGGACGGCGAGCTCATGCACGAAGCTCTCCGGCGCGAACTGCATGAGGAGACCGCGACGGGTGCCCTGGGAAGAAGCGGGGCAGTCAGCCGCCGTCCGCCGCCGAGTAGTCAACGGGACGGACTCCCTGGACGAGGGCCAAGTGGGCGCGCAGTCCCAGCGACACGCCGTACGAATGACGTGTCGCTGGGACTCCGGAGCCAATTGACGGCCGTCGGCCTGATTCGCCAACAGCATCACGTACGCGCGGCTCCTTCAGGCGTTCGGTTCGCCCTCTTCGGCGCGTCGGCTGCCTCCGGCATCCCGATGACGTACGTCCCCTTCGCGGGCAACGTGGCGACCAGCCCTCGTTTCAGGAGTTCGACGATGGCGCGACGCACGGTGCCGATGCTCACGCGATACAGATCGGTCATGGCGCGCTCGCCCGGCAGCGCGGCCCCCTGTGGCAACTTGCCGGACGCGATGTCTGCCGCGATGGCGTCGGCGGGTTTCACGTACTCGTAGCGCGGAAGCTCCGTCATCTCCACGGTGCCGCAGCCCTACGCGTACCGCAGGAGAGGAACGCGGTCCGCTGCGTTGGGCCGCGGTGTTAATCGGCAGGGTTCCTGGTCAAGGTCGCAGGTTCCAGTTGGCGGGTGGAGGAGACCTTCCAGACCGAGAAGGGACTGGCCGGGCTGGATGAGCACCAAGTCCGCCGCTATCCCTCGTGGGCCCGCTGGGTCACCTTCGCGATGCTGGCCCATGCCTTCCTCGCCGTCGTCCGCGCCGACGAACACGGACACCGACCCACGCCGGATGACCTGATCCCGCTGTCCTGCAACAAGATCTGCCGCCTGTTTATCGCGCTCGTCGTCCGACCCATCCGCGACGCGGCCCACCAGGTTGCCTGGTCAGACTGGCGCCGCCGTCACCAGGCACGATCACGCACCAGTCGCTACCGGCGGCAAGCCGCATCCCAAACGTGAAGATCACGATCTACAGCTGGAGTACTAACGGCACAACCTGTCGGCTTTTATGTCGTGGAGGAGGTGAGCCAAGGTGGCCGGGGCCGTCCTCAATTGGATGCTCGGGGTGTCGCTTTCGCGCAAGTGGATGGCAGGTGTGATTGCTGAGAGCTCGACGCAGTCATTGCCTTCACCGCCGCCGGAGAAGGATGACTTCTGCCACTGAGCGGGGGTGGTCATGGCTGCTCCTCACAGTTCCTTGGCCAACTGGTGGATGAGGTCGCGCGACTGCTCTGGGTTGAGCGACTCACCCTTCACCCTACGGAAGAGCGTTCGAAAATGCTGCAGTTGCGCCTCGGAGTCGATGAAGGCCGTGCCGTGGGGAGCGTCACGCACCACGGTGTCCAGGCGGGGCACTGTTCCACCGAGGTACACCATTGCGCTTCCTCCTCCAGCGAAGTCGTCCAAGGCGAAAGGGATGACCCGAACGGCGACGTGGTCAGTCTCGGAGAGCTCCAGGATGCGGTCCAGCTGAGCTCGGAACGCGGCTCGGCCGGCAACCCGGATGCGCAGCGCCGCTTCATGGATCACGGTCTCGTACGGGATGGGATCGGAGCCCTCGATGATGACCTTCCGTCTCATCCGGTGGCTTACCCGGTGCTCCACCTCGCTCTCCGGGAACTCCGGGTTCATGTAGGAGAAGAGAGCCCGTGCGTAGGCCTCGGTCTGCAAGAGGCCGGGCACATGATTGACCGCTACGTCATGACGGAACGTCGCGTGGTGGTCGAGCTCGGACAGGTCCAGGTACGCGGTGGGCAGCACCCCGCGGTACTGTTCCCACCAGCCGCGTGTCCGGTCACCCGCCATGGCTACCAGCGCCTCGACCAACTCTTCGTCCGCGCAGGCGCAGTAAGCTGCCAGCCTGCGTAGCCGTTCCTCGGTGATGGCTGAACTGCCCGCCTCGATCTGG
The DNA here is from genome assembly GCF_055572015.1 of Streptomyces sp. NPDC030840. Lineage (NCBI taxonomy): Bacteria > Bacillati > Actinomycetota > Actinomycetes > Kitasatosporales > Streptomycetaceae > Streptomyces > Streptomyces sp. NPDC030840. The sequence continues at coordinate 17,530 of NZ_JBVIEE010000036.1, read as the reverse complement.
CTCATGTGCGTCGAGCTGGACCCGAGAAGGCCCGCCACCTCCTTGGCCGACTTGCCGGCGGCTTCCCGCAGTCTGCGCAACTCGGAACCCAGGCGCACCTGCCGTGCCGTGGGCTGGCTCCGCATCGTCATCCGAGTACTGCCTCCTCAACGCCCCCGGGAGCAGGTGCGGTTGTGCCTCCTCGTTCGGGTGTCAGAGTACGCGAGGCGGTTGCGGGGGTAGGAATTTCTACCCTACGTTCAGTAGCGCGACGCACACACTGCGGCACCCCGGGATTCCGGAAGCGCACTGCTCCCTCCTGCCATGACGGCTGCGGCAATGCCACCGCTCGGAACGCCAAACACTCTGCCGAACCCCAACGAACGGAGCTTCCGCATGCCCGAAATCGAACCGGAGCCCTGGGAGTACTCGCTCTACGTCCCGAACGATGTCAGGGCTGTCACTATCAGTCGCCGGACCCTCCGCCTGATCCTGACCATGCACGGTCTGACCACCCTGCTGGACACTGCCGAACTGCTCGCCGCAGAACTGGTCTCCAACGCCGTACGCCACACCAAGGGACCCGCAGTCCTTCGGGTGCGCTGGGCGAACGGCGTCCTGCGCATCGGTGCCTGGGATGCGGACCCTGAACCGCCGGAGCCGCCGTCCCCGTTGGAGCAGCTCGCCGATCTGGGCATGGAAGGCGGACGTGGTCTCGCTCTCGTCCGCTCCTGCGCCGATCTCTGGGGGTGGCAGCCTCTGTCCGGGCACGGCGGCCGGGGCAAGTACGTGTGGTGTGAACTGGCCGCCGCGTAGGTGGTGCGCGAGCGGCGGCGTCCGAGGAGCCGGCCAACTGGGCAGTTCTTAGGCTGTCGCCATGCTGCTCATCTACGACGGGGTGACCGTCGCTGACGCGCCCGCACTGCGAACTGGCGGGGTGCCGCTCGTTCCTGAGGCATTCACCTGGCCGAGGTGTCGCCAGTGCGGTGGGGCCATGCAGTTCCTTGCCCACTTGCCTCTCGACATCGGTGTGGTCGCGGTCTTCCTCTGTCAAAACGACCCAGGCATGTGTGACGACTGGGACGCTACTGGCGGCGCCAACCGGGCCTATCTCTTCACTGGCGAACTCACCCCAGCCGCCGTTCCTGTCGAAGGCGAAACACTCTTGGGCGCGGCCATCGCTCTGCGTTGCCATCCCGCCGATATGCCCACCGAGGAGCCCGTCCTCGGACGGCTGGGCGGCGCGCCTGACTGGCTCCAGAATGACGAGACCCCGGACTGCCCCCGCTGTGTCGCCCGCATGGCGTTCACCGCGGAGCTGGAAGAGGGCCACGACTACGCGACCTCGGCGAATTTCGGTGGAGGAGGCCGCGGTTATGTCTTCAGCTGCACTCCCTGCAGCACGGCCGCATTCCTCTGGCAGTGCTGAACAGGGCCGAGGGGGGCAGGCCGGAGCTGAACGGGACTGCGGCGATGGGCCCGCCGTGAACTTGCGACGCTTCTCCGCAGGACGCTGCCTAAGGCTTCTCCGTGACCGCCGGGTCCGGGGTCGTCTCCGGGCTCGGTGTCGCGCCGGGGGCCGGGGGCCGCTCCGTGGCGTCCGCGTCCTCGGTCGCCTTGAGCGCCGCCTCCCGCTTGATCGCCGCGTCGCGCTTCCGTACGAACCAGATGCCGTACAGGCCCAGGCCGCCGCCGGCCAGGCAGGTCCAGAGCCACCAGGTGTGGCCGTGGTCGTCGAACCAGCCGTAGAAGGGGAGCTGGACGACGAAGAGGACGAACCACACGATCGTGCCGCCGGTGATCGTCGCGACCACGGGGCCCTCCAGGGGCTCCGGCGCCTCGTGCTTGGGGGTCCACTTCGCCATGGGGACAGCTTACGAGGGTGGTCCCGGGAGGGGGCGGGAGGCTCTTGTCGTACCTGGATGCTCTTCGGTGTCGATTATCTCCGCGGCATCGATTTTGTTCGGCTGGCTCATATGTTCATACTGAAACGGTTTGTGTCCGGCAGCTTCTGTTCGTAGGAAACGCCAACAGCTTCGGGGGAGCGCTGCTGGCGATGAGGTTCCGCATGTCCAGCTCGGCCCCCGCCAAGGCCACCGCGCCGCAGCCCCAGGAGCCGGGTTCCCGGCCCGGGTTCGGCGCCCTCGACCGTTACTTCCGGATCTCCGAGCGGGGCAGCACGCTCTCGCGGGAGGTTCGGGGCGGGTTCGCCACCTTCTTCGCGATGGCCTACATCATCGTGCTGAACCCGATCATCCTCGGCAGCGCCAAGGACATCTACGGGCATCAGCTGGACAACGGGCAACTGGTGACGGCCACTGCCCTTACCGCCGCGTTCACGACTCTGCTCATGGGAGTCATCGGGAACGTGCCGATCGCCCTGGCCGCGGGGCTGGGCGTCAATACCGTCGTCGCCCTTCAGCTCGCCCCGCGCATGTCGTGGCCGGACGCCATGGGCATGGTGGTGCTGGCCGGGTTCGTGGTGATGCTACTGGTCGCGACCGGACTGCGGGAACGCGTCATGAGCGCCGTTCCGCTCGGGCTGCGCAAGGGCATCTCGATCGGCATCGGGCTGTTCATCATGCTCATCGGCCTCGTGGACTCCGGGTTCGTGTCCCGGATCCCCGACGCCGCGCAGACCACCGTGCCGCTCCAGCTCGGCGGTGACGGGCATCTGAACGGCTGGCCCGTCCTCGTGTTCGTGCTCGGTGCGCTGCTCACGCTCGCGCTGATCGTGCGCAGGGTGCCGGGGGCGATCCTCATCTCCATCGTCGCGATGACCGTGCTCGCCGTCGTGATCAACGCTGTCGCTGATGTGCCGTCCTGGGGGCTGACCACCCCGACGTGGCCGGGGAACCCGGTGGCGACGCCCGACTTCGGGCTCATCGGGCAGGTCAGCCTCTTCGGCGGGTTCGGCAAGGTGGGCCTGCTGACCGGGCTGCTGTTCGTCTTCACCGTGCTGCTGTCGTGCTTCTTCGACGCGATGGGCACGATCATGGGAGTCGGGGACGAGGCGAAGCTGACCGACGAGCGGGGCAACATGCCCGGTATCAACAAGGTTCTTCTCGTGGACGGGATGGCCGTCGCCGCGGGCGGTGCCAGTTCCTCGTCCGCCACCACCTGTTTCGTGGAGTCCACGGCGGGGGTGGGTGAGGGGGCCCGGACCGGGCTCGCGAACGTCGTCACCGGCTCGCTCTTCGCCGCCGCGCTCTTCCTGACGCCTGTCGCCACCATGGTTCCGTCCCAGGCGGCCACCCCCGCCCTGCTCGCGGTCGGCTTCCTGATCCTGGCCAACTCGGTCGGGGACATCGACTGGGCCGACTACACCATCGCCGTCCCCGCCTTCGTGACCATGGTGATGATGCCGTTCACGTACTCCATCACCAACGGCATCGGCATGGGCTTCCTCACCTTCGTGGTGCTCCGCCTGGCCGCCGACCGGGGGCGGGAGGTGCCGACCGCGATGTACGTGGTGTCGGCGGTGTTCGCCTTCTACTACCTGATGCCCGCGCTGGGACTCACCTGACCGGCCTGGCTCGGCGCGCCGGAATCGTGGGCGGCTCCGGCGTCCCCGTAGAACCTCTCCGTCTCCTCGACGGCGGTCTGGAACCGCTGGTCGAAGTCGTCGCGCATGAGCGTCTGGATCACGTAGTCCTGGACGTTCATTCCGCGTTTCGCGGCGTGCCCTCGGAGGCGTTCGAGCAGGTCGCGGTCTATGCGCAGGCTGAGCACACTGGTCCCCATGGGGAGAGGGTCGGGCCGGTTCGGCGGCGGTCGGTCACATTTCGCGCGCAGATCACCCGTACGAGTGATGGGTGCTTGACGTAGGGCGTGAGTGGGTGGGGCGGGAGGGGCTGCGGCGTAGGCGGGTGCGTAGGAGTGGCCGGTGTCACGGGGGCGCGGGTGGCATGACGGTGGTCTTTAGCGAGGGTAATGAGTTATGCTAAAGAACATGTCCGATCTGACCCATGGCGGCGACGAAGCCGCCGTGAACGCCCTGCGCTCCGCCGTGATGCGTCTGTCCCGTCGGCTCAAGCACCAGCGCGTCGACGAGTCGCTGAGCCCCACGGAGATGTCGGTGCTCGGCACCCTGGCCCGCTGCGGTACCGCCACCCCGGGCGAACTGGCCCGCAAGGAGCACGTGCAGCCGCCCTCGATGACGCGCATCGTCGCGTTGCTGGAGAGCAAGGGGCTGGTCAGCCTGGAGCCGCATCCCGAGGACCGGCGCCAGAAGGTGGTCAAGCAGACCGAGCGTGCCGAGGCGATGCTCGAGGAGAGCCGCCGCAAGCGCAATGCCTTCCTGACCTCCCTGGTCCAGGGGCTCGACGAGGACGAGTGGGCCAAGCTCCGCGAGGCCGCGCCCGTCCTGGAGAAGCTGGCGCATCTCTGAGCCGCCCCGCGAGCACCCGCGGCGCGCGGGTCCCGCCCCTGGCGGGCCGCGCTTTCGCGAGACCCCCTGGGCGCCCCCCCCGACGACCGCGCCGACGACGACGATGTCCGTGACAGCCAAGGAGGCGAACCCCTTTGAGTTCGGGACCCGGAGCAGATTCCGCCCCCGCACCGACGACCCACAACCCTCCGTCCGCCCACAACCCTCTGCCCGCCCACACCCCTCGGACCGCCGCCAACCGTCCGTCCACTCGTGACCCCCGGTCCGCCGACCCTCGGTCCGCCGACCCCCGGTCCACTCACGACCCCCGGTCCGCCCACGGCGCACCCACCCCCAAGGCCCCCGCACCCGGCACACGCCCCACCCCCGGCCCCGCGACCGGTGGTGACGCGGGCCGCGAGGGCAAGCGGGTCGGCGGCTCGATGTTCCGTTCTCTGCGGATCCGGAACTACCGGCTCTTCTTCCTCGGGCAGGTCGTCTCCAACACCGGCACCTGGATGCAGCGCATCGCGCAGGACTGGCTGGTGCTCAGTCTCACCGGGTCTTCCACCGCCGTAGGCATCACCACAGCCCTGCAGTTCCTGCCGATGCTGCTCTTCGGCCTGTACGGCGGCGTCCTCGTCGACCGTCTGCCCAAGCGGCCCGCGCTGCTGGTCACCCAGTCGTCGATGGCCGTCACCGGTCTCGCGCTCGCCGCCCTGACCCTCTCCGGGCACGTCGAGGTCTGGCACGTGTACGTCGCCGCCTTCGCCGTCGGACTCGCCACGGTCGTCGACAACCCGGCCCGCCAGTCCTTCGTCTCCGAGATGGTCGGCAAGGACCAGCTGCAGAACGCCGTCAGCCTGAACTCGGCGAACTTCCAGTCCGCGCGCCTGGTCGGTCCCGCCCTCGCGGGCGTCATGATCACCGGTGTCGGTACCGGCTGGGCGTTCCTCGTCAACGGCCTGTCCTTCGTCGCGCCCATCGCCGGCCTGCTGCTGATGCGCGCCCGCGAGCTGCACGTCGTCGAGCGCGCCCCGCGCGGCAAGGGCCAGCTCCGCGAGGGCCTGCGGTACGTTGCCGGCCGCCCGGACCTGCTGTGGCCGATCGTCCTGGTCGGGTTCATCGGCACCTTCGGCTTCAACTTCCCCGTCTGGCTGTCGGCCTACGCCGACGACGTCTTCCACGCGGGCGCCGGCGCCTACAGCCTCTTCAACACCCTCATGGCGGTCGGCTCCCTCGTCGGGGCCCTGCTCGCCGCCCGGCGCGGAACGGCCCGGCTGAGCCTGCTGGTCGCGGCCGCCGCGGTCTTCGGCGCGCTGGAGATCGTGGCCGCGCTGGCTCCGTCGTACTGGTTGTTCGCCCTGCTCATGGTCCCGATCGGGATCGCCGGCCTGACGGTCAACGTCACGGCGAACACCTCCGTTCAGATGGCCACCGACCCGGCCATGCGCGGGCGGGTGATGGCCCTGTTCATGATGGTCTTCATGGGCGGTACGCCCCTGGGCGCGCCGATCGTCGGCTGGATCACGGACACCTACGGCCCCCGGGTCGGCTTCGCCCTCGGCGGCGTCATCTCGGCCGCCGCGGCCGTCATCGTCGGTCTGTTCCTGGCCCGCGCGGGCGGGCTGCGCCTGTCGGTCGGCTGGTACCACGGGCACCCGCGGGTGCGGTTCGTACCGAAGGAGCGGAAGGAGCGGGAGCCGCTGGCGACGGTGAGCAGCGCGGCGTGACGCTCCGCCCGGGCACGCTCGCGAGGTGATCCGTTCCCTGGAAGGGTGGCCCCCATGAGCACCATGAGACTGTTCGCGGCGGTGCTGCCCCCCTCCGACGTGGTCGACGAACTGGGGTACGCCGTCACCGCGTTGAAGGGACTGCCGGGGGAGGAGCGGCTGCGCTGGACCGGGCGGCCGGGGTGGCACTTCACGCTCGCCTTCTACGGCGAGGTCGAGGAGGGCCTCGTCCCCGAACTGTCGGAGCGGCTGCGGCGTGCGGCGCGGCGCACCGAACCGTTCCCGCTCGCGGTGCGCGGCGGCGGGCAGTTCGGGCGCGGACGTGCCCTGTGGGCGGGCGCGGAGGGGGACCTGGACGCCCTGCGGCTGCTGGCGGACCGTGCGGAGGCGGCCGCGCGCAAGGTGGGGGTGCCGATGGGGGAGCACCGCCGCTACAAGCCCCACCTGACGGTGGCCCGCAGCCGGCGGACGGTCGACGTCCGGTCGCACGTCGAGCGTCTCGCCGCCTTCACGAGCCGTACATGGACGGTGTCCGAGCTGGCCCTGGTGCGCAGCAATCTGCCGAGGTCGGGGGAGGAGGGGGAGCAGCCGCGGTACGAGACGGTCGGGCGCTGGGCGCTCGGCGGGGCCGGTTAACCTCGACTGCGTGGACCCGAAGACTCGTAACCGGATCATGGCCGGTGTGCTGGTGCTGATGTTCGTCGTTGTTGCGGTGGGTGCTGCGTTGGGGAGGTAGGGGCGGGGTGTGGTGTTGGGTGAGGCGGGGGACTGCGCGTGGGTTGTCGGCTGCCGGTTGTGTGTGGCTTGTCGCGCAGTTCCCCGCGCCCCTTAAAGATGCGCAGTTCCCCGCGCCCCTTAAAGATGCGCAGTTCCCCGCGCCCCTGAAGATGCGCAGTTCCCCGCGCCCCTTAAAGATGCGCAGTTCCCCGCGCCCCTGAAGATGCGCAGTTCCCCGCGCCCCTTAAAGACGCGCCCTTCCCGCGCCCCCGAACAACGCGCCGTCCCCCGCGTCCCTCGACGGGGTGCCCCCGTCAGGGGATTCACCAGGCGAACGCTTCCGGGGACGGTCCCGGACCCGGGAAGATGTCGTCCAGGGAGGTCAGCACGTCCTCGGACAGCTCCAGCTCGGACGCTCGGATCGCGGACTCCAGTTGCTCGGCGGTGCGCGGGCCCACGATCGGGCCGGTGACGCCGGGGCGGGTCAGCAGCCAGGCGAGGGCCGCCTCGCCGGGCTCGATGCCGTGCTTCTCCAGCAGGTCCTCGTACGCCTGGACCTGCGTGCGCACCGCGGGGTCGCCCAGCGCGTCGGCGGCCCGGCCGGAGGCCCTGCGCCCGCCCTGCGCCTCCTTCTTGATCACACCGCCCAGCAGCCCTCCGTGCAGCGGCGACCACGGGATGACCCCGAGACCATAGTCCTGCGCGGCCGGGATGACCTCCATCTCGGCGCGGCGCTCGGCGAGGTTGTAGAGGCACTGCTCGCTGACGAGACCGATGGTGCCGCCTCGTCGCGCGGCGATCTCGTTGGCCTGGGCGATCTTGTACCCGGGGAAGTTGCTGGAGCCCGCGTAGAGGATCTTGCCCTGCTGTACGAGGACGTCGATGGCCTGCCAGATCTCCTCGAAGGGAGTGTTCCGGTCGATGTGGTGGAACTGGTACAGGTCGATGTAGTCGGTCCGGAGGCGCTTCAGGCTGGCCTCCACCGCGCGCCGGATGTTGAGCGCGGACAGTTTGTCGTGGTTGGGCCAGACCGAGGAGTTGCCGGGGTCCAGGTCCATGTTCCCGTAGACCTTGGTGGCGAGCACGACCTTGTCGCGCCGCTCACCGCCCTTGGCGAACCAGTTGCCGATGATCGATTCCGTACGGCCCTTGTTCTCGCCCCAGCCATACACGTTGGCGGTGTCGAAGAAGTTGATGCCGGCGTCCAGCGCGGCGTCCATGATCGCGTGGCTGTCCGCTTCGTCCGTCTGCGGACCGAAGTTCATCGTGCCGAGGACCAGTCGGCTGACCTTGAGACCCGTGCGTCCGAGCTGCGTGTACTTCATGAGGTCTCAGCCAACGCCTTGGAGTTCGCTCAAGGCAAGGGGGAGGGTACGTGGGGCGATCGGCCGCTCACCGGGCGGCGGGTCAGTCGCGGGGGAACTCGTCGGTCTTCAGGGTGAGGCCGAGGAGGGTTGTGGTCATGTCGAGGTCCACCCCGAAGGTGACGGACAGTTCGGTGAGGTATTCGCCGTTCTTGGGCTGGGTGTAGAGGTGGCACTTGCCCTGGTAGGGATCGGCGATGAGGTAGACGGGGACCTCGGCGACGGCGTAGGCGGTCTTCTTGGGGCCGTAGTCGTTCTTCGCGGTGTCTTTGGAGACAACCTCGGCGATGAACTCCACGTCCTCGGGACGCCAGCGGCCCTCGGGGTCTTTCCCGGCGCCCTCGCGCAATTTGGCCACGTCGGGGGCGAGGCCGTTCAGGCGCCCGGGAAAGTCGATGCGGACGTCGGAGAGGATCTTCGCCCGCCTGCCGAAGCGATCTTCGAGCGCCCAAATGATCATGCGGATGGTTTCCCAGTGAACGTCCCGCTGCGGCGACATGTAGACGGCCCCCCCGACGATCTCGACCTTGTATCCCTCGGGGACGGGCATCTTCTCGAGCCGCTCGAACATCTCATCGAGCTGGCGCGTGTTGTCGCTCTCGGCCATCGCGATCCTGTCTTCAAGGACGGTCATCGTGGCGCTCCTCCCCGGCTGCCCCATGGACGAGCACAGCCGCGCAGTACAACGATACGCACGGTGACGGGACACGGACGGAACTTCCCGCCTCAGCGGTTCTGGTCGTACGGCTCGCCCAGGTCCCACGCCTGGTACATGGCGTCCGCGAAGGCCGCCGCGATGCGGTGTTCGCCGTCGGCGTTCGGGTGGGTGCCGTCGTAGGTGTCGCGGTGGATGTCGTACGACGGCGGGGGCGAGGCGAGGAGGAGCGGCGAGCGGGGTTCGTCCAGGTCGGCGGCCGCCTTGGCGAGGAGTTCGTTGAAGCGGGCCACCTCGGCGGCGAAGAGGGCGTCCGACTCCGCCCGGATGTTGGGGATCACCGGCAGTACGACGGTGCGGACGCGCGGATTGCCCAGGCGCGCCGCGGCCACGAAGTGGCGTACGTTCTCCGCCGTCTGGTCCGCGCCGGTGTAGAAGCCGAGGTCGATCAGGCCCAGGGAGACCAGCAGGACGTCCGCGCGGTGGGTTCGTACCGCCTCCGTGATCAGCGGGGCCATGTGGAGCCAGCCCTCGCCCCATCCCGCCAGGTGGGCGCGGGGGAACTCCGGGTCCGCGTAGGCGTACGACGTGGGGGTGTCCGTCGCCTTGTCGTACAGCGTCTCCCGCGGGCCGACGATCCTGAAGGGGCCGCCGTACGTGGCGCACAGGTGCTGCCACAGCCGGTAACGCCACGTGTGTTCGCCCGCGCTGCCGATGGTCATGGAGTCGCCGACGGGCATGAGCCTGAGCATGGGCTCATCATGGATGATTGCTACTGGGTGGTAAGGGCTCGGGGGCGAATCCGTGCTGTGAACCTCGACACGGAGGGTCGTGCCCCGCGCGGGACGCGACCACGGCACACGCACCCCGGGCGGTGGTCACCGTGGAACCAGCGGAGCGCCGTGGCAGGCTTGGGGCCATGCGTCGTCGATCGCTCCCCTTCCTCGCCGGCCTCGCCGGGGCCCTCCTCGCCGCCGCCTCGGCCGCGCCGGTCGTCGCCGACGACGACGGCGGGTTCACCATCAAGGACCCGAGGATCACCGAGTCCAGCGGCCTGGCCGCCTCACGGCAGCACCCCGGTATCTACTGGACCCACAACGACCAGGACAAGGGCGCCTACCTCTACGCCGTGGACAGCGACACCGGCGAGACCGTCGCCACCATCACCCTGACCGGCGTCGGCACGCCGCGTGACGTCGAGGCCGTCTCCATCGGGCCCGGCAACCAGATCTGGGTCGGCGACATCGGCGACAACGACGGCGTCACGTGGCCCTACGTGTGGATCTACCGGCTGCCCGAGCCCAAGGAGCTCAAGGACCAGACCGTCCGGGCCACCCAGTACGTCGTGAAGTACTCCGACGGTTCCCGCGACGCCGAGTCCCTGGTCGTCCACCCCAAGACCGGGCGCGTCTACATCATCGACAAGCAGGAGGACGGCGGGCATCTGTACGAGGGGCCCGCGAAGCTCTCCGCGTCGGGGAGCAACGTCTTCAAGCCCGTCGAACCGGTCGACCTGTGGGCCACCGACGCGGCCTTCTCGCCCGACGGTGAACGGCTCGCCGTACGCGGGTACTTGGGCGGGATCCTCTACGACTGGAACGGCGGGAGGATCAAGCGGATCCAGCAGCTGAGCGTTCCCCTGCAGAGGCAGGGCGAGTCGGTGACGTACACGACCGACGGGTCCACGATCCTGTACGGCACTGAGGGCGCGGGCAGCACGGTCGTGGCGCGGGAGGCGCCCGGCGGGGGCGGCGGGTCCGACTCGTCGTCCGGGGGCGGGAGTTCGGAGGACGGGCAGGGGAGCGGCGAGGAGGGCATGAGCTCCGGTCTGAAGGCCGCCGTGCTGGCAGTGGGCGCCGGTGTCGTCGTCCTGTGGGTGCTGAAGAGGCTGCGGCGGCGCCCGTCGTAGGCCGGAACCTGTTCAGGTCTGCTCGGTTCGCCCGGTCCGCTCGGCCACCAGGACCTCCAAGCCGTCCAGGAACCGCCTCAGCCCGAAGGCGAAGTGGTCGAAGTCCTCCGAGAAGGTTTCCGCGGCCAGAGCGGCCATCATCGGGAACTGCCCGCTCTCCATGGCCTGTTCCAGGAACGGCCGCTGCTGCTCCCAGAACTCCTCGTCGCTCAGGCCCGTTTCCTTCGCGGCGTCGTCGGCGTCGATCTCCATACGCGCGATGCCGCCGGCGAAGGACTGCACCGAGATGATCACCGAGATCAGCTCGGGGTCACTGAGCCCCATGTCCTGGAGGGGGACCAGGGCGACCTCCAGGGAGCGCAGGGAGCTCGGGCCCATGACCGTACGGGCCTGGTTGACCCGCAACAGCCACGGGTGGCGCCGGTAGTGCTCGAGGTAACCGCGGGCCAGGGACTCGACGGCCGTCCGCCAGCCGGACTCCGCCGTCAGGCCCTCCTCGTCGGCCTCCAGGGCCTCGCGCTGCACCCGGTCGAGCATCAGGTCGAGCAGCTCGGCCTTGCCCGGCACGTACCGGTACAGCGACATCGTGCCGACGTCCAGCGCGGTGGACAGGCGGCGCATCGACACCGCCTCCAGCCCCTCGGCGTCGGCGAGCTCGACGGCCGCGGCCACGACCCGGTCCAGGGTCAGCCCCGGTCTGGGCCCCCGGCTGGGGCGCTCGCCACCGCCCCAGAGCAGCTTCAGGCTGATCTTGATGTTGCCGCTGCCGCCGGTACCCGTCCGTGCCATGAACATCAGCGTATCCCCTCTGACATGGGCTTTGCCGGGCCCCGGAAACTCATTGGACAGAAACTGGGTACGGCGTACTCTCTTACGGGTACATCGTACTCAGTTTCAGGTGAGGGGGCTCTCGCGTGACCGGATATGCCGTACAGGCCGAGGGGTTGGAGAAGAGGTACGGGGAGAAACGCGCCCTCGACGGGTTCGACCTCGCGGTCCGCGAGGGCACCGTGCACGGACTGCTCGGGCCGAACGGCGCGGGCAAGACCACCGCAGTCCGCATCCTGTCCACGCTCGTCCGCCTCGACGGAGGGCGGGCGACGGTCGACGGGCTCGACGTGGCCGGGCAGCCGCACGAGGTCCGGGCACGCATCGGGCTCACCGGCCAGTACGCGGCGGTGGACGAGGTGCTGACGGGACGCCAGAACCTGGAGATGTTCGGCCGGCTGTTCCACCTGGGCGGGAAGCGGGCGAAGCTCCGGGCCGCCGAGCTGCTGGAGCGGTTCGACCTGACCGACGCCGCCGACAAGGGGGTCGGCGACTACAGCGGCGGCATGCGGCGTCGGCTGGACCTGGCCGCCTCCATGATCCTCGCTCCGGCCGTGCTGTTCCTCGACGAGCCGACGACCGGACTCGACCCCCGGAGCCGGGGTGAGGTCTGGGATTCCGTACGGGCGTTGGTGGCGAGCGGCACGACCGTCCTGCTCACCACGCAGTACCTGGAGGAGGCCGACAAACTGGCCTCCCGCATCACCGTCATCGACCAGGGGCGGGCCATCGCGGACGACACCCCGGACGGACTGAAGAACCGGGTCGGCGGCGACCGCATCGAGGTGGTGGTGGCCGAGCGTGCCGAGATCCCGCGGGTGGTGAAGGTGGTCGCCCGCGTGGCGGACGGCGAACCGCAGACGGAGGCAGGCGAGTTGCGGGTGCACGCGCCCGTGGCCGACCGGGTGGCCGCCCTCACGGAGGTCGCGCGGACGCTCCAGGACGAGAACGTGGCGGTGGAGGACATCGGACTGCGCAGGCCGAGCCTGGACGACGTGTTCCTCCGCCTGACCGGACACCGTACGGCGAGGGAGGCCGCGTGAGCACCGCCGAGCGTGTGAGCACCGTCGACCTGACCGGAGCGGGCGGCCACGGGCGCCTGTACTGGCTGCTCGCCGACTGCTGGAACATCGTCCGCCGCGACCTCACCCACTACGTGCGCCAACCGGTCAACATCGCCTGGCAGCTGGGCTTCCCGATTCTCTCCGTGCTGCTCTACGGGTATGTCTTCGGCAGCGCGATGAAGGTGCCAGGAGGCGGGGACTACCAGGACTTCCTGATGCCGGGGATGTTCGTGATGACGATGGCGTTCGGCTTCGTGAACACGGCCACGACCGTCGTCTACGACAACACCAAGGGCGTCATCGACCGTTTCCGTTCCATGCCCATGGCCTCCTCCGCCGTGGTGGCCGGGCGCGGTGTCAACGAACTCGTCGTCGCCTGCACGGAGTTGGGCATCATGATGGCCACCGCGTTCGCCATGGGCTGGCGTCCCCACGGAGGCTGGGGCTTCCTGGCCGCCTTCGGCCTGCTGCTGTGGCTCCGCTTCGCGCTGATCTGGGTGGGGGTGTGGCTGGGCCTGCTCGTGCCCAATCCGGAGGCGGCGGGCGGCCTGTTCGCGGTGGCGTTTCCGCTGACGATGATCTCCAGCAGCTTCGTCGCGCCCCAACTCATGCCCGACTGGCTGGGTTTCGCGGCCGCGTGGAACCCGATCTCCTCCACGGCCGCGGCCACCCGCGACCTGTTCGGTACGCCGGTGGGCGGCGGTGACTCGTGGGTGGAGCAGCACGCGCTGCTCATGGCGGGCGTGTGGCCGCTGGTCCTGACGGCGCTCTTCCTGCCGCTGGCGGTACGGAGGTTCCAGAGGCTCAGCCGGTGAGGTGAGGTGAGGTGAGGTGAGGTGAGGGGCGGGTTGGGCTGAGCGGACGCCCCCGGGTGGTCCTTCCAGGTCCCAACTGCCCCGTCCCCCAAGGTGGCTGTGAATGGCCTATGACTCGATCAGGTCAAATCTTGGTCGAAAATGTTCTTGCGTGGGGCGCTCTTCCGGAACGATGCGGCATGGGCCGTGGACCCCGCGGGCCTGAACCCCCCTCACCGTTCTGAGAGAACTCCATGAGAAGAAGCGCAGTTGTGCTGTGCGGCGCGACCGTCGTACTGGCGGGGACGCTCACAGCCGTTCCCGCCAACGCCAGCGCGTCGAACGCCGTGGGCGCCGCGAACACCGCCCAGGCCGCGGCCGCGAAGGTCACTTGGAAGACGTGCGCCACCGGCGACTACCCGACGCTCCAGTGCGCGTCGGTGAAGGTGCCGCTCGACTACGCCAAGCCGCGCGGGAAGCAGATCACGCTGGCGCTGTCCCGCGTGCCGCACACCGCCGACAAGTACCAGGGGCCGCTGCTGGTCAACCCGGGCGGCCCCGGCGGCAGTGGCCTGACGCTGGCCGGGTACGTCGCGTCCTCGCTGCCCAAGGAGGTCGCCGCCCAGTACGACGTCATCGGCTTCGACCCCCGCGGAGTGGGCCGGAGCAAGCCCGCCCTGGACTGCAAGCCCGGCTACTTCAACCCGGTGCGCCCGGACTCCGTGCCCAGCACGCCCGCGATCGAGGAGGCCAACCTCGCGCGCGCCAAGTCCTTTGCCAAGGCCTGCGGCACGAAGTACAAGGACGTCCTGCCGTACATCAACACGGTCAGCGCCGTGAAGGACATGGACTCGATCCGCAGGGCCCTCGGCGCGAAGAAGATCAACTACTTCGGCTACTCGTACGGCACCTACCTCGGCGCCGTCTACGCCAAGCTGTACCCCGAGCGGGTGCGGCGCCTGGTGCTGGACTCGATCGTCGACCCGACCGGCGTGTGGTACGAGGACAACATCGCCCAGGACTACGCCTTCGACGACCGTCACAAGGCGCTCATGGCGTGGATCGCCAAGTACGACTCCACCTACAGGCTCGGCACCGACCCGGCGAAGATCGAGGCCAAGTGGTACGCCATGCGGGCGGCCGTCGCCAAGAAGCCCGCGGGCGGCAAGGTGGGCGCCTCCGAGCTGGAGGACACCTTCATACCCGGCGGCTACTACAACGGGTACTGGCCCTCCCCCGCCCAGGCGTTCGCGGCGTACGTGAACGACAAGAACGACGGCCCGCTGGTCAAGGCGTACGAGAACTTCGCCGCCATCGACGCCTCCGGCGACAACGGCTACAGCATCTACACCTCGGTGCAGTGCCGTGACGCGTCCTGGCCGCGCGACTGGAACCAGTGGCGCAAGGACAACTGGGCAGTGTACGAGAAGGCGCCGTTCATGACATGGAACAACGCCTGGTACAATGCGCCGTGCGCGTTCTGGCCGACGAAGTCGCTGAAGCCGGTGAACGTCGCCAACGCCAAGCTGCCGCCGGTGCTGCTGTTCCAGGCGACGAACGACGCCGCCACCCCCTACCAGGGCGGCGTCACCGTCCACCGGCTGCTCAAGAACTCCAGCCTGGTCGTGGAGCAGGGCGGCGGGAACCACGGCATCACGCTGAGCGGCAACGACTGCCTCGACGACTACCTGGCGGCCTACCTCACCAGCGGCAAGGTGCCGCGGGGCAGCGGCACGGCCGACGCCGTCTGCCAGAAGCTGCCCGACCCGAAGCCGCAGGGCCCCGCGCAGGCGGCCACGACGGTGGTCGGGAACACGCTGCAGGGGGTTCTCGGGTTCGGCGGCTGAGTGAGCCGTCTTCGTCGTACGACATGAGAGTCGTACGACACGAGAAGGGCGCCCGGTGACTCACCGGGCGCCCTTCTCCGTACGGACGACTCCTACAGCTTCTCGATGACGTAGTCGACGCACTTCGTCAGCGCCTCGACGTCCGCCGGGTCGATGGCCGGGAACATGGCGACGCGGAGCTGGTTGCGGCCGAGCTTGCGGTAGGGCTCGGTGTCGACGATGCCGTTGGCGCGGAGCACCTTGGCGACGGCGGCGGCGTCGACCTCGTCGGTGAAGTCGATCGTGCCGATGACCTGGGAGCGCTTGGCCGGGTCGGCGACGAACGGGTTCGCGTACTTGATGTCCTCGGCCCAGGAGTACAGGCGGGTCGAGGAGTCCTTCGTGCGGGCCGTGGACCAGGCCAGGCCGCCCTGCCCGTTGAGCCACTCCAGCTGCTGGTCGAGCAGGAAGAGGGTGGCGAGGGCCGGCGTGTTGTACGTCTGGTTCTTGCGCGAGTTGTCGATCGCGGTCGGCAGCGAGAAGAACTCGGGGACGTGCCGTCCGCTCGCGTGGACGCGCTCGGCGCGCTCGATGGCGGCCGGGGAGAAGACGCCGATCCAGAGGCCGCCGTCGGAGGCGAAGGACTTCTGCGGGGCGAAGTAGTAGACGTCGGTCTCGCTGATGTCGACGGGGAGGCCGCCGGCGCCGGAGGTGGCGTCCACGAGGACGAGGGCGCCCTCGTCGGCACCCTCCACCCGCTTGATGGGCATGGCCACACCGGTGGAGGTCTCGTTGTGGGTGAACGCGTAGACGTCCACGCCGGCCTCGGCCACGGGCTCCGGGTGCGTGCCGGGGTCGCCGGCGATGACGGTCGGCTCGGCCAGCCAGGGGGCGAGCTTCGCGGCCTTGGCGAACTTGGAGGAGAACTCGCCGAACGAGAGGTGCTGCGACTTGTTCTCGATCAGACCGTGGGTCGCGATGTCCCAGAAAGCGGTCGATCCGCCGTTGCCGAGGATGACCTCGTAGCCGTCGGGAACCTGGAACAGCTCACTGATGCCCTCGCGCACCTTGCCGACCAGGTTCTTCACGGGAGCCTGGCGGTGGGAGGTGCCGAGGAGGGATGTGCCGGTGGCGGCCAGCGCGTCCAGCGCCTCCGTCCGCACCTTGGAGGGGCCGGCGCCGAATCGTCCGTCGGCGGGCCTGATGTCAGCGGGAATCTGGATCTCAGCCACGACGGGAGCGTAGCCGTTTCTGGAAACCTGGGCGAAACGTCGTCCGTCGGGTGAGACGGGGCGGGGCGGGGTGGCGGTCTCCCGCCCCCGCCGCGCCCACCCGATCGGCCCCGCCGCCGGGGAGAGCGGGACCCCGGCCGCCGCACGGCCTCCTCCGCGACGCGCCGCGGAGGAGGCCTCTTATCCGTGACACCTACCGTCGGCCGGCTGTGGCACGTCCGCACAGGAGCAGGGCCCTGGCGAGGGCCGCCAGTGCGGCGGTGCACAGGACGGTGCGCAGGATGTTGGTGGTGACCCAGGTGGTGCGGAAGCTGTCCACCACCGAGAAGTCCTTCACCCGGGACGGGTCGCCGAGGTCCGCCAGTTCGTTGTTGAGCGGGATGTTGACCGCCATGGTGATCACCAGGACCACCAGGTAGGCGAGCGCTGCGGCTCCCGCCCACAGGGCGGTGCTCCTGCGCCCCCTGCGGAACTCCAGGACCGCGGCGGCAGCGGGTATCAGCAGGGCCAGGAGGAAGACGCTGCCGAACAGGCCGTTGCCGTCGATCTCCGCGTTGAAGTTCTGCATGGCCGCGACATAGGTGCGGTCGTCGCCGTCGGCGAGCCCGGGCATCACCGAGATGTCGAAGGCGAAGAACAACCCCGCCATCAGGCCCATGAGGACGGTGGAGACGAGGAGCAGGGCGGGGCCGGGGCCGTACCCGGGCCGTTCGGCCGGTGTCGGTAACGGGTGGGTGAGGGGGTGCGGCCGTGTGGTGTCGGCCTGACGGTGATTCATCGGGTCTCCGGAGGGTGGGGGCGCTGATGACGGATCGTGGCAGGGCGGGTGTCAGTAGCGGTAGTGGTCGGGCTTGTACGGGCCCTCGACCTCGACTCCGATGTACGCGGCCTGCTCCGGGCGCAGCGTCGTGAGTTTCACGCCGAGTGCGTCGAGGTGGAGGCGGGCGACCTTCTCGTCGAGGTGTTTGGGCAGCGTGTACACGCCGGTCGGGTACTCGGACTGCTTGGTGAACAGCTCGATCTGGGCCAGGGTCTGGTCCGCGAAGGAGTTCGACATCAC